>QZKS01000033.1 GCA_003599865.1 Desulfobacteraceae bacterium
TTCGTCAAAGCACTTTTCACACGATCAAAAATCGACTCATGAACGATCAGCCTTCTGATGGTCGTGCATCGTTGCCCGGCAGTTCCTACCGCACCGAAAACAATGGCCGGAATGGCCAGTTTCAGATCCGCATCCTGTGCCAGGATAACGGCATTGTTGCCTCCCAGTTCCAGGATGGTTTTGCCGAATCGGGCTGCTGCAACCTCTGCGACATGGCGTCCGGTGGGAATGGAGCCGGTAAAGGAGATCAGCGGGATTCGATGATCCCGGATCATCTTCTCCCCGATGGATTTGCCGCTGCCGATCACCAGAGAAAATATCCCTTCCGGCAGGCTATCTTCCTTGATCAGACATCCAATAATTTTCTGGATGGCAATGGCCGTTAACGGAACCTTGGAGGAAGGCTTCCAGAGGATTACATCACCGCAGACAGCGCCAATCATGGCATTCCAGGCCCAGACAGCAGCCGGGAAATTAAAGGCGGTAAGAACGCCGACCACACCAAGGGGGTGGTACTGTTCAAACATTTTATGCTGTTCCCGTTCCGAAGCAATGGTGCGGCCATAGAGCATCCTGGATTGGCCAACGGAAAAATCGCAGATGTCGATCATCTCCTGAACCTCTCCCCGTCCTTCCTGAAGGGATTTGCCCATCTCATAAGAGATCAGTCTGCCTAAGGGGTCTTTTTGTTTTCTGAATTCGATTCCGATTTTACGGACCAGTTCTCCTCTTTTGGGCGGCGGCACCATCCGCCAATCGAGAAAGGCACGCCGGGCAGTCTCTATGGTATGCTCCAGGGTTTCAGGAGTGCATGGTTCAACACCGGCGATTTGTTTTCCATCAACCGGAGAGGATATTATGATGTTTTGTTTTTTCGTTGCGGCGGACCAGTGAATTCCGGTGGATGCGCCGGAATTCACCTCTTTGATTCCCAGTTGTTCCAGAAATTCCATTTTTTTTCTCCCTGAATGGGGTTTTTTGGATCTCGGATCTTCAATAGGTTAAAAAAAAAGATTCTGCTTGATGAGGTTCCTGTTTTTGATGTTCTACCGCAGGAGGTTATGGTCAAAAACACGCGAAAAAAAAACGTAAAGAATCGGATCGGTCGTTATTTTCATTTGATCCGGAAAGATCGCCGTATTTTGATTGAATTATATCTTTTGGGATCGCAACTGTCAAGGCGTCACGGGCATGTCCGTTTCCCATTCCGATTCCAGTTCCAGATATCTGTGGTTGGATCCGCGCAGGATATGCATCACGATGGCTTTTGGTTTTTCCGAAGTCAGTTTTTCCATGATCTGCCTGAACCGGTTGACATCTGTAACGGTTTGGCTGTTGACTTCGATAATCAGATCATCCACAGAAAGCTCTCCAAGTGCCGCCCAACTTCCGGGCTCCACTTCTTCAACGATCACTCCTTGCCGGTTCAATGGCCACTGTTGATCGATTTTTTTCATAAACGAAAGATCGCGCACTGTAAATTCATAATTGTCATCCTGATATTTTTCCATTTCCCTGGCTGTTTCAGGGGACCGCGGCAGTGTGACGGACACTATAACCTTTTGATTGTTTCTGCTGATATCCAGATTGACGGTTGATCCGATCCGGTATTGCCGTATCATACTGGAAAAAACTTCCGAATCTTCGGGAAAGGCAGCCGGAATGGTTTCACCATCCAGTCCAATGATCAGGTCCCCCACGAACAGTTCGGTCTTCTTACAAAACTCCTCATCCAGCAGCCGGGTGATGCGAACCCCTTTGAGATCCGGCATGTCCAGAATCTGGGCAATTTCCCTTGTAATGACCTGGGTGTTGACTGGAATCCACGCTTTGCGGACTTCACGGCCCTGGTCGGTGGTTTTTTGAATGCCGACCGGAATCACGCTGATGTATGATTGGCCTTCACGCTCCGCTTCGATGAGTGTCGGAACCGGACCTGTTTTGCCTTTCATGAGGTTACCGGTGATCTCCATAAACATGTTTATATCCTGAACCGGTGCATGGTTTATTTTTTTGATAATATCCCTTGGCATGATGACCGGCTTTGCCAGTCCGCCGGGTCCTCCCGGCCTGACGGATGTCACTATAACGCCGCTCTGATCGCTCAGTTTTAATTTTTTCCTTGCTTCCGAGGATACATCCCGAATGGTTATCCCCCAGGGTTTTGATTCGACGGTTTCCGGCTCTGCGGGTTCACGTAATGTCGGCGTCACGGTCAGGGTGATCTGTTCATGATTACGCCATATTTCAGCCTCTGCTGATTTTCCGATCGGAAGGTTGGCTGTCATCTGATGAAAGAGCGGCATTTCTTCATAATACTGAAGATTGACAAGGTGTCCTCCGATTCGCAACAAAATATCTCCGGGGACAAATCCTGCAATTTCAGCAGGCGACTCCGCAACAACATTGCTGATGATCCCGCCATTTTTTATGGTGGAAAATTTCAGCAGCGGCTGGACCTCAATGCCCAGATAGCTTCTGGTCACGGTTCCTTTCTTTTTCAGCTGGATGGCAACCTCTTTGGCCAGGTTGGACGGAATGGCACCGCTGAGTCCGAACACAATTTCATTGATGCCGATTATTTCTCCGTTCATGTTCACAAGAGGGCCGCCGGAGTTTCCCGGATAGATGGCCGCATCATGACCGATCCACAATACAAAACTGCCGACATCCTCGCCATCCAGACGAAAGGTATATTGATCTTTGCGGTATGATTTGGGGATGGTCATCCCGATATTGCTTATAACGCCAAAGGTCACGGACTGGGAAAGGGAAATGGGGCTTCCCATGGCTATGATTTTTTCTCCGACCCGAACCAGCGATGAGTCACCAAACACGGCATAGGGATAGATCCTGTCCGGATCCGATGTAAGCCGGATAACGGCAATATCCGATAATGCATCCGTACCGATCACTTCTGCCTCTATTTCTTCGTTATCCGAGAGCGTACATCTCAGCCTTACCGCATGACCGACAACATGATGATTGGTGATGATGTGACCGTCCGGAGAGATGATCGTGCCGCTTCCTGTTGATTCGCTTTTGATCTCTCTTCCTGCATGATAGGAGGTGGAAAGGGCATGGATTTTCACCAGAGCGGGTTTTACCATTCTGATAGCCTGTTTGATGGAATCCTCAGGTTTGTCTGGAGTGGAATCTGCATAACCGATGCCGGCACAGACGACACAAAGAATGCACTGCAGGATCAAGCATGCAAGTTTGATGTTTTTATCGATCATAAAAGGACTCCCAATAATAATCCATTATTTCAATTCGTTCGCAGGGGTTTCGATTTTCGGTGCCTGGGCGGCAATTTCCATGATATCATCTGCCGGAAGAATCACAAACATGGCCGGCGGGTTGGTATCCCCGGAAGGATTATACCGGAGCAGCATATTACCGATCCAGCTGCCATTTTCCGCAAAAATGGGAGCTCCCAGCTCCCTGGTGAAAAACGGGATATAAACGGTCCGGGGTTTGGTCACAATTGCATGGATTCTATCCATGGAAATGGTTGCTGCGCGGCTTCCCAGTTTTGGAAGCCTGCCAAGAGAAAACACAAGATCCATGACTTCAGGCGTACCTTTTTTGACCGTCCAGAGAGAATGAAAGGAAAGTTCATTCTCTTTAGCCGGACGGATGAAGGCCAGATCCAGGTCGCGATCCCGCAAGACAATCGTGCCCGGGATCTCTTTTCCATCAGACAGGATGATTATGATATCTCCCAGTTCGGATTCAAGTCTCATCTGGGATCCGGTCTTTCGTTTAATATTTTCCTCTGCCATTTTATCCGGTTCCGTTGTGTTCAGGGAAATCAGTGTCAGACCCGCCGGGGTTAGTATGGTTCCGGTTGTTTCGGTTTTGGATTCACTTTTTTTCTTTTCATTACCATTCATGAATAAACGGAATTTAATGATCAGGGAAACCCTGACAACAGCCTCCTGATGGTTGTTGAAAATGGAGCGGCCTGCCGAAGCGATATCATCTGCAATGCAATTATTTGAAAATATAATAAGAAATGCTGTAATAACAGGAATCGCTATACTTTTCGGGGATAACATGCAATAAGCCCTTTGGTTGAAGTTTATTCTGGATCGGGACAATATGGGTTCCATTCCTATCAATGGACATGGACGCGAATATATGGGTCATGCGGTGTGGTGTCAAGCCGGAAGATGCAAAATGCGGAATTGATTACCGGTCTGGTTTTTCTGCATCACCCGGATCGCATAGTATAACGAGGGATCCGGTCAGTCCGGAAAAAGGTGGTGTATATGAGCTGGATGGGAAAGCTGGTCGGCGGCGCCATTGGATTTGTGCTGGGCGGGCCGATTGGGGCGATTGCAGGGGCAACATTCGGGCATGCATTTGATATCGATGATGATCCGCATTCATCGATCCGGAATACCGTGTTGTCATCCGGTGAAACATCACAGCTGACATTTTTTGTGGCAACCTTTTCCATGCTGGCACAACTGGCAAAAGCAGACGGACAAATATCGGAAAAAGAAATTGATTCCATCCAATCCTTTATGACCAGGGATCTTCACCTGGATGAACAAAGCCGGAATGTTGCCATGCGTCTTTTCCATGCCGCGATTCAGTCACCGGAGCCGTTCAGTGAATTCGCAACCCAGTTTTTTAATCAGTTCCAGGCACAACCACAGTTCCTTACCCTGATGATTGATATTCTGGTGCGCGTTTCCGTGTCGGATGGCCGGATGAGTCATAAAGAGGAATCTCTGATCCTGGAAGCCGTACGAATCTTCCGGTTCAACCTTGATACGTACAGACATATCAAATCTAAATACGTCGAAGATTTTCAAAAATACTATGCTGTCTTAAACAGTGAACAAACCGATACCAATGAACAGATTAAAAAGCAGTATCGAAAACTGGTTTTTGAATATCATCCGGATAAAATTGCATCAAAAGGTTTTCCGGAGGAATTTATCAGATTTGCAAATGATAAATTTCGTGAGATCCAGGAGGCATACGAGATAATACGCAAGGAGAGAAGAATGTAGAGGGATGAGTTTCGAACCGGTTTTGAATTAATGCAGGATACCCAATACGGTTGTGGAATCTATCTGCTCAATGAGCTGAATCGAAATCAGGCTGTTTTTTAACGAGTCCGGACCGTCCAATAGAACGGTAATATAATTTGCCGTTATTCCTTTTAACAGATTCGTTTTCTTATCCCTTGCTTCTTCCACCAGAATAACCATATTTCTGCCGATAAAATTTTGGAAAAACAGATTTTTTTTCCGGATTCCCAGTTCTCTCATGTCCCGGCATCTTTCCTTGATGGCCGCTTGGGGAACCGGATTCGGATAACGGGCAGCAGGCGTTCCCTTTCTGGAAGAATAGGGGAAGACATGAAGATAAGAGACCGGCAGTTCCTGAATCAGTTGATAGGTATTCTGAAACTCGTTCCGGGTTTCACCAGGAAAACCGATGAGCACATCAACTCCGATGGCGGCGTCCGGAATACTTTGATGGATGAAGGAGATCAGTTTTCCGAATTGTTCTCCGGTATAGGGCCGTTTCATTTTTTTCAAGATGGTGTCATCACCGCTTTGCAGAGGGATATGAAAATGGTTGCAAAGCTTTGCAGAAGAAGCGACCAGTTCAACGATGTCGGTTGTCAATTCGTGGGGCTCTATAGAAGAAAAGCGAACCCTGTCAATACTGCTCCTGTCTTCAATCATCTTGAGAAGCTTGAATAAGGAATTTTTACCGGTAGGAAAATCCCTTCCATAACAGCCCAGATGGATTCCGGTAAGAACGACTTCTTTGTACCCTGCGGATGAAAACAGCTCAATTTTCCGGAGAACATCTTCTGCCGGCATGCTTCTGCTCCTTCCTCTTGTATACGGAACAATACAATAGGTACAAAATGCATCACATCCATCCTGTATTTTTAAAAAGGGTCTTGTCCGGTCCCCGGAGATATCGACAATAGTCTGTTTGAAAATTTCTTCCCGGCCGATATCCGGAACAATGACGATCGGTGATTCCGGCTTTTGACTGCCGATTGTTGAAAGGAGAGCCTGGGGAATCCGGTGTTTGAGAGCGGATCCGATAATATCATGGATTCCTTTAATCTGTTTCAGTTCCTCTGTTCCGTTTTGCGCATAACATCCTGTCACGACAATCCTTGCATTGGGATTGGATCGAATGGCCTGGCGGATGGCCTGACGGGACTGCATGGATGCCTTTTGCGTAACCGTGCAGGTGTTGATGACAACAACATCCGATTCTTCATCCGGTACAGAGGAACCCCATCCGGATTCTTCCAGAAACCGGCCGATGGCTTCGGATTCAAACTGATTGACCTTGCATCCCAGCGTAGTGATTTTATATTTGTACTTCATGCGTCGCGGGAAATCCATCCTCCTCCGATAACCTCATTGCCGATGTAAAATACCGCTCCCTGCCCGGGGGTTACCGAGAGTTGCGGTGTCTGAAAAGATATCGTGGCGGCATTCAAATCATCTTCCGTTATTGTTGCAGGCGCAGGCTTGTGATGGTACCGGATTTTTACGCTGCAGGTGATCGGGAATGACGATGGCTTGATGATCCAGTTTATATTCTCTGCTTTGCAGACGGAGGAAAAGAGATCCTCTATTTCTCCTACGATCAGCCGGTTGTTTGTTGTATCCAGCTGCAATACATAATACGGGTTTGGAGCAGGGCAATTGATGCCTCTTCTCTGACCAATGGTAAAATGATGGAGCCCGTTGTGTTTACCGATGGTTTTCCCATGTTTGTCGATAATCATGCCGGGTCTGAAAAGAATGTTCCGATCCTGAAAAAAATCAACATAGGAATTCCCATGAATAAAACATATATCCTGGCTTTCCTTATGAGTAACCGGCTTTAATCCGTTCTCTTCTGCGATTTTGATCACGTTGGCCTTGTGCATTGATCCCAATGGAAAACAGGCATCCATGAGTTGTTCCTGAGAAAGAAAGGCAAGAAAGTACGATTGATCCTTCCGGGGATCATCGCCCTTGAGAAGATGTGCCGTCCCATCATGATCCATATGCTTTTGAACGTAATGACCGGTTGCAAGCCGTTCGGCACCAAGCGATTTCGCATACTGGAGAAGAATATCAAATTTTATTCTGGAGTTGCATACCAGGCAGGGATTGGGCGTTCTTCCTTCCAGGTAGGACGTTATGAAGTATTGAACAACGTGCTCCTGAAATTCTTTCCGGCAGTCCAGCACGCTGATGGGAATGCCGAGCTGATCTTCCATTATTTTCATTTTATCCACTACCGGATGATGATGCGGATGCCGGGTTTTTCTGTCCTGCTGATTCATGAACCTTGTTTCAAATCCGGTGATAAAATGTACCCCCATAACATCATGGCCGTTCTGTTTTAACAGCAAGGCTGCGGTAAGGGAGTCAACGCCGCCGCTGATGGCAACTGCAGTTCTGGGTTTCATTTTAAAAAAAGGTTTCAGAGGTAGGTTGGACCTTCATTGCCCGTGTGGGGCAGGCAGGAACACACAACTCGCATACACTGCATTTTTGAATGTTAAATTCGATGGACATTTCCGGGCGTTTCACAGACAATGCTCCAGTCGGGCAAACGGCGGTACAGGCGCCGCAATGGATACATTTATCGACATCACGGGTGACCTCCTGGGATGCATTTTGAACCTGGATACCCTGATCACGGAGAAAGGTCATTCCTTTTTTAAAGTCCTTTTTGGCACCGGTAACCTCAATTACCATGATACCTTCTTTTCTGGGAAATATCGTTGCCTTCAGGATGGTAAATGTAAGATCAAAGTCTTTGGACAGATAGCAAACGGTTGGTTTTGAAACACCTGTATTGGGAAACCGAAGCAGCAAAATTTTCGAATACAATCCAGACCTCCCGGAATTTTAGAATAAAAAACTTGGGGTGAATGTAAAAGGTATCCTTTCAGAAGTCAATATTTATCACAATCCATATTCCACAGATTGGAGCCGTATGGATTCGAATTTGACGCGGACATTTTTTTCGATTACAGTTTAAAGATAATATGCTAAAATTGTAACAGGATTTTTCAATCAATCACATTTTTTTGATACGGAGAGAGGGATATGAATAATTTTGCATATCGGACCAGCAAATATGCGCTCCGGGCCTTATCCGGTCTTTCAAAAACACAGATTCGCATTCATGGCAAAGAAAACATCCCCCCAAAAGGTGCAATTATTTACGCGATCAATCATTTCACAAGGATTGAAACCCTCTTTATTCCATATCATATCAACCGGATCACCGGAAAACCCATATGGTCCCTTGCGGATTACAACCTGTTCAGAGGAGGTTTGGGTGAATATCTTGACAAGGTTGGGGCGGTTTCAACAAAAGACCCCAATCGGGATCTGCTGATTGTCAAGAGTCTGTTGATCGGAGAAGCGTCCTGGGTCATTTTTCCGGAAGGGAGAATGGTCAAAAATAAAAAAATATATGAGAGGAAAGGGCGGAAAAGGGGAGAGTTTATCATCTCCTCGCCGGATGGCAGACGTCCGCCGCATACCGGGACAGCGACGCTGGCGCTTCGAACCGCTTTTTACCGGGAAAGGCTTCGAAGAATGATCAATGTTTCACCCCGGGAAGCGGAAAGACTGATCCATCTTTTCCAGATCGAGGATGTCGGACCGATTCTGGATATTGAAACCTATATTGTTCCGGTCAATCTTACCTATTATCCCATTCGGGCAAAAGAGAATTTGCTGAGCCGCCTTGCGGAAAAATATGTGGATAACCTTTCCGAACGAATGCTGGAAGAGATCATGATCGAAGGCACCATGCTGCTGTCCGGTGTTGATGTGGATATGCGGTTTGGGGAACCCATAAGGGTTCGGCAATATATCAAAAACCCCAGGATTCAGAAAGATATCAACGACGCATCCCCCATTAATTTTGACGACCCCATTTCTTCCAAAAGAATGATGAGGGTTTCTGCACAGAAGATCATGGAAAGGTATATGTCCCGTATTTACACGATGACAACCGTGAATCATGATCATATTTTTGCGACACTTCTGAAGTATCTGCCGGACAATCAGATCGATGAACAGGATTTGAGAAGAAGAGGGTATCTTGTGGCCATTCTGAAACCGGGAAAAGAAGAGGAGCTCTACCGGCATCATGGACTGGATAAAAATCAGATCAATCTCCTGACCGATGATCGCTATCAGAAATATCGCAACTTTTACTCTCTTGCGGTGGAAAAGAAAATTATCATCGAAAATGAGAGGGCTGTTCAGAAAGATTCTGATTTCACGGATCAAACAGCGTTTCACCAGGTTCGGATCAACAATCCGGTTTCCGTGATCGCCAATGAAATCGAACCGATATCCTTTTATCAGGAAGCGTTGATGACGATCGCCCGTTATCCGAAAATCAGAATCAAGCATCTGGTTGTGAATCATCTCATGGAAAAGGCGATGTTTGATTTTCAACGGGATTACGCCAAGTTTGCCATCCCGGGAGAATCCAAAGACGAAAAAGTGGGAATGCCGATTTTTTTGAAAGGCAAGTCCATGGAAACAGGCGTTTTGTTAATTCATGGATATATGGCAGCGCCAATGGAGGTCAGCGGGCTTGCCGAGTACCTGAGTCACATCGGATACCGTGTATATGCGCCAAGATTGAAAGGGCACGGCACCTCACCGAATGACCTGGCAACCCGGAATTATATGGAATGGGTTGAGTCTGTGGAAGAGGGGTATGCATTACTGAGTAACAACTGTAAAAAGGTTGTGGTGGGCGGTTTTTCCACAGGAGCCGGTTTGGCGCTGGATCTATGTTCCCGGGTAACGGATCTGAGCGGCGTATTTGCCATTTCTCCGCCATTGAAATTACAGGATTTTTCAGCCAGGTTTGTTCCTGCCGTCAATCTGTGGAACTGGTTGATGGACCGAGTGAGTTTTGAAACTGCCAAAAAAGAGTTTGTAATCAATAATCCTGAAAATCCCCATATCAATTACACCCGGAATCCGGTTTCCGGCATACTGGAGCTTGCAAGGCTGATGGACTCCATTGAGGGCAAGCTTGCCGGTATTACAATTCCGGCCCTTGTTGTTCAATCCAATCGTGATCCGGTAGTGAATCCGGATGGGTCCAGAAGGATCTTCCAGCTTCTTGGATCGGAAGAAAAAGAATATCTGGTGGTGAATTTAAAACGGCATGGTATTATTCTGGGACCGGGCTGTGAACGGGTATATCGGGCGGTTGGCGATTTTCTGGAACGGATACGGTCAGTTACCGATAGTCAGGGGGAAGGTTGGACTGCACCGCAAGGCAGTTGAAAAAAAATCCTTTATGATCATACCTCCCAATTGATACAGGTATTTCCTACCCCTGTTTTTTTTGAATCAGCATGGTCGATGGATCCAGTATCAGCCTTTCCGTATTGGTCGGACCGGAACCGCCTTTCAAATTACGGATATAAATACTTTCCCCCTCCGGATGAAGTTCAATAATGGTATCAAAGAGATCCTTTATATCACTAACCTGAATCGGAAATCCGTCCGGTCCCGGCTCTTCGTGGCGATGGGTTTTTACAGTAAGCCAGGCATGCGCACCCAGATGATTGATGAATGGCTTTAATTCAAGAAGGGTGTCTTTGGCTGAGCCATCAAAGGGAAGCCCGTCAATAATGATCATGCGGGGTGAGAAAATGTCCTGTTCGACCAGATCCCTGACTCTTTCTTCAAGCCTCAGCATGCTGAATCCGTCCACCTTCATGGTCAGAATAAAGCGAAAGGGAAGAATGGTTTCCCAGAGCTGACGCTCCTGGTCCATTCTAAAATCTTTGGTTAAGAGCTGAAAGATTTCTTTATACCAGAGGTTGATTTTTTTAACCGGATCATCCAGGCTGATATGCAGCACTGCCTGATTTCTTAACATAGAGTTCAAGGCGATCTGGACCAGCAGGGATGTTTTCCCAACACCGGCACGGGCCAGAACCGCACCAAAGCCACCATTGGGAAGAATATTGTCTGTTGCGTATCCAAGCCATTTCAGGGGATTGTCTGTGATATGGTTTGTCTGTTGCATATTTTCGCTCCTGTATTGTTTACATTATCGTATCAGAGAAATAAGAGTAACTATATGAATTTTATATTCTATGGCAATCATTTTTTGGTCTGTTTGCCTTTTTCTCCTGCCTGGCTTTTCTGTTTGATCAGTTCTTCCGCAATCTGTTTGGGGACCTGCCGATAGGTTGAAAATTCCATGGTGAACTGCGCTTTCCCCTGTGTCAGCGACCGGATGACGGTTGAATAGCCGAACATTTCCGACAAAGGCACCTGGGCTTCAATGACACTCATGGGGCCGTCTTCCTGCGAACCTTCGATAATACCGCGCCGCTGGTTTAAAGAACCCATGACCGAACCCTGGAATTCCGTGGGCGTTTCCACGGCAACCTTCATGATCGGCTCATGAATAACCGGATTCGCCTTGTTGTATCCCTCCAGGAAAGCACCTCGAGCTGCTGCCTGGAAAGCCATGTCGGATGAATCAACCGAATGCGAAGCACCGTCGGTAATCGTGATCTTCACGCCGGTAATCGGATATTCCAGTTTGGGGCCCTTGGCCATGCATAGTCTGAATCCCTTTTCACAGGCCGGGATATATTGTGTGGGTATAGAGGCGCCGGTAATTTTGTTTTCAAAAATAAATTCTTCTTCAAAACACGGTTCAATATATCCGGCAATACGTCCATACTGCCCGGAGCCGCCGGTCTGCTTTTTATGGGTATAGTTGAATTCCGCCATTTTTGTGATGGTTTCCCGGTATGCGACCCTTGGCTGCCCGGTAGTCACCTTTGCATTGTATTCCCGATGCATTCTTTCCACATAGACCTCAAGATGCAGTTCTCCCATTCCTTCGATAATGGTATCACCGGTTTCATCATTCACATAACTCCGGAAGGTCGGGTCTTCTTTTGTGAAACGGTTCAGGGCCTTGGACATGTTGATCTGGGATTTGTTGTCTTCCGGAATGATGGCAAGGGAAATTACGGGTTCCGGAACGTGCATGGATGTCATGGAGTAATTGATTTCCGGGCTCACAAATGTATCTCCTGAAGCGCAATCCACGCCGAAAATGGCACCGATATATCCGGCGGATATGGTCTCGATGTCTTCCATCTGGCTGGCATGCATCCGGACAAGTCTTCCGATTTTAATTTTTTTGCCGGTACGGATATTGACCACCGTGGAACCTTTTGTAAGTTTTCCCTGGTATACACGGATATAGGTAAGCTGGCCATACTGCCCATCTTCCAGCTTAAAGGCCAGTGCCACAATCGGCTTGGTCGGATCGGCACACAGGATGACCGGCGTTTCGCTATTATCCATATCCAGGGCTTCATTTTTGACATCCGCAGGGCAGGGAAGCAGGTTGTTTACTGCATCCAGCAATGGCTGAACACCTTTATTCTTATATGCGGAACCCATCAATACCGGTGTTAATGCCCGTAACAGGCATCCGTTTCGAAGGGCATTCAGCAGCAAGCCCGGAGAGATTTCCTTTTCTTCCAGGATTGCCTCCGTCAGTTCATCGGAAAAGAGCGAAGCCTTATCAATCATCTCTTCTCTTTTCTCTTTTGCCTGCGGCAGCAGGTGATCCGGTATTTCCTCGATTCGGAGAATTTCACCATTATCCCCGTCAAAGTAAATGGCCTTCATGGTGATCAGATCTGCGACGCCTTCCAGTTTTGCTTCCAGGCCGATCGGGATCTGCAGGGCAACAGGATTATGACCCAGTTTATCCCGAAGTTGTTCAATGACACGAAACGGGTTGGCCCCATTTCGGTCGCATTTGTTGATAAATGCAATGCAGGGAACCTTATACCGTTTCATCTGCTGGTCAACCGTAATGGATTGGGATTGAACACCGCCAACGGAACAGAGAACCAGCACGGCACCATCCAGTACACGAAGGGAACGTTCCACTTCAATGGTAAAATCAACATGTCCCGGGGTATCGATGATATTGATTTCATGATTTTTCCACTCACAGAAAGTCGCCGCTGAAGCAATGGTGATGCCGCGTTCCTTTTCCAGTTCCATGGAGTCCATGGTCGCCCCCACACCATCCTTGCCTTTTACATCATGAATGGCATGAATTCTCTGGGTATAAAACAGAATTCTTTCTGTTAGAGTGGTTTTTCCGGAATCGATATGAGCACTGATTCCGATGTTTCGAAGTGTCAATATTTCATTTTTCATAACAATTCATCCTTTGGCCTGTCCACGAAATATGTTGAAAATGGAATCGGGAAAAACAACTCATGTAACGGAAACAGAAAAATTCATGCAAACAGTATCCTGTAAAATTGGTTTTTTCTGTATGAAAGAATATGAGCTTGATCAGAAAAGATGTTACTGAAGTGAAGTGTCTTTCAAAATTACGAATATTGATTCCAATATTTTTTGATCTGCTCGGATGAGAAGCAGCTCTTTTTATGGAATCATTATCTGTTGACTCTTTTCTTGATGTCCAACCTGATTACCAATAAACTGTTTATTCCTGTTTCAAGGGTTATATGACCATTTTTCATCCGATTACAAACAAAGAGTGATGCTAATAATTTACATTGGGTTGAAAGTCAAGCCATTAATGACCTGCTAATCAAAAAAAATATTTGTCAGGGCTTGCTTTGCTTGATCAGGAAACGTTATTGTATTATACATTTCCTGTTTCGGACATGCAAAAGAAATTTTGCTTTTCGACGTGAGTGATTATACTATTTTTTTTGCACCGGAAAAAATGGAGGCCGGAAAACATGAATGCCATGCTTTGGGAAGAGAGGACATGGAACCGCAAATAAATGTTAATAAGCAGCCGTTTTTTTTTGACGGCATCCGGGCGGGGTTTCCAATCTGTCTGGGTTACGTCCCGATTGGGCTTGCATTCGGTGTGATTGCCCAGAAGGCCGGACTGAGTCCGGTTGAGATTGCGCTGATGTCTTTGCTGGTATTTGCCGGAAGCTCCCAGTTCATTGCTGTTTCCATGATATCTTCCGGTTCGGAAATCCTCTCCATTGTCATGACAACATTCATGGTGAATCTCCGTCACTTTTTAATGAGTTCCTCACTTTCGCGATTTTCCGGTGTCAAAAAAGGAGGATTTCTCTCCTTTTTTTCTTATGGGATCACCGACGAAAGTTTTGCCGTAAATCTGGCAAAGTTCACACAGGGGCCATGGGATATGAACCGCGCTCTGGTGGTGAATCAATCTGCCAATATGGTGTGGATTATCAGCACGGTCGCAGGAGGATACGGAAGCCGGTTTATTCCGGAAAAAGCCTTTGGAATGGAGTATGCGCTGCCTGCCATGTTTATCTGCCTTTTGGTATTTCAACTGCGGGGTCTTGCCTATATCCTCACGGCTGCAATGGCGGCGATTATCGCCGTCACTTTGTCTTTGCTGATTCCGGGAAACAGTTATATCGTAATTGCATCCATGATTGCCGCGACACTGGGTGTATTTCTCAAACCCATTATCATGAAACGGTGATCCGTCATGGAAATGAATTCATATCTTATCCTGCTTCTGGGTATGGGAGCGGTTACCTATATCCCTCGCTGGCTTCCGATGTTTTTTCTCTCCGGGAAAAAACTCCCGCAATGGTTGATCGACTGGCTGGATTTCATACCGGTTGCCATTCTCAGCGCGCTGCTTCTTCCGGCACTGGTTACGTCGGGTGATCCCCGGCAACTGGATATCCTTCAGACAAAAATGATGGTCGGCATTCCAACGTTCCTGTTCGCCCTGAAAACCAGATCCCTGGCCGGCACGGTCGTTGTCGGGATGGGATTGTACCGGCTTGCCGGACAATTTATGAATTAACCATCGACAAGATTTTTTTTACCAGTTTTTCAATACCCACGGCAATGTCTTTTATCCCCGGTCCCAGCATATAGGCAGGCGTTGTTACCAGTCTGTTGGATTCATCCACACAGATTTCATCCACCGAACAATTCCGGTGTACCCCTCCCATTTCTTCCAATGTTTTTGCCACCGTGAGGTCATGGCCGATGGTAATGGACGGTTTTTTTTCACAAATGGCTGCGACCAGTGTCGCCGGGGCAATGCACAGCGCACCTACCGGCTTTTTCAGGGAAACCATATCCCGGATCAATTGTTTGACATCCGGATTGACCTTTGCTTTTTTGCCGGCGGCGGAAAAGTCGGACAGATTGCAGACCGCTCCGAAACCGCCCGGCAGGATCATCCCATCCATCTCCGAAGCTTTGACCTTTCGAATATCCCGGATATTTCCCCTGGCGATTCTGGCGGATTCAATCAGGACATTCCGTGTTTCGCCGGTTTTCTTTCCCGTGAGATGATTGACTACCTGATCCTGTTCAATATCCGGTGCCATAAAGATCATCTTTGCTCCCTGTTGTTCCAGGTAGAGAATGGTCAACACGGCCTCATGGATTTCCGAACCGTCTTTTACCCCGCAGCCGGACAGTACAATACCGATCGTTGTCATGTTTTACCTCCAGATGTTGGTGCTTTTCAAATCTGTTGAAAGATATCTGATTGTTTCATTCCGTTCTGATATTTAAAAAAATCATCCAGAATTTTCCGGTGATCAAAAACAATCGGAGCCGGAAGGCTGTCCTGTGTATAGACACCAAGGTTTTTCGCATCATCCGCCGCTTTCGGAATATCGCTGGAATGAGCAATAAACACTATGGAAACCGTGTGGTGCCTCGGGTCCCTTCGGGGATCGGAATAGGTATGGAACTGTTCTTCCAGCGTTACACAAAGGGAGGTTTCTTCCCGGGCCTCCCGGACAGCAGCCTGCTCAACCGTTTCTCCATAGTCTACAAAACCGCCCGGCAATGCCCAGCCATGGGGAGGATTGCGCCGTTCAATCAATACAATGCCATTGGTAACTTTGATGATAATATCAACAGTTAAGAGCGGATTTCTTGGGTTGGTTGCCATAGGTATCTATTGTCTGCTTTTTAGAAAGTTTATCGCCATTGTTTTGACTTTTTGTCAAAACACCAATATATTGAAGAAACATTAAAATAGCAGATCACATAAAACCGGTCAAAATCTATTCAAGGTTTTTTAAAAATGCAAGAACCGATAATCAAAGAACAGAATATAAAAAAATGACCAAATAGAGAGAGCCCAATGTCAAATATCAATTTCGAAGCCATTAAAATCGGTCTGGTTTGCGGCGGGTTGCTTTTTTTCCTGGTTCTGGAGCTTATCGTTCCTTATCGTGAAAATTCCGTATCCAAAATCAAACGATGGATGAACAACCTGACCCTTGGAATCATCAATATTATTTTGTATGAGGCCGTGATTGTATCCCTGTTTGTTGCAACCGCTTCCTATGTGACCAGACAGCAGATTGGCATCCTGAATCTGGTGGAAATGCCAACATGGCTGAAAGTAATCGATACGATTGTTTTTATGGATCTGATGTTTTATCTTCTGCATATCCTGATCCACCGGATTCCGTTTTTATGGCGTTTTCACCGGGTTCACCATACGGACCTGGATGTTGACGTTTCCACTGCCATGCGATTTCACATTCTGGAGGTCTGCTTTCGTTCCATGGCAGGGATCGGAATGATCTATTTTATCGGGGCTGATCCTTTGGGAGTAGTTGTTTTTGAGTGTCTTTTTCTGTTCGCCTTTTTTTTCCAGCACAGCGGAATCAAGCTTCCCAAAATTATCGAGGATTTTTACTGGATTCTTTTTGTTCCGCCGGCCATGCATCGGATACACCATTCGGTTGACCGCGAAGAGCGGAATACAAACTTCGGGGCCATTTTTTCCATCTGGGATCGTTTTTTCGGCACACTTCTCACCGGAGTCAATCAAAATCAGATCTGGGTGGGCGTGGATGGCCACATTCAGGAAAAAAAACTGGAAATCTATCATCTGTTGTGGATGCCCTTCACGCCGTCCGTGAAATAAACACTGCCGGAAATACCGGCTTGCAATTCATCCGGTTTACTTTTTTACGGATGAGGATACGGATTCCAGCCATGCAGCTCCAAAAACGCCTGCGGAATCTCCAAGCCTGTTTTTGAGTATGGGCGTTCGGATATTCCGGTGAAATGCATAGTATCGAATCCGTTCGATACCTTCGGTATACAGCTCATCAATATTGGAAAGACCGCCTCCGATAACGATTGCATCCGGATCGATCGTGGATATCAGTCCCCCCACACTGCGACCGAAATCATCCAGAAACTGCAAAAAAATCTCCATACACTCCGGAATCTGCATGCGGTAGCCGTTTACAATTTCTCTCATCGTGAGGTGGTTTCCAAATTTGGCAAGGTAGGCTTTTTCAACACCGGACCCGCTGATCTTGGTCTCAATACATCCTCTTTTCCCGCAGTAGCATGCAGCGCCTTGTGGATCGATTCCAAAGTGGCCCCATTCTCCGGATATGTCATGAGGGCCTTTTCGTACAGAACCATTGACATACAAGCCTCCGCCGCATCCCGTACCCATGATGATGCCAAAAACCATATCATACTGTTTTGCCGCGCCGGCTAAGCACTCCGCGAGTGTGAAACAGTTAGCATCGTTTTCCATGCGGATGGAGCGGCCGATACGATCTTCAACATCCGCTTTAAAGGGTTTCCCGATAAGGCAGGTGGTGTTTGCATTCTGGACCAGACCGGTCAGGGGGTAAATGGTGCCGGGGATTCCGATCCCGATGGAGTATGGGTTTCCTTCCGGGACGGATCCGGCACAGCGCTGAATCAGGTTGGATATGGATGTCAGTATCGTCTGGTATCCCAGATGCTGAGGGGTATTTACCCGTTCCCGATATTCTGTAATGTTTTGGGCATTCAGCAAAATCCCCTCTGTTTTTGTACCGCCCAGGTCGATTCCGATTTTATACGTTGTCATGATATGGGCTGCCTCTTACGTTATTGTTGTGATTGACATTCCTGTTTTTATGCTCTTTGCAAACCGAAACATCAACAGGAAAAACACGTTTATCTTTCTCTTTGACATCAGATGCCCCGGATCAGATCATCCTTGATTAATCTTCCGCCGGGATATATAGGGTTTTGAACTGCAATGAAACATTTTCGACAACCAATGATAACAATTTTTTCCATACAGGTCGTTTTCAATGCCGCAAAGAAGAATGCATGACAGGTACAGGCCGCTCGGCAGCGCATTTGTAATCTTTGAATCTCCCGGATTGTATCGTTCTGCCAATCCAAGAATCATCAAAATGGGGCCTGTCACCGAGATCAGCCGGAAAGGCCTTTCCGTGGAATATCCGCTGAATAAAGAATGTCAAAAGGATTTCCAGGAATTGTCTCTTCTGGTCCCCGGGCAAGGTCTGGTTGTCTACCGGATTCCGTTTCGGAATATTTCGGAAACCATTGTTTCCGAAGCGGTGAAACGCCGGCCGATTATGCGAAGGGGCATGCAGTTCGGAGAACTGAACGAATATCATGCCGGCCTGCTTGAGGATTTTGTCCAAACTTATACCAGAGGAATAATACCGGATCGGCGAAGTGGTTATGAAAGAAGAAATGTTCCGGAAACCGCGGAATCATACGCTGCAATTTTTGATGCAAATGAAAACCCGGCGCGTCGCAGCGGAAAAGATCGAAGAGTCGGAGAACCGAAAAAATTGTCGGATGTTCCTTTTTAAACAACTCCTCCCGGTGCCCATGAATCCAGAAAAGTGATCACCGCCTCATTGCTTCTCCTGCACGCCAGGGGCAGATTCCATTCGAACCGTTCTCTTTTTCCGACCATATTGCTTGCGCAGCGGATTTCGAGAAACGGAATATCATAAAGCACGGCAAGATGAGCTGCTCCTGAACCCTCCATGGCTTCCATGATCGCCGTGTATTGATGAAACAGACTTGCCGCTTTTTTATCGGTCGCGGTTATGGTGGCAACCGTCACAAAGGTACCTTTTCTTACCCGGACTCCGATTTTTTCCATGCTCCTGCCGAGAGTTTTTTCTGCATAATCTGCAAGCTTCGTATCGAATTTATATCGGTTTTTATAGATGGAATGATTTTTGATCAGTACCGGAAAGGGAAGCTCCCTCACGGTATCATACGGTGATGCCGGTTCGATCCCCAGATGGATATCCACCTCTTCATCGGCAATGCCGATATCCCCGGGATGCAGACCGGATTCCCGGAAAGCACCGGCACAGCCGGTCTGAATGATCATGGCCGGTTTTTTATTCTCGATGCATGCGGTGATCGCCTGAACCGTATTTACCAGCCCCGGTCCGGAGACGATCAGCCTGACCTGATGATTCCCCAGGTTTCCTTCGATTACACTTCGGTTTCCTATCGTCTTTTGGCCTGTCCGGATCATGGTTCCGGTGATATGTTCCAGTTCCTGATCAACCGCGGATGTGATGAGAATGTGATGGTTCATAAAACTGTATCGATCATTCTGTTTTTAATGAGTTGTCGGTTTCCGGCGGAACGCCGATGCCGATATTGATCATTTCAACAAGATCCCGAATCCACGACCGGATCACTGCATCATCAGCCTTGTAGATACCCAATTCAGCATCCAGGTGGCGAATGGTCTGGGTTTGGAGAAAGCGGTCCATCACCGCATCCAGAACAAAGCATGCTTTATCCAGATCGATATTTTCCCGGAGTTCCCCGTTTTCTCTGGCGGTTTCCAGAAGGGAACGCAGGTATTGAAAGCTGTAAATTCGAAGTGACAGCAAAATTTCATCCCGAAAGGGTATTTTGGCGTCATAGAGTACCTTCATGTACAGCTTGTAGATCAGTGGATGGTCCTGGATAAAGGATACACCCGCATTCAGGGTTTTTTCCAGGCGTGAAAACAGCGTGTCATTGGTGGTCTGGTCCCGGATCACCCGCAGCCTTTCCTTGACAAGCTCGGTGGATTTATTGAAAATAAACAGGAAAAGACCTTTTTTATCGCCAAAGTATTGAAAGATGGAGCCTTTTGCAATTCCAAGACTCTCGACAAGCACATTGATGCTGGCTCCGGTATATCCTTTCTCACTGAATTCCGTAATCGCGGCTTCCGTTATACGATCCTGTTTCGTCTTGGAAAGGTTCTGGAATGTCTTTAATGATTTCACCATCAGTAAATTTACCCTGTTCCGCCGTTATCCATTTTTTATCGGATGATCACCCGCCTGTCAGTTGAATTATCATGATAATCCAAAAAGTTCTATAACAAAATAGAGCTTGAAGAAATCGGATTGCATTGATATATAACCTTACTGTTTTGCATTGGACAGGTTTTTACAATAACGCCACCTTATCGAACGGGAATCGAGAACAAGATGAATCCATCCTTTAAAAAGAAAATCCTCTGTATTGGTGCAGGATATGTGGGCGGTCCCACCATGGCCATGATAGCCCATAAATGCCCGCAATATAAAGTGACTGTGGTTGATATCAATCCGGACAGGATCAATGAATGGAATTCGGAAAACCTGCCCATTTATGAACCCGGCTTGTATGAAATCGTCCAGTCAGCCAGAGGCAAAAACCTGTTTTTCCATACCGATGTCGAAAAGGGAATCCGGGAATCGGATATTATTTTTGTCAGTGTCAACACCCCCACAAAAACCTTTGGTGTGGGAGCGGGGATGGCTGCGGATCTGCAATATTGGGAAAAGACAGCCAGGCAGATACTGGAATGCTCCCGATCTCCGAAAATTATTGTCGAGAAAAGCACTCTGCCGGTAAAGACAGCACTTGCCATGGAACGGATTCTTTCTTCCGCAAACAACGGAATCCATTTTGAGGTGCTGTCCAATCCTGAATTTCTGGCGGAAGGAACCGCCGTCAAGGATCTTGAAAACCCGGACAGGGTTCTGATCGGTTCCTCGCAGACACCAAGCGGTCTGAAGGCAAGAGACGAACTGGTCGAAATCTATAGTAACTGGGTTCCGAAAGACCAGATCATCACCTCCAATATATGGAGCAGTGAACTTTCCAAACTGGTTGCCAATGCATTTCTTGCGCAACGGATATCGTCCATCAATGCCATTTCAGACCTGTGTGAAAAAACAGATGCAGATGTCAGTGAAGTGGCGCATGCGATCGGCATGGATGCTCGAATCGGCAACCGGTTTTTAAACGCAAGCGTCGGGTTCGGCGGCTCCTGTTTTAAAAAAGACATCTTGAATCTGGTCTACCTCTGCCGGAATTACGGGTTGACCGAGGTTGCGGATTACTGGGAGAGTGTTGTCCGGATCAATGAGTACCAGAAGAAACGGTTTATCTTGAATATGCTCAAGGCCATGTTCAATACCCTTGCCGACAAAAAAATCTGTTTGCTGGGTTTTGCCTTTAAGGCAGATACCGGTGATACCCGGGAGACACCTGCTTTGTATATCGCCGAGAAATTGCTTGAGGAAAATGCCAAGCTGGTGATCTCCGACCCCAAAGCCTTGAAAAATGCCCGGAAAGATCTCAAGGGAGTATCGGGCGACATCTCCTATATCGAAGATCCCTATGAAGCTGCCGGGGGGTGTCATGCGATTGCTGTTTTAACGGAATGGGCTTTGTATGCCGAGCTGGACTATCAGAGGATTTATACATCCATGGAAAAACCGGCATTTCTTTTTGACGGCAGAAATATTATTCCCCATCAGAAACTTTATGAAATCGGTTTTAATGTGTATCCAATCGGAAAACCGGCTTTGAAACATTTTTAAACAGGAGAGATCGCCAAATCATGAAATATCATTCCAATAAAAGAGTACTGGTTACCGGCGGCGCCGGTTTTTTGGGATCTCATCTTTGTGATCGGATGATGGAAAAAGGCTATGAAGTCCTCTGCCTTGATAATTTTTTTACCGGCAACAAAAGAAATATTCAGCACCTTTTGTCCGAACCGAACTTTGAGGTGATCCGGCATGACCTGACCCAGCAGATTTTTCTGGAAGTAGATGAAATCTATAATCTGGCCTGTCCTGCTTCACCGATCCACTATCAGCACAATCCGGTAAAAACCGTAAAGACAAATGTCCTGGGCGCAATTCATATGCTGGGTCTGGCAAAAAGAGTGAGGGCCAAGATCCTTCAAGCCTCCACCAGCGAGATATACGGAAATCCTGAAATTCATCCCCAGCGTGAAAATTACTGGGGGAATGTGAACACCATCGGTCCCCGGTCATGCTATGACGAGGGGAAACGATGTGCGGAGACTCTTTTTTTTGATTATCATCGTCAGAATGGTGTCAATATCCGGGTCGTTCGAATTTTCAACACATACGGCCCCCGCATGCATCCGCATGACGGCAGGGTTGTGAGCAATTTTATCGTGCAGGCTCTGCTGGATCAGGATATCACCATATACGGCGACGGTTCCCAGACCCGTTCGTTCTGTTACGTGGATGACCTGGTTGAGGGAATGATACGGATGATGAATGCTCCGGATGAATTTATCGGACCGGTGAATCTGGGGAATCCCCATGAATTTACCATTCTTCAGCTGGCCAAAAAGGTCATGGAATTGACTGGGGCAAAGTCCAAACTGGTTTTCAGGAGTCTGCCGGTCGATGATCCATTGCAGCGGCAACCGGATATCCGGCTGGCAAAGGAAAGACTGGACTGGAAACCGGAAATTCAATTGGAAACAGGATTGATGAAAACCATTGAATATTTTCGGGATATTCTTTCAGAATTCCACTGAAGAAAACAAACCATCAGCAAGGAGAAGATTGTTGAAAAAAAAAGCATTGATTACCGGTATCACCGGCCAGGATGGAGCATACCTTGCCGATTTTTTATTGAAAAAGGGGTACGAAGTTCATGGCGTCAAGCGTCGGTCTTCCCTGTTCAACACCCAGCGGATTGATCATCTGTATCAGGACCCGCATGAAAAAAAGCTTAAATTTTCACTCCATTACGGAGATCTTACCGATGCGACCAATATCATCCGCATCATTCAGGAAGTCCAGCCGGAAGAAATCTACAACCTTGCGGCGCAAAGCCATGTGAAGGTTTCTTTTGAGGCACCTGAATATACGGCCAATACCGATGCCCTGGGAACCCTCCGAATTCTGGAGGCGGTCCGGATGCTGGGCATGACGGAAAAGACCCGTTTCTATCAGGCTTCGACTTCCGAATTGTATGGAAAGGTGCAGGAAATTCCGCAAACGGAAAAAACCCCTTTTTATCCGAGATCTCCCTATGCATGCGCAAAACTGTACGGTTTCTGGATTGTGGTAAATTACCGGGAAGCTTACAATATGTATGCCTGTAACGGGATTTTGTTCAATCATGAGTCCCCGCTGCGGGGGGAAACCTTTGTAACCCGTAAAATCACCCGTGCAGTGGCCCGGATTGCCCTGGGACTGGAAGAAAAGCTGTATCTGGGAAACCTGAGTTCTCTGCGGGACTGGGGCCATGCCAGGGATTTTGTCCGTGCCCAGTGGATGATTCTTCAGCAGGATAAACCCGAAGACTTTGTGATTGCGACCGGAGAACAGCATTCTGTAAGGGAATTTTGTGATAAAGCCTTTGCACATATTGGCATTCGCCTGAAGTGGAAAGGGAAGGGGGCAGCGGAAAAGGGCATTATTGATGGAATCCAGCCCTCTTCTTTGCTGGACCAATATAATACGTCCAAAAAAACGAATCATTTGAAAACCGGGTTGGAACTGATTTCAGTAGATCCGCGTTATTTCCGTCCGACAGAAGTGGAAACCCTGTTGGGTGACCCGACAAAAGCCAAAACAACACTTGGCTGGACACCGGAAATCACCTTTGAAGAAATGATCAGAGAGATGGTTGAAAATGATTTATGCGATGCATCCAGAGATGACGTTTGTATCCGAAAAGGATTTTCCATGCCCGGCAGCCTTGAAGCAAAGATGTAGGCATTTTGTTCCAGAATTGGAATGGGGTTTTACATGAAAAAAGATGCAAAGATTTACGTGGCCGGGCATATGGGTCTTGTCGGATCGACGATCTGTCGAAAATTGCAAGAAGAGGGGTATCGCAATTTGCTGGTGAGATCAAGATCGGAGCTCAATCTGATGCGTCAGTCCGATGTCGAAATGTTTTTTAGAACAGAAAAACCGGAATATGTTTTTCTGGCAGCGGCAAAAGTGGGCGGCATCCTGGCCAACAATACATATCCGGCTGAATTTATATATAACAATCTGACCATTCAGAATAATATCATTCATTCATCATGGAAAACCGGTGTGAAAAGGCTTTTGTTCCTGGGATCATCCTGTATTTATCCCAGAGACTGTCCCCAGCCGATGAAAGAGGATTACCTTCTTACCGGCCCCCTGGAGGCAACCAACGAACCCTATGCCATAGCGAAAATCGCCGGCATCAAAACATGTCAGTCGTTCAACCGACAGTATGGCACCCAATATATTTCCGTCATGCCGACCAACCTGTTTGGGCCGCATGATAATTTTAATCTGGAAACCAGCCATGTGCTGCCGGCGCTTATTCGGAAATACCATGAAGCAAAAGTCAGGGGAGAACGGACCGGTGAGAAGCAGATCGTGGAAATCTGGGGCACGGGAACTCCGCGCAGGGAATTTCTGTATGTGAAAGACCTGGCAGATGCCTGTCTTTTTATCATGAACCTGAATGATGCTCAATATGAACCGATCTTTCGTGATGGTCAGACCCCGTTAATCAATATCGGGTACGGGAAAGATATTACGATCAGAGAACTTGCGCAGATCATCCAG
The DNA here is from genome assembly GCA_003599865.1 of Desulfobacteraceae bacterium. GTDB lineage: Bacteria > Desulfobacterota > Desulfobacteria > Desulfobacterales > SURF-7 > QZKS01. Next base: position 24,722 of record QZKS01000033.1, read on the forward strand.
GAAGTTGTCGGATTTGACGGCGATATCCAATTTGACCGGACAAAGCCCGACGGCACCCCGCAAAAGCTCTTGGACATATCAAAAATACGGGAGCTTGGGTGGAAACCACAGATATCCTTAAAAGAAGGGATTCGAAAGACATACAACTGGTGTGTTGACAATGCCGTATTTAAGATGAACTGAATCGTTTGAGGCGTCAGCTGTTCATTCCCGGAGAGGGCGGCAGGCCTTACCGGCGGAAATAAAAAGAAATGAGCGTCAAATCCAAAGAATTGACGCTCATTTCTTTTAAATCAATTGAACGGACGGATGATTCTATTCCAGTTTTTTCAGCAATCCAAGGGCTCTGTCACGGAAATATTTTGATTCGGATTTTGCGGCATTTTCCAGCAGGACTTTCGCTTCTGCCTTATTTTTTTCACCACCCAGATCAATTAACAGTTCAGCCACATAAATCGGACCGTCTTCCGTGGCAACACCAAAATGTTCTGTTTCTTGATACTCCCTGTAATATTTTTCGGAAAGCTCCTTGTCATTGAGCGGCCAGGGGAGAACATACCAGAAACGTCCCAATCCGAGAATGGCGCCTGCCTGCTCATGCATTTTATCCAGCTCGTATGTTTTTTCAAAACTGCTCTGGGTTTTGTTTTTCAGCCCTTCCTTAAGAGCGGTCAGGATGCTCACCCCGTCAGAGTAGATCCCCACACTCACGGCATACCAGTAATATCCGTTTGGTTTATCCGGAGCAAGGTCAATGGCTTTTTGAGCATATTCCATTCCTTTTTTACCATATTCCGCGCAAATATCCTTCCAGCCGTCTTTGCCCTCTCTTTTTGACAGTTCACCAAACCATCGATGGGATCTTGCACATCGCCACATCATCTCAAAATCATTTGGGTTGTCTTTGAGCGCCTGAAGGCAGATCTCAATGGATTGTTTGTAATTATCGATTGTTTTTTCATCATCGAGTGCATCCAGTTTTTCCAGGATTGGAGACGCGAAAACAATAGATGGAATAAGAAACAATGTTAAAACGGCAAGAACCCTGAGTATGGTTTTTTTCATCGAGCAACCTCCTGGTGATTAAGAGTTGATACAAGGTTTAGCATATTGGAAAGACAGTAATTTACAGCAGCAGAAGTAAAGAACAAACCAATACTGATGTCAAGAAAAAACATTATATTAGGCGGATATGGCCATTTTCGGCCGGGTTTTCGTTCAAGAACGATAAGCGGATTCATACCGGTTGTTTTTTTTATAAGTTCTACTGGAAAAATAAAAAAAAACGTGATAAAGCCTTGAACATTGTTCGGTAATGATAGTGTTGTTCTTGTTTGCAAGTCGCTGTTTGTCCCCATTTTTAGCAGGTTCAAATAGCCCTGTGTTCAAAAAATTACGTTTTTTGGAACATGAGGAATCAATTTTAACACGTAAAATGAAAAGAGGTGTGTGATGATGAAAAAAACAGTGTTACTTGTGTTAGCAGTATTTCTGATGGTGCCCTCGGTTTATGCAATAGAAGTCGGTGGAAAAAATCTGCCTGATTCACTCACGGTCGGAAACGAAACACTCCAGCTAAATGGGGCAGGTATTCGTGAAAAATGGTTTATGGATATCTATGCGGGAGGCCTTTATCTGAAAAACAAGAATTCCGATCCCAATCAGATCATGACCTCTGATGAACCGGCGGCCATTAAGATGATTGTTATCTCCGGTCTCATGACGCAGCAGAAAATGGTAGATGCGTTGAATGAAGGTTTTGAGAAATCAACCGGCGGAAACCTCGATGCATTCCGTGACAAGATCGATAAATACATCGCCGCACATTCCGGCGAGATTAAAAAGGATGATGTGTTTGAATATCAGTATGTTCCAGGCGAAGGAACAAGTGTTTTCAAGAACGGTGAAAAAAGAACAACGATAAATGGGCTTGATTTTAAGAAAGCTGTTTTCGGAATCTGGCTGTGTGATGAACCGGCACAGGAGAGCCTGAAAGAAAAAATGCTGGGATTGGGTGGCTGATCCATAGCCTGAGGGGTATGGGATCAGAGCCATATCCGACAGGCGGTTTTATTTCAAATCCGGTCTTAAAACAGCTGAAGGGGGAAAGCCCTTTCAGCTGTTTTTTTTAATACAAAAACGGTATGTTTATAACACCTCTGAGGCCTGGAAAGGATTTTCTTTCAGGTATTCAAGCCGGTTCAGTCCATTGATATAGGCTTTCGCACTTGCGGTTATAATATCCGCATCAACCCCTCGGCCCAATGCAACCAGACCGTTTTCACGGAGACGTACGGTAACCTCACCCTGTGCGTCCGTGCCGCCGGTCAGAGCGCTGACGGAGAATCTCAGTAATTCTGATTTGGTCCTGGTTAATTCCGAGATCGCAATGAACGCAGCGTCAATGGGACCGTTGCCATAAGCGGTTCCTTCGATCGGTCTGCCATTAATTGTCATTTTGACGCCCGCGATCGGGCTGACCGTAGTGCCGCTGCTGACATGAAGATATTGCAGGCAGAAAATATCGGTTGTTCGTAAAAGGCCCTCATTGACGAGCGCCTCCAGATCCTCATCCAGGACGTGTTTTTTCTTGTCGGCCAGATCCTTGAATTTTGTAAAAATCAGATTCAGTTCATCATCGGAGAGATCGTAACCCATTTCTTTCAGATGGGACTTCAATGCATGTCTGCCGGAATGTTTTCCCAATACAAGCTTATTGCTGGAAAGGCCGATGGTTTCCGGCTGCATGATTTCGTATGTCATGGGATTTTTCAGCATGCCGTCCTGATGAATGCCCGCTTCATGGGCAAAAGCATTTGCGCCGACAATGGCCTTGTTGGGTTGCACAATGATACCCGTAATCATGCTGACCAAACGGCTGATGGGGTAGATTTTCGTGCTGTCGATATTCGTGGTCATCGGGAAAAAATTGGGTCTGGTTTTCAGTGCCATGACGACTTCTTCCATGGATGTGTTGCCGGCTCTCTCACCGATTCCGTTTACGGTAACCTCCGCCTGTCTGGCTCCTGCAGCAATAGCTGCCAGTGTATTGGCCGTGGCAAGTCCGAGATCATTGTGGCAATGCACGCTCAGAACAGCCTTATCCATGTGGGATGTATGTTTCATGACATATTTCACAAGTTCGGCAAATTCATGGGGGATCGCATACCCGACCGTATCCGGAAGATTGACGGTTGTCGCTCCTGCAGATATGGCCGCATCAAATACCTGGCATAGAAAGTCCCGGTCGCTTCTTGAGCCGTCCTCAGCGGAAAACTCCACAATGTCGGTTAGTGTCCTGGCATAGGTTACCGCTTCAATGGTTGCCCTGATCACCTGTTCACGATCCATATTCAGTTTGTATTTCATGTGAATATCGGATGTGGCGATAAAGGTGTGAATTCTGGGTCTGGCAGCATGGGCGATGGCAGCCCATGCGCGGTCAATGTCGTTTTTCGAGGTACGGCAAAGTCCGGCGATTTCGCATTGTGTGATTTTTTTGGCAATTTCTGAAACCGCTTCAAAATCACCTTCCGATGCAGCCGGGAATCCTGCTTCAATCACATCAACGCCCAGTTTTTCAAGCTGAGTGGCAATCCGGAGTTTCTCTGCCGTATTCATGCTCGCTCCCGGAGATTGTTCTCCATCCCGCAGGGTGGTGTCAAATATTTTTACGATATCACTCATATATGATTCTCCCAAATGAATTGTCTATTTCGTATGTGACAGTTTATAGTGAAAGCTGTCAGCCAATGCCTGCCAGCTTGCCTCAATAATGTCTTCTGAGACACCGACGGTGCTCCATATGCTGTCTTCATCTCTGGATTCAATCAGAACCCTTACTTTTGCAGATGTGCCGTCTCTGCCATCCATTACACGAACTTTGAAGTCAACCAGATGCATCAGGTTGAGATCGGTAAAAAATTTACCCAATGCTTTTCGCAAGGCATTGTCCAACGCACTGACCGGTCCTTTTCCCTCGGCAGCGGTGATCTCTTCCTGCCCCCTTACCGATATTTTAATCATGGCATGGGAGGAACAGGGTCTGTTTTTGTCTTTTTCAACGGTTACCCGGAATGATATCAATTCAAACAGCGGGGCAAACTGATCCGTAAATTTTTGCATCAATATCTGGAGAGAGCCTTCCGCCGCCTCAAACTGGTATCCTTCCATCTCCAGTTTTTTGATTTCGGAAACAATTTTTCGGCTGTCGATGGTCTCGTCCATCAGATCGATTCCCAGCTCTTTGGCCTTGTACTCGATATTGCTTTTCCCGGAAAGATCGGAAACCAGCACCCGGCGTTTATTGCCCACCAGATCCGGATCCATGTGTTCGTATGCTTTTGGATTTTTCATGATCGCACTGACATGGATCCCTCCTTTATGGGCAAAGGAGCTTCTTCCCACAAACGGTCTGCTGTTGAGGGGGATCATGTTGGCGATCTCACTGACATACCGGGACAGCTTTCTTAATTTTTTCAGGTTGTCATTGGAGATACAGGGGTAATCCATTTTAATGCAAAGGATCGGAATGATGGTAATCAAGTCGGCATTCCCGCACCTCTCACCATATCCGTTGATGGTTCCGTGGACCATCTTGCAGCCTTCCCGGACAGCGGCAATGGAATTGGCAACCGCCAGACCGCAATCATTGTGCGCATGGATTCCGATGTTCAGTGGCCTATCGGAAAGAGAGGTTTCCGTTTTGAGAATTTTATGGACATCTTTTGTGATGGCTTCAACCTCAAAGGGCAGGGTGCCGCCATTCGTATCACAGAGGGTAATGAAATCAGCTCCGTTTTCAAGCGCTGTTTTCAGGGTTTCAACAGCATAATCCCTGTTTTTCTTGTAGCCGTCAAAAAAATGTTCGGCATCATAGATTACCTCTCTATGATTTTCCTTGAGAAAGAGAATGCTGTCCTGAATCATGGCAAGATTCTCCTTCAGGGAGATGCCCATCACGTGCTCAATATGAAGATCCCAGGTTTTGCCGAATATGGTGATAACCGGCGTATTGCTTTCCAGTAATGCAAGAAGATTTTTATCTTTGGACGGTGAGATACCTGGCTTTCTGGTGGATCCAAAAGCGGCGATGCGGGAGTTTTCAAAATGATCCTTTTCCGCCATTTTGAAAAACTGCATGTCTCTTGGATTGGAACCCGGCCATCCGCCCTCTATATAATGAATGCCCAACTCATCAAGCTTGTGTGCGATCCTGATTTTTTCTTCAGCCGTAAAACTGATATTCTCTCCCTGTGTTCCGTCCCGGAGAGTTGTGTCGTATATGCGGATTGGTTCCATGTGTAACCCGTTTTGTTAAGTAAGGTCTGTAATCTATGGTTCTGCCGTCAGCCGGCTTGTTCATGGAGGGTTTCCGGAATAAGCGGCTGACGGTAATATTGAGCGAACCTGTCGGTATTATTTTTTTCGATTTTCGGGTCGCAGGGACCGGACCGCAGCGCCGGCTTTCCACATTTCCGAATTTCTGATGGTTTCCAGTTCTTTGCGAAGCTTTTCCGGGTAGTCCGGGGAACTGCTTACGGAAAGGACTCTTTCGGTTTCTTTTCCTGTCTTTACACGGTCATAGAGTTCGTCAAAAACCGGAGCAACCGCGTCGCGGAATTTGGGTGCCCAGTCCAGCGCGCCTCTTTGTGCGGTCTGGCTACAGTTGGAGAACATCCAGTCCATTCCATTTTCGGCCACAAGGCGAATCAGACTTTGTGTCAGTTCTTCGACGGTTTCATTGAATGCTTCACTGGGGGAATGCCCGTTTTTTCGCAGGACGTTGTATTGTGCTTCCATGGTCCCGGCAAGGCACCCCATGAGTACGCCGCGCTCTCCGGTAAGGTCGCTGTAAACTTCAGCTTCGAATGTCGTGGGAAAGAGATAGCCTGACCCGATGGCGATTCCAAGAGCCAGGGTTCTTTCCTTGGCACGTCCGGTAAAATCCTGATGGACCGCATAACTGGAGTTGATTCCGCTTCCGTCCAGAAAATTTCTTCGAACATTGGTGCCGGAACCTTTTGGTGCTACCAGGATCACATCAACATTCTCCGGAGGTATGACTTTTGTCTGGTCTTTATAGACGATGGAAAAACCATGTGAGAAATAAAGGGCATCTCCTTCATTCAGGCAGCTTTTTATCTTGGGCCATACTGCTTTTTGTCCGGCATCGGACAGGAGCATTTTGATAATGGTTCCTCTTTTTGCCGCTTCTTCAATCGGAAACAGGGTCTTGCCGGGAATAAAACCATCTGCGATCGCTTTTTTCCAGTATGCATCCCCTTCAAGCTGGCCGATGATGACCTCAAAGCCGTTATCTTTCAGGTTCAGTGCCTGGGCCGGCCCCTGAACACCATAACCCAGAACCGTAATGACTTCGCTCTTTAAAATCTCTCGCGCCTTTTCAAGAGAAAATTCTTCTGATGTTACTATTTCTTCCTTTACTCCTCCAAAATCGATTGTCGGCATGATGTCTCTCCTCTGATAGTAAATTAAACGAAAATAAAAATGAATATTACTGCTTGGAATCCCGTAATAAGGCGATTCTGCCCGATCTCGCGATATTTTTGATCCCCATGGGCTTCAGCAGTGTAATGATCGCATCCAGCTTGTCCTCCGTACCTGTTACCTCTATTGTGTAATGATCGGGGCCGACATCAACAATCTTGGCTCTGAAGATATCCACAATCCTGAGGATTTCCGCTCGATGCTCCGATTTGGCATACACCTTGATCAGGATCAATTCACGCTGGATACTCTTTTCCGTTGTCAGGTCGTGAACCTTGATCACATTGATCAGTTTAAACAACTGTTTTTTAATCTGCTCGATAATCTGCGCATGTCCCATGGTCACCATGGTGATTCTGGATACGGCCGGATCAATGGTTTCCGCAACACACAGACTTTCAATGTTATAACCCCTTCCGCTGAAGAGCCCGGCGATTCTGGATAATACGCCCGGCTGATTGTCCACCAGAATGGAAAGGATATGTTTATCTTCACTCATTATATTTTCCTTTTCTTTCATTTTATACCAGAATCATGTTGGTGATGGCTGCTCCTGCAGGAACCATGGGGTAAACATTTTCTTCCTGTTCCACCCGGAAATCCATGATCACCGGCCTTGGCGTTGCAAGGGCTTCTCTGATCACCGGTTCCACTTCATCCGATCTTACGGCTCTCAAACCCAATGCTCCGTATGCTTCGGCCAGCTTCACAAAGTCAGGTGCAAAACTCATATTGGTCCATGAATAATTTTTTTTGTAAAAAAGTTCCTGCCATTGTCTGACCATTCCAAGGAAACCATTATTCAGAATGGCAATTTTGACCGGAAGGTTGAACTGTACCGCGGTGGCAAATTCCTGACTGTTCATCTGGATGCTTCCGTCACCGGCAATGTCGATTACGGTCTTGGACGGACAGGCGACCTGGGCGCCGATGGCTGCGGGCAGACCAAACCCCATACATCCCAGACCACCGGATGTGATAAAATGGTTGGGCTTGTCAAAATGGTAGTATTGTGCCGCCCACATCTGGTTTTGCCCGACCTCTGTTGTGATGATCGCTTCCCCCTTTGTCAGTTCATATAATTTTTCAACGACAAATTGAGGCTTGATCAGCTCTCCCTGAGTATATTTCAATGGAGTGGTTTCTTTCCACTTTCTGATTTTTTCCAGCCATGGCTCCCGGATCTGATCAAGGTCGCCCAAGTCCACTTTATCGAGAAGACGGTTTAAATGGGCGAAGGTCTTCCGGCAATCTCCGACAACCGGAACGGAAACCGGGATGTTTTTATGGATCGAGGTGGGGTCAATATCAATATGGACAATCTCGGCATGCTTGGCAAACTCTTCCACCTTTCCGGTAACACGGTCATCAAAGCGAACCCCTGCTGCAATCATCAGGTCCGCCTCTCCAATGGACATGTTTGCACGAAAAGTTCCATGCATACCGGGCATCCCGAGCCACAGGGGGTCTGTTCCCGGAAAAGCCCCAAGACCCATCAGGGAGGCAGTGACCGGAATCTTTGTTCGACGTGAAAATTCAATCAAGGAATCCGACGCTTTGGAAAGGATGACGCCTCCGCCGGCAAAAATAATTGGTTTCCGGGACTTTCTGATGAGTTTGACCACTTTTTGAAGCTGTTTCAGATTGGGTTCATAAGTCGGATTATAGGATTTTAATACGATGGTATCCGGAACACTATAAACCGCTTTTGATTTGGTAACATCCTTGGGGATATCTATCAGAACCGGACCCGGCCGGCCGGATCGTGCGATGTAAAAAGCCTCTTTTACGATTCTTGCCAGATCCTTTACATTTTTTACCAGGTAGTTATGCTTGGTGCACGGCCTGGTTATACCCACAATATCCACTTCCTGAAATGCGTCATTTCCGATCAGAGGGGAGGGGACCTGTCCGGTCACGATCACCAGGGGTATGGAATCCATATTGGCGGATGCAATGCCGGTAACCGTATTTGTTGCACCGGGTCCGGATGTCACCAGGCAGACGCCGACCTTTCCGCTTGCCCTGGCATATCCGTCGGCAGCATGGACTGCTCCCTGCTCATGGCGAACCAGAATATGCTTGAAATCCGTACGGGATAATTCATCGTAAAAATCAAGAACAGCACCACCCGGGTAACCGAAGATGGTATCGACTCCTTCTTCTTTAAATGCCCTCATCAGAATTTGTGCGCCTGTCAGTTCCATGATAACCTTCCTTAAAATAGATGTCTGTTATTTAAATACGGCGCCTTCACTTGCTGAAGAAACCATTTTCGCATACCTTGCCATGTAACCGGTGGTCACCTTGGGTTGAGGGGGGACCCATTTTGAAAACCGCTCCTCGATCTCCTGATCGGTCAGCTGCAATGTGAGTTTTTTGCCTGGAATGTCGATGGCGATGGTGTCTCCTTCCTCAATAATGGCGATCGGACCTTTTTGCATGCCTTCCGGCGATATATGCCCGATTGCGGCTCCGCGTGTTCCGCCGGAAAAACGACCATCGGTTATCAGGGCGACATGTGCATCCAGCTTCATGCCTGCAATGGCCGAGGTGGGTGTCAGCATTTCTCTCATGCCGGGCCCGCCTTTGGGACCCTCATAACGGATGACGACTACATCTCCTTTCCGTATCTTTCCACTCATAATGGCGCTGGTTGCTTCTTCTTCCGAATTGAAAACTCTCGCAGGACCTTGATGTTTCATCATCTCCTCACAAACCGCCGATTGCTTGACGACACATCCGTCCGGTGCAAGATTCCCGAAAAGAACGGCAAGTCCGCCCTGCTGATGATAGGGGTTGTGGATGCTTCTGATGACTTCCGTATCCAGGATACGAGTATTCCGAATATTTTCCCCAACATTGCTGCCGGTAGCTGTCATGCAGTCCGTATGGATCAAACCATTGTCGGATAACACTTTGAGAACGGCGCTGATGCCTCCGGCCCGGTTCAGGTCTTCGATATGGTGCGTGCCGCCCGGGCTCAGTGAACAGAGGTGGGGTGTTTTGCTGCTGATCTCATTGATCATGTTCAGATCGATCGGAACACCGGCCTCCCTTGCAATGGCCGGCAGATGAAGCACGGTGTTGGTGGAACAGCCGAGTGCCATGTCAGCCGTCAGGGCATTCTGAAAGGCTTTTTCAGTCATAATCTGTCTGGGAGTGATCTGCCTGTTGAAAAGTTCCATGATCTGCATGCCGGCCATTTTGGCCAGACGCAAACGGGCAGCCATAACAGCAGGGATGGTGCCGTTGCCCGGAAGCCCCATTCCAATGGCTTCCGTCAGACAGTTCATGGAATTTGCGGTGAACATCCCGGCGCATGAACCGCATGTGGGACAGGCGGCATCTTCAATCATATCCAGTTCATCCTGGGTCATGTTGCCGGAAAGGACGGATCCAACCGCTTCAAAAACCGTAACAAGGTCCAGTTTTCTGGCGTGATTCACCGGATGTCTTCCGGCCAGCATCGGACCGCCGCTGACAAAAATGGCTGGGATATTCAGTCTCGCTGCTGCCATCAGCATTCCCGGTGTTATTTTATCGCAGTTCGGGACCATGACCATGGCATCAAAGGAATGTGCGGTTGCCATGATCTCAATGGAGTCTGCAATCAACTCGCGGCTTCCCAGGGAATATTTCATCCCGATATGATTCATCGCAATGCCGTCACAGACCCCGATCGTTCCAAATTCAACGGGCGTTCCGCCTGCCATGAGGATACCGGCTTTCACCGCATCGACAATGTTGTTTAGATGAACATGGCCGGGGATGATCGCGTTTGCGGAATTGGCAATGCCAATTAAAGGACGGTCTATCTCTGCGTTGGTATAACCCATGGATTTGAACAAGGATCGGTGTGGCGCTCTTTCAATTCCTTTTTTGACGGCATCGCTTTTCATGTTATTTTGCTCCTTAAAAAACAAAAAAACCGTTATCAGTTCATTCGGACTGATAACGGTTTGTAATGTTGATTCGTTTGGCCTATGCCATTATCAGTCCTTTTCCTCGCAGTAAGGTAAGACCCTCACGACGAGGATGATAATAAGGATGAGGTTGATAATGACGATATTATTTTTCATATTTTTCCAATTTTCAATAGAGATGGACCTATTATCATGAGTCGATAAAAAATGTCAAGAAATAATATGGATGATTTAGATTTTATGTCCATTTTCGATCAGACAAAAAAGATATTATAGTTGTTTTCAATGGAAATCAATTTTGATATGCATACAATTTTCAAGATATCATGATTCAAACCGGAGGTAACAAAATGGACAAGCTGAAAGCGCTTTCCGTTCTTGACGGACGATACGGCCGAATTACAAGTTCACTGGGTGAGGTTTTTTCAGAGTACGGTTTGATCAGGCATCGTGTTTTTGTTGAAATCCAATGGCTCAAATTTCTGACGACAGAACTGGGCCTTGCGGACATTCCATCTCAGGACCTTCCGAAGCTGGATGAAATTTTTGCAGACTTTCATTCCGGTTCTGCCGAACAGGTCAAAGCAATTGAAAAAACAACAAACCACGACGTTAAGGCTGTCGAGTATTATATCAAGGAAAAACTTGCAACCGCCGGACTGTCATCCATTAAAGAATGGGTTCATTTTGCCTGCACATCCGAAGACATTAACAATACTGCCTACGCATTGATGCTGAAAAAGGGAAGGGATTTTGCAGCGGAGACCGTGCTGGAGGTTCTGGAGAGAGTGGAGGCGCTGGGCGAACAATACAAATCCATCCCGATGATGTCCAGAACACATGGTCAGCCCGCCTCGCCGACTACAGTAGGGAAGGAATTCATCAATTTTGCATGGCGCATCCGGGAAGAACTCGGCAAATTCAGAGAAACCGATATCCAGGGCAAATTTAATGGCGCGACCGGAAATTTTAATGCCCACGCCTTCGTGTTCCCCGAAATAGACTGGATGGAAGCAAGCCGTAAATTTATTGCAGATTATTTGCATATTACTCCTTTGTTATATACAACACAGATCAATCCCTACAATTATATTTCAACCCTTCTGCATAACCTGATTCGTATCGCAGCCATCATGATCGATCTGGATCGGGATATGTGGGGGTACATTTCCCTGGGTTACTTCAAGCAAAAAACAAAAGAAGGCGAGGTCGGTTCGTCAACCATGCCCCATAAGGTCAATCCCATTGATTTTGAAAACAGTGAAGGCAATATGGGGATCGCGATTTCCATGGCCGAGCACCTTGCGGTAAAACTCCTTCAATCCAGATTTCAGAGGGATTTGTCAGACAGCACGGTTCTGCGAAACCTGGGGGCTATCTTCGGATATTTTCAGATCGGCATGCAGAGCGCGCTCAAAGGTCTTTCCAAAATTGACCTCAATCAGAAGGTTATTGAAAATGACCTGGAAAACAACCAGGAATTGCTTGCCGAACCGATTCAGACCGCCATGCGTGTTTTCGGGGAAGAAAATCCGTATGAAAAGTTAAAAGAACTAACCAGAGGCAGAAAGATTACACATGAATCATTGGAGATCTTTATTGACAAACTGGATAAAGTTCCTTCCGATGTAAAGGGCAGAATGAAAAAGCTGTATGTAAAAGATTATACAGGAATGGCTGAAGATCTGATCGACCATTATTTTGCCCGGAAATCCATATGATAAAAATACGAATTTTATTCTGATTGCGATTGTACTGAAACGATTGATTTGGTCCGACAGAGATCTTTTTTTCTATCTCATCAAATCCCCTTGACATAGACCCGTAAATATGTTCAATTGCTGAACACTATCTAAGACCTACAAATTTAAAGAAAATACATTCCCTTGCAGCTTCTTCTCAATATAAACTTTTGCAGGTTTTGTGTAACTTGCAGAGCGGAGCTGTATCCAGCCATTATATTGAAATAATTCAATCCGATAAAAATGGATCAACAAGAATTACGAACATTGAGAATCCTGGAAGAGATAGAAAAGGATCAGAGCGCCGGACAACGGGAGCTGGCTCAAAAGCTTAATGTTTCATTAGGATTGGTGAACTCTTTTATTAAAAGACTGGTCCACAAAGGGTATTTTAAGGTTACGATGATACCGAGGAATCGGATTAAGTATATCCTTACACCCAAGGGTTTTGCTGAAAAATCACGATTAACCTATGAGTATTTTAGATATTCATATCGACTTTATAAAGACGCCCGCTCAAAGTTCAAAAAACTTTTTTCAGATTTTTCAGAAAAAGGGATTCATAGAATCGTATTTTATGGGGTAAGTGATCTGTCTGAGATTGCGTATCTATCCTTACAGGAAACCAATATTCAGATGATTGCCATTGTAGATGAGGAGAGACTCGGGGATCATTTTTTTCAGACAATCGTAAAAGATCCGATAATTCTACAAACCCTTTCCTTTGATAAAATTATTATTACCTCAGATGAACTGGTTGGCGAAACAATTAAAAAGCTTACAGGGTACAACATCGATCCGGAAAAAATAGAACCATTATTCTAACGATATCTGACGAGACTGGAAATCAGGCGTACAAAGATTTAACAGGATCGTTTTGATCATCATGATAAAGGGGGGACATTGAAATTTATCGATTTGGAATTTCAGCAGAAAAGAATTCAAGATAAAATTGAATCCAATATCAAAACCGTGCTTGATCACGGTCAATACATTATGGGGCCGGAAATTGCGGCCCTTGAAAACACACTGAATCAATACATCGGGTCAAAACATGCGATTTCCTGTTCATCAGGCACCGATGCGCTTTTTCTTTCGCTGCTTGCATATAACATTGTCCCGGGAGATGCTATCATAACAACGCCCTTCACCTTTATTGCAACAGCAGAGGTGATCAGTTTGCTTGGAGCTACCCCGGTTTTTGTGGATATCGACCCAAAAACCTTTAATATCGATCCAGATCAAATTACGAAGAAGATTATTGAAATCAAGGCCACTCGAAATGACATTATGGTCAGGGGTATTATTGCAGTCGACCTTTTTGGGCTGCCTGCGGATTATGATCGGATCAACGCTATTGCCAAGGAGCATAATCTTTTTGTAATTGAAGACGCTGCACAGTCATTCGGAGCTGTTTACAAGGGGAAAAAAGCATGCTCATTAGGAGATGTCGGTTGTGCTTCCTTTTTTCCTGCCAAACCATTGGGCTGTTATGGGGATGGAGGAATGTGTTTTACGGATAATCCGGTATTGGCTGAAAAAATCGGCTCGTTGCGTGTCCATGGGAAAGGCGGCCACAAGTATGATAATATCCGTATAGGAAGCAATAGCCGGTTGGATACAATTCAGGCCGCGATTCTTCTTGCCAAGTTTGAAATTTTTCCGGAAGAAATTACACTTCGTCAACAGGTGGCATCGCGGTACCAAAAAAAATTATCGAATCATCCAGCACTCATTACCCCTTACATTCCTGACAGATCCATGAGTATCTGGGCGCAATACTCCATACTCGCGAAAAATGAGGTGCACAGGAAGGATTGCATGTCAAAACTAAAGAATCATGGAATCCCTACAGCCGTATACTATCCAAAACCGTTGCATCTTCAGGGAGCGTTTGAGTATCTTCAATATCGAGAAGGGGAATTACCGGTCAGTGAGAATATTGCAAAGCGGATTTTCAGCCTTCCAATGCATCCCTATTTAACGGAAGAAGAACAAGAGGATATCATTAAGGTATTATCCGCATGCTGATCCATACTGATTGATGGACATAACAGTTATACGTACTGAAGAATATCTATCCAATGTAAGCGGTTTCTTGACTTTCGGAAAGAAATATCAAAATCATTTCAAGTTTGGTTTAACCATGGAGGTTCTAATACAGTGAATCCAGAAACAGACAAAATACCCGCTATTGCAGTTATCGGCAGTGGCTACTGGGGTAAAAATCTTGTTCGAGTTTTTCATACCTTGCATGCACTGAAACTGATTTGTGATAAAAACGAAGATACTCTTATCAGATTCAAGGAATCATATCCTGAAATTGAGATCTGCCAATCACTTTCAGAACTCTTAATCCGGGACGATATTGATGGGGTGGTTATAGCCGCACCTGCTGAAACCCATTACGATATTGCACGGGAGGTATTGCTTTCAGGAAAACATGTTTATGTTGAAAAACCGCTGACACTTCGAGAAGAAGACGGAGAAGAGCTGATCAGGATCGCTAAAAATCAGAATAAAACCTTAATGGTAGGCCATCTTCTTCAATACCATCCGGCGTTTTGCCGTTTAAAAGAATTGGCCAGGAACGGAGAACTTGGAAAAATTAATTATATTTATTCCAATCGATTGAATCTGGGAAAAATTCGAAGAGAGGAAAATATTCTCTGGTCCTTTGCCCCTCATGATATCTCAATGATCCTGTCTCTTGCCGGTGAATTTCCGGAAGCGGTTTATGCTACCGGAGGCAACTATTTGCATAAAAAAATTGCTGATGTAACCACAACACATCTTGATTTTTCTTCTGGTTTGAAAGCGCATATTTTTGTTTCATGGCTCCATCCATTCAAGGAACAAAAGCTTGTGGTTGTCGGTGATAAAAAGATGGCTGTTTTTGACGATACTCAGCCTTGGGAAAAAAAGCTCCTTCTGTACCCTCATAAAATAAACTGGAAAAACAACATTCCTGTTCCGGATAAGGCTGATGCAGAAAAAATAGAACTCCCGGAAAGTGAACCCCTGAAACTGGAATGTGAACATTTTCTACAGAGCATATTGCTTAAATTCAGACCGATAACCGATGGAGAAGAAGGGCTTCGCGTTCTAAAAGTCCTGAATGCCTGCCAGCGTTCCCTGGATTCCGGTAATTGCAAAATCGTTTTAAAAGGGAATGAGAACAAGGATGTCCAAATCCATTCAAGTGAAAACAAGAAACAGCAGTCAACCGATTATTTTCATCATGAGACAGCGGTAATCGACGAGGGTGCAGAGATCGGTCCGAAAACAAAAATCTGGCATTTCTCCCACATTCTGAAAGGTGCAAAAATTGGAGCCGGATGCAATCTTGGACAAAATGTTTCTGTATCCGGAGGCGTAACATTGGGTAACAATGTAAAGGTTCAAAACAATGTCTCCATATATGAAGGAAGTATCGTGGAGGATGATGTCTTTCTGGGGCCTTCCTGTGTATTGACAAATGTCACAAATCCGCGATCTCAGATCACAAGACGATCTCTTTATGAGACGACACTGATCCGTCGAGGCGCAACCATCGGCGCCAATGCGACCATTGTTTGTGGTGTGACGATCGGACGGTATGCATTTGTTGCAGCCGGGACTACGGTTACCCGTGATGTTCCTGATTATGGCCTGGTAATGGGTTCTCCAGGCAGACTCCACGGGTGGATGAGCCGGCATGGCCATCGATTGACCTCTTCAGGAAATGGCCCCATGATATGTCCGGAAAGCGGATTGCGCTATCAGGAGATTGAACCCGGCGTTTTGCGCTGTCTTGATGTGGATGAGGAAGAACCATTGCCTTCCAGTATGTCGGTTGGCGTCAACTCCTATGATTATTTTAAATCATGATGTGTAACTCAACATGCACCGATATCTTAAAAATAATCTGATTATTCTTGTTTTTATAAATTCCGGTTTTGTGTTTGGTTATATTTTTCAACTGATCATGGCCAGGACTCTAACTCCGGCTGAGTACGGCAGTTTTAATTCGTTGAATTCCATATCCATGGTATTGTCTGTTCCATTCACGGTTTTGCCCATTGTGTTTGCACGATATACTGTTGAATTGGCTGATACAGGGTTGGGCAAATTAAAAAACCTTTTATTCAAGAGCTCTCTCTTTATGTTGAAAGTTTGGATCGTTCTCATGGTTTTTGGTTTTTTTTTACTTCCCGGCATCAAGTCGTATCTGCATCTGGATTCTTTCATTCCCATCCTCATTGTATTTTTAGATATGCTGTTAATCTTAATCCTGTCAATAATGTTTGGCATTCTGCAGGGATTAAAACGGTTTTTCCCACTCAGTATGGGGCATTCCGGGTATGCAGTCATACGTTTGGCAGCAGGGATTTTACTGGTCTCTTTTTGGGGGTTAGCCGTTAATGGAGCCCTGCTCGCAGGAACGATTGGAACAGGCGTCGTTATCATTATCTGCTATTTTGTTCTGCGAGATATTTTTATCAGTAAAGAAATCGTCTTGGCCAAAAGTTTTTATCAGGAGATGATCCGTTATGCGTTTCCTGTTTTGATCGCGATCACGATGGTTAAATTAATTATGACCCTGGATATGGTGATGGTTCGACACTATTGCACGGAAGATGATTCCGGTTTTTATGCAACAGCTTCGATTATCGGAAGGTTGGCATTCAGCCTTCCTGCTGTCCTGGTGATTGTTCTTTTTCCGGAAGTTTCCAAACATTCCGGAAAGTCATCTGAAAATAAACATCTCTGGATCACACTTGGGCTAACTGCAATAATCGGTGGCGGGATTACCATAGTTTATGTGATCTGGCCTGAATGGATTATCATGATATTGTTTGGCAGGAAATATCTGGCCGGGAGTCCATTTTTACAAATTATTGGTGCCAATATGGCTTTACTTGCGACAGCCAATGTTTTTTTTACCTATTATCTTGCAAACCTGAATTATAAATTTTTAATACCGTTGATCGGTGGGGTGTTTTTAATGGTTGGCCTTACGCTGATCTATCATGAAAATGCTTTAATGATAGCCAAGATTCAAATGATTTCGGTTGTCTGTGTTTCTATTGGAAGCTTGGCTATATTCGTGACGGACAACTCTAAAAAAAGTCGCTGCAAAAAAGCTACAATCTATTGAATATATTGATAAAGGTATTTTTTTTGATTTGAATGCTATGTGGAGAATCGTGCTATGAATCATTCCGTTAATGGAAAAGAAAAGAATATTGAGTTGATTGATATTATCAGGGTGTTATGGAGATGGAAGGTTCTTATCATCGTTGGCACCGCATTTGCGATTTTGGTTATGGCATATGTCAATACCCTCATTACTCCGGAGTACTTGCTCAATATGGTAGTTCGTCCTGGAACGCTGAATATCAGCAATAACGGACAAATTACATATGTCGATTCTGCGGAGAATATCAAAGCAATGATTGAGGCAAAGACGTTCAACCAGGAGATTAAGGATTTGATCAGAGCGGAAAAAAAATTTAAGGTTCCAGATCAGATCAAGTTATCAGTAGCCTTGCCGCCAGGCACAGCAAGCCTTGATATCAGCTACATCACTTCTGATATTGACAGGGGTGTTTTTATACTGAATCAATTGGGGACCCTTCTTGAAGCGAAATTTATTCCCATCGCAGATTATTATCGAAAAGAAATCGAACGGGATATAGAGAATATCAAACTGGAAATACAGAGACAGGAACCGATTATTCAAAATGTACATTATGAAATTAAAATGATTGATAACCGTGTACATGAACTTCAGGATGATATCAAAAGAGTTCATTCAAATACCGAGAGGCTTATCGAAGCAAGAAACAAGATACTTTCCTCAAAGCAAACCGGTGTGGACAGCATTTCGGTTTTGCTCGCAACAAATTCAATTCAGGGAAATATCAGCATAGCAAACAATTTTAAAAATGAATTACAGAACAATATGCTGACCCGTGATAAATTATCGCTGGAAATAAAAAACATTCAAAGTACGATCAAACTTATGGAAGAGAACATTAAAAAACTAAGCTTTAAAAAAGATATCATCGGGAGCATCCGTATACTTAAAGCACCTTCCTCACCTATTCAGGTCGAACCGGATAAAAAACGTAATTTAAAAATCGCTTTTGTGGCAGGGTTAACATTTATGATTCTTCTATCATTTTTTATTGAATACCTGATGCATCACAAGATCAAGGAATAGGTGTAGTATATCCAATCTGTTAAAAGAGTTTTAGCCAATGAAAATAATAACAATAATTGGTGCGAGACCGCAATTCATTAAATCCGCAGCGGTTTCGCGTGCAATAAAACAGCATAACGCGCTTTCTTCACATAGTGATACTTTGGAGGAGGCCATTGTTCATACCGGTCAACATTATGACCAGAAAATGTCTGATATTTTTTTTAAAGAGCTAGAGATTCCCGAACCCGCCATCAATTTGAATATCGGTTCCGGCAGTCATGGTTTTCAGACCGGTCAAATGCTGATTAGAATAGAAGCGTTACTATTATCTGAAAAACCGGATATAGTGTTGGTTTATGGGGATACCAACTCAACGCTCGCCGGTGCGCTTGCGGCAGTAAAATTACATCTGCCGATTGCTCATGTCGAATCCGGGTTGCGTTCTTTTAATAAAAGAATGCCGGAAGAACACAATCGAATTGTAACAGACCATATATCGACACTGCTTTTTTGCCCAACAAAAACTTCAATTGAAAATTTGACCCGGGAAGGAATTTCAGAGGGTGTTCATCTTGTGGGAGATGTGATGTTTGATTCTGTTCTTTATAATTTTGAATTGGCACAAAAAAAATCGGCAATTTTAGATCGGTTATCACTAATCCCCAAAACATACGCATTGGCAACAATTCATCGTGCTGAAAATACCGATCATGCAGAACGGCTAAAAAAAATTATTCAGGCCTTTGAGGACACAGCAAAATCGAAAATACAGATTGTCATTCCCATGCACCCAAGAACCAGAAAACGGATCGCTGAACTTAATATAGACGTTAAATATTCTATGATTATTGAGCCGGTATCCTATCTTGATATGCTTCTTCTTGAAAAACATGCATCCTTTATTTTTACGGATTCCGGTGGAGTTCAAAAGGAAGCATACTGGGCTAAAGTCCCATGTATTACTTTACGGGATGAAACAGAATGGGTTGAAACGGTTGCGTCCGGTTGGAATTTTCTTGCCGGTGCAGACTACGGATCCATAATCGCATCATTGGAAAATAGAACAGTCGCGAAACAGTCGACATCATTATATGGAAATGGGAACGCATCCCAATTGATCATTCGTGAACTGTTACGAATGAACGGAAAGGCTGCTTTATAAAATGAGGAATAATAAAAACCTTTTTTTAAAACGTCTCACAACAAGGCAAAACTGCATCATCATCGGAGAAGTCGCTCAGGCCCATGATGGCAGCCTTGGGATGGCTCATGCCTATATTGATGCAATTGCCGATGCCGGAGCAGATGCGGTCAAGTTCCAGACGCATATCGCTTCTGCTGAAAGCACGATTCACGAACCCTGGCGCGTTAAATTCAGCCTTCAGGATAAAACAAGATACGATTACTGGAAACGCATGGAATTTACGGAAGACCAATGGAAAGGTCTCAGAAATCATGCGGAAGAAAGGGGTATGTTTTTTTTAAGCTCCCCATTTTCATCTGAAGCGGTTGACATGCTTACAAGGGTTGGTGTCGATGCATGGAAAATCGCCTCCGGAGAAGTTACAAATACACCAATGTTCGAAGGGATTGTTCGGACACGTTTACCGGTCCTGCTTTCTACAGGCATGAGCTTGATTCATGAAGTGGATGAAGCAGTAAAAGAGATTCAAGCCGCTGGATTGCCTCTGGTGATTCTCCAGTGCACATCCATGTATCCGACACCTGCAGAAAAAATCGGTCTGAATATGATTCCTTTTTTTCGCGAACGGTATAACTGTTTAGCAGGTCTCTCTGACCACTCATCAAAAATTTTTCCGGGGATTGTCGCCGCATCTATGAACATTGATGTGCTTGAAGTCCATGTCACGCTGAGCAGAGAGATGTTTGGCCCTGATGTTTTAGCATCATTGACAACGCATGAATTGGGAATGCTTGTTGAAGGCATCCGATTTGTCGAAACAATGATGGATCATCCGGTTGATAAAGATGGAATGGCTGACTCGTTAAAGGTTATGAGACAACTTTTTACCAAGAGCATTGTGACACGAAAATCGATCAAAGCAGGTTCAATTATAAAGGAAAAAGATCTTGCCATTAAAAAACCAGGTGGCGGGCTGCCTGCAGAAAGACTTTCTGAAGTGATCGGCATGCGCCTTTTGAAAACGGTTTCTGCCGATCATATTTTACAGGAAGGTGACCTGGAGAAAAGATGATGAAAAGAAAAGTGTGTGTTGTAATCACTGCGCGCCCAAGCTATGCCAGAATCAAAACGGCATTGCGATCCATTGAATTTCATCCTGATTTGGAGCTTCAGCTCATTGTTGCAGCTTCCGCTTTGCTGAATCGTTATGGGGATGCATTTAAAAGCATAGAAAAAGACGGTTTTAAGATAGATCGCCGGGTTTACATGATTCTTGAAGGTGAAAACCTTGTTACTTCAGCAAAATCGACCGGACTAGGAATAGCGGAACTGGCTACTGTTTTTGATAACCTGCAACCTGATATCGTGGTAACGATTGCGGATCGATTCGAAACCATGGCCACAGCAATTGCTGCATCATATATGAATATTCCGTTGGTTCATGTCCAGGGAGGTGAGGTAACCGGTTCGATAGATGAAAAGGTCCGGCATTCAATAACAAAACTTGCCGATTTGCACTTTGTTTCCACAAAAAAAGCAAAGGAAAGAGTAATCCGGATGGGTGAAGATCCAAAAAAAGTTTTTGTCACAGGATGTCCTTCTATTGACTTGGCTTCAGAGATTATATCAAACCCTGAGATGAATTTTGATCCGCTGACAAAATATAATGCAGTTGGCCCTGCTATAGATATTTCTTCAGGGTATATTGTTGTCATGCAGCACCCTGTGACAACTGAAATCGATTCAGCACGGCGCCATATTGAGGAAACGTTGCATGCAATTTTAAATCTGGGCATACCTGCTTTGTGGTTTTGGCCGAACGTGGATGCCGGATCAGATGGGACATCAAAAGGTATACGAAATTTCCGGGAAGTCTACAGCGCTCGAAATATCCGGTATTATAAAAATATGATGCCGGAAGACTTTTTGCGTTTAGTCTACAACAGCTCATGTGTAGTCGGTAATTCAAGTGTAGCGATCAGGGAGTGTTCGTTTCTCGGCGTTCCTGCAGTAAATATCGGAAACCGTCAAAAAGACCGGGAAAGAGGGCAAAATGTAATAGATGTCGATTGTGATCGTAAAGCCATATGCAATGCCATCAATAAACATATGGAAAATGGAAAATATCCGTCTGATCCATTGTATGGTGATGGTACGGCAGGAAAACAAATCGCAGGACTTCTTGCAACCGAAGCGCTTTCTATTGAGAAAAGATTGATGTATTGACCGGTGGTACATAGGAGATGGTTATAAAAGAATAATGAAGCATGCAATCAATATATTAAATTCAGAACCCGAAAATTATTCTGAAGATGCCAAAAAAATACTTCGGTCATTCGCGAATCTTCATGAAGAACCAGTCGACCGGGATCAGTTACTCAAGCTTCTGCCGAGTTTTGAAATCCTGATTGTAAGACTGGGTATAAAGATAGATAAGGATATTATCGATGCTGGGCATCGATTACAATATATTGTAACAGCTACTACCGGTTTGGACCATATTGACGTAACATATGCAGAGACAAAAAATATAAAAGTACTAAGCCTTAAAGGAGAGAAAGAGTTTTTAAAGGAAATTCGTGCGACCGCTGAGCTTACTGTTGGTCTGGCTCTTGCGCTTATCCGGAATATCCCCGCTGCAGTTGAATCCGTTCAAACCGGGATATGGGACCGGGATTTATTCAAAGGCTCCGAATTGTATAAGAAGACAATCGGTATTATAGGGATAGGAAGGTTGGGAAAGATCGTCGCCGGCTATTGCAAGTCGTTTGGAATGAAGGTTATCGGATATGATCCATTTGAGATAATTGATTCGGCAATTGCAACTCAAACCGCATCTCTTTCTGAACTGCTCTCAAGTGCCGATATTATCAGTATCCATGTTGCGTATGACAACACTACCCATAATCTTTTGAATTATGACGAGTTTGATAAGATAAAGCCAGGCGCCTTTTTGATTAATACATCCAGAGGTGGCATCATAAATGAAGATGCGCTGCTGCATGCACTGGAAACAAAGCGCATTGCCGGTGCGGCACTTGATGTGCTTCAGGGAGAACCCGCTATTCATGAAGACAATAAATTGATACTGTATTCAAGACAACATAATAATTTGATAATAACACCGCACATCGGGGGAAATACATGTGAGTCTTTCGTTAAAACAGAAGTTTTTATGGCCAACCAGTTGCGGGAAAATCTGATTAAGGATGGTGTGATGGATGAAAACACTGGCAATCATTCCTGCTAGGGGCGGCTCAAAACGAATACCTGGAAAAAATAAAAGACCATTTTGTGGCAAGCCGCTTATCGCGTGGACAATTGAAACCGCATTACAGGTCGAAACAATAGATCGGGTTATTGTCTCTTCCGACGATGAGGAGATACTGAAAATTGCAATGGAGCATGATGCAAGATTGCCGTTACGCAGGCCGCAGTCCATATCCGGTGATCAAGCGCCGGCAATTGAATATGTAAAGCATGCTGTTCGTTATCTTCGTGATAGTGAACGGTCTGAGTATGATGCTATCGTAATTTTACAGCCGACCTCTCCACTTACCCAACCGGAAGATGTAGGTGGTACTTTGAAACTTTTGGAAACGACCGGTGCGGACAGCGCGGTCAGTGTGGTTAAGCTTGATCATGCCATTCATCCGATAAAAATGAAAATACTGAAACAGGACAGGTTGTTTCCATATCTTGAAGAAGAGAATGGCAGAATGGCTTATCATGATTTACCAGAGATCTACATACGGAATTGTTCTGTTTATGCTTCCACAATAGAGACGATACATGAAAATATGATCATCGGCAATGACTGTCGGGCCTACATTATGCCTCGGGAGCGTTCTGTTGATATTAACGATGAGATCGATTTTATCTTTGCTGAATTTTTAATGGAAAAGAGAGGATTATGACATTTAAGGCAGCCGTTGTCGGACTGGGACCTCAAGGGAAAAGAATCATTGAGGTAATTGATAAAATTGCAGATATATCTCTTATCGCACTTGCTGATAAAAATGAAAAAAGTCTGGAAAGTATAAAAAACCGTAAAACAGTGAATCAATATTCTGATGTCGATACACTGTTGAACCATGAAGAAATTGATTTGATTTGCATTGCGACCAATGGACCTTCTCATGCGGTTATTGCAGAGAAGTCAATCAAACATGGAGTTAAATATCTTATGATTGAAAAACCCATGGCATGCTCTGTTGCGGAGTGTGATTTGATATACGAGCTGTCGGCCAAATACAATGTCAGGCTGGCGGTGAATCAATCGCGGCGTCATTGTGCAATGTATCAGTGGATTCAAAATGAAATCCGGAAAGAAGAAGAATGGGGAAAACCAAGATGCATTTGGATTCAGAGGCCGGGAATCGGCCTTGGAAATCTCGGGACCCATTCTTTTGATCTGGTAAGCTATCTCACCGGTAAACAAGTAGTTGTGGTTTCGGCATGGATTGATAAACCGGTCAAAACAAATCCCAGAGGAAAAGAATTCGTTGATCCGGGCGGACTTGTCGTATTGGAGCTGGAAGGTGGAGCCAGGGCAGTCATATCTCAGATTGAAGACGGTTCAGGACCCATGTCTGTAGAAATCGATATGACGGGCGGGCGAATACGCATCGATGAAAAATACAAATCACTCGAACTGATCAAGAGGGATTTGAGTGTCATACCCGGTCCGAACCGTCCACCGGTTTTTGCCAAGATAGATCCGCCGATAGATTTGGATCTTCAGGTAAACATGTATGAAATGCTTTATGGCGTTTTGACTGAGCTCATCTCCGATGAGCCGGTAAAATGTGATGCGGATAGCGGCCGTAATTCCATACAGATTCTGGCTGCTGCATATTTGTCCGATAGGAAGGGAAACCAACCTGTGAATTTGAAATCCCATAAAAAGGAGTACATGAATATATGGCTTCCCGTAACATAGTGAGGCTGGCCCTGATCGGATATGGGAGAATCGCTCCCAGGCATATGGAGGTATTCAGGGAGATCGGGTGTGAGTTTATTGCCGCCTGTAATAGAAGTGAAGGAGGACGCAAAAAAGCAGAGACTGAAGGAAAGATTAAAAAAACCTATCATACTGCCCTTGAAATGATCCAAAAAGAGAAACCGGATGGAATCGTTTGCTGCGCCTCTTTTGATGAAATTTTTAATATTACCAGGAAAATCATACCGGCAGGAATACCCATGCTGATTGAAAAACCGCCAGGTACAAGCCTTTCGGAATATCTTGAACTGAGAGATCTATATCAAAAATATAAAACGCCGATAATGGTTGGAACCAATCGAAGGCATTATTCTGTTTTTCAGAAAGCCATTGAAGATGCCGGTGGGATAAAATCTGTTCAAGCTGTCTTTGTAAACTGGTCGGAGTCGCCTGAACATTTCAGAAAAAGAGGGTTTACAGATGATCAGATTAAAAAAATGATTTTCGGTAACAGCCTGCATGGTATTGATTTGTTGGTATCCTTGTCAGGGAGAATCAAAAATGCGGATACGATCTGCTCTAACCCGGGAAATGATCTTCGTTGGATGATGAGTTTGCATGGCATATCTGAAAATGGTGTTCTGGCAAGTTTTCAATCTACATGGGACAGCCCTGGAGGCTGGCAGGTTACGATCTGTTCTCAAGGAAAAAGATATATTTTTTCCCCGTTGGAAAAATGTATAGTTACGAACAATAATAAAGAACAGAAAGAAATATTGCCGGATGCCTGTGATCTGGATTTCAAACCAGGTTTCTATCAACAGGCAACATTATTTAAGCAGACGATTGAAGGGAAAGTTGAAAATAATAACTGTTTGCTGGACAACATGGCCAATGCAATGGAACTGGCACAACAGCTAACGGCATGTTGTTTACATGAATAGAAAAGAAAGAATTGTTGTTATAGGTGACTCCCTGCCTTTACCTAGGATTGATGATGACAATCATGTTTTGTGGGACAAGACCTGGCCGTATCTTTTACATAACGAGTTAAACAAAGACGGGAATCACTATGAAGTGATCAATTGTTCGATACGTTCCAGAACAATTGAAACTGTTACGGGCCATGATTTTAATGAACACATATTATGGAAAAAACCCGATATCATCATACTGCAGGTAGGAATTGTGGATTGTGCGCCGAGAATTTTTTCCAGAAAAGAAAAATTGATACTTGGGTTATCCTTTATTCCGGACTTCATAAGACAAAAAATTATAAAACACCGGTCACAAAAACGAAAAGAAATTTTGAGAAAAAATCCTCTCGGCAAGGTATATACCAAGCCGGAAGAGTATCATCGGTATATTGAAGATTTTTTTGTAAAAATCAAAAGCCTGTCATGGGAAATCAAGATAATAATTCTGCCGATTCTCTCCAATTCGATCCTGGAGGAAAAGTCTCCTGGGCATAACCATAATGCTCAGGTTTACAATGATATATTGAAGGATGCATGCATCAAATATCATGCCCGGTGGATTGATCCTGAAAAATTTTTGCAGGCCGAACCATATCATAATTTATTTTGTGCGGATGGTTATCATTTGGATAAGGAAGGAAACCGGTACACAGCGAATCTTGTTATGGAAGCCTTGCAGCAGACCCATCAGGAAGATTTCCGAACACATTAAGGATCAATATCTCTAAGCAGAAATGATGTTTGATAAAATTCGCACACTGATATATGACGCCTCCATTTATGGAGCGAGCAGCGTTCTCGGCCAGGTTATAAATTTTTGTCTGCTGCCCGTCTTTACAATATATCTGACACCAAAAGACTTTGGCATACTTTCCATGACCAGTATTGTCATTTCACTTTTTGTTCCAATTGCGAACCTGGGGATGTCCAATGCAATTTTCAGAAGGTTTAATCTTTGTAAAGATGAAAAAGAAAAATGGGCGGTGTTTGACACGGGATTGTTGAGTGTCCTGATCGGAGCAGGTATTTTTTGTGTTCTTTGTCTTTTTTTTATTGATCCGATAACAAACTTGTTTGTTAAGGAGCTGTCTTACTCAGAAATATTTGTGATTACGGTCTTAACTGCAGCATTGACTACGATTGCGCAGGTCCCGGCTGTCGTTCTGAGAGCTCTCAGAAGGGTAAAACTGATTGCTCTTATCAATATCGTTTCCGTGCTGTTAACATCAGGGATATCGATCTGGCTCGTTGTCTGGAAACAGTACGGTGTATATGGAATCGTGATATCAAATCTGGCAGCCAATTCGATTCTGGTAACCGTATACTGTTTTATCTTCTTTCGCAGACATCAAAAATTACAAATTGATTTTACAATCTGGAAATATATGTTTCGATACGGAGTACCGATCATACCCCACCGTCTTCAATCAATAGGGCTCTCACAGTTTAGCCACTACATGATTGCATCCATGGTAAGCATGGATCAGGCTGGAATTTATGGCATCGCTATCCGTATTACCATGCCCATGACGTTCATTGTCGGAGCAATTCAAAATGCATGGGTTCCTTATAAATTTCAGTTACATGCAAATGAAACAAAACCGGAAACTATTTTTAGCTCCATAACGACCTATTATCTGATCTGCATATCCTATGTCTGGGCTCTGATATGTCTTTGGGGGCCTGAAATTGTCAGGATGATGACAACGGCAAACTACCATGAGGCAACATATCTGATTCCTGTGGTTGCATTGATTCCCTTATCACAAAGCATTTACTTCATGCTGGGAACCGGTGTTGAAATTACGGATAATACTAAACCCATACCCTTGATCAGTCTGGGAGGGTTGATCGTCACGGTCATAAGCGCTTTTCTGCTAATCAGGCAAACAGGCTCACAGGGCGCAGCTATCAGCACTTGTTTTGGATGGATAACAATGGCGGTCATTGTTTTCCTGCTTTCACAGAAAAGATATAAGATTACATTCGACTGGTGGTGCATCGGGCTAAATTTTTTCCTGGTGATGGTACTTCTGATTGTTGTGATAGAAATGCAGACAATGGGGACTATTGTTCGTATCGCTTTAAATTTTTTAATTTCATTATTATTCCCGGTATTCCAGATCATTATTCTTCTCCGGTCACGAAATGAGAGAGCGCGCATTTTACGCTTGTTCAAAACAAGAAAATTAAGCTTCCTCT
Organism: Desulfobacteraceae bacterium; assembly: GCA_003599865.1. Lineage (GTDB taxonomy): Bacteria > Desulfobacterota > Desulfobacteria > Desulfobacterales > SURF-7 > QZKS01. Next base: position 52,355 of record QZKS01000033.1, read on the forward strand.
GATCATATATCCGCAAGCCATGTTCTTGATGGTTGAAAAAAGGAGTTTCAATTGCATCAAAAAAACAGAAAATCTGGTGAAGCTATCTTATACTTTATGGCAAAATATTGGCCATCCCCCGTTAAAGACAGAGTCAAAAAATTTAATGCAGAGTTTGGTACCGATGAATATGGCATTGCTTATTCAAGGCATCAGTACAGTATAAAAGTAAAAAATGGAATCCTGGCCGATGTTCAGGATTTGGATGTTTTGGAAGTCGGATGTGGACATGGCGGTATCACAACATTTATGTCGATCGTTGGTGCCAGGTTCGTTTGTGGAATTGATCTGAATATAAAACATCTACACTATGCCAGACGTTTTTCGTCAATGAAGGCTGAAGAGATCATTAAGGGACAAGACCTTAAGCTCAGCTTTGTCGGCGCAGATGTATGCAACTTGCCTTTTCAGGAAAATTCTTTTGATCTGGTTTTTGCGGATAATGTCTTTGAACACTTTAGTGATCCCGAGAGTACCATCAAAGATATCCATAGAATTCTGAAGCCAGGCGGAAGACTGCTGGTGCCCACTTATTCTTCCATTTACAGTAAATATGGAACCCACTTAAAGCATGGGTTAAAGATTCCTTGGGCAAATCTTTTTTTTTCAGACCGTACCATTATTAATGTTATGAAGCGGCTGGCAGCTGAAAAACCGGAATTATTGGAAATATATCCGGGGTTACTGGGAAATCCGCAACAGCTGAAAGATCTGCGAAAACACAAGGATCTTAATGGTACAACCTATTCAGATATCATTTCTCTTTCAAAAAAAAATGGATTCAATATTGAATGGTTCATGCCCCATTTCACGCCATTTGGGAAAATAATTTCGAAAATACCTTTTATTCAAAATACCATTCTTACGGATATATTTACATTTTACGCAGCCATGAGTTTTCAAAAAAGATAGTCATTGCTGAAATTCTGTTCTTCATAAATGGATAATACACAAAAAATCATATTGAACAATAACTCGAACGACAGAACAGAAGTTAATAGATGGCTGATGGAACTCAGCAATCACTGCGGCCGGATCAAACCTCTGAGTGATATCCTATGGGAAGACTGTAATGTGATCGATATGTTGATGTCTCCTTTGACCGAGCTGCTGCTTAACCTTGTCAGACAGGAAAGAAATAAAAAAAAAATAAAGCATGGGATGGTCAATTCAAGAAGTTTCATATCGAAGGTAAAATTAAAATACGATATGCTCAAGAATAACCATCGGTCGAAAAAAATAACATCTGCCCCTGAGAAGGCGAGTGTGATTTTTTGGCCATGTGAACCAACCCATCTGCAGTCTCAGATCCCTGTTGCCAAAGAACTGTTAAAAAGGAATATCAGTTGTGCGTTTCTTACAAACCGTCCAAGTCTTGTTCCAAAGATTGTGAAATTGGATTGTAAGGCGATTTATGCCGGCTTTTTATGGGAAAAAGAGATCAGAAGAGCAAAAAAGAAAGCAAGGACTCAAACAGAAAGATTCGCTGACCTGGGTTTTGGATTTCCGGATTTTATGATCCCATACGACCCTGAAAAGCTTTCGCAGTTGATTAGCGGACATATACGGATGATGCTGCCGTTCATGGTCGAGACAGCAGCCATATTTCGTGAAGCAGTTAACACGATTACTCCTTCACTGATGATCATAGGCAATGACCTGACCTATGAGGGGAGAATCGTATCCACTCTGAGCAAAACAAAGAAGCTGCCGACCGTAAGCATTATGCACGGGGTTGTTGATGGAAACCCCTTGCATTATCATCATATCGTCGACTTATTTCTGGTTCATGGGCAAAAAGCAAAGAAGATCATTGAACGGTCTTCAAAAAATAATACAAAAATCAGTATTTGCGGAGCTCCACATCTGGATCATATTACACGTAACAGGCAGATAAACCCAAAAATCAAAGATGCTGTCAATATAAATCATAATGATCGTTATTGCCTGGTAGCCACTTCAGGACCTGGAAACAGCATCTCTTATAATCATCATCTGGAAGTCATACAATCCATTTTCACTGCTTCAAAACGATTTCATAATGTGCATTTTGTCATAAAACTTCACCGAAAGGACCAGGTGGAATTTTACGAGAATATGCGATCCCGGAAAAACATAACCATCATTGAACACAGCCATAACAGATTGCC
>QZKS01000042.1 GCA_003599865.1 Desulfobacteraceae bacterium
AGGCACCGGAAAACCGGATTATGCAGCATGCGTTGATATCGTGACCAGTTTTGCTCTGCGTGAAATGGTTGTTCCGGCTCTTCTGCCTGTTGTTGCTCCGATTCTGGTTGGCCTTATTCTTGGAAAGGTTGCCCTTGGCGGTCTTCTGATCGGAAGTATCGTTACCGGTCTGTTCGTCGCAATTTCCATGACCACCGGTGGCGCTGCATGGGATAATGCCAAAAAATACATTGAAGACGGCAATCTGGGCGGAAAGGGCAGCGATGCCCATAAAGCTGCTGTTACCGGTGATACTGTCGGCGATCCTTACAAAGACACCGCAGGCCCGGCCGTTAACCCGATGATTAAAATTCTGAACGTTGTTGCTCTGCTGATGGTTCCTTTCCTGTTGTAATCCAGCAGTTTTCAGATCATAAAACAGAAGGGATCGGCACTTTGCCGGTCCCTTTTTTTGTTGTTGATTCGTGACAATAAATGTGGTATATTACTGACGTTTTACATACGATATATAGTTACAACTGGCAAAGTCGGCTACGATATAATGTGTTTTTAACAGAATGTGGGGAAAAAATGGCGGAAAACGCAGTGAAGCAAGAGCAAATTTGTCAGGCGTTCAGCCCGGGAGACCTTGCTGTCTATCCGGCCCATGGTGTCGGTCGCATCGAAGCAATCGAGAGTCGGGAAATCGGTGGCAACAGACAAGATTTTTATATCATGAAAATTTTAGAAAATGGAATGGTCATCATGATTCCGACAAAAAACGTGATGTCTGTAGGTCTACGAAGCGTCATTCATAAAAATGACGTCAATAAGGTCTATGAGATCATTACCTCCAAAAGAGAGAACGCTGTCGACAACCAGACCTGGAACAGAAGATACCGTGAGTATATGGATAAAATCAAGACCGGTTCTTTGTATGATGTCGCAGAGGTGTTTCGGGATCTTTTTATGCTGAAACTCACAAAAGATCTATCGTTTGGAGAACGAAAGCTCCTGGATACGGCTCAGGGGTTACTGCTCAAAGAACTTTGCACGGCCAAGGATAAAGATGAGAAATCCGTAATGGCAGAGATTGAGTCTCTATTCGCTTCCAATTGATATCCGGTAATCCCGCTCATGTCTGATAATGACGGTTTTACTTTTGTTGCTGCTGACGCTGATTCTGATAAACGTCTCGACTCTTTCATTGCTGAAAAAATACCTCATTGTTCCAGAAAGCTTGCTGCATCTTTAATTCGTAACGGATCGATCCGGGTGTCCGGATCTGCCAAAAAGCCCGGTTATCGAATCCGACCGGGCGAAGTGATTCAGGGCGCTATTCCCAAATCTGAACCGGTTTCCTTTCAACCCGAGCCGGTTCAGATTGATATTCTGTTTGAAGACTCTCATCTGATTGTCCTGAATAAGGCTCCTGGAATCGTTGTACATCCTGCTCCCGGGAATTATACCGGTACACTCGTAAACGGACTTCTTTATCATTGTCCAGGGATAGAAGGAATTGGCGGCGAAATACGCCCTGGAATTGTACATCGACTGGACAAGGATACCTCCGGCGTTCTGCTGGTTGCCAAAAATCATATCGCGCACGCAGAAATGTCTCATCAATTTCAATCCAGAACAGTGGAAAAAAAATATCTTGCGCTGGTATATGGACATCTGAAACAGAAAAACGGTACCATTCACCTGCCGATCGGTCGCCATCCAACCCAACGGAAAAAAATGTCCACAATCAGCAAGAAACCGCGAGAGGCTTTGACAGCATGGCGTGTAAAAGAACAATATCACGGGTTGTCACTTCTGGAGATTACGTTATACACCGGCAGGACACATCAGATACGAGTTCATTGCCATGCGATCCATCATCCTGTTGTCGGTGATCCGGTTTACGGTATTCGTAATGCAGGGCGTCGGATCAGTCAGTTAAAAGAAAACGGTGATCGAGTTATGGCAATATCGCGTCAGATGCTGCATAGCCGGCAACTTACAATCCATCATCCGGTTACCAGGGAAAAAATGGTCTTTGAAGCACCAATACCGAAAGATATGCACTCATTGCTTGCTGAGCTGAGGTAAAGTCCATCTTCAAGTTGTAAAGTCAAGGTTTCTTTTTTTCGGAACCCTTATCATCATCTGACTCTTGTTTAATTAATTCAGCAATCTCTTTTGCAATCTGTACATCTTTGGATGCTTTAGCCAGTTTTTTGAGATCAATGGAGGTAAGAGGACCCGTTGATGGTTTGATTGATTTTCGCATGGTTTTCAAAATATCATTTATATGTTCATCTGTTGTCATAACAAGATCATTCCTTTGGGTTTCGGATGTGTCTTTTATTACTCCTATAATAAAACAGACCGTAGAATTTGGCAATAGGCCAACCGATCCGTGCAGTACATGAATCGCTTTTTCAAGTTGGACATCTATAGAATAACGAACTGTTTTCCATTAGAAAAGCCCACACTGAATGAAATCAGTGTGGGCTTTGGAATAAAAAAATAAGGGTGAACTCTTTGATGCGTCAAGCCGCATGCCGGTCTTTATTGTAACAGAGACGGCAACAGTTAAGACAGCGATTGGATTCGCGAATAGCTTCATCTTCAGGAAGCACCAGATCCGCTTCATCGAAAGTTTTAATCCGAACATCCACAGGAAGCTCCGGCATTTCGGCACGTTTTTGCTTAATGACGCCGGGTACGGAGTCAAATATGGTTCCATCGATGTTCTTTTTAAAGAGGCTGTTTCTAACCGGTTCCACCGGTTGCCCGGAAAGATATTGATGAATCGATCTGGCGGCTCTTCTTCCACCGCCGATACCTTCCACGACAAGAGAAGCTCCGGTCGCAGAATCCCCGCCGGTGAATATGTAAGGTATATTGGTCTGGAGGGTTTCAGGATTTACGGAATCAATGGTATCCCAGCGTGTTGTTGCAAGCTCCGCAATTCGTTTTCCATTTTCCTTAAAGGATACATCCGGTCCCTGACCAATAGCGGTGACAAGCATATCAACATCCAGAACCGTTTCAGACCCTTCAACCGGAACCGGTCGTCTTCTGCCGCTGGCATCCGGTTCGCCCAGCTCCATTTTTAAATATTCAAGGCCGACGACCCTTCCTTCTTCGTTTCCAATAACCCGGTTTGGTGCAGCAAGAAAATGGAATTTGACGCCCTCATGCTCGGCAGCCTCGATTTCAACCATATTGGCCGGCATTTCATTTCTGGTTCTGCGATACACAATGGATACCTCTTCAGCGCCAAGCCGGATAAGTGTCCGCACACAATCAATAGCGGTATTCCCACCGCCGACAACGGCACATTTTTTCCCAATGGGTATCTGAAGCCTGCTGTCCCCCTGTTGTGTTCTTGCAAATTTTGTCAGGAAATCAATCCCGGTGTAACAGTTTTGGAGATTTTCTCCTTCAATTTTCATGCTGTAATCTTTCCATGCACCGACTCCCATGAAAATGGCGTCATAGCCGGCCGCTATCAATGATCCAAGGTCGAAATCATATCCGAATTTGACGTTTGTTTTGGCCTCGATACCCAGGTTCAGAATTCCATCGATTTCCCATTGAAGCACTTTTTTGGGAAGTCGATATTCCGGTATGCCGTACCGGATCATGCCGCCGAGTTTAGGCATCATATCAAAAATGGTTACAGCATGTCCGAGACGCCGGAGAAAATAAGCACAGGTAAGACCCGCCGGCCCGCCGCCGATTACAGCGACCTTCCTACCCGTATCCGGAGCACAGGGAATGGGCAGCCGTTTCCCGGAATTCATTTCATAATCTGCTGCAAATCGTTTTAACTGATTGATGGAAACCGGTTCATCCTCAATGCCTCGTCTGCACTTGTCTTCACAGGGATGCGGGCATACACGGCCACAGGAAAGGAGGAGGGGATTTCTTTCGCGAATGGTATTGACAGCTCCCTCATAATCGCCTTGTTTAATTTGCTGAATATATTTGGGGATATTAATTTCGGCAGGGCAGGTCTGCTGACAGGGAGCAAGGGCGGCATCGTCCTGGTTGAAGCTCAGCAGCCTATCCGACATGGTCCGGATTTTGATGATATTTTTGGGGCAGACTTGCCGACATGCGCCACAGCCGACACATTTGGATTCATCGACGACCGGGTAACCGTTTTCACCAAGAACCAGTGCATCAAACTTGCAGGCCTTAACGCAATCCCCAAGACCGATGCATCCGATGCTGCATACCCGTTTTCCGCCGTAAAAAGCGGCCATTGCCCGGCAGGAGGAAACTCCTGAATAGTCATATTTATCATCCGCCCGATTCCCACCCAGGCATTCATTCTGGGAAAGGATGGGTTCTGCCGTGCCGGGGTCCATCCCCATAACCGCAGCGACCGCTGCAGCAGATTCCGGTCCGGCAACAATGCAGACGCTGGGGCCGGCATGGCCTTTCACAACCGCATCCGCAGCGGCTGAACATCCGGCAAAACCGCATCCGCCGCAGTTTGCACCGGCCATCAGATTTTCAATGGCGGCGATTCTTGGATCTTCATACACATAAAAAACCTTGGATGCGATGCTTAAAACCGCTCCACAAATAATTCCAAGAAACAGCATAAAAAGGAGAGCTGTCACAATATCCTCCTGAATGGTTAAATAAAACTATTTTCCAAAAAAAAAGGGATATACATTGGAATGATCGAACCTGAATGAATGCATATCCCGTGAAATCGTGTTCCTGTTACACAGTCCTCAATCTGATTTAAACCATGCCTTTAAATGCATAGAACGCAAGTGCGATCATTCCGGCGGTCACCAGTCCGATAGAGGTGTCCTGAAGCGGCTTCGGAACCCTTGCCAGAAGAATTTTTTCCCGTACGCCTGCAAACAGGATCAGTGCCAGACCAAAACCGGCTGCGTAGGCAAAAGAGGCGACAAGCGACTGCATAAAGGTAAACTCTTTATCAATATTCAGCACACAAACACCTAAAACAGCACAGTTTGTCGTAATCAGCGGAAGAAAGATACCAAGACCGGCATACAACGCCGGGATGGATTTTTTCAGAAACATCTCGACAAACTGTACCAGAGAAGCGATGACAACAATGAAAGCGATGGTTCGCAGGTATACCAGGTCATATTTTACCAGAATAAATATGTGAACAATCCAAGTGATGGTTCCCGCAAGCACCAGAACAAAAATGACAGCCATAGCCATGCCGATCGCTGTTTCCATTTTTTTGGATGTCCCGAGGAAAGGGCAGTTTCCTAAGAACTGGGCAAGAAGGATGTTATTTACGAAAATACAAGCAATGATTAATTCAAAATATCCCATTATAAGTTCTCCTGTTAGTCACCAATCGCATTGATGGCGCAAAGCATGAGTCCCAATCCGATAAAGGCACCAGGCGCCTGAACCATAAAAGTAAAAGGCTGAAAAGAAGGGAAAACTGAGGCCAGGTTAAAACCAAGATCACCCCAGATTGTCAGCGTCCCATTTCCCAGTATTTCTCGCACCGCCCCAAGAGCCCCCAGTGAAAGAGTGTATCCAACTCCGATACCGAGTCCATCTGCTGTGGAAGGAAGTATACCATTTTTAGAGGCAAAGGCTTCGGCACGCCCGAGAACAATACAGTTCACTACGATCAGAGGAATAAAAACGCCTAGTGTTTGAAAGAGTTGATAGGTATATGCCTGCATCAGGTGTTCGACGATAATAACAAAGGTTGCGATAATGATGATAAAACAGGCAATTCGAACCTTGGCCGGTATAATATTACGCAACAGGGATATCAGGATATTGGATCCTGCAAGAACAAAGGTCGTTGCCAATCCCATCCCCAGACCATTTTCCACAGAAGTCGTTACACCCAGTGTCGGGCAAAGACCGAGCACTAGTCTGAAGGGTGGGATCTCTTGCCATAATCCTTTTGTGAATTCCTGTACAATAGACTTCGCCATAGTATTCTCCCTACCAAATTAGAACGCTTTTATCTGTTCCGCAAGCTGAGGTTTGATTTTTTTATAGGTTTCCAAAGACTTCCCAACAGTATCGCAGACTGCCCGGGAGGTGATGGTCGCACCGCTGATGGCATTGATACTTCCTCCGTCATTGGTAACCTTGATGCTGTCGTTTGTGGAAAGGCTTTTGAACTGAGCTGAAAAACTCGGATCTTCTTTTGCTTTTGCTCCCAGTCCCGGTGTTTCACTATGGGTGGTAACGGAAACACCAACCAGTTTGTCCTCGTCCAGGTTCACACCGATCATGACGCCGATATCACCGCCAAAACCTTTTCCAAAACTCTCAAAGGCAATCGTGTTGGCCTTGCCATCAATTTTACCGACAAAAAAGCTTCTTTCCACATCGCCGTCCTGGATTTTAAACCGGTCGGTAATGGGATCGTTGGTGGAGCCTTTCAAGATGGTTTTGATTGCCGGTCCTTTGACAAATTTGAGTTGCTGGTTTTCAATCTGAGCTTTGGTTCCGTCATGTACGGATGCAAGCAACCCTCCGGATACAGAGCTTAGGATTGTCAGAACAACAACCATTTTGATCATATCATTCATTTTTCTACAACCTTTCCGAGCGCTTTGGGTCTGATTTTATCAATAAGAGGATTGGCAAGGTTCATCAATAAAATGGACAGAACCACGCCGTCCACATATGCACCAATGTTTCGAATCAGGATTGTCATGATACCGCAGCCGGCACCATAAATCAGCATGGGTATAAAATTAACCGGGGAGGAGGCGTCTTCGGTTGCGAGATAAAAGGCACCAATCAGTGTATATCCCGTAAAAAGGTGGAAGATCGGTCCGGCATATTTGCCTTCTTCACCGAACATGGCAAAGAGAAGAGCGGTAACAAAAACACCTCCCAGAAAGGAAACCGAGATTTCCCATCGAATAAATCCCCGTGCAATCAGATATAGTCCTCCGATAATGATGGCAATTCCGCAGGTAGACCCGATACCGCCGGTCTGTCTGCCCATGAGAAGGTCAGTCATGGAAAAGGAAGAGATCGCGTCCGGTCCAAAGGCCTTGAGGGATGATAGGGGATATGCCATTGTAAAATCGAAATCATAGGATAACAGGGCTTCGTTAAAATCGAATATCCCTTTCCAGGAAAGGGAAAGAATGGCCATGGCAACCATAACCGGATTGAAAGGATTGGCTCCCAGCCCTCCGAAAATCTGTTTTCCAATCACAACCGCAATCAGGGTTCCCACAAGAACCGTCCACCAGGGTGTGGTTGCCGGGATCATCATGGCCAGTAGCAGTCCGATCAAGGCGGCATTGCCATCTCCAATGGAAACCGGCAGTTTTGCAATCTTATTGACAACCATTTCCCAGATCATGGCAGTTGCAATCGAGAAGCAGACAACCGCAACCGCGCGTCCGCCATATTGGATAAAACCGGGTATCACGGCCGGTATGGCTGCCAGCATGATATGGTAGTGCCTGGTAGAGAGTGAACTCCCGTCATGCCAGAAGGGCGCATGTGAAACAACAAATTTTTTCTGGTTAAACATTCTCGGCCTCCGCGGATTGAATTCTGGCGAGCTCGAATTTCGCAAGCCTTATGTATTGGAAGATCGGTATTTTGGCGGTACAGACGTAACTGCATAAACCGCATTCAATGCAGGAGAACAGATCGTAGTTATCAGCCGCATTATCATATTGGCCTGCCTCAAGAAAACGAACCAGCATGCTCACCTGAACTTTTGCCGGACAGATTCGGATACATTCGCCGCAGTTAATGCAGGCGCTGTTTGAAACATAGGGTATCACGGAACGATCCTGGATAATCACGGCATCTGTATCCGGACAGACCGGATGGTCTTCCGTATATGCGGACAGACCGGTCATGGGGCCACCGATAATGATCCGGTCACCATCTTCCGGCCGGATGTTCAGTGCGGAAAAAATATCCTTGAAAGGTGTTCCGATCTGTGCAGAAATCAGTTTCTTGGTTCCGATTTTGTCGATGACGGTCAGGATTTTCCGGGTAGGGATTTCCTTCTTTTCATAGGCGTTTCCAAGAGCGGCCAAAGCTTCGGCACTCACTACCGCGATTCCATGCTTCTCAAATGGATCGCCTGCGGGAAGTTCTTTTCCAAGGATATCTTTTAATACCAGATGCGGTGATGCGGAAGGATAGGCCGGTGGAACGGTTTTGACGGTTGCGCCGGTCGAGATGGCGTCCTGGGACAAGGCTTCCGGAACAACTATAATAAAGGTATCGAGATTGGTAATATCTTTCAGTATCCGGATACCTTTTTTGATCGATGAAGCAGACGTTTTTACAATCTGCTGCCGTGTCTGTACCAGCAGATCCGTATCCATACCGCTTATCACAAGCTTTGTTACTTTCGGATCTGTTTGGGAAAGGATGGATACCGGGAAGGCACCCGGCAAATGAGCCAGAAAGTCGGTTGTAACCTGGAAGGATGGTGTTTTTGCAGCCTCGGCAAACTGCGTATCCGATTCCTGCCGGTCATCCTTTTTGATGACAACAGAAGTCATCTGCATCCCAAAATTCCCGGCATAGGGGGATATGGATGCAATTGTTCCGGAAACAGAGGAGATGATATAATCATCGCTTCCTTTCATGATGGATATTTTTTGCCCGGCTTTTACCTTGTCTCCAACCTGAAAAAGGATTTTATCTTTTTTGTCGAAAACAGTATGAGAAAATAGTTGAATGGTTTTGGATGCGGTTATTTCCCGGGGTGCCGGGGTTTTTGCATCGATAATATCGTATTCAAGCCTGGGTTTGAGCAAACCAAAGAATGATTTCTTAATCATAATACCTTCCCTTTACATGACATGGCAGGATGAACATTCAACCGGACCGGAACCGTATTCTTTATGGCAGTCAATGCACTGCGTATGGAATGCGTCGGATCTTTTTTGAAAATTCATAGTTTTTTGTTGGCCTTCAATCTCATCCGGTTCGTGGCATTCGTTGCAAGCCTCCGGAGTGGAACCATCTTCTGTTTTTTGATGGCAATCCGCACAGGCACGGAAATCTTCTCCTTCAACGGTTTTCGGATGATGTTCCTCAATATTGCCGACGGAGTCATGGCACTCCTGGCAGTTTTGGGGGACTGTCTTGGGCGGTTCTGCTGTGTGGCAATCACCGCATGCTTTAAAATTATCCTCATCGTCTTCATGGTGATGGTGGCAGTCAATACAAGCGGCACCATAACCGGTCTCAGCCCGATGCACCTTATGGGTAAACAGCACGTTTCCCGCAGATGTCTTAAACATCTTTCTGACAGGATCTTCCGGGGTTTCAACAGGAAAGGCAGCATAGCAGATTCCACCCACAAGAAGCAAAATAACCGTCAGGCAGTAAGCCAGCTTCAGTTCGTTATTTGAAGTCATGACGCATTCATTCCTTTCAACAAATGGATCCAAATAAAACAGCAAATCAAACATGACGGATTAACATACTGCTTATTTTCATGCAACCAATTTTTTAGATCAGTATCAAAAAAGGCTGGATTTTTCATTCCGGAATATAAAATAACTATATGTGTATTAACGGTAAGATATCCTGCTGACGGAAGGGGAGTTTCAGTTTTGATACATGTTGTCAAGAATCAATCGGATGCTTTTTTCCCGATCATCCCTGATGATTTGAAATTGCAGTGCGGTTCCTTTTTCTTGCCGGAGCAGATTTTTGATCGATATCAGGCTGGAAAGATTGTCAAATTTCAGGTGATCGATTTTTTCTATCACATCTCCTTCCCGAAAACCGGCCTTTTCCCCTGGTGATCCGGGGGAAATAAACACAATGTATGGATTTCCATGCCCGGTTCTCCCGATCTGGATACCGCTGTTGTCATGGGGAAAAATCGTATGAAAATCATCTCCCGGTTCCAATATTACCTTTTGGTTTTCATAATCCATATAAAGAGTAAAATGCCGAAGGACCGAATTCCCGATCGTTCCAACGCATTCGGCAGAGGATGTCGCACCGGTCCCCTGATCATCCGGGATGGATATCAGGGGATTTTGAAGGATATGATTTCCAATGCGAAGGTGATCAAACCGGATTGTCTTTTCCATATATTCACCCCCAAGGCCTCTGCTGATATGAGAAACCCCTTTTTTTTGAAACAGGTTATTTGCCTTTGCAAACGGGAAATGAAAGGATGTGTTGAATGATCCGATATCCAGGGACCATTTTCCGGAATAGATGCCGTCCACCATCATGGGAAGGGTGAAGATTCCGTTTTTCAGAGGAGCATCGATGACAGTACCTTTTCCGGTATAGACAAAACCTTCCGGGTCATACAAGGATAGCCGTCTTGCTGTGTAATCGATTTTCACGACAAACCGGGAAAGAAAATCATAGCCCAGAATACCATAACAGGTTGGTTCATTGGTTTTTTCTGCAAGGCCTTGAAAAGAGAAAATGGTTTGTTTTCCAAACGTGACGCCCGGCAGGCTGAATCCGGGCAGCCTGACAAATTCCAGGTCAAAGTTCGCTCCAAATCCATGACCCCTGATTTGGCCTTCCGGCCGGATTCCCATGTCCAATGCAAATTTCTGATCCATGAGCGACATGGAAGCCCCGCTGTCCAGAAGCCACATTCGGGTATGGTTTCCGGTTTTGACTTCCAGATAGATTAAGTTTTCAACCAGTTGAAAAGGGATATTTTCCGAGCGGTTCCCCTCCGTGAATTCATAATCACGGGATGAATCCGGAGGCACCGGAAAAAGGGCAGGATCAATGGGGGCATTGATGATTTGTTTTTCGATCCGGTTGATTTCCTTTTTCTCACGAGGAAAGATCCGGGATTCATCATAAAAAGGGAACAGCAGGCCGTCTTCATTTCGATAGTCCGAATATAGGGTATGGGTCTCGATATCCGGAAGCCGGCTGACGGATTTCACCAGAAGAAAGGATTTCCGGTCAATGAAATACCACATCACGTCCTCATTCAATCGATTCCTGATTTTTATGGCATGGCAAAGGTGCTCGTTGACCGGCTGGATGCCTTCGTATGATATGGTAAATAAGGACGATTTCGGGTTGAGATGGTCGAAGTGTTCCATTTCGAGGGCAATTTTTCGACGTTTCAGGGTCTGTTCATCGCGTAAAATAACCACCTTGCCGTTCGGGTCTTTTTTCCATGATACCTGCCCGTCATCACCCTGAATCTGCTGAAGGATCGCAAAATCCTCTTCCAGCCGATATTGCAAAGGCTTCTTTTCCCACGACCGGAAGGTTCCTTTCAGCCCGTCATACTCGGTGCTCCCCTCCGTATAAACGGTTGTAATGGCTTTCAACCTGTCAAGGCCTCCGATGGCTTCATAATATTGATGAAGAATGGCGTATGGGTCGGGAGGAGTGGTCGTCGATTCACCATGAACCGGTAGAATGAAAAATAGAAAAATCACAGGCAGCAGGATCTGCTTCATCTGCAATCGGAACTGTTTACTCCGGATCATGTCTTGTCCTGATGCTGTCGATCGCCTCTTGGGTGATCGTGCTGATTTCATTGTCGGAACTGTCTTCCAGCAGGCCTTCAAGTGTTGCAATGGTCCGGGAGTCTCCGGCCTCTCCCAGGAGATAAATCATATCGCCTTTTACGGAATTATCCATGAACGGGAAACGATCCACAACCGGTTTGATCATGATTGCCGCCAGTTCCGGAGAAGCATCGATAATCCTTTCCATGACAACCATGGCGCCCAGTCGAACAGGCCATTTTTCGTGAACAAGAAGGTCGATAAAGGCGGGGAAAATCGTGTTGTGTTGAATCATCATATCGGCGACCTTGGCGGCATCTCCGGCATGGATGATGTTTTTCAACGTATCCGTGCTGAGGTCGGAAGGATTCTGATCGGCGATGAGTTCGGCCACTTCTTTGATTTGAAAATTGCCGGTCCAGCGGAATGTATTGAAAAGAAGCGTCGGCGCCGACCGGATGCCGTCTTTTTTTGCCTGATCCGGAAAAAGAGTGCCATCGATAATGGTGATCCGAATCCGGTCACCGGCTTGCACAAACGGCAGAATCTTTTCAACCGCAGCCGGACAGAAGGGACATTGCGGAGTGATATACAGTGTCAGGGAGACGGGAACCGTTATCGATTTCATTTTTTCAAGGACGGGATTCGTCGGGGCCTGGATGAAAGACAGCGCTTTTAAAAAGGGTTCCAGTTCCGGCCCGAGCGGAACCGCATGATAGGTGATCCGGTCATGGATGGTCATTCCCGGCAGTTCATTTTCTGGCTGTATATCTTGAATGGTTATGGAAAGGACGGAAGCGATGGTTTCGCAGAAATTCCTGATGTCAGGATTCAGATGGCTGTTGGAAACCACCATCCGGATGCTTTCGGGGTTTGGGATTCTTGTTTTCCACTGGGAAACGTGATTCAATTCATGTGGTGTCATTTAACATCCATAAGCGGCTTCATCCACCCGGCTGATACCTTCCAGTGATGTTTATTTGTCAAACAGCGCATGCATGGCTCTTATTTTTTTGCACAGGATGTCGAACTGGTCAGGATAAAGAGATTGCGCACCATCGGACAGCGCTTCATCCGGGGCATGGTGTACCTCGATCATGAGACCATGGGCTTCTGCGGCAACCGACGCAAGGCTCAGGGGTTCGACCTGATCCCGGATTCCGGCAGCATGGCTCGGGTCGACAATGATCGGAAGATGACTTTCTTTTCTGACAACCGGGATTGCCGAAATATCCAGGGTGTTCCGGCTGTGGTTGACAAAGGTGCGAACACCTCTTTCACACAGGATCACCTGGGTATTTCCTTCTTCCAGGATATACTCGGCAGCCATGAGCCATTCCTGGATGGTGGCGGCCATTCCTCTTTTCAGCAGAATCGGCTTTTTCGCTTTGCCCGCTCTTCGGAGCAGGCTGAAATTCTGCATATTCCGGGTCCCGATCTGAACGATATCCGCATATTCCTCCACAAGATCGAAATTCTGAAAGTCCATCACTTCCGTAACCACGGGCATCCCGGTTTCCTTTCTCACCTTTGCCAGTATTTGCAGTCCTTTTTCTCCAAGCCCCTGGAAGGAATATGGTGATGTTCTCGGTTTGAATGCTCCGCCGCGGAAAATATGGGCCCCTGATGAGGCCACATGATTGGCGATCGTCATCGCCTGTTTTTCACTTTCAATGGCACAGGGTCCTGCCATGATGATCAGGTTTTTGCCGCCGATGGTCAGATTACCGATCCGGATAATGGTATTGTCGGGTTTGAATTCCCGGCTTACCTGTTTATATGGCCGAGTTATGGGGATTACCTCTTTGACACCGGGAAGCGCCTGAAACAGTGACGCATCCACAGATCCCTTGTTGTATAGGATACCGATGGACACCCGTTCACCGCCGGGGATCGTACGGGCGGTGTATCCTCTTTTTTCGATCGATTCGACAACGTAGTTGATCTGTTCCTGAGTTGCCAGGTGGTTCATGACGACCAGCATATTTTCCTCCTGCGATTCAAAAATCGGGATGTCCGGCAGTGCAGCCTGATCCGGTGTGTTGGGTATTGCTTACGAAGTTCGGTGAATTTCCCCAATCAGATTTTATCAGCATTTGCGTCACAATTTAATGTACTTTATGCTGGATTGTCAAGTGGATTCAATTGGGTAGACCGGTTTGAAACACAGCGGGAACGGTATTGAAACGGAACGAATTCAGACCGTTAATATTTCATTTTTTTCTTGATAAAAGGTCTCTGGATATTATAACGTTAAATACAGGTTTGGGATGTGAACAGGGTTTCTGAAAAAGATGCGTGTTGATGGGGGGCGGTTATGCCGGATGAATCAAACTTAGAAATCGGCCATATGAATACAATGAATGAAAAGAAGAAATCAGGAATATTTTTTTCTGCTGTTTTTTTAGCAATGGCGGTTTCAATGGTCTGTCTTGGTTGTTCCTCCAGTGCGGATAACAATTATTACACCAGCGGGCAGACAAGCCGCTCTTTTACCGATTCGGCATTTGACTACGAACAGCTTAAAATTGAAAAAACATTTCATGTGGTGAATGAGGAGTATCCTTCCTGTTCGTTGATGATTGATTTTTTAAGTGAAAACAAAATGATGATCCGGGGAAAAGAATACCGGTACAGGATCGAGGTGGGCAGGATTGTCATTCTGGACCCGGATGATCATGAAAGCATGATATCATATCTCGAAGTGGTTTCCGATAATGCAGATTCATCGGAATATATCGCCGTTGAACATATGTTTCCCAGCCGGCATGCTGCGGAGAAAAGCGGTTTATGGATCGGGACACTTCCTTCCTCCATGCCGTTTGCCTTTAAGGCAAAGTGGTATCGAACATCCGCAATCGTCGGTCACAGTCCAACCGATATGGTCATGGCGAATACGGAAACAGGAAATTTCCTCTATGTGGCCAATTCTGCCGGGAATTCGGTGTCGGTCATTCAAACACCGGAGAACAAGGTTGTCGGTACCATTCCGGTGAATATTGATCCATATCGTCTGGCCGTATTGCAGGATGGAAGCCATGTGTATGTCACCAATTCATGGGATAATACCGTTTCCGTAATCCGGACTTCTGATAATACGGTCGTGAAAACAATCCGGGTCGGCAGGGTTCCGAATGGAATTGCCGTTTCAGCCGATGGAGCATATGTCCTTGTCGCCAATACAAATGATGCATCTATTTCCGTGATTGAAACAACCAATCATACCCTGGTGGGAACCATGCCCATGGGACCAAAGGCATTGTCTTATATCGAAGTGTTTTTCAGCGTTCCGCCGGATGGGAGGAAATATACGGTTCTGGCAGTTGAAAATGAATGCGGCGCATTGGTGCAGGAGCCGGATATGAGCAGCCCGATCTGTCAGGCAAACCCGGTTTCCGGAGAGTGTCCGACCAAGTGTCCCTCATCAATGGGAAGAATTGAGATGGCGTTTTCATCCGTGGTTCCGAATGCAGAAGGTTTTTGGAAATCCGAATTTCTGAACAGCAAATTCAAGACCAGGACTTACACGTTGCTGCTGGTAGAGAATTTTGCAGGGCAGGAAGGATTTGATCTGGATAGCGATGATAACGGGATTTTTGATTATCAGGAGGTATCCGGCATGGAACCGCCATGGGACCGCATTGTTGATGAGGTGGGGGTTCTTGATCCGGTTTCCCAGGGAGGATTGTATACCAATGTAGTGCTTCCGATCGTATTCCGGGAAGGTATTTCGGAATATGTGCCCGGAGGGTATTCCCGGATCCCCAATGGAGAAGACACGGATTCAGAGGACGACTGGGTGGCAAACAATCTCTTCAGCTGCTGGCTGTCCCCGGTGTATGATGATCCGGCCGTTATTCATCTGTCGGATATTCCTTTGTCCGGCAGGGCATTCAATTCACCGGGAGAACCAAATGTTTGGAACAGTTCGTCCGAACCGCTGTCTAATCCGCCGGAGCATCCTGTCATCAATGAATTTATGATCAACAGGCAGGGTTATACACCCCTTGGTTTGGTTGCGCCCAAAACCCTTTCCCAGGATGAGGAAAGTTATTTTTATGTCAGCACGGAAGAAAATGCGCTACTCAAGATTCGGCTGTCCGATTATACCATTGTGGAAAAAGTCCCGTCAGGAGACGGCCGTATAGATATGGCGCTGCTGCCCAATGGAGATTTATATACTGCCGGTCGTTTGGGAAGTTCCGTATCGGTTATCCGGAACGGCTCGGTTTTAACGGAAATCACCATCGGGCTTGGAATCAAGGATATTGCCTCATCATCTGACGGAAGCTTTGTTTTTGTGACCAATTCCGTGGCGGACAACGTTGCCGTCATCCGGACATCCGATCAGACGGTTATCGATTTTATATCAAACGGAACAGATACTGTCGGCATTGCCGTTCCACCGGAAGGCAATTTTTTGTATATCTCGAACGAAGATGAGAATCGTGTCTCGGTTGTTACATACACAGATGCTTATGGTTGTGAATGATTGTTCCCGCTGCCGGACCGGAATCAATGACTTGACGAAACGAAAATCATATTTATTCTAAGTTCATATCAAACCGGTTATTTCCTGAAACCAGACAGATAAAGGGGGTAGCTTATGAACAAGGATACATATTTTATGATCGCATTCTATGGACTGGTACTTCTGAATGCAGGCCTGATCGGATACGGCCTGATTCAATGACGGATATGACATAAAAGATAAATCAAACAGGGCGATTCGAAGTATGAATCGCCCTGTTTGATTTGCAAAGGTAAAATCAGCCTATGGGATGGACATGAATAATCCGATATGGTAAGATCGTAAAAAATAATGGCACACCCTTTCAGAGCAGCTTTCCTTCTCGGCAATATCGGAAAATTCATTGTATTCAAAAATTTTCACACCGGTTTTCTGCGGAGATGATTTTGGGGCTGATCCATCTTTTTTCGTATTCCATTCGGGAGATAAAATGCCTGTTGAAATCCAGAGTGAGCTTTTTAAACAGAAAACAATAGAGCTGATTCATAAATTTAAAATTTTACGCGATCTTTCCATGGATGAACTGGCAATCATTATGGAGACAGCGAAAAACAAATATAAATCAAACATTGTAAAACTGATACAATATGAACCCGGAGAGGCGGTTATCCATGAGGGGGAATATGACAGCTGGATATTCTGGGTTCTTCGGGGAACATATCTGGTGAAAAAAGGGGATGTCGTGATCACTGGATTTGACACGCCGGGAGATGTGTTTGGTGAGATGAGCGCACTTGAGGTGGATACGAGATCCGCCACAGTGATATCCGAGGGAGCCGGTGTGTGTTTCAGCATGGATCTGTCGATTTTGAATAATTTAAAAAATGATACGATCCGATTGAAGATACAAAATGGAATACAGCGCTTGAAATCGGAACGGCTCACCCTGACAACGGAAAAACTGGTGGCTCAGAAACAGAAGATTGCCGAACAGCAAAAAGAGATACTTCAGGAAAAGAAATATCTGGAGGAAAAAAGACGGGAACTGGAAAAGCGTGAAAAAGCGCTTGCTGAAAAAGAGAAAAAGACATAAAACGATTACTATCCTGTTTCAAGACCCACACTCCCAAATACAGCATCTTTTAGAAAGCCATTGTTTACATTCCGAATTGGCTACAATCCTTTGAGAGACTTGCATTTTTCGGTAAATTGAAAAAATTTTCAACGCCTTTTGGCAAGTCGGTATTTTGAAAAAAATGAAACACAGAAATAAAAAAATTAACCCGAAATACACAGGTTTTGATTCAAGTCTGACCAAACAGCATTTCAGTACCAAGATTTTCAAGGTCTATCTGAAATGTATCCGGCGTCATTACCCGGAAATTTCTGTAGAAACAATTTGTGACCGTGCCGGTCTGTCCTGTGAATACCTTATGGATGAGACCAATTGGGCATCTGTCATATTTGACCGGAAGTTTACGGAAGAATGTATCAAGACGACAGGCGATTCTTTACTGCCGTATAAATCCGGCTTGATAAGCCTGACGCAGGATGGTATGGGGAGTCTCCTTTATCACCTTCTCAAGTATACCCTTTCAACAACGCGCATATACCGGACAATTTCTTCTCAATCCCTGAATTTTTCAAAAGTAATGTCCATGGAGATCGTAGCGGAAGGGAAGGGATTCATCCATATAAAATATCACCCGATCAACCTGGAAACCCTGAACGATGAGGAGCAAAAAGCTCTTCTTGAAAATCTGGATAACATCTATCAGAATGCTGTCGGCTATATTGCATCTGTGCCGACCATACACGGTCAGCAGAGAGCAGAGGTCAAACATTACAGGAAATCCAGTCCGGAAGGAGTTCCGGAATTGCATATGCGGGTGATGTATGGCGACAAAAAACCAATTCTCAGGATCGCTGTTTTACTTCTTGCCGCTGGGGCATTAACAGCAGGATTCGTAGGGCGTGTTTGGTCATATCCGCCAATCGAAATCATGATCTCTGAATTCGTCATGAAGTGCGTGATTTTAGGATCGCTATCCATCATTGCCCTCTTCGGTTTTTTGGGGATCAATTACCTTCGACAAAAAAAAATTCAGGAAGAAGCGCATAAGACCATCGATAAAATGGATCTGCAGTATCGGGAGATTCAAAAAGCAAAGGAGGCTTTACGAGAGAAGGAAGAGCTTTTACGAAAAATGGCAGAAAACTATCCCAATTCTTATGTGTCGATTATTGAAAAAGATTTTACTGTGGGTTTTACATCCGGGCTTGAATTTAAAAAGCAGAATATGAATCCGGAACAATTTGTCGGGTTACCTCTGGAAGAGGTTTTTCCTGATTTTGCCGATATCACCCGGCCGCATTATAAAGAGACTTTTAATGGTGAAGAGTGTTCTTTCGAATTTTCCGTAAAAAATCAGCATCAGTTGTGCCGTACTGTTCCCTTGTATGCCGAAGATGGTTCCATTCCCCGGATTCTTGTGGTTATTGAAAACATCACAGAACGCAAGCAGCTTGAATCCCGCATTCAACAATCCCAAAAGATGGAAGCCATAGGTACACTTGCGGGCGGTATTGCACACGATTTCAACAATATTCTTTTCCCGATTATCGGGTATACGGAGATGGCACTGGACAATGCACCGGAAGGAAGTGATCTGCGGGAAAATCTCAATGAGGTTCTCGTGGCATCACTTCGCGCCAGTGATCTTGTAAAACAGATACTTGCTTTCAGCCGCCAGGAGGAAAAAGAGCTGAAACCGATTAAAGCCCAAATCGTTGTCAAGGAAGCCATAAAATTGATGAGAGCGTCCATTCCTACGACAATCGCTATCAAACAGGATATTGATAACAACTGCGGTTTGGTGCTTGCCGATCCGACCAATATCCATCAAGTCGTGATGAATCTCATGACAAATGCATACCATGCCATGGAAGCAGATGGCGGGACGCTGACGGTCAGGTTATCCCAAGTGAATATATCTGTAGAGGATGTAACCGCTTTTGACCTGAATCCCGGAACATTTGTATGTTTTTCGGTATCCGATACAGGCCATGGGATTCAAAAACATGTTCTTGACCGGATATTTGAACCTTATTTTACAACCAAAACGAACGGTAAGGGAACCGGCCTGGGTCTTTCTGTTGTACATGGGATTGTGAAAAGTTATAAAGGGGATATCCGTGTGTACAGTGAGCCTGGGAAAGGATCCGTGTTCAATGTGTATCTTCCGGTCATCAATTCGAAACGGGAAACTGCAATGATGTTGGATCAACGCTTTGTTCAAGGCGGGGACGAGCATATCCTGCTGGTGGATGATGAGGAGCCGATTCTTAAAATGGAACAACGGATGCTGGAGCGCCTTGGATACCAGGTGACGTCACGAACAAGCAGCCTGGAGGCATTGGAGGCGTTTCGCTCGTCTTCGAATAAATTTGATCTGGTCATTACCGATATGACAATGCCCAATATGACCGGTGACAAGCTCGCATGTGAGCTGAAAAAGATCAGGAAAAAGATTCCGGTTATCGTCTGTACCGGCTTCAGTGAAAAACTGTCCGGGGAAAGGGCGAAAACTTTGGGTATTGACGGGTTCCTGATAAAACCCATTGTGAGAAGCGACCTGGCGCAAAAAATAAGAGCGGTAATGGACCGGAACAGGGAAAGCTAAAGTCCGAATTTTTTTTCTGTTATTTTGTCATTTGAGCGCGGTTGAATTCCCTATTCCATGCCTCCAGCCGTTCGGCGTCACCACCAAAGAATGCGATACTGGATTCCAGCGCGAATTCCTTATAATGCCTGTACCCGAGAACAGGGGCCATCATTACATTCGCTTCTACCAGGTATGGCAAAATACCGTGTGCCTTCAGCGCTTCAGCAAGTGTATTTGTTTCCATCAGCATTTCTTTAAAAGATTTTCCGTTCAGGGTGTATGGCAACTCTTTCCATAAATAACGGGGCAGAACAATATTATACCGATAGTCCAGCGTCTCTTCAATATAGGCCTCTTTTGAGGGGCACTCGATAGAGAAACCGAATGATTCCATATGGTCAAACCACTTTGTATAGGGATAAAGACCTGCGGGATATAAGGCAACCGAGCAGTTTTCATATCCTTTTAAACCATCCACTAAAAAATTTATATTTTCCTCCAGGATCTTCCGGTTTGAAAACGGGGCCGGATATATCATACTGGTGGAGATAAAAACACCAGACTGCCTGCAGGCTTCGAATACATCCTTCAGACCATCCAGAGACAGCTTTTTGCCCAAATGGTTTTTGCGCTGAAAATGGTTTGCAGATTCAATGCCCACAAAGATGGAATACAATCCGGCGGTCGCCAGTTTATGAACACTCTCGGCACTCAGGCCGGTTGCGGATGAGAAGACGGCAAACAGGATATCGAGTTTCTTCGCAATCAGTTTTTCTGCGACCTCATTCAGCAGTTTTGCGGAGGTGTTGGAACCGGAAAATCGAAAATACCGGACATCGTACTTTTCTTTCAGATAGGATAGTTCGGCGATACATCGATCTGACGATTTTTCAATTCTAGTGGTACCGAATTTGTTCGTTCCCGGACAGAAAGCACACCCCATGGGGCACCCCCGGCTGTCATCAAAGCAAAGGATTTTCATTTTCCGATCCCCTTCCATTGCCGGATATATGTCCGGGTCATAGATTGGAAAAGGCTGTTTATCCAAATTTTTAATTCTTTCGATCGGGTTACTTACGATATCCCTGCCATTGCTGTATAGGATATTGGGTATGGAGAACAGATCTCCTTTTCCCTCGGCCCATTCAATCAGCAATGGCAATGCCTTCTCTCCTTCGGCAAAAACAAGGGCGTCAATAAAAGGATATTTTTTCAATATCGCATGCTGAAAAATATCAACACACGGACCCCCTCCGAAAATCTTCAATCCGGGGTTCTTTTTTTTTAACGCTGCCGCAATTTCCATGGACTGCCGTATGCTTCCCATCCATAATTTGAACCCTGCCCAAATTACCTTGTTTTTGACAATATCGTTGTTCAGTTCATCAATGATGCGATGGATAAATGCACTTTCACTAACCTGGATTTCCGAATCAATTTGCCGTAAATCCGCAATTTCCAGGTCATCCAGTCGTCCCCCGCCAAATATTTTGGGTGCCAATGACCTCAGTGCCTTCCGGATATCGCTACTGTAAACCTCATGAATGGTTTCGGTGGTTGAAAAATCCAGAATCCGGACCATCTGGTTTGCTTCCTGTAATACACCTGCCAGGGCTGCCAGACCATTGTCCGGAAACAAAGAGGACATTTCATGTGGTACACCGGCGTAATTAATCAGTAAACCGTTTGACATAACGCATTCCTTTATCGGCGGATCATTTTTTTCAATTTTAAAGAATAACAAAGAATCGCAAAGAGAAATTTATTCAGATTGATCCTTGCCCTCTGATAAACATTTAACCGGACAGCGCCTATGGCCATCAGGTACGCTGTCATATCCCTGTATAACTTGTTCCATACAAAAGGGGATATGCCTTCCCCGAAAAGTGCGCTGTTTTTATTCAGTATCATAATATGGTGTTCAATACCTTTCAGAACAGGATGGTTGTATGAGATTCCCACTTTTTTAAACCCCATCTGTTTATACAGTGTCCACATATGATCGTCTGTGGAGGAGAGGACGTAATCACGACCGGAAGTGATTAAAATTCTGTAGATGTGCTCAAACATACCCCGCAGAATATCGGTTGCACGATAATCCGGTGTAATGCACAGGCGTGCAATTTCAATCATTTTTGTTTTGGACGGCAGCTTTGCAGGATAACCGTTTTCAAACGTTCTTTCCGTATCCAGAATCATTTCCTCATGATCCGGGAAGAGAAGTGAAACCGCCCCCACCAGCCTTGCGTGATGATAAGCAACCAGGATACGGCTTTTTCGGTCCAACTCCGACGCCAGATCCGTATCCGTGCTTTTCGGATCGATTTTATTGGCACTGACATATGCCTGCCGCCTCAATTTCAACACTTCCAAATATTCGTTATGGGTGCGAAGGGATCTGAATTTGATCAGCGGCCGGTAGCCTTTGAATGCAAATCCCATGTCCCGGATTTCCTGGGGTTTCCAGTCATGAAGCTGAAACAGATGACGAACGATGGCCTCTTTTGTTTTATCCGGGATTTGCCCGATTTCCAAACCAAACCATGTTTTCCCGTGGTCCGGGGTTTCCACCCAGGTAACCTGTCCCTCTATCTTGTCATGCCTTTCAAGAGAAATATGAAGTGCCAATATGATTGGCATGGAAGGCAATACAAGAAACTCAGGGTCATCGCATTCCAGAACCCAATCTGTTTGGGAAATGCCGGTTATACGTAATATGACGTCTTCATTATAATAATATGGATGATGAGTGGTTGCGGTAAGCGAAATTTTATCAAGCGAATGATGGAATCGCTGTTTTCCCCCGGAAGAACCGGTCCGCAACAGTCCCAGCCGGACGCTACCTTGTTCCAGCATGGTGATATGGCATATGGCACAAGTAAATCTGAAACTGTCATCCCGGCAGGATAAGGTAAAATCGATTGCGTCACCTTTGGAAAACCGGTGGACAACCGGTCCTTCCGATTCAATGCAAAACCCCATGGAAGAGATATCCACTACGTTGAAATGATAGGGCACAGAACCATCCGGGATCTGCAGGAACGCTCTCATGCCTTCATTTTGTCGGACAGGAATTCTGCGTAAACAACGCTGATCCGACATTACATCTTCGGGTTTGTATTTTGGATCCCGCAAATTTTGTTTTTTCTGCACGGTATTTTCGCTTCCGTAAGATAAGGGGGATAGGGATAAAGTCCATTCGATCGGTATTGCCGCAACGGGCTCTTCGAATCGGCGCATTTATACACGGACCAATGTGATACAAAGAGTTTTAGCTTTTTACTCGGATATTTTCAGTAACTTTCGGATTGGCTGCCTGAACCTTGCTTGCCCGGTGGATGTTTACGCACCACGGAAAATGCCAAGCGTGCTTGGCGCCCTAAGATCTTGCATTTATTGGATGAGATTATACGTGGAAGTCAACCAGGTGTCAACAGAATTATGAATACCATAATTCATCATGATCCAAACAATTTTTCAAAAAATCCGAATTGCACGGATTCATATCCGTTTGCCGGATAATCCCAATTTTCTCCATAGACATGTATTTGTTTTGTCTCGCCTGTTTTATTGTAAATCTTACCGCCTTCCAGCACCCAGGCCAATATGCCGCCTGTAAGATTATATATTTGATTTTTTTTCTTGTTCATATCCTGCGTAAATTTTCCGCTTCGATAGCTGATGGTGCAATAGGCAATGACCGTCTTGTCTTTAAATTTTTCAGGATTTTTCAGAAAGGCGGATTGGGAAATTGCATCCGGCAGCATGGAAATGTCCATTTCAGGTTGGCTGCGGGTATCCACAAAAATGACCTTCCCGGCTCTCAGCAGCTCCATGGCCTGTTCCGGATGGATGTCCGGCACATCCGGAAAATCATTTTTTTTGTAATTCTGATACATTGTATAGACAAGTGTTTTTTTTTCTTCATCTGTCAGGGTGCTGTCTGCCATGCTATGGCCGGAAGCAATGAAAAAAATGATGATGGTCAGGATGATATGTCCTGCCGCAATGGGCCACACTTGTTTCTCGAAACCGGATAACCGGTCATTTCGACTGGAAAAAATGGACATTATAACGCATCTCCTGTTTCATGAATATTTGGGTGCGATCGGCTGCCGATTCTCAGAGATGGATTGTATCTGCACGAAAAAGGAAACAGACAGGACCGACTATGACAATTGCAATATACATTGCCGGACCGGATCAGGCAAGTGGATGGTTCTTTCCGGGATAATAGGCCCAAAATCTTTTGACTTTTCAGGAAAAGTTTGTTTGAACAAGAGACTTGGAAAAACATAGCGCTTCCTTGCTGGAAGTCGTCAGAAATTATTCAGAAAACAATTGGAGAAATCATGATCAAAGAAAAAATGGAAGATAATATTGTCATCGCAACCCTTGCAAACGGAAAAACAAATCCCTTCACCGTGGAGACATTGAAACAGCTTGATGAAATCGTCAAAAGGGTGAACGAGGATGATTCCTTAAAGGGGATTGTCCTGACCGGAGCGGGGCGCTTTTTTTCAAGCGGATTTCACCTCCCCATGTTTCTGGGTTTTAAAAATCATGATGAGGCCGTTGATTTTTTCCTGATGGAGGAGGAAGTGCTGATTCAATTTTTGACCTGCAGGAAGCCGGTCGTGTCGGCAATCAACGGCCATTGCGCAGCAGCCGGGCTGATCTTTTCCATGGCGGCGGATTATCGGATTGCGAAATTTCATGAAAAGATCAAGATTGGAATGTCGGAGATCAAAATCGGCCTTGCCCTTTCCATTGCCCAGAACGAGGTGATGCGGTTTGGTCTGGACACGGATAAAAAGTACCGTGATGTCATGTATTTCGGAGAGATGGTCGGGGTAAACAAGGCCAAGGAGATGGGGATTATTGATGAGGTGGTAGGCGATGATGCAGAGTTGATCAGAAGGGCAAAAGAGATTATCTGCCTCTGGATCGATACACCCAACAGGCCGTTTATCAACATGAAAGCTTTGTTAAAGAAAGATACGGTGGAGCGGATTCGGAAAAATCTTGCCGAGGGTGTCTGGAAAGACGCACTTCACTGCTTTTTCAAAGATGATGTCCGGGCGACACTGGAATTTGTGCAGGCGACCATGGAAGGGTAGTAAGGGTGATGCATGACAACAACGTCATATCCGCAGGCTTGTCCGGCAAGGTGATGATTCCGGACGATGGAGAGGAGCTGGATTTATAGCGCCAGTTCTTTCTGCAGATATTTGCCGGTATAGCTTTTCGGGGATTTGGCGATTTTTTCGGGTGATCCTTCAGCAATGATACGGCCGCCTTCATCTCCTCCTTCCGGGCCCATGTCAATGATCCAGTCGGCGGTCTTTACCACATCCAGGTTGTGCTCGATCACAACAACGGTATTGCCGGATGCAACAAGGCTTTTCAGCACACTCAGCAGCATCTTGATATCGTCAAAGTGAAGACCGGTGGTCGGTTCGTCCAGAATATATAAGGTTCGTCCGGTATCTCTTTTGGACAGTTCACGTGCGAGCTTGATTCTCTGGGCTTCACCCCCCGAAAGTGTCGTTGCCGCCTGCCCCAGCTTGATATAGGAGAGTCCGACCTGCATCAGCGTGTTCAGGATGGTGGTGATTCTGGGCTGGTTTTTAAACAGGTCCATTGCCTGGGCAACCGACGTATCCAGAACATCGGCAATGGAGTGGCCTTTATAGAGAATTTCCAATGTCGAGGCATTGAACCGTTTCCCTTTGCAGGTCTCACAGGGAACGAAGACATCTGCCAGGAAATGCATTTCCACACGGATATATCCGTCTCCGCTGCAGGATTCACAGCGGCCGCCTTTTACGTTGAAGGAGAATCGTCCTTTTTTATATCCCCTTGCCCGGGATTCGGGCAGCATGGCGAACAGATCCCGGATATTGCCGAACAGCTGGGTGTATGTGGCCGGGTTGCTCCTGGGTGTCCTGCCGATGGCTTTCTGATCGATATTGATGACCTTGTCAAGGTGGGAAAGTCCCTTGATTCTTCCATGCTTGCCGACCGGGTTTGTGGAGGCATGAAGCTTTTTGGCCAGGGCCGGGTAGAGTATCTGGTTGATCAGGGTCGACTTGCCGGCACCGGATACGCCGGTTACCGCCACCATGAGCCCAAGAGGGATTTTTACGGTGATATCCGCCAGGTTGTTTTCAGACGCCTTTTCAATGACAATCCAGTGATCTCCCGCCTGTTTGGGTGTTATTCGGCGGGAAGGGGTCCGGATGGCTTCTTTTCCGCTCAGATAACGGCCGGTAATGGAACCGGGTGTGTTTTTAATCTGTTCCGGTGGACCTGCCGCCACAATCTGTCCCCCAAGATGTCCTGCTCCGGGTCCAATATCCAGAATCCAGTCGGCGGTTTCCATGGTTTCCCGGTCATGCTCGACCACAATCAGTGTGTTCCCGATATCTCTCAGGTGACAAAGGGTTTTCAGCAGTTTGATGTTGTCTTTCTGGTGCAGGCCGATGGATGGTTCATCCAGGATATACAGTACGCCGGTCAGTTCCGATCCCACCTGGGAAGCCAGGCGTATACGCTGGGATTCGCCGCCGGACAGAGTCGGTCCTTTTCTGTCCAGAGAGAGATAGTTCAGGCCGACATTGATCAGAAATTCCAGCCGGGAGACAATCTCTTTCAGAAGCTCGTCGGCAATCATTTTCCGGTTGCCGGTCAGTTTCAGGGATTTGAAAAAGCGGCCG
The DNA here is from genome assembly GCA_003599865.1 of Desulfobacteraceae bacterium. Lineage (GTDB taxonomy): Bacteria > Desulfobacterota > Desulfobacteria > Desulfobacterales > SURF-7 > QZKS01. The sequence goes on from QZKS01000042.1 coordinate 26,312, forward strand.
GCCTCCTTAATGGTCATGGCGGTGATGTCGATGATGGAATGCTCTTCGATTCTTACGTTCAGGGCTTCGTCTTTCAGACGCTTACCATGGCATACGGAACAAGGGGTTTCGGAAAGAAATTTGGCATACCAGGATTTTGCGCTTTCCGACTGGGTCTGCATGTACCGTCTCATCATGCTGTTGAGCAGCCCTTCAAAATGGGTGGTGACTTCTCCTTTGATCTTGGCGGAATTCCAGTTGATGGTCATCTCCTCCCCTTGCGAACCGTACAGGCAGAGATCTCGATGCTGTCTGGAAAGATTTTTCCATGGGATGTGAAGATCGACACCATATGTTTTTTCCAGGGCTTTGATCTGCTGGAATCCCCAGCTGCCGTTCTGGTCTTCCTCTTTCATGAAGTAGTTTTTCCAGGGAATGACCGCCCCCTCCCGTATGGAAAGATGTTTATCCGGAATGATCTTATCTTCATTCATGGACAGAACCGTGCCGATACCATTGCAGGCCGGACACATCCCTTTGGGGGAATTAAACGAGAACAGGGGCGGGTCCAGTTCCGGGAAAGCAATACCGCAGCAGGATCGGGCCTCGCTCATCCGGATGTCTTCCCGGTCGAGGATATGAACGATCAACTGGCCGCTCCCGAATTTCAGGGCGGTTTCCACCGAATCGGTCAGCCGTTTCCGGAAGGCCGTGTCGTTTTGAATCACCAGACGGTCGATGACAACCTCAATGTTGTGTTTTTTGTGCCGGGAAAGCGCCTGGACATCGGAAAGGTCATGAACAACCCCATCGATTCTAACGCGGCCAAAGCCGTCTCTTCTCAAACCGTCAAAGAGTTCCCGGTGTTCCCCTTTCCGGTTTTCGATGATCGGGGCAAGGACCAGAATCTTTGTGGACTGGGGAATGGTCAGGATCTGATCCACCATACTCGTTGCATCCCCTCTGCCGACCTTTTTTCCGCACTTGTGGCAGTACTGAACACCCACCCTGGCAAACAGCACCCGCAAATAGTCATAGATTTCCGTAATGGTCCCGACCGTGGATCTCGGATTTTTGGAAGCCGCCTTTTGCTCAATGGAAATGGTAGGAGATAGTCCCCGTATGGTATCATATCGTGGTTTTTCCATCTGGCCGATAAATTGTCTCGCATAGGCGGAAAGGGACTCCACATATCGGCGCTGACCTTCTGCAAAAATGGTATCAAAGGCAAGGCTGGATTTCCCTGATCCGGAAACACCGGTAAACACAATCAGCTTTTTTTTAGGGAGTTCCACATGGATATTTTTCAGATTGTGCTCTCTGGCACCCTTGATGACAATATGATCCAGTTCTTTGGTTTGACCTGCCGGGTGATGGTTTCCGGACTCGTCCGTTACGGAGAGTTGTTTTTTTTTACGCATTGGAAAAAACCTGATGTTTCTGCCTTGGGTTATGAATGGTTGTCTTTCGGCTGGACGGGAGACTTTCGGCTTTTGGGACGATCTCCGGTCCGGTGTTTCCGGGGGCCGGAACCGGTCTTTTTCCGCACAGGTCCGGAACGGAATGATGAATTTTTTGTTTTTCCGGCAGGGCGGGGTTTCCCTTTATGCGGTGCGCCCTGTTTCCTGGGCGGAGGCGGCGGCACCGGCATCAGGAGTTCTTCAGCAGGGTATTTGCATTCCATTTTATGTCCCAGCAATGTTTCGATGCCGGGGATATAAAACGAATCATTCTCACTGGCAAAGCTGATGGAAATACCGGTTTCACCGGCTCTTCCGGTTCGGCCGATTCGATGGACGTAATCCTCGGAGTCCTGGGGAAGGGTATAGTTGATGACATGACTGATCGCATCAACATGGATGCCGCGTGCGGCGACATCGGTTGCGACCAGAACCCGGATGTTTCCTTTTTTGAAATTTTCAAGGGTCTGGACGCGCTTGATCTGTGCCACTTCTCCGGAAAGCAAAGAGGCGTTAATACCATATTGCTGAAGCTTTTTTTCCAGATTTCTGGTTTCTTCACGCGTGTTGGAAAAGACCAGAACCCGTTCCAGTTTTTGCTGGAGGATCAGATTATACAGCAGGGTGAATTTTTGATCATCCGTAACAATATATGTGATCTGGTCAATGGTTTTGGAGGCAATCTGATCCGGCTCGATTTCAACCTGGAACGGGTGTTTTGTCCACTGTGATGCCAGATGAATCACTTCCGGTGTCAACGTGGCACTGAAAAACATGGTCTGGCGGTTATTTTTATCCGGGGTGCTGTAGACGATTTTCCGGATATCCGGAATAAACCCCATATCCAGCATTCGATCGGCTTCATCAATGACCAGGATTTCTACCTGATTGAGATTGATGATTCCCTGCTTTTTAAAATCAAGCAGGCGGCCCGGTGTGGCAACCATAAGATCAAATATTTTGTCTTTCAGCATTTTTTTCTGTTTTTCATAATCCATTCCGCCGAATATGGAGATGATCCGGTTTTGGGTATATTTACCGATTTTTTCCGCATCATTATGGATTTGAAGAACCAGTTCTCTCGTGGGTGCCAGGATCAGGGCTCTGGGTGTTCCGGGGATTCTTTTTCCTTTGGGCGCCCTCTGCATCAGCCTTGTATAGATCGAGATCAGAAAGGCGGCGCTCTTGCCGGTTCCGGTTTGTGCCTTTCCCGTAACATCCGATCCCAGAAGCGCCTGCGGAAGGATTTCACCCTGAATCGGCGTGCAGTACTCAAACTTGCAGTCCTGAATCCCATGCATGATCTGAACAGGCAGTTTCATATCATGGAAACGAATTTTTTCCGGATGTTCCGGGATTTGGAAACAGGAGAGTTCCCAGGATTTTTTCACGGGCTTATTTTCTGTTTCCGTATGGACGGATATTTCCGGCGGGCTTTCCGCTTGCTGTTCAACAGGACGGGGCGCTTTTTGGAAAAACGAACGAATTTTCTGCAAAAGTAATGGTATCAAAATATCTCTCTGTTAATAGGTTTAAAATATTTCAGCTTTTTTAGGGCCTGATGTATAACGACGGATCGTATCATTTTTTTTCCGGTAAATCCATGACAAATGATCAGATCGTGTATTCCCGGGACTTGTATTTATCGTGATCCGGTGTATAAGAAAAAAAAACAAGTTGAAAGCATTTTCCTCCGGCAGGTGAATTGGTAAAAGACCGGCCTGGATGGGTTTGAGTAACACAAAACAGGAATCATAACGATGACCAAAATACAGTATTGCCCCACATGCCGTACCGCTCTGGTGGAAAAGGGGTTCGAGGGAAAAATCAGGTTGGCCTGTCCTTCCGACACATGCGATTATGTTTACTGGGATTCTCCCATACCGGTCGTTGCGGGAATTGTGGAGTATGATGGGAAAATCATATTGGCACGGAACAGAAGCTGGCCGGGAAATATGTTCGGCCTGGTCACCGGGTTCCTGGAAAAAGACGAATTTCCCGAGACGGGTATTGTGCGCGAGGTTCAGGAGGAGCTTGGATTGACAGGCAAAGTTGTGGCCCTTGTCGGATTGTATCCGTTTGCCATGATGAATCAATTGATTATTGCCTATCATGTTACGGGAGAGGGAGAGATTCAGCTCGGGCATGAGCTTGCCGAAATCAAGCTGGTCGAGCCCAACCGTTTGAAGCCGTGGAATTTCGGTACCGGACTTGCCGTACGGGACTGGGTTTTATCTCTTGGGAATACAACCTGAGAAGAAAGGCATACTGTTTTGAAAAGGGTTATTTTTTGTCCACCAGGGGCCGGATAACCGATTCGTCAATTCCCATTTTGAATTTGATGCCGATTCCATTGATGGTTGCCCTCACCACCTCTCCGATGATCTTGATGCACGAGTTGCTGCCGATCTGCGCCGGAATGGTCATGGTGATATCTTCACCGACCGCCACCGGTGTCTTGGTTCGGATAAAAACACCCCATGCACTGATATCTTGTATATATTCTATGCTTGACAGGTTTTGGGTGGCATAGGCAACGGCGGTGCTGCAGGGTTCTCTTTTTGCCATGCGCCTTTCTTTAAAGCCGCTTTTCTGTTTATTCGCTTTCATGCGGAGATCCTTAATTTAGAATATTATCATTTAATATGGGTGTTAACGTGCATCGGAAAACGAAGAGTTCGGGGCAATACCGGAATTACAAATGATTTGAGATAAATATTAAAAATGAAAACCAAAAATGGAATGCCGTATGATTCTGACAAGAACGGCATTGTTCTTCATTTACTTGGGGAGCAGTATACCGGATCGTCTGTTTATTGTCAATCGGGTAGATACCACAGGCGTTTGGTGAGGCTCATTTGCTCAGAGATTTTAGAGGCTTAAGCGGAGTCTTTTTTTCTTTGTTTTTGTGTTCTCTCTCATCCTTGATCGCAAGGCCTTCCATCAGCAGATTCATCAACGGTTGTTTGATTTCCTTGATTGTCTTTTTACAGAGGTTTTCGATTTCAATCACAATCTTATCCCAGCATAACATCTCATATACAGCCTCTTCGTTTTCAAGATTATGGCTGGACGCGGAAAGCAGATCTCCTTTTAGAAAATAAAGGATTCCGGATTGACTTTTGGATTTGACGGTAAGCGTGCAGGTTTTTTTTTCCATTTCAATCAGCTGTAAAAAAGAGGACAGGCTGATACCCTTCAGTGTTCCTTCTGCACCGGAATTCAGTTCATCCAGGATACATTCCGTAATGATGTCAATGTTAAGCGGCTTTTCGAAATACCGGATGGAGCCAAAGGTATCCAGTCTTTTTTTGATATCCGAATCACCGAAGGCAGTCATGATAAAAACCGGGATTTCAGGATGATGTTCTGAAATATAGGCCAGCAGCTCAAATCCGTCCATGACGGGCATTTGCAGATCCGTAATGACCAGATTGATATTTTGTTCCCGGATGATAACCGTTGCCTCTTTGCCGTCTGCTGCCGTTGTCACCAGGAACTCTTCCGAGTGGGCCTTCAGCACTCTTGAAAGCAGCCCGCGTGTTACAGAATCGTCATCTACGATCAGGACCTTTCTCATTTTGAAAAAATTCCCTGTATGTTTCCGGATTAAAATTGATACCCTGTTTCAAAACCATTGTATCTGCGCATATCATAGCCATAAAATAATCTCAAGTAGACAACCGGATAGTATGGAATACGAAGTTTGACAAGTGGTTTTTATTTTTGTACTGTCACGGGAAAAAACAGGAAGCACGGGGACCAATATGAACTTGAAAAACCTATTACATCAATCGATAACAGCTGCCATAAAAGCAGGCAGCGCGATTCTGGATGTTTACCATTCCGGTTATGCTGTTGAATACAAGGCCGATGATTCACCCCTGACGATTGCAGACAAGAGAGCGCATAAAATTATCGTGGAAATCTTACAGAAGACCGGTATTCCGATTCTGAGTGAGGAAGGAAAGGCCATCGATTATTCGGTTCGGGAAAAATGGGATACACTCTGGATCGTTGATCCCCTTGACGGAACCAAGGAATTCATCAAACGAAACGATGAATTTACGGTCAATATTGCGCTTGTGAAACATCATATCCCTGTTCTGGGTGTTATTTTTGTGCCGGTTTCTTCTGCCCTGTATTTCGCAGCGGAAGGACTTGGCGCATGGAAAACGGATGCTTCCGGCTGGATCCGTGAGATCGGGAAAAGGGATATGCCGGAAGCGGAATTTCTGGAAACGGTAATGGGCCGCTCTATCGCCCTTCCATTCAAAAGCAGGAAAGATGATGCGACATGCCGCATCGTCGGCAGCCGATCTCATGCAACTCCGGAACTCGACGCCTATGTTGATCAAAAGAGAAAAGAATACCGGGATGTGGCATTTCTGTCTGCGGGGAGTTCTCTGAAATTTTGTCTTGTGGCGGAAGGGGAGGCGGATCTATATCCCCGCCTGGGGCCGACTATGGAATGGGATACGGCAGCCGGTCAGGCAATTGCGGAGCAGTCGGGATGCCGGGTTTTGCGTTGGGATTCCGGGGCGCCCCTGGCCTACAATCGGAGAGATCTGTTGAACCCTTATTTTGTGGTTTCCCGGAAGCAGCAATAGGGAATGACTGCGGTTCACCGGAAGACATTCCCGGGTCATTCCGGTTATTGATTTTGTTAAACGGAAGCCATCACTGTGAATTGATTTCAAAGGGAAGACAGGAGGATTATGATATTTCCGGTTGTTCTTGCAGGCGGGTCGGGTACCAGGCTCTGGCCTTTGTCCAGGCAGCTGTTTCCCAAACAGTTGATGAATCTTGTGAATGAAGACACCATGCTCCAGAACACCATCCTGCGCCTGCATGATTATCCGGATGTGCTTGATCCCATTGTCATCTGCAATGAGGCGCATCGATTCATGATTGCCGAACAGATTCGCCAGATGGGTATCAGAAAGGCGTCCATCATACTGGAACCCTTTGGACGCAATACGGCTCCTGCCGTGGCGATTGCCGCTTTGCAGGCGATGTCCATCCATGATGATCCGGTTCTGGTTGTACTTCCCGCGGACCATCATATTGATGATGTGCCGGTTTTTCAGCATGCAATCCGGATGGGCGAGAATCTGAGCCGGGAAGGAAAGCTGATCACCTTTGGAATTGTTCCCAATGCCCCGGAAACCGGTTATGGATATATCCGAAAAGGAGAACCGCTCAAACCGGAAACGGCCGGCATCGGCCCGGTCACCATCCGGGAATTTGTTGAAAAACCGGATCGGCAGACAGCCGAAGCGTATCTGGCTTCGGGCAATTATTGCTGGAACAGCGGTATCTTCATGTTTCAGGCATCGACGGTTCTTGCCGAACTGCAAAAACATGCTCCGGATATTGTAACGGCTTGTGAGAAGGCATTTCAAAAAGGGCGGAAGGATCTTGATTTTTTCAGGCTGGATGCAGATGAATTTTTCGCCTGCCCTTCCGACTCTATTGATTATGCGGTGATGGAAAAAACAGAGCTGGGTGTGATGATCCCGTTTGATGCCGGATGGAACGATCTGGGTTCATGGGAGGCACTCTGGCAGACAGGACGGAAAGACGACTGCCGGAATGTCATCCATGGGGATGTCGTTACCCATGATGTCCATGAGTCTTACCTTCACGCCACCGGCCGGATGATCGCCGCAGTTGGTTTGAAAGACCATATCGTCGTGGAAACGGCGGACGCGGTTTTGATTTCTCCGATGAACCGGGTGCAGGATGTGAAGTGCATTGTTGACCAGCTCAAATCCCGTGGCCGGAAGGAGGCACTGGTCCATAAAAAAGATTACCGGCCCTGGGGGATATGTGAAAATATTGATATCGGAGACCGGTTTATCGTAAACCGGGTTACGGTCAAGCCCGGCGCCCATATGACGCTGCAGAAACATTTTCATCGCACGGAACATTGGATTGTCGTCAGGGGAACCGCTTTGCTGACGAGAGGGAAGGAGCAGATTGTCTTAAAAGAGGATGAGTCCGCTTACATCCCTGCCGGCGTGGATCATCGGCTGGAAAACCCCGGGAAGATCCCGCTGGAGATTATAGAGGTTCACTCCGGCACTTTTCTGGGAGAAGAGGATATCGTCCGGCTGGAAGGCCATGACGGCCGTTAGCCGACCAGCATGATTCTCAGATCCATGACATTGGTATGGGTCGGTCCGGTAATAACAAGATCATGGATCGATTGAAAGAAGTGGTAGGCATCATTGTTGGACAGGTCATCCCGGGCGGTTCTTTTTTCTTTCAAAGCTCTATCCACGGTTGTCGTATCGGCAACCGCTCCGGCAGCATCGGTGGGACCGTCCGTCCCATCCGTTCCGGCACTGAAGATGACGATATTTCCATAACCGGAAATATCCAGTGCCGCTGCAAGGGCAAATTCCTGATTTCTCCCTCCTTTGCCGTCTCCGGTAACGGTAACGGTTGTTTCGCCTCCGGACAGGATGCATGCCGGGGGAGGCAGGGGGTGGCCTGTTTTTCTGATTTCTTTGGCAATAGCTGAATGGAACCTGGCGGCTTCCCGTGTTTCCCCTTCCATCATGGATGATAAAATCAGGATGTTGTATCCAAGTTCCTGTGCTTTTCTTTTTGCGGAAAGGATGGCCTCCATATTGCTTCCGATAATCAGATTTCCGGTGCGGCGAAAAACCGGAAGCCGCGGTTTCGGTGTTTCCGGTATCAATCCGGCGTTACCGTTCTGCAAATGCCGAAAAACCGCGGACGGCAGTTTTTCGGAAATGCCGTAGCGATCGATGATCTCCAGACAGTCTGAGTAGGTGCCGGCATCCGGAACCGTGGGGCCGGATGCAATCACATCCAGATCATCACCGACGACATCCGACAGGATCAGAGAAAGGAATGTTGCCGGATAGGCCGCCTCGGCAAGCCGGCCTCCTTTGATTCCGGAGATGTGTTTCCGGATGGAATTGATCTCATGGATTGTCGCTCCGCAGCCAAGAAGAATTTTCACCGTTTCCTGTTTGTCCGGCAACGTGATGCCCGGTGCCGGAAGTGACAGAAGAGCGGAGCCCCCTCCGGAGAGCAGGCAGATCACCAGGTCGTTTTCTCCGGCCCGGCAGGCAATCTGCATGACGAGTTCCGCTCCTTTCAGCCCGTTTTCATCCGGAACAGGGTGGCCTGCTTCCATGATGGTAATCTTGCCGGGTTTGAGAATATGGCCATATTTGACAACCGCAACGCCGCCGGAAAGGTTTTCCCCCAGAAGATTCTCCATGGCGGATACCATGGGAGACGCAGCTTTTCCTGCTCCAATCAGATAGATGTGTTGATATGCGGAAAGGTCGTAAGACGTTTCTCCCATGAGCAGGCGCTTGCCTTCGCGTTTGGCGTATCGATAAACAGCCGCTTCTGGTTCTACCGCCGCAAGACCGGCTTGAAATATGGCAAAGGCATCTTTTTTCAGTTTGGAAAGGATATCGGATCGGTTATTCATGATAATCGCATTCTATCCTGCGGATTTCAAAAATTCAATACCCATCAGGGTGATGCATGGTCGTACCGCTTCATTCCGATAGATTCCGACCGGAATCGGAGACATCCGGATATTCCGGAACAAAAGTTCATCCGCCCTTGACTTTGAGACGGGTAAAACATAATCTGAAACGGACGGGAAAGGAAACTTACTCCCGGTTTCACCGGCAGGTCAAAGGAGTAAAAACGGAAAATGAACAATAGGAAAAATTCATGAGCATGGAAGCAAGCACACCATCATATTTAAAGGGCCAAATGCTGATGGCCATGCCGAATCTGGCTGATCCGAATTTTTCAAAAACGGTAACCTGTATCTGTGAACATACGGATGCCGGAGCGCTTGGCATTGTCATTAATCGTATTCACCCCTTTATTTCCGCCAAGGAAATTTTCAAGGAACTGAAAATCGATTATACGGTCAAGGCGGAATCCATTCATATTTTTGTCGGAGGACCGGTTCACGTGGGGGAATTGTTTATTCTGCACGGCCCTCCGTTTCACTGGAAAGGATGCGTCACTGTCACCCCTACGCTTGCGTTGAGCAATACAAGGGACATCCTTGAATCGATTGCCCGTGGAGAAGGAGTGGTCGGCTCATTCCTGATCGCCCTCGGGTGTGCCGGATGGGGCCGGCTGCAGCTGGAGTCGGAGATATCGGAAAATGCATGGCTGACCGGTCCGGTTTCGGATGAACTGCTTTTTGATGTTCCGGTGGAATCCAGGTGGGAACGGGCAATGGAGTTGATCGGCATTGACCCTATGAAACTTACGAATGCAACCGGCAGTGCCTGATTTGTTTTGGTGATGGAAGATATCGGGAACCGTATGGGCTTTACGGGGTGTCGGATTCATCAGTTTTATCGGATTGCGGTTTGGGCTTTTTTTTCTTTTGGCATTTTTTATCTTTTCTGACAAAAGCACACAATTTTGGATTATAGTATTCTTTGCAGTTTAAGGGGTTATATAAGGGACATTCAGGATGCTTTTCCGACATGAGTTTTTATCCTCTTTTTTCGAATCATGATAATTCGCGAACCTTATCATAAAGTCTTTAATTTTACAAGGAGTTATGTTTAAAGAGGTTGGATGGGGGAAAAAAGATCAGATAAATAAAGGGCGCGCGGAAATTATTATGACAACTATTTGATAACATTTTGATAATCATCTCCTGTCGGGAATGGTTTTCCGGATTGAAATGTAAAAACTATGGATAACTTCAATCATCTGAAAAATGAAATCATAGAGATTTCTTCTCAAATTACGAATCTGCTGGAAGCTACAGAGGTTGCCACCGGTCTTTCCGAAAAGAATTTTGATGCCTGGAAAAAAACCTGCTTGAACATCCGGAAGCAGCTTCCGGATGAGATCATGAGGGTGGCTGCTGTCGGACCGATTAAATCCGGCAAGAGTACGTTTGTCAATGCACTTTTTCATGGCGACTATCTGAAACGGGGGGCAGGAGTGGTTACCTCCATTGTTACCAGAATACGGAAAGGCGCCACCCTCAGCGCCGTTCTTTTTTTGAAATCATGGGATGAAGTAAACCAGGAAATTGAACAGGCACTTGCTTTTTTCCCGTCACTTCGCACCGGCGCCGGTAATGAAACATTTGATATCCGGAGGACCCCGGATCGGGAGCATCTCACTGCTGCCCTTCAGTCTTTGCGTTCCGATCAATTGATTACGCAGGGTACACGGAATGTGAACAGCGTAATCCTATCATCGTATCTGAAAGGATATGACCGGGTAAAAAGTATTGTATCCTCCGACGGGGCAAAACAGGTGTATACCGGTGAACGGTTTTTCGAACATCGGGAGTTTTCCGGAGATGAAGTGCCGGCGGTTTATGTAAAAGATGTTCAATTGGAGATCAATTCCGGCATCATTGAGAACAATATCGAAATCGCGGATTGCCAGGGTAGTGATTCTTCCAATCCTCTCCACCTTGTCATGATACAGGATTATCTGCTGCTGGCCAATATGCTCGTGTATGTGATCAGCAGCCGTACCGGTTTGCGTCAGGCCGATATCCGCTTTTTATCCATGATTCAAAAGATGGGGATTATGGATAACATCATGTTTGTGATCAATTGTGATTTTTCCGAGCATGAAACGCTGGGAGGAATGAAACAGCTTGTTGACAGGATCCGCGATGAAATATCGATTTTTAAGCCGGATCCGGAACTGTTTGTGTTTTCATCCCTGTTCAATCTTTTTACGGTCCAGGAAGCAACGGGCAGTCTGAGTGATAAGGACCAGCGGCGGTATCAACAGTGGATTGCCGAAAAGGATCTGATTGGGTTTTCCAACAGGGAAACGGAACGTTTCAACGAAGTATTTCAACAGAAGGTTACCAGTGAACGATACAGTCTCCTTCTGCGGAATCATCTGGAGCGGCTGCGCCTGATTTCAAAAGGAGTGCAGCAATGGGTGCAGTTGAATCAGGAGATTATGGAAGGAGACGGGGAAAGTGCGGGCCGGATGCTCAAGGACATCCGGAAAAATCAGGAAAAGATGAATCGTATCAAATCGATGGTCGGGAGCACACTGGATGGCTGTATCCACCATACCAGGGGGGAGCTGAGAAAGGACATCGATGCTTTTTTCGAAAACAGGTCCGGCGAGGTGGTTCCTCCGGTCGTTGATTTTATCAACCAATATCAGGTGGATTTTCATCGGTATGAAGGGGTCCTGGATTCAAAGGGGTTTACAGAGACACTCCACGCCATTTATCAGGAATTCAAACAAGACCTTGATCATGTGATGGCGGAAAAAATCAATCCCGCGATTATCGGTTTTATCAAAAGGGAGGAGCGGAAAATCATGAGCATCTTTGATTCCGTTGCCCAGCCATTCGATGGTATGGTGGCTGACGCCCTCGCCGGTTATGGAAAAACGCTTGGACGTTATGATATTCAAATGGAGCAGAATGCGGTTGAAGAAACGGAAAAGCCGGACATGGAATCCATCAAAAGGCTTTCCGGTCTGCAAATCCCGACCGTTTTTGCCGTCATGCGATATTCCGTAAGGGTGAAAACCGAAGCAGTGCTGTGGTTCGGTTTTTATAAAATGTTGAACGTTTTTAAAAAAATATTGAAAAGACCGGTCCGGGAAAAAGAAGATGATGTGTATCAGGCGCTCAAAGACGGTATCCGTCGGATGAAACGGGAAACGGAGCAGTCCATTTTGTTTCATTTCAAGAATTACCGGGAGAATATCAAGTTTCAATATCTGTTTACATTAATTGAAAGCACGGCATCCCATTATGCGGAGATGCTCTTTAACCGCTTTCAGGCATATAATACCGATCTGGTTGAACTCACGCAATTGATTGATGAAAAGCGGATTGACAAGGAGCGGGTCTTTGCGATACTGAAAGATACGGAAACCGCATCTCTTGAGGTTCATAAACGAATCAAGAAGGTTAATGAGAGTGTAACCGAAATTTCAGAACGTGTTTGAATTTGGAGCGGCCGGATTTGCGAACAGGATTCATTCAGGAACAATCATGGCCTTTGTGATCATCCCATCCAATGACGGAGAAAGCAGATGGCAGCAAAACAGGCAAGAGCTGTTGCAGTAGCAAACGAAAAGGGAGGGGTCGGCAAGACGGCGACCGTGGTAAACCTCGGTGCAGCCCTTTCCATGAAGGGTAAAAAGGTCCTTCTCGTGGATATGGACCCCCAAGGCAATACAACCAGCGGGCTGGGGGTTGATACCGGTCAAATTGAAAAAAGTTCCTATGACCTGCTTATGAATTCAAAAGAAATTTCTGCAAAAGAGGTCATTTTGCCCACAAAGTGGCCGGGGCTGGAATTGATACCCTCCCATATCGATCTGGCCGGAGCGGAGATTGAGCTGATTAAAGAGATGGGAAGGGAGAACAAGCTGAAAAAGGCTCTTGCCGGTCTGCGATCCGAATATGATGTCATCCTGCTGGATACACCGCCAAGCCTGTCGCTTCTCACCGTAAATGTCTTTGCATTTGCGACAGAGGTGCTGGTTCCCTGCCAGACACAGCCCTATGCGTTTGCGGCCCTGGATGACCTGTTCGATACGATTTCCGCAATTCAGGAGGATATTAATCCCCATATTTACATCAACGGAATTGTCGCCACTTTTTTTGATCAGAGAACCCGGGTCAGCCAGTCGATTATGGAAAAACTGAATACCGACAAACGATGCAGCAATCTTGTGTACAAGACCGTCATTCGAGGCAACACGACCATTGCAGCCAGCAATGAAGTCGGGCAGCCGGTAGTCTTTTATCAAAAGGGTTCTTCCGGTGCCATTGATTATATAAATCTGGCTGGGGAGTTTCTGAGCCGGAACGGTTCGGAATTTACCCTGCCGGAATTTTGATATCCGTCCTACGGAGAACCCTTCCGGAGAGGGGCTGTTTGAAAAGGTCATACGAAAAAGGAACCCGGCCGGCAGGCATGTCTGCCGGCCGGGTTCCTTTTTGGATCCGATCCGATATCATACCATTCATACAATGCTCAGGCCGCCTATCAGTTTCAATACCTTGCACTATATTGAGTCACGTTTTGTTTTAAATTGAAATAAAGTGCGGGAAATATTATAGGCAGGCAGCATAACAATGGAGACGGAAAACATGACGGAAGATGAAAATACAATGATGAAGAAAATGATCTGCAATGATGTATTGATTGCGATTCGCCGCATTATTCAATCCGTAGACCTGCATTCGCGGTATCTGGTTCGCCATTTCGGGTTGACCGGCCCTCAGCTGATTATTCTTCAGGAGATATCCAAACGAAAAGAAGTCTCTATCAGTGAGATTGCCAAAGCGGTGAGTCTGGGACAGCCGACCGTGACGGGAATATTGGAGCGTCTTGAGGGCAGGGGGCTGACTACCCGCAGGCGAAGCGAACAGGATAAACGGAAAGTGTTTATTTCCATCACAGAGGAATGCCGGAAATTGATGGAAAAAACACCTCCGCCCATGCAGGAGCATTTTACCAACGCCTTTAATTGCCTTCAGGATTGGGAACAGTCAATGATTCTGGCTTCCCTGCAACGGATTGTCAAGCTCATGGGTGTAAGGCCAATTGCGGTTGAGCCGATTCTGACAGGAGCCGATCCCATTTCCGAAGAGTCTGAAAAGCTTTTCTTTTGACAATAATTTTTACGAGCCTTTCAGCTTTTTAAGGTTTTCCGCTGCAAATTCAATGGATGGGTCCAGTTCCAGAGCCATGGCGTAATACCGGATCGCTTTTTGGGGATTTCCCATATCCCGGTAATTGGAAGCGATGTTGGCATAATCAATTGCGGAACCCGGGTCCAGCTTCAGCACTTTTTGAAAACAGGCAATAGCCTCTTCATGCCGCTTCAGTTTGAAGTTGCAGAACCCCATCAGATTATGGATATCGGTTCTTTCCGGGTCCAGTTTTTCCCCCTTTGCCAGGACATGAAGAGCCGGTTCATATTTTTCCATATCCTTTAAACAGATTCCCATATAGGAATAGATACTGGGGATATCCTGCCGAGTCGGGTTGAGGTCCAGGGCCTGCTGAAAAAAGTCGAGGGCTTGTTCCGGCTTTCCTGTGGCAAGCATGGAAGTCCCCATATAGAATTTCAGGTAGTAGCGGTTGGGCAGGTGGGATTCAAACTTCCGCAGTTCCCGGATCGCTGTTTCCGGAGAAACCGTTTCCGTGAGGATTTTTGCAGCAAACATTCCCACACTGGTTCCATGAGCCCTTTCCCGGAAATGGGCACCCGGAATAATGGTATAAAAGGCCGGTATTCCGAGCCCGGGGTGGGTGGTGTTGATGCAGATGGTTTCCATATGGTTCCGGGCAATCGCCTGGATACAGCTTTCCACCTCGATCCGGATATTGTTGTTGGAAAGATCCGGCAGGCTGCCGATGTCGATCCTGTGTTGCGGAGAGATGATAAAGTCGGCCTGCTCCAGCCGGGTAAATTTCGGTAGCCCGCTGGCCACATAATTGGACCCGGTGTTAAAGTCCCCTGCCAGTTGAGCAACCTCCGTAAGCGCCCGGCTCAAGGCCTTCTGGGGATCCGGTGTAGTGCCGGCAGTCCAGATGATTTCGCTCTTTTGCGGAAAGGTGGCGGGGTCATAAGCCAGAACGCCTACCGTCGGAATGCCGGTATTCAGGGAAAAATCGGAAAGAAACAATTTGATTCCGGCTTTCCGGTACTTGTTCAGCATCTCGACCACCATAGGATCGGTTGCGGATTCCGGGTTGATGGCCGGCACGTTGATTCTCTCACGGCTGATAATGGAGGAGACATGCCGCTCCATGATTTCGCAGATGCCTTGTGACAGGGCTTCTTCCCGGCAATTGCCGGCAGATGGACCGTTAAATTCATTGATGGCGTAAAACCAGGTAAAGGGCACAAAAACTTCTTCCTGTCTGGTCAGGTTGTAACCGCGTGTCCACTTCAGCGGCAGATTCTGAAATACTGCAAGGGAGGCCTGATAATCATCTGAATCATCATGAACCGATTTGGCAATCAGCTCAAACGGCAGGGCGCGGTCTTTCATGTTCTGATACGTATCGGTGATAAAATGATCCGGGTTGTTACAAAACGAGAAGAAGCTGAATCGCTCTGCCAGTTCCATGACAGCGCTGGCTTCCGCCTGCGCCGGCGTGGCGCCTTTTCCCATCTGTTTATTGGTGCCGGTCATCTGCCGGGCATCTTCACCGCAAATACTGAAAAAAACAGGGATGTCCAGCCTGCCGTTATCAATACGAACGGTTTGTTTCAGGATATCCATATTCAGGGTTTCTATTTTTTCCCTGAATTGCTGAACCGTTTCCTCGGGGGTGCGTATTTTATCCTGATCCAAAGTAAATTTTTTATACGCGTCCTGCAGTATGATTGCGTTTTTCATTTTTTCTCCGTATGTTTCAAACGCGGGACAGATATTGATGCAGACAATCCCGCAAAATGGACTGAATACGACAAGGCGGCATTCCATTGCAAGCCTGAAATGAAAGATCAGCGGAACGATTGATCCCTTATCTTTTTTTTTCATCGGATTGTAAGTGCCTTATTATTGATTTTCAAGAGTATTGTGTTAAAAAAAAAGAATGAATGATCCTGACGTCCACATTTTTGTATATGCCGCGGATGAAGAATATGATGCCATCCAGTCCTGTTTCGCAAACCATGGAAAGGTGACACGGTTATCCGGGTCTTCTGAAAATGATACTGTTTTATTTCAGCAGGATTCGGTTTTGTTTATTGATCCGACCACGCAGGAAGGAATGCGCCTCTATTCCTCCGCTATGAGGCGGGAATCCTCGCCGGGCATGGTGATCGGGATTGCCGGTCCGGAAAGCATGGAAGAAATCATGGTGCGGACCCATGGAAACATGATCGATTATTTGCCCAAACCCATCACGCCGATGTCCATGAAAATGGTTCGCCGCCGTATCGGTTATCTTCTTGATCTTCACCGCCGCATCAGGAAACTGGAAAGCGGAAAAAACAGCGGCAACCAAAAGCGGACAATGGAGCAGGTTGAAACCGAGCGTTTCATTGCAGTGCGGCAGATCGTAGAAAGGATATCCGTATTTATCAACCAGATCGCATCAACCGTTCAGGGCGGCATCCAATATTTTAACGAGCTTCAATATTTTGTTTCCATCCATGATATCCATTGCCGGGTGATTGCGGCAAACCCGACATACCACAAGTATCTGGGCAACCGGATCAATCAGGATTCGTGGGGGATTTATACCGGTCACCACGGTCAAAAGGAAAACAGTCCGGTTTATCATTGCATTGAAACCGGCGATGTTCTCGACAGCAGGGCAACCGTTCAATACCAGAGCGGTGCCAAGGTTCCCGTAATCGTTCATACCGCGCCCATTTACAATAATGACGGCGAGGTTGATCTGGTGCTGGAAGTGTTTGCCGGAACCAAAGAGATTGAACGTCTCAGCCAGGAGATCCGGACCACCCAGCAGCGTTATGAGCAATTATTTGATGCGGTTCCGTCAAAGGTCGTCGTATTGGACAGGCGCTTCCGGATCACCGCGGAAAACCGGCAGTTTCGAAAGGATTTCGGAAAACACCTGGGGGATCATTTTTTTGATATTCTGCGACCCGGGAATTTTCCGGCGTATCAGGACCCCATTACCCTGACGATGAAATACGGGCTTCCGCAGCAGGGGGAAATGGTTTTATCCGATTCAGACGGTGCCCAATACAATATGATGACCTGGACATCCCCCATCAAAACACCCACCGGAAAGTTGGTCCAGGTGATTGCCATTTTAGGGGACGTAACGGAACTGAGGCGTCTTCAGACGGATCTTTCCCGGCTCGGGCTGATGATCAGTACCATTTCTCATGACCTGAAAGGGAGTCTGACCGGTCTGGACGCCGGGCTGTATCTGATCGACAAGGGGTTTTACCGTAACCGGCCTGCCCAGATTGAAGAAGGGCTGGATGTGGCCCAGCTCATGGTCGACCGGATCCGGAAAATGGTGTTTGATATCCTGTATTCATCCAAGGAGAGGGAGCTGGAGTTGGAGGTCGTCGATGTTCACGATTTTGCCGAAGATATTGCGGCCAATGTGGAGAATCGAATTCGGGCGGCCATGATAGAATTTCATTGCGTTTTTGAGGAAAATCCAGGGGAGATTCATGCGGATGTCGGGCTGTTGCGGTCTTCTCTGATGAATATTCTGGATAATGCCATTGAGGCCTGTATTGAAGATACTGAAGGAAAAAAATCCACAATCGATTTTCGGGTAAAAAGAGAAGACCATATGGTCTTGTTTGAGATCCGGGATAATGGCAGCGGCATGAACGTGGAAGAAAAAGGCCGGATATTTGACCTTTTTTATTCTTCAAAAGGCAGAAAGGGAACTGGTTTGGGATTGTATATCACCCGCAAGGCAATCCAGAAACATGGAGGGACGATTGCTGTTTTTTCCCAGCCCGGCCAGGGGACAAAATTTGAAGTTCGTCTCCCACTTCCAAAGGGATAGGGAGAAGGGATAAGACCTTGCTTTTTTTGTCCGGAATATGCGTGGTCAGCTGGGCTGGCCGGTCGAGTGCATGAAACGTTTGGGATGTTTTTGGGGTCTTTTGATTGATAGACAACTTAATCACCAAAGGTCTGGATGGCAATCACGGCACCCGGACCGGTATTGTTGCCACTATTGGGCCGGCGATCACTTGACTGCATGTCCTTCCGCTTCGCGCAGAGATTGCCGGCCATCGCCCGGCAGCTTCAGCAGAATGTGCCTGATCCTCCACCCTGGACCTTCACTCACTGCCTCAATACTGGCTCTGGCTTCCCCTTTGGGGCCATTGACATTGAATGTAATGTCCGCACCCATATGTGATGAACGCCCACTGATCCAGAGACCGGGCTCGATGGGCTGACCGAGCAGACCTTGAGCGCTGGGACTCGTTTGGATGATCAACAGCCCTTCCTTGTAGACCGGGTGGACGTGGAAGACCCATTGGAAAATGATCATGGCGGGAACGACCAGTATCCCCAAACCCAAAACAACGGCGCGAAAAAGTCTGCCTTTTGTCAACGGCTTCTCACCCATTCCTATTCCGTCCTTCCTTCTCGGCATGATTTGTTTCGAAAGTCAACTCGGAGCATCCAACAATAATCACAAAGCAAAGTCAATAGATTCCCCTCGAGGGCATCGGCTGTAATCTCCATCTTTCTTCAAGTCGCCCAGGAAATATGAAAGAGGAGCCGCCCGAAAGACACGAAGAAAGTTCCTCATGAAGAACCGGATCAAAAAAGTCTTCCATGGAGCAGGCTGTCAGGGATGGGTATCAGCAGTAAACCGGCCTTATAACCCTTCCACAATCCTAATCAATCGATAATACTCGGCAAACACTTCGCTTCTGGAATGGATGGCATTGAACTTGGCGCGGGACAGATTCAGGACGGCATCCAGCACATCGGTTGCGGTCTCAACCCCTTCTTTGAAAGCGGCATCGGTAATCCGAAGGTTCTCTTCCGCCTGGGCAACACTGCTTTCCGCAACCTCCAGGTTATTGCGTGCCACATCGAAATCCATGTAGGTATTTTTCAATTCGGTTTCCAATATTTTTTTCAGTTCATGAATATTGTCTGCGATCTGCTTTTCTTCCAGTTTTGCCCTGCTGATCTGTGCATCATGTCTGAAGCCGGCAAACAGGTTCATGGTGACATCCAGGGTCAGCCGGATTTCATCCTCTTCCTCCTCCTCAAGGCCGAACACAAAATCATCACCATATCTCGAGTAATTGGCAGATACATCGACGGAAGGATAATAAGCGGATCGGAGAGAGCTGGTCTGATAGGACTGGGAGGACTGGAGGGATTCCAGCGCCTTGATTTCGCTTCGGTTGGTTTTCAGCAAAGCGTGATAGTGTTTCAGATCCTGCACCTCGGGCAGGGTTGAGAACTCATGGAACAGCAGGCTGTTTTCTTGGATTCCGGATTCCGTCTCAAATTCCAGGAAATGAATGCTTTTTTGCAGGTCTGCTTCCGCAGTCTTCATCTTCTGGATGGAGTCGTCCATCTGCACCCGGAGTTTCAGGAGTTCGTTTCTGCGAATCAGGCCCACATCAAATCGGTTCTCGGCATCCCGGTATCTTTTCCGCAGCAGGGCGACCTCGTCACGGGAAACGATCAGCCTGTTTTTGGCTCTGAAAACATCTATATAACGAATGGATATTTTATATTTGATCTCCTGCATGATGTTCTGGAGTTCAAATTCTCTGGAGAGTTTGAGCTGATCAAATGCATGGGTTTGATATCGGTCTTTGAATCCGGAAAAGAGATTGTAGGACAGGCTTCCTACCAGTTCGCTGTTTTTGGAATTTTCCAGTGCCGAGTCTTCGTCCAGCGCATTTGCACTGTAACGGATATCCATACTGGGCCATAACGGACTTCGGCTGATGGTGCGGCTTTCTTCGGCCTGCTGAACAGCCGATCGATATCGTTCAATGATTTTCCGGCTGGTTATGCCTTTTTCCTGCAGATCGGCAAGTGTTACAACAGCCCATGCATGATTGGATGCAAAGAGGACGATTACCGGAATGAGCCAGAGATTGCGCCATATCAAACTGTTTTTCATGCTATGCATCTTGGTTTCTGCTCCGTTCAAAAACAATGAAAAAAGATAAGAGAGCCGGGATCAGGAAGATTGTAAAAAGGGTGGAGATAGCCAACCCGCCCAGAATAACGCTTCCCAACCCTCGATAGAGTTCACTTCCCGCTCCGGTTGACAAAACCAGGGGAAGCATGCCGAACAGACTGGTTGTTGTGCTCATGAAAATCGGCCTGATCCGGGTTTTTACAGACTCGACAACCGCATCGACACCTTGCATGTTTTCATACCGGACATTATTGAGTGACTGGTGCACAATCAGAATGGCATTGTTGACGACCGTTCCCACCAGAATGATAAACCCGAGCATGGTGACGATATCAAAGGACTGGGGGGCGATAAAGGTATCGACGAGGCGCAGGCCGATAAATCCTCCGGCAGCGGCCAGAGGAACGGAAAACATGATAAACAGCGGATAAAAGAAATTTTCAAACAGGGCAGACATCAGAAGATATACAATGGCGGCAGCCATGACCAGATTCCAGACGGAAGATGAGATGGCAGCGGACAACTTGTCCGCATTTCCGCCGACGGTCACGTAAACATCTTTCAATTTGCCTTCGTCCGACAGGGGTTTGATGATGTCATTCTGGATGGTCTCCATGGCCTGCTGAAGCGGCATGTCTATGGATGGTGTGACTTCCAGTTTGATATTTCGTTTTCTTTCCAGATGATTGATTTGCATCATGCCCTGGTCATACTGAAGATCCGCCACATCTTTGATTCGAATCAGGTTGCCGAAAGGGTTTGCGATCATGCTTTCGGCTATGTCTTCGGGTATTTGGATCCGGTTTTCATCGCTGCGGAGAACCAGATCGATCTTTTTGGCCTGTTCGGGTTTGTACTCTCCTGCTTTTCGTCCGTCCATGACCACATCAATCAGTATCCCGAGATCCTCTTCCGTGATCTGGTTGGCCAGAAGTTTTGATCGATTCGGGGCAAAGTTTGCTTCCGGATAGGAGTTTTCCAATGAAGGAACCGGCCTGACCTGGACATCGCCGAGTTTCTGTTTGACGGTTCCAAACAGCATTCTGGCGACATCAATCAGGCGGTTGATGTCATCCCCTGATATATTGACATCAACAGTCCGGCCCCGGCCGATATTGTTCTGAAAAATACCGGCCTGCATGCTGACGCCGAATATCCCCGGAATGGAATTGATGATGCGGGTAAACAGGGGAATCATTTCCCTGGCTCTGGTTTCATGGGAGCTGATGGCGCCAAACAGGGTGATCTGGTCTGCGGAAACAAAGAACATGTTTTTAATTTGGGGGATTCCTTCCTTATTGTCTTCTTCAAAATGGGGTTTGGTGCTCTTGAAAATGAACTCGCCGATACTTTTGCGTTTTTCCAGGGAATATCCGGGCGGCGGGATCATGATGTTCAGGATCAGGTTCCGGTTTCCCTGTGGCAGATATTCTGCCTTGGGAATCAACAGGATCGTAACAAAAATGGAAGTACCGGTCAGGATGATGATCGTTGCCAGTTTCGTGGCGGTACTTTTCAAGGTAAACCGGGAAATGGCCATGATGATATCAGAAAGGGTATTTCCCAATTTCCCGATGGATTCTACCGGTTTTTTCTTTTTTTGAGCCAGTTTGTAGAGCTGGTTGGCCAGGGTGGGAATAACCGATATGGAAACCAGCAGACTGATCAGGATGGCAAAGGAAATGGCAATGGCAATATCCTTGAACAATTGTCCGGATTCTTCCTGCATGAAGATGATCGGAAGAAAGACGGCAACCGTGGTGGATGTGGATGCCAGAACGGCGCCCCAGACTTCTTTGGTTCCATCATAGGCGCATTGAAACGGGCCCTTGCCCATGTTTCGATGGCGGTCGATGTTTTCCAGAACCACAATGGCATTGTCCACCAGCATCCCCACGGCAAAAGAAATGCCGGCCAGGCTGACGACGTTCAGACTCCGCTGGAAAATCCACATGAAAATAAAGGTGCCGATTACGGAGATGGGGATGGCAATGGTCGTGGTAAGCGTTGAGCTGATGCTTCGAAGAAAAATCAGCAATACGGCAATGGCGAGAATGCTTCCGATGATCACGTTGTTTTTGACAAGGCTAATGGCAGTATTGATGTAGGGGGTTTGTTCATAAACGATTTCAAAATACAGATTGTTGTCTTTCAGGAGGGTGCTGTTCAGCTGTTCGACAACCGCCCGCATGTTTCCGGTCAGGTCGATTACATTGGCGCCCTTTTCCTTGCGGATACCGCACACGATCACGGATGTTCCATTGTGCATAACCGAGACATCCTTAGGCGCATATCCAAGACGGGATACGGCAACATCCCCCAAGGTGATTCTGCGGACTCCGTCATCTTTCAGCACCACATCCATGGGGTCGTCGATATTCTGGTATTGGCTGACGGTACGGATCCGGTAGTTCTTTTTTTCCAGCCCCATAACACCGGCGGAAACATTGGTGTTTGAGGTTTCCAGCCGCTCCATCACCGCCGCAAAAGTCAGATTATATTTGGCCAGTTCTTCCGGGGAAACCACAATTTCAAGCTGTTTTTCCGAGCCGCCAAACACGAAAAGGGAGCCCACCCCCTGGACTCTTTCCAGATATTGCCGGATATCGTTTTCAAACAGGGTGCGATAGGTATCAATCAGATCCGGGTCACCTTTTTTTGTTTTCAACACCATCCAGATCACCGGAGAGCTCTGCGCACCGGAAGCATCGATAACCGGTTTTTCGACATTGTCCGGGTATCGGCGTACTTCATTCAGTTTATTGGAAACCCTCAGCAGCGCCCCGTCGATTTCGGTATCGGTTTCAAAGGTCAGCGTAATTTCCGCCCGGCTGTTGAAACTGGAACTTTCCATCAGTACAAGTTTCTGAATCCCTTTTAATACAGCTTCCTGTTCCTCGATGATATCCTTTTCAATTTCATAAGGAGTGGCGCCCGGCCACATGGTCGTGACGGTGATCTGGGGCTGTTCCACATCCGGTGTCAGTTGAACCGGAAGACGGTTGACGCCGATCAGACCGAACAGAACAATCAGAATGACTCCGACGGCCACGGAAACCGGTTTGGAGATGGAAAATTTTATAAAATCCATGAGAAATCGCTCTTATCCTTTCGTAATGATTTCAACTTCCTGTTCCGGTTTCAAACGATCATTTCCATCCACCACTACCGGCATCCCCGGAACGATATACGGGTTGTCAACCCCGACATATTCTCCCGAATACACGACAATATTCACCGGCAGAATCGCGGCTTTGCCCTCTTTCACGGTATACACAAAATCTTTGCCCTGAAACTTGATCAGCGCATCCCGCTTGATCATTCTCAGTTTTACCTTATCACTTACCGGCACATGAGCCGTTGCCGACATATTTTGAATGGCGGATGGAAAAAAAGGAATGCTGATTTTTACTTGAAAGGTTTTGGTGGCCAGGTCGGCCAGCGGAACGATTCGCCGGACAGTCCCCTTGAACTCCTGATCTATGGCATGGATACGCAGAAAAATCGGGCTCCCCATGTGGATAAATTTGACCAGGTCTTCTGCAACGGCAATTTTTACAACAACATCTTTTGTCGAGCCGAGAAGACAGATGGCGCTTCCCGGTGATATCCATTCACCCTCATTTTTATATTTTTCCAGAATCAGGCCGTCAAACGGTGCGCGTATTCTGGATTTTTCCAGTTCCAGTTCCAGTTTTTCAATATTCAGCTGAATCACTTCATACTGTTTCCGGAACTCCTTGAGTTGATCGGCCAGATCATCGTAGGATTTTTCCGATGCAGCCGCTTCCTTGAACAGTTTTTCATAGCGGGACAGATTTTTTTCCGCATTCTGAATCCGGATCAGGATTTCTTCGGCTTCCTTGGTTCGGATGGCGATGGCCTTTTGGATGAAATCGGTATTCAGACTCACCAGCACATCGCCTTTTTTGACCTGCACCCCTTCGGTATAGGAAACGTCATGGATCAAACCTCCGACTTCAGGCGATAGGCCGGAACGTTTGTCAAATTCAAGAATACCCAGCATCTGATTGGTTTTGGCAATCTCATCTTCCGTAACATTTTCAACAATGATTTTTGCCGGCGGCTGGGCATAAGCGGAAAGGACAGATATTTGAAAGATCATTATTGCCAGGATCATTTTCATCGTTCACCTCGTCCTGATGTTTTTACTGCATGTGATGATTGAAGGTCGATTCAGCCGTCAAAAAAACGGTCAATTAAGCATTTTTTTTGATAGTTGCTGATTTTTGATGGCATCTTCAAATCCGGCCGATTGCATTCCGGAAGAAGACAATTGCCGTTTGCTATAGCATAAGTATGTATCAGGTACAATTAACTTTTTGTATTTCAGTAGAATGGCTTGACTTTCGGTACCGGGTCGTTATACGAGAACATAATACATTCCGGTCAGGCCAATGGAAATAGCATCTTGCATATAATAACAGAATCTTACATAAGGATGACGTGTGGATGAAACGCAAACATTCAATCACAAGAGAAACCAGAGAAACCAGTATCCGGATGGAACTCGATCTGGATGGGACCGGCTCCGGGAATATTGCAACAGGGATTCCGTTTTTTGATCACATGCTGACCTTGTTTTCGGTTCACGGTTTTTTCGATCTCACGGTCAAAGCAAAAGGCGACCTTGATGTGGATTTCCATCATACGGTTGAGGATACCGGTCTGGTTCTGGGGGAACTGTTGAACCAGGCCCTGGGTGATCGAAAAGGAATCAAACGATATGGACATGCCATAACCCCCATGGATGAAACGCTGGCGGATGTTTCTCTGGATCTGTCCAACCGCCCTTTTCTGGTTTATCATGTTCCTGTTATCAGCCGCACCGGCAGCGGATTTGACATGCAGCTGGCCGGTGAATTCTTTCGGGCTTTTGCCGTCAAAGGCGGTATTACGCTTCATATTAATGTTCCCTACGGAGAAAATGAACATCATATCATCGAGGCGGTTTTTAAATCCCTGGGTCGTGCGCTGGATGAGGCGGTTTCTCTGGACAAACGGATTCCGGATGTAAGATCGAGCAAGGGATGCATTTAAAAAAGTATTGACATGTCGGAGGAAAAAAAATAAAACTAGATACTTTTTTATCGTGAATCATTATATGATGCATAATTATATGATTTGTAATATATTTATATACAGGAGTATGGCCGAATCAAGCCCGTGAAGTTTGACGGAATTTTTTTACCGGATGCCGACGTGGCGGTAATTTCAGTCATTCTTATTCCAAATCATGGAGGCTTTGCTCCTTGGCGTTTTATATTCCTGAAGAAAAAATTTCAGAAATTCAAAATGTTGCCGATATTATTGATATCGTATCCGAGTCGGTACTGTTAAAGAAAGCAGGTAAGAATCACATCGGCCTCT
>QZKS01000058.1 GCA_003599865.1 Desulfobacteraceae bacterium
GGACTGCACATCCAGGAGGCCTTTGGTAATGATAAAACCGATATCGCCCGGCAGATAATCCATATAGCTGGAAAGATCGATCCCTGAAACATTCAGGTCCAGCGTGGTTTCCATGGAATCGGCGAACGGTTTTGCACTTACATCGGCTGTAATTTTCGTGTCATTGACCTGAAATTTAAGTCCCGGCTTTGTATGGATTTCCAGGTGTTTTTCAAAACTGGAAACAAAGGGAAGGGAAAAGTAAAGGTTTGAAATGGTATGTGTCTTCCGGACAACCTGGTCGTCCACTTTGATTTCTCCATTCACAATCTGTAAATTGCTGATGGAAAATGGAAAAACGGCTGGACTTTGTTCTTCCGGCGGTTCCGGGGTCTCTTCTTCCGGTTTTCCCAGAAGGTCGGAAAAGTTAAAGGTCGTTTCCGATATCCGGGTGATATGAATGACAGGGGCATCCAGGCTGATCTCTTTCAAGACAAGACCCAGCCGGAAAAGGGAACTCATCTGGACATTGACAAGAAGGCGGTTGAAGGACAGAAATAAAGAGGTATTATTTTTTTCCGCAACCGAAAAATCTTCTAAAGACAGGGTCAGGGTATAGGGGTTGAATCTTGCCTCCCGGATGGTTACCGGACGTTTCAATGCGTCACTGAGTTTTTCCGGTAGCATCTTCTGAACAAGGTAAGGGATAACGAAAAAGCCGGTCAGGGAATATAGTACAAAAATTACGGCTGCGGCGAGGGACAATTTTTTGTTTCGGCTCATGATTTTTCTTCTTTATGCGTCCGGGAATGTCATAAAAAGTCGCAAATTGCCTTTTATTGTCATTCTGACGAAAGTCAGAATCCAGTAATCTCAGAAGCTTCTGGATGCCGGATCCGGTCCGGCATGACGGAGATGGGACTTTTTACGGTTTCATCACTTTTGAGGGTCATCGGTTTTTTTATAAAACCCTTTTTATGCAATACGGAATGGAGTGTCAAGCAGATAGGCAATATAACAATCTGCTTTTTACCGGCAGGGTTTTGTTGTAAATTCATTCAATTTCATGTACTGACACCTTGAGCATATTGATTTGCTCAAAATTACATTCCGTATGGAGGATGAATGCCTGACAATCCCGGTAATCTTTCAACAGACCTTCGCGGGGTCGGAAACCTGACCATTGACGCCATCAAGGGTATTACCGATATCGTGGAATCCCTGCATCAGACCATAGTGGGATTTGCCGGCATGTTCGGATCACCCGGTCAGCTTCGGACAAGGGGTATCACCGGAATGGTCTACCGGAATATCCATTCGGTGACCGATCTGGTGGGGGACGGAATCGACTCCCTGCTGGGTCAGCTCAGCCAGGTCATCGGTGAAAAGGATTCATCCCCGGCCCGTGAAGCCATCATTGCCGCCTTGAATGGTGTTCTCGGAGATCATCTTGTCGCCAGGGGCAACCCCCTTGCCATTCCCATGCAGTTTCGAACCGGTGGGAAACCATGGGATGAAAAGACATTCGCCGATGCGATCCGGCAATCCAACGGACCATTGGTCATCATGGTCCATGGGGCATGCATGAATGACTTGCAGTGGAAACGAAAAGGACATGATCACGGCCAAATGCTTGCCCGCGATCTGGGATTGCTGCCGGTGTATCTGCATTATAATACCGGACTTCATATTTCCGAGAACGGCAGAAAATTTTCCGATCTTCTGGAAACACTTGTTAAACGATTGCCACAATCGCTTGAACTTTACATCGTCGGCCACAGTATGGGGGGACTTGTTTCCAGAAGCGCCTGCCATTACGGAAAGGCGTCCGGCCAAACATGGTTGAAGCATCTGCGGAAACTCATATTCCTGGGAACCCCGCATCATGGAGCGCTGCTGGAAAAAGGCGGAAACTGGATCGATATCATCCTGCAAATCAGTTCTTACAGTGCTCCTTTTTCCCGGCTGGGAAAAATCCGGAGCAGCGGCGTGACCGACCTGCGTCATGGCAATTTGCTGGATGATGATTGGCAGGGACGGGACCGGTTTGCTTTTTCAGGAGATCAGCGAGTACCGGTTCCCTTGCCCGAAAACGTGCAGTGCTGTTCCGTCGCTGCAATCATCGGAAAGGAATCCGGCATCATTGGGGACGATCTGATCGGAGACGGTCTTGTGACCGTAAACAGCGCTTTGGGGCGTCATCATGCGCAAATGAATCTTTGTTTTCCGGATACCCATCAGAAGGTTATCCGCGGGATCCATCACATGGATCTTCTCAGCCATCCGAAAGTTTATGAAACCGTCAAAACCTGGTTGAAACGGTAAAAACCGTATCCGTTCCGCAAAAAAATCAATTCAAAACCGGCCTTGACACTACCACATAGTGGTACTATTATCCGATTATGGATTCATGTAAAGCCTCGTTGGTTTTCATGGTTCAGTGTGATCTTGAACCGACATGGCAGAAAAAAAGGAGGAGTCCCATGAGAAAATCAATTCCCATCAAAGCTAGGAGCTGTTGCCTGCATGAAAAGGAACGGGTTGTGAATGAACTTCAATTTTGTGAATTTAGCGCTTTAACACCGGAGCAGCGCTCTGGGTGTTTTCAGCAGGTGGCAAGAAGCAGCGGGGAGCGTGCCAAAGAGTGTTTATATAGCTGATCGGTGCGATCCCGGAATGAAGATTGCGTTTAACAATAAACAGACATGAGATTGTTTGACGGAATGAATATTCTGACCAAAAAAAGAGTGAAATTGACTCGTTCCGTTCTGGAGGATTTTCATCGGAATGCGGCAAAAGACGGCCTGTCTGTGCTTTCCAGGCAGACAGGCCTTTCTTATGGGCTCTTGTACAATATCGCACACGGCAGGGTGAAAACGCTGTCCATCAGGGATTACCGGATCATTTTTAACAAAGACCCGATCGTGCAGATGCCGGATCGAAGAGACGGAACATATTTCCGGGATATGGTCAAGCTTTGGCTGTATCTGAACAATGATCAAAGCGAGAGCGGCCTGTACCAGGAGTTTTTTGACGGGAAAAAGAAATATAAAAAAACGGATTATCGAATTTTTACCGGTGAAATCGATACGGTCGAGCCACGGCTGGAAGAACGCATGGAGCAAAAGTTTTTTGCCCAGAGGCTTGACCGGACCAAGATTCAAAGCTGGATTGAAGA
This sequence comes from Desulfobacteraceae bacterium, assembly GCA_003599865.1. Taxonomy (GTDB): domain Bacteria; phylum Desulfobacterota; class Desulfobacteria; order Desulfobacterales; family SURF-7; genus QZKS01. Next base: position 3,158 of record QZKS01000058.1, read on the forward strand.
TCTGAACGCCGGCAGCCGGAAGAAACGCGTTCCCTATCCGGAAATCAAACCGATTCTTGAGTTTATACACCAGACCACTGGTATCCATCCCACATTTTTGCTGAAACAGAGTGTAAAACGATATGAAGAGGGAAACCTTCATACCGTGTCCGGACAGATATACGAGCGTGTCCTATCGATCAGAAACGAAATCCGGCAGTACCTGGACTCCGGTCAGACGCCCGACCGGGAAAAGATGCGGGACAACATATTGGGAAAACGGCCGGACTTTATCCCATTTTATGAAGTCGAGGACAAACTGGATTTTTTGCGCGAATACGGCGGACAATATCCCAAAAAATATCTTGGCCGGGGGATCGGTTATTACCGGAAAAAGAAAATCAAAAGTATTGCCCCATGGCGTCTGGCAAAAATTGACGAGGATTGCCGGGATATTATCCGCAAAAAAACCGGGCTTCCGCTTTCATCCCTGCCGGCAATGTTCATGAAACAGGAGGTCGGCAAGCTGTTATCGGTATTAAAAAGAATCTCCATTCAACAGGTCTGCGACACCAACGACGTTGAATTTGAAGCCGATATCATCAAACAGATTACCCTGGGGCACGAGCAATACCGGAACCGGAATCAGGTGCTGGTGCGGTTTGATGAGGCTGCCCGGTATCTGAAAATGAAGCAGAAAGCATTTGATTACATGGTTGCCAATCACAGCGGGCTCTTCAAGAAAATTGCGGTTCGAAAGGAACAGGGCTGGTATATTCCGGACATCTATCTGGACACACTTAAAAAAGTGATTGGTTTTTCCCTGATCAAAGGAAAATACAATTTTCTGGTTTCCCGGAAAAAGGAAGGCCGCCCGGCATGCTATGTTTCGGTATCTGCCGCTGTTGTCTCTTCCGGTTCATCATCCTGAATGAACCGTACATTTTTAATTCCGTATTGCAATAGTCGATTGTCGACAATATAATATGTGCAAAGTCAGGACCGGTTCTGCCGTCAATCCGTCACACTAAGGAGATATTGTGGATATTTTGTCATTTTATCTGGTTTACCTGGTTCCGTTCAGCGTCATTGCAGGGTATATGCTGGGAGGTGCCTACACCTTTCTGACACCGGTGGTTGTTTTTTTGATCGTTCCGCTTCTGGATATCGTGATCGGAAAAGACACCGGAAATATACCGGAGGACCGGACCCGGGAGATGGAAGAGGTATTCGGATACCGTCTTGCGACATGGTTTTGCGCGCCCGTTCAGATGGGCCTGGTATTTTGGGGTGCCTATGTCGTTACCTATGAAGAACTTACTTTTCTCGAATGTTGCGGATTCGTCTTTTCCATGGGAACGTCATCCGGTGTTCTGGGGATCAATGTGGCCCATGAGCTTGCCCATCGGGTGAATACAAAACTGGAACCCGGCCTTTCCCGGCTCATGCTGTGGAGTGTCCTTTATATGCACTGGGGTCTGGAGCACGTAGTGGGGCATCACCGCATGGTCGCCACCCCGGAAGATCCGGCAACCGCACGATTTGGAGAATCGTTTTACCGGTTTCTGCCGAGGACTGTTTTCGGCGGATTCAACAGTGCCTGGTCGTTTGAGGCCGAGCGGCTCGGCCGGGCCGGAAAACCGGCCTGGAGTCCGGAAAACCGGATCGCTGTCGCGCTTCTTTTTCAGACCTCCCTGCTGATCCTGATTGCATTGGTTTTTGGCGGGCTCGCGCTGATATACTGGATACTGCAGGCGGCGATAGCCATTACCCTGCTGGAAATTGTGAACTATATCGAACACTATGGACTCTTGCGAAAACAGACCGGAGAAAACAGATATGAACCGGTAAAACCCCGGCATTCCTGGAACTCCAGCAACTGGCTGACCAACCGTTTTTTGTTCAATCTGCAGCGGCATTCCGATCACCATTATAAACCGGGGCGCCGCTATCAGGTGCTGCGGCACCACGATGAAAGCCCCCAACTGCCGACCGGTTACGCTGGAATGATCCTCCTGGCAGCGGTTCCCCGCTTGTGGCGGTCTGTCATGGATCCAAAGGTGGAAGCAGGCAGGGGAAGATCCGATTGACCGGTTGAATGGGAACTGTGTTTAATAGGTTTTGCCGTTCTCTCCCATCATGGGCACAAACCGGACAGGAATGACTTCCTTTTCACGGATTTTTCCTTTTTCCTTGACCAGCAGAACCAGTCGCTGGTCATAGGCTTCCCCTACCGGAATGATCATCTTGCCCCCTTCCGCCAGCTGTTCCTTCAGGGGTTCGGGAATATGGGTAGGGGCGCAGGTCACGATGATCGCATCAAACGGGCTGTGTTCCTTCCATCCCTGATACCCGTCTCCGATTTTGACCTGAACGTTCCGGTATCCCCGTTCCGCCAGCAGGTTCTGTGACCGCTTACCAAGGCTTTCGATGATTTCAATGGTGTATACCTGTTTGTATAACTGGGCCAGTATCGCCGCCTGATATCCGGAACCGGTCCCGATTTCCAGGACGGTTTGATCCGGATCCGGGTTCAGAATTTCGGTCATGAGCGCAACAATATAGGGCTGGGAAATGGTCTGGTCCTCGCCAATGGGAAGCGGATGGTCATTGTAGGCAAGATTCCGGTTTTTTTCCGGAACAAACCGATGGCGGGGGACCGTTTTCAGCGCATCCAGCACACGCGGATGGAAAATGCCCCTGCTTTCAATCTGATTTTTGACCATTTCATGGCGAAGACGGGTGTACTCTTCTTCTTTTGGTTCGGATGCGACACAACAGACAGAACAAAATGAGTAAACGCAAAGACAGATGATGATATGAAATCGTTTTGTCATGGGGTTCTCTCCTTTTTTGTGTGGTCAGAAAACTGCATTGGTCCCTTAATCCGGCCATATGGCCCATTTTAAAAAAAACAGTATCTCAAAGCAATACGTTACAATGAAATGGTTGGATCATGGTAAGTAATTTTCGCAATCATTGAGATAAGATGCTTAAAAAATATTTGAGTAATGGGTAGATTGATTTTTTTATTCAAATCATTGGTTGTTTACAAATTAAAAAAATGAATATATGTAATGAGCATTAAGCACTAAGGAGTATAAAAATGAAAATATATACAATAGGTTATGAAGGGATTAATGCAAAATCCTTCATGGCGTGGTTGAGAAATTACAAAATTGATATTGTGGCTGATATTAGGTATAGACCTCTTAGTCGGAAAAAAGGATTTTCTAAAAATTGTCTTCGAGAAAGTCTTTCAGAGAATGATATCGAATATTTAGGATTTCCTTCATTAGGAGTTCCTAAGGAAATACGTGATGAATTAAAGGATACAGGTAACTATAAATCCTTTTTTAAAAAATATAGAGAATCGTTAACCTCTAAGAACGAAGAATTATTCGAACTGTTTGACAAAATTCAATCTGGGAAACGTATAGCACTATTATGTTTTGAACATGACCCCAATAAGTGTCACCGAGTTATCTTGGCTGAACAGATAAAAAAAATGAGCAACAATGGATTTGAGATTAGTCATTTGAATCCTTTTTAATTACAGCTAAAAAAGTAGTTGTTGCCTCCTTCTGGGTGGATAAAATATACCTAATATACAAAAAATATTTTGCCATTTTGCGATGTTACCCAAAATTAAATAAGGTTCCCTTTTTGGACTGCAGATGTTCGTAACTTTATCTGTTATTTTTTGTTCCCAATCAATATTCTTTTTCACCTTTCTATACAATTGCCCGAACTCCCAATCGAGGATACTCATATTATGGGTTTTACAATATTTATTGTAGCACCTGAATCTAAGTACTAATCTAAATGGTAAAAGATCTATATCTTTAGGTTGCTCAAACAATCCCATTTGGGCGAGAACACCGTTTTTTTTAATCTCAGCCTCTGCAATCTCTTCGGTAGTCTTTTTTTCAATGATAAAGTCTAATATTTCTTTTGGTTTAACAATGCCAAGCGAAGTTTTATTTTGTTTTTGTGCCAGTAATAGATCTTCAACGGAATCAAATACTGTATTCTCATTAATGATCCATTTTGCACGTTCATTCCAATCATCGCTTGTGCCAATTACATCTCCAATTTCAATTGTGTTTTCAATAGGATTATAACTTTCAGGCCTTGAATCGGAGTTGGCCTTAACAATTTTTGTTTTTATCCACTGATATTTTTTGAACTGAAATTCACCAGTTAAGTATCGATACCTAATTGGATATAATCTGATTAATTTTTTAGTGGATTCTTGGATACCTGCAGTACAAACAGTCTCAGTATATTTTTTGCTGATTTCAGGATAGGTTTTTACTAAAACTAAGATATTTTGTTTATCTTCCATGATTTTTTATTAAAAATCCTTTAAGAAGTATATTAAAAACAGTAACCCAATTGATCTGATTTCGTGATTTCGTTTGAGATACGTATATATATCATAATAATTCCATATAATAACAAATTGTTATTGTCAATAACGTAGTTGCGAAGGGGTGTGATTAAAATCGTTGGATTTAAACCTGAATATGGATAGTGCTATGCTTCATTTCATGCCCGGCTTTCACCGGAATGACGGGCAGCGCTTTTTGCGTCATGCCGGACCTGATCCGGCATCCAGTGTTTATCCAACGATTTTAAGTACACCAAAAAGCATAAAATCATGGATGTCCCCCCTTATCTCAGGGTTTGGACAACAAAAAAAGGTAACGGGTAAGTAATAGAATCTTACCCGTACCTTTGAATTAAAGCAGCACGGAAATCAAAGCTGCTACAGCCTTAATAAGCACTGCAACCGCTATGATCAACCGGGCTATATTTCGGGTTCTTTCCATTTTAATTGTTCCTCATGAAAAGGCCCGAGCCGGCTCAGGCCATTTTAGCCTGAGAGTATGTTTATTGTGCCCTGGCAAGGCACTATCCCAACTCCTTGATCAAGAGAGTTGAGAGTTCGGACAGCTCGATACTTTGTACTGATCCCGCCGGGACCGCGCAGTCCGATGGATAGCGGTAACCCACCTTCGTGTGGGGCCACGTCCTTTTCGGTAACTGCTGGCACATTTTTCAGACTGCCCTTTAGCCGAAGTCTCCAACTCCGACACAGGGCGTGGAGTCGCCCTATCTAACAGGTATCCGAGTTTCCTCCCGGGCCTGGTAGGGTCTAAATTATATGTATTAATTTTGTATAACAGCTTGTTATGTTCTATGCAAATAAAAAACTTGACCATGTGACCGGGCCATTCTCAAAAAATAAAGTTTAAAAAATAAAATTATTTCGCCTGATTTTTTTAATTTTTAATTTTTTTTATTATTATAAATAGAAGAGCTTCCGACAGACGGAGCTGAAGAAATCAATAATTAAATAAGGAGCAGCAAAAATGAAAAAAGAAAAATCATTGTCATTTGACCGAGAAAATCATCAATTATTATTCGCAACAAAATACTACTTTAATCTATGTGAAAATTTAATAAACAAATTTGATAATAGTGAATCATATCTTGATCTAAATTTAAAAGATTTTAACGATACAAAGCTGTTGTATCAAATTCATCTGGCATCTTGTTGTTTTAGATTATCTGCTATTATTGAAAAAGACAGCAATTACAAGAGGGCTTATTCATATCTAAATGAAAAGGACAAAGACCAATATATTGATAAATATTTACCTTTTTTAATTAGAGACACTGTAAGCCATAAAGAACAACCTGACCATCCTAAGTTTGATGCACGAAGGCGTGAATTAGAAAATATTAAGATTCAAAGAGTCCATGAAATAATAAAAGAGGCAATAGTCAGCCGATCGAGATAATCCTCTTTTGCATACAAAAAACCCGGTCTTTCGACCGGGTTCATGATTTTGATATAATAACGAGCTTCTGTTAAGTTCTGTCACCCTGGATCACCTGAAACGGTAAACCGAATACTTGTTTTTCATAAATTCTCTGTTCAAGCTCTTCTCTCGTTTGCTGTTCAATTCTGGCGATCAACTCCCATATTTTTTCTATGCTGCTTCCGTCTATTATAGGACTCCCATGATTTTATGCTTTTCTGTTCGGATTGTTTGCGATACGAGTTTGTCATGCTACGGAAAACGAAAATCGATGTTACCGGGGCTCTGCATCATGGAGTGTCGTCAGGGGAATCGCTCGTCGAAAGATATTTCGATCCGATGATGACCGGGAAAATTTGTTAGAGTGACTCTCCAAATTGTTTTCCGAGACCCGCAGACCAACCCTTTTGGCTGGGCATTGATACCAAATTATGTTCATCAGCTTGGTATGATAATAGTTGGAATTGCACGGAGGTTAAAACTTGTGCCGGTCAGCGGTCAGCCGTTTGTGCATGAAATGGACTGAATTGGAGGATAGGCATCAATTCGATCTGATTTGGCAGGAAACGCATAAAATCATGGACGTCCCCAATTACGCATGGACGTCCCCAATTACGCACAATGGGAAGCGGATAGTCATTGTAGGCAAGATTCCGGTTTTTTTCCGGAACAAACCGATGGCGGGGGACCGTTTTCAGCGCATCCAGCACACGCGGATGGGAAATGCCCCGGCTTTCAATCTGATTTTTGACCATTTCATGGCGAAGACGGGTGTATTCTTCTTCTTTTGGTTCGGATGCGACACAACAGACAGAACAAAAAGAGTAAACACAAAGACAGATGATGATGTGAAATCGTTTTGCCATAGGGTTTCTCCTTTTTTGGGGTCAGAGATATTTATTGGTTGGAAATAACGGCAAAAATATCATTTGCTGATTGGCGATCGCTGAAATACGGCAAGGTAATATGGTCCAATGGTGTGTTGAATTTGAGCGATTTTGTAATTCTTTTTGAACCTGCTGTCGGATGTGATGGCACCAATTACCGGATATTCCGGGAAAATGCCTGTTCCTGATGTTTTGATCGTATTCAGGATCATCAGGTCCGGGGTTTTTTCAAAAACATAATCTACTACAGGTTTGGTATTCCGCTGAAAGTGCCCTCCTTCTGTCCTGGAGATAAATGAATCTGTGATGCCGGTCAAGTCAATAATACGGCAATGGTTCAGTTTATAGGGAATGATTCCGATATCCCAAAGGGCAATGGTTGTCCCCTCCGGAACTTTTTTCTGTAGGGATTTGGAAAGGGTGATATGACCGTTAAATGTTGATCCGCTTTTCCAGGTTTGATCAAGATATGTGGGCAAAGACGCACGATAGGAAAGAAGGATATTGATAGCAATAAGAACAAACGCAGCGAATGTGAGTTGTCGGAAAGGAATCCATGCAGAGATACGTTCAAGCCCGAAGCCTGCAAAAACACTCATGATCGGGACATAAAGAACAAAAAAGCGCAATCTTGGGACATTCACATCACCACCTGTATAGACGACAAATGCCATCCCGCTGATCAGAACACACATTGGAATCAGGAGCCTTTTTTGTTTCATAACGGAAAAGAATCCGATGACCATGAGTACCGTCATGGGGAGCCCGAAGGTCTGCATACCCAGCCGGATAATGGATACGGAGTTTTGAGCGTTGATCAGCAATGATCCGCCTGTTTTTGCGTAATACGTGTTGGGAAGGAGTTCACCGAAGGTCGTATAGCGCCATATTAGCAATGCCAGACAGATAACGGAAAAAAGTATTGTATTGCGAAAGAATTCGAAAAAAGGCCGTTCTTCTCCGGAAAACAGAAAGCGAAGGCCGAGAATGAGCAAGGAAAACGCCACTCCTTCCGGCCGGATCAGGCACAGGCAGACCAGGACCGTGATAAATTGTAAACCGAGTTTTTTCTGAAGAATAGACATATACACAGCGGCAACCAGAAACAGAGAATATAATCCATTTTCCGTGCCGCTGCCCAGCCAGTAAGAATAGGGGATGCAGAAGACCAATGAGAATACGGCAGTGAGTCTTGCGATAAAATGCAGCTCAAAATGTTTCAATAATTGTGAAATCAGTATGATTACGGTTCCGCCGGCAAAAAGGGAGATTATTTTAACGGCAAACAAGGGATCGATTCCCATTTTGATAAAAACAACAACCATCCAGACCAGGAGGGTATTGCTGTATCCTTCTACCGGCGGGACACCTTTTGAAAAGGTCGGTCCAAAACCATCGGCCATATTTTTTGCATAACGCAGGGATACAAAAATATCATCAAATAGAACACTGGAAAAAGTATAAAACACGATCAGGTAGGCAGCCAGAGCCAATCCGGTTAAAAGGATGTTGCTGTCGAAAAGTCGATCTGTTTTCCGGCCCGGTTTTATGTTCATCATGAGTTTGAAGTCCTTTGAAGAAAGCCACCAAGCTATAAGACGGTGGGTTGTTTGTTGTCAAGGAAAGGTTTTGATCCGTGCAGAAACAAATAAACTGTCCGGTTATCAATCGCCGGCATGTGATTACAGCAATGGAAGAAGAAATTGAAGTTACGATTTCCAATCCAGTTGTATCCAATTTTGATTTTGATTGCTTTAAGAAAACAATCCTTGAAATAATTGAAAAATTATCAGGAGATGCCCATTTAGAGATGGATAACGGACAAAAGGTTTTCTATCTTTGTGTCCAAGATTTTTTTGCTGAGATCAGAGCGTTTGAAATAATGAATAAAGATATTCCAGAGACCCAAAAAGAAACACTTGTTCAAAGCCGCATCGGACAAGGTAAATTTCGTGCGGATTTGGTTGAATTTTGGGGAGGCTGTTCGACATCACCATTCTCATGGAGACTGTCCGGATTGGTTTTGAAGCCCTTTATGCCATAATGGTCCAGGAGATCCTGATAATTCCGGGTAAATTCTTCCGGATGGTCGGTTTTGTTTACCGCGGACCGCCCCCCAGCAGGAAAAAATGAGATTTACTCCTATATCTTAAAATCAATTTACATTAATATTGATGCCTGATATAAAAGTTGTCCAATTTTATTCCTTTCCATCCGTGAATATATATTTTCAAATCAAGGGCTATTCCAGAAAGTCGTTAATTCAACTGTAGGAATAGATGAAAGTTTTGAGAATGAATGATGTGATTCTGCTACTGAATCAGATAATGCTTATTCGTGGACGGAAACTTACTCGTCACTCTTGTCTCTGCTGGGCAAAAGTGATTAATATTTAGATAGCTGAAGGGAGGGGAAATGAATTTCTTGTCAAAGCGTAACAAATCGTTGTTTTTTGTTCTACTGTTATCTTTTCCGACATTTGCGTGTACACCAATGATCGGGAACCCAAGTTTAACACTAATGACGCAAGATTTAAAAATGGATTCCTCCAAAATAGAACTCATAGGTGATAGTGCCGATGAAGAATCGGAAACAATGTATTGGTTTCTGATTCTTGGAATGGCAGGACAGGAGCCAAGGCATGAAAGTGTCGTGTCAAGATTGCTGGAAAAGCATAACGCTGATTTACTACTGGATGCAGAACTTTATACAAGCAATTATGGCATTCCATACATTTTTATGACTTTTAATACCACGGTGAAAGGTCGACCGGCTCGAATTAAAGAAGGAGGTTACAAATGACAAGAAAAGTCATATTATGCATTATGATGATCGCCATATTGGGAACTTTCGGATGCGCGTCACATGTATTCAATAATCCCATGACAATATCAACAAAAGTCGGAGCCGCAAAAAATCTTATACCAATTCAAACAGTAAGAGCAGAATCAAATCATTATTTTTTCATCTTGATCCCAATCGTTCCCGACCCAAGAGATATGCATGATGATTTACTGGAAGAGGCTAAAAAGGTTGGTGGAAATGCAGTTGTTGACTATCAAATTCGGAATAGCAGCACCTTTTGCTGGATGTTTCCCGGAATTGTCGTTGTTTCAATGGAAGGTGTAGGAACCGCTGTTAAGTTTGAATAGTTTAAATACGTTGAAAAAAAGATAGGCGTTGTAGAATGTAACAACGCCTTTTTTCATTTCGCACCCTATCGAACCAAATTATAGAAAATCAGCAGAGTAGTCGCAGGGATTTCCAATAAGTCAATGTCATCCCAAAGCTCTTGAGCTTCAATGAAATAAATCCCATGTTTATTTTTGTTGAGATCCGATTTTTTCCTGGGTGGTCATATTGTTACCTCCTATTTATGATTGTTTGGCGACAATCAAGAAGGTATCTGACCACCCTTTTTTTATCAAGGTGTCAACTCAAGTTCGTCTTCTGGCAGCTATCAACCTGTCATATAAATTAAATTTTTACTCAACCTTTTCCAACACTTCAATGCCATGAGTATGGCCTTGAACAGCGATCGTCAACTTATTCGGTCGTTTATGGACTATTAAAGCAAATCTGCTGACGGGCCTAATGCTGTTATCCAAATTAGAATATGCAAAAGCAATAATATTACCATAAATAGAAAATGTCCCAATCGTGACATCATCCCAAGATCCACCAGCTTCAAAATATCCAGAGTTTATTTCATAGGTCCCATCATCATTGAATGTGACTTCACCACTTTTTTGCTGGCCTAAATTAGTCGTATTCCATTTACCTGGTAATATCAAAGTAAGATCGGCATTTGTTTCGGTTAAGGCCTCCTCGACGTTTTCAGCTTCGATTTCACTCACTCCATCTGAATTTTGATAGATAACATTTTCAGCCAATACTTGTGTCTCTGTGTCTACAGTATCGGATTCAGCATATGCTGATCGGACTATATCTGAATTAAAGACTACATTTCTTGCTAAATAACGCTTCTCATTAGAAGGGTTTGTTGTTGAACTGCTATCACTTCCCGATCCACAGCTAAATAAAAATAATGCTACTGTTAAAAAGAAACCAAAAAATGAAAATCTTTCCATTAGGATTACCTCTCTTTTTGAATATAATATGTAAAACTTGTTTGTACCTCATTCTATTTTTTTTTCAACAATCTTTCGTATAATATGTTAACTGATTAATTGTTCAGCACTTTTTATTCAGCAAGATTGCAAATGCTCAATGTGCAGTAATGCCAGTGATTACCTGTTTTGAACAAAGGCCGTGAAAGATCAGCGCCCCAAACCAGTACCCCAAAAATAAAAGAGGCTAATTTCCCACTTTTCATTTGCCGATCTCAATAAGTGAACAGCTCCCGACAGTGATTTCATATAAATCTCATAAAGCCGACATGGCGAAGATGGTTAGAAAAATTCTGGATGAGGCAACGGGCTCCGCTCATATTATGATATCATCCAACACATTTCTTTAATAATTGTTACAAACAGTAGGTTTAAAAATCTTGATTATTGGTCTGCAAAAATATGCCGGCATCTTTTCTTTTCAAACACATACAATATGTGTATTCATTTCTTGTTTGACATGCAATTCCAACTTGATGTTATAATGATTCAGATAAAGGGGAATCCTATCCTTTATATCTATTGGAATCGAATTGTTTATCCTGAACACAACGGTAAAGGAGGACTGAATATGGAAGTTACAGTTAATTTTAAAAATATTAAATCATCCGATAAATTAAAAGATTATATTGAAAAGAAACTGAACAGGGTCGATAAGCTGTTCGATAAGCCCACAGAAGCACGCGTAGTTTTTTCTAAAGAAAAAGAAATCCGTATTGTTGATATTAATCTTATTGGCAGCAAGTTAAATATTCATGTCAAAGAGACCGGTAAAAATATGCGGCCAACGATTGATCTGGCTGTAGACAAATTAAAAAGTCAGTTAAAAAAATTAAGGGAAAAGATATACGACCATCGGACACAGCGTAAACCAAGGGAAGAAGTTGTTGAAAATGAAATCGTCGAGGAATAGATACATACCAAATTCCGTTTGGAAAATATAAAGACCGACTCCTGATGGAATGGGAGTTGGAATTATCACTGTTGAAGTTATCACTCTGAATTACCCTGATGTCTACTTCAAAGGTTGGAAATAGTTACGCTCAAAAAAGAAAAGGGCTGACTCGTTAAAGTCAGCCCTTTGGCTAAATATATATTTTCAAGGCATTGCTGCCTTGGTATCGACTGGCGTCCCCAAGGGGATTCGAACCCCTGTTGCCGGCGTGAAAGGCCGGTGTCCTGGACCGGGCTAGACGATGGGGACAACAAACTGTCTCAAATGTGGTGGGCCGTGCGCGACTCGAACGCGCGACTCTCTGCTTAAAAGGCAGATACTCTACCGACTGAGTTAACGGCCCTATAAACAAAAGGCTTTTAGCTGTTTATTCCACCCTTGTCAACTGAAAAAGGGCGGGGTTTTCATTTTTTTGGAAACAGGTTTTTAACCTTCTGAAATGCTGATGTATGTCATTTAAAAAAAATGCAGATCGTTATTTTGGAGAGCACTTTACCCATTGCCGTTGAATTATTTTCTCCAGAATTCCGGAGCCAGGAGTATGATCACCGTATAGACTTCAAGTCGGCCGATCAGCATGCACCAGATCAGAATCCATTTGCCTGCGGCCGGAATCAGGGCATAATTGTCAAGCGGTCCCACAAGCCCGAATCCGGGACCGACGTTTCCGATGGCGGATGCTACAGCGGTGATGGATGTCAGAAAATCCACGCCGGTTCCGGCAAGGAGAATCGAACAGAACACAAACAGCCCCAGATAGAGCGCAACAAATCCGAGAACACTTCGCATCACATCTTCCGGAATCGTCTTACCGCTGATTTTGACATGGGAAACAGCCCTGGGGTGAATCAATGTAAAAATTTCCTTATAGCAATATTTCATGCAGAGCATGATCCGGATGCATTTCATACCGCCGCCGGTCGATCCGGCAGATGCGCCCAGAAACATGCAAAAGAAAAGGATACTTTGGGACATTCCCGGCCAGGTTTCATAGTCTGCCGTGGCATAACCGGTTGTGGTGACGATGGACACAACCTGAAACAGGCCGAAGCGGAATGACTCCCAGATACTCTGATAGACATCGCCGTAAAGGTCAAAACCGACAAGGATGGTCAGCACCAGAACAACACCCAGGAAGAAACGGCACTCTGAATCATTCCAGAAGGCAAGTGTATTTCCTTTGATCATTTGAAAATGGAGGGAAAAGTTGATTCCGGCCAGGATCATGAACAATACGACCACCATGTCGATGTATGAGCTGTTAAAATGCGCAATGGAAGAATTCTTGGTGGAAAACCCGCCGGTGGGCATGGTGGTGAAGGTGTGACAGAGCGAATCAAAAAAGGTCATTCCGCCGAATAAAAGCAGGATGACTTCGATTATGGAAATCAGCAGATATACTTTCCACAGGATTTTTGCCGTGTCCCTGATCCTGGGTTTGAGTTTGTCCGGTACGGGCGAGGGGACTTCCGCCTTGTAGAGCTGCATTCCGCCGACACCCAGAAAGGGGAGGATGGCAACGGACAGGACAATGATACCCATGCCCCCAAGCCATTGGATAAGGCTTCTCCAGAACAATAATCCTTTGGGAACGCTTTGGATATCGGTCAGGACCGTGGCGCCTGTGGTGGTAAATCCGGATACCGACTCAAAAATGGAATCCGTAAATGAGGGAGATATTTCTCCCAGATAAAAGGGCAGCGCCCCGAACAAGGCAATGGAAATCCACGCAAAGGTTACAATCGCCATCCCTTCACGGTGACTGATATTGGCAGAACTTTCCTTTCTGGAGCCGATATAAAGGGTTCCGCCGGACAGGATGGAAATCGCCATGGATATCAGGAAGGGATTTACGCTTTCATCACCATAGTACAGGCCGCACAGCAGGGGGAATATCATGGTCAGGCCGAGAAAAACGATCAGGATGCCCACCATGGAAATAATAAAGGGCCACCGCATTTAAAAAAACTCCAGTTTGACGGTCAGGATTTTTTCAATCTGCTGTACCGCTTCTTTGCGGGCAAAAATAATGATGCGGTCATCCGGTTCAATAATACTTTCCCCGGAGGGGATGATCACTTCATCATTATGGATAATGCCGATCAGCAGGGCGCCTTTTGGAAATGACAGGTTTTTCAAAGGTTTTCCAACAATGTCGGAGGTGGGCAGGGCAATGGCTTCCAGAACCTCTGCCTCTTCCCCTTTGATGGATATGGCGGACAATACCTTGCCTTTCCGGATATGCTGCAGGATGGTATTGATGGCAGACAGCCGCGGGCTGACCACCTGTTCGATTCCGATCATGGACATCAGGGGGAAATAGCTGAACTTGCTGATCTTGGTGATGATATCCCGAACACCCATCCGTCTGGCCAGCAGTGACACCAGAATATTGGTTTCTTCATCATCGGTAAGGGTCACAACCGCGTCCATATCGGCAATATTTTCTTCCAGCATCAGGCTCTGGTCTGATCCGTCTCCGCATAATATTACGGTTTTTTTCATGCTTTCGGCAAGTTGAGAGCATCGTTCCGGATTTTTTTCAATGATTTTTGTATAAATTGATTTTTCTTCCAGAAAGCTTGCCAGGCGGTATCCGATCCGACCGCCGCCCACGATGAGAACCCTTCGAAGCGGTCTGGCCTGTTTATCAAAAGCCGAAAGCATTTCATCCACATTTTTGGTTTCACTGATAAAATAAATCAGATCATTGGCAAGAAGCCGGTCACTTCCCCGCGGTATGATCAGTTCCTCATTCCGGATCACCGCTGCAATCAGGGTTCTCCTTCCCAGTTTTTTCGGGATTTCGGAAAGACGGATACCGGCAAGGCGGGCATTTTCATCCAGACGGATGCCGATGAACTTCATTCGTCCGTCGGCAAACTCTCCGATATCGACGGCGCCGGGAACGCTCAGCAGCCTTTCTATGGTTTTGACAACCTCAATTTCCGGATTGATGACCGTATCAATGTGAGGGGCAAATTCTTTAAATCGTTCGTGATATTCATCAAAATCCGAATTCCTGATCCGGGCCAGTTTTTTGGTTACCGGGGAGAGAATGTCTGCCACAAGGCAGGCCACCAGATTGGTCTCATCACTGTCGGTCAATGCCAGGACAATTTCGGCTTCCCTGACTCCCGCCTCCTCCAGCATGACCGGGCTGCTTCCGGAACCCTTGAGCACCTGGACATCGATTGCATCTGAAATCCTTCGCAATGCCTCTGAATTCTGGTCGATAACAACCACATCCTTGTTTTCAAGCGCAAGCCGTCCGGCAATATGAAATCCCACTTCACCGGCTCCGATAATGATAATTTTCAATGTGTTCTCCAGTATTGATCCGGAATCATGAAGCCCCTGTCCTGTTGATCGCCTTGAATGAGATTGTCCTTTTGGAAATGACGTTCCGGGATGTTTAAACCATTTTGATGAAAATATCAACTTGCCGGCAGGGATTGGATGCATTTTCAACCATGAAAGCAATCTCCGTAGATCACCTCTATTCGTGTTCCATCTTCCTGTTCGATAATCAGGGCGCCTGTGTCGTTCACATCCAGCGCAAGACCTTCATGAGAATCATTGATGGTGATGATTTTTACATGCCGCCCGATTGTCATGGTGTATTGCTTCCATTGTGAAATGATATCTGCCGGCGGACCGCCGGACAGGACAGCCTGAAATTCATCCAGAAAAGAGGAGAGCAGCCTGCGGCGGTCAACAACGGTTCCCATCAGCTTTTTCAATGAAACGGCATTGGGTTCCCGGTTTTCCGGGGCATTGTTCACATTGATGCCGATACCGAGGTTCACATAGGAAAGCCTGCCGGATTCAACCCCCATTTCCGAAAGCATGCCGGAGAGTTTCCGGTCGTTTACCAGGATATCGTTGGGCCATTTGACCTTGGCATCCACCCCGAACATTTTTTGCAGGACTTTTGCCAGGGAAAGGGATGCGGCAAAGTTGATGCGAAATGCCAGAGCCGGTTCCATATCCGGGCGCAGAACAATTGTAAAATACAGACCGCCGGTTTCAGAGTGCCAGATGCGCTGCAAACGGCCCCGCCCCATGCTCTGGAATTCTGCAATAACAACCGTAAAGTCCGGGCATCCGCTTGCAGCCATATCCCTGGCAACATCCATGGTGGAAGATACTTCCCGGAAATAATGGATGCCGGATTCCCGGCCTGGAAATTCCCAGGGAAACGGAATATCCGTTTTTATCCGAATATCGGATTCTGAAGAAGGGCTCATTTTTTCATTCATCAGTGTGTTGTTTGTCTTTACAACGGCAAAGGCATTTCCAGTGTCGTCCGGATGCGGCTTTCCCGAATCCGGAGAGTATGAAAAGATCGGGCAGGAGTCAAGCAAAAGAAATGGATCTTAAAAACTGTGTTTTCTAAGGGTTCCGTGATTTTCAAGGTTTTTATCGGCCGGTTCGTTTCCGAGGTTGAACCGTTTCCGGATTCTATCCAGAGAAACCAGGCGTCCCTGACGGGAAGAGGGGGTCAGGAATGATTTCAGTTTGTACTCCAGTGTTCTGGGATGCAGTTCACTGCTGATGGCGACAACGCCTTCGATGATAATTTTGCCGAGAAGGAGTTCGTGATTGGTTCTTTCCTGGATATTGGCGGCAAACGGAAGGAAAAGAAAATTCGAAAGCACGACGCCATAGAGGGTTGATGTGAGTGCTACCGGAATGGTTTTCAAGATGACGGATGTGTCATCAATGCCGCTCAGCATGGCGATCAGTCCGACCACGCTTCCCACCACACCAAAGGAAGGGCATATTTCCGCAAGGGTTCGCAATACACGTTCCGAATCATCTCTTCGCAGTTTGAAAAAATTGATTTCCGTGTTCAGCAGATCCCGGATCTGTTCGGCAGGGTATCCGTCCACCAGATATCCCAGCGCTCTTCGCAGGAGGAGCATGGTCGCCTCCTCTTCGTCCTCTTCCAGAGACAGCAGCCCTTTTAATTTTCGTTTTACGGAAAGATCCACCATCACCTCTATGATTTCGCTCTCTTTTTTTAAAGGACGCCGGTATGATCCGGATAAAACCTTATACACGGTTACGAGCCGTTCCAGCCGGAAACTGATCAGTGCGGCGCCGAATGTTCCGCCCAGAACAATGGCGATTCCGGACAGGTTGAAAAACATCGCGGTATTTCCATTCAGAAGAAAACCCGCGAAAAAAATAACCACACAGATGGCAAAGACTGTCAGATTGCGGTTGGCCATGGACGGTCCATTAAAAAAAGTTTTTTTCAATTTCATTATATTTCCTTGCTGTCAAAATGAATCAAAAGAGAATCCGTTCGTTGTGATATGAAACGACTTCGTTGTATTGGCTGTCTGCCCCCTGGTGCTCTGCGGCAGATCTTTGGTAATGACGATCTCCACCCTTCTGTTTCCGGCTTTTCCCGTTTCCGTTTCATTACTCCCGACCGGCAGATTTGAAGCGTGACCGGTGACATAAAAACGCCTTTCAGGGATCTGCATGTCCTCAATGAGGAATCGGGCCACTGTAGAGGCCCTTGCTGTGGACAGCTCCCAGTTTGTGGCAAATATTTTTGAGTGGATCGGATCATTGTCCGTATGCCCGATGACATTCACAATATAGGGTGTTTTTTTGATGATACCCGCAATTTTTTCCAAAGATTGTTTTGCCTCGGGCCGGATCTCCGCCATTGCCGTATCAAACAGCAGGTCCCCCGGAAGGACGATCCTGACAATCTGTTCCGATGCCAGAACGATATTGTTGATATCCTTCACAGATCCGGCATTCACCGTGAGACTGGTATCGGAAGGCCTGGTATCCCTTGGATTCTGTTCCCCGGCGGAAAAGGATGCCTTCTGGGCAGACTGCCCTTCCGAAACAACAGGGTCACCTTTTCCAAGCATTTTTTCCGTCTTGGCGGAATGGAAGACATACATGACCAGGAACATCACAAACATTGTCATCATCAGGTCCGACCAGGCAATGGACCAGTGAACGGTTTTGGGTTTTTGCATTCGAAAAAACAGATCCGGGTCGCCGCCGGTCGAGTCGGATGAGAACGGCTGCTGATCATAAAGAATTTCATCATTTCGACTGTATTTCATAGGGGGTGGTCTTTTCTTTGTGGTTTGTCGTGCGATCCTGCACTATATTGTTATCGGATCATGAGCGGATATCTTTACCATTTCTTTTGTGAAACGATGTCATCCGCAATATCGTTTGAATATGATTCGAGCAAGAAAGCGAAAAGTATGCCAGGGTGCTCGTTCCTCGATTATGAAAAGATTGCAGCGGATTGCAGGCTATTGGTTCGGAGCCGGTACAGGAAAAGTTTTCCGGTATCAGAAATTTTTTCCCCGCACATCATGGATGATTTCCAGAATTTCATCCTGATGCACGATGGGAGCGCAAACTTCACCCCAGCCTTTTTGAACCTGAAACAGGCCGTCATAGGCAGTATCATGATAAGATTTTGCAATATACGCGATGTTCCGCTCATCCAGGATGGAACAGACAAGCTGCGATTCAACGGCACTGTCCAGCACGGCAATTTTGATAAATGAGTCTGGTTGACCGGATTCCATATGGCATTCATCCTTTCCGATTTATACGATGAGTTGAGAACATAAAATAGG
The DNA here is from genome assembly GCA_003599865.1 of Desulfobacteraceae bacterium. Lineage (GTDB taxonomy): Bacteria > Desulfobacterota > Desulfobacteria > Desulfobacterales > SURF-7 > QZKS01. Next base: position 21,572 of record QZKS01000058.1, read on the forward strand.
CTGTCATACCGCAAAGTCAAGCATACAGGTCGATAATCATCCCCTTTGTCCGGATGTCCGGAGAAATGATATTTTTATTGCGGTTGTAAATACTGTTTTCAAGATCCTGCCGGATGTAGTATCGATATTGCTGTTCTCCGGATTGCAGAGAATCATCGGACAAGAAGCGCCTGTTCAACTCCGGATGATTTTTTTCATCCGGTTGATTTGCCGGAAAGGTGTCACGGCGCGGCTGAAAATAGGGGATCAGGTGTTGATTTGCCGTAATTTTCATGGCGGTGGTTTCCGTATCTGAAAATGCAATAATTGAACCAGTCACAACGGTTCTGATATGAGAAGGATTCCGGAATGAAGACAATACTGTTATTTTCTGCGTTGGCATTTTTTTGTTTCTGCTCCTGCGCGCCGAGGCCGTTTGATGAAGCGGCCTGGAATCAGAAGATGAAGAGTCTGAAGGTTTCCGACCTGTACGAGGACCATTATCGTGACGGGCGGTTTTTCAACCCATGGATGCCCATGGAAGAGAAAGGCCTGTTTTCACTGATTCGATGGAAGCTGACCGAAAAAATGGATTATTCCGATGAGGAAAGGGAATACCTGCCCAAGGTGATTCCGGGAGCGGTGGAGAGGATCCGCGGGAAAGAGGGTCGGAATTTTATCATGTGGCTGGGGCATGGAAGCTATCTGATCAAACTCGGAAAAGAGTTCTGGCTGCTGGACCCCATATTGACGGAACGTGCCCTGATCATCAAAAGGAAAATTCCGCCGGCACTGACCCCTGAATCCATCAAGGCCGTATCCGATCATTTTCATGTGCTCCTTTCCCATAACCACTATGACCATTTTGATCAGGAGACCATCGAGGCGCTGCCGGACGGATCGACCATCATCACGCCTTTGGGATTCAAGGATTGTATTGACGGTTTTTCCGGCAAAAAGGATGTGCAGGAAATGGACTGGTGGGGGGAATATACCAGCAGCGGGGGGACAAGGATTACATGCCTCCCGGCACAGCACTGGTCAAAGCGGGCCACAGTTGGGACCAACAAGAGCCTGTGGGCGAGTTTCATGATTGAAACACAGGACCTGGTGATTTTTTTCGGCGGTGACAGCGGATATTTTATCGGATATCAGGAATTCTCCCGGAAATTTCCTGCCGTCGATTATGCCCTGATACCCACAACCGCCTATCATCCCAGATGGTTCATGCACTATGCGCATATGGATGTGGATGAGGCCATCGATGCCTTTCAGGAACTCGGGGCGCGATACTTCATTCCCACCCAATGGGGAACGTTTGGTCTGGGGGATGAACCGCCGGGATTCCCTGCCCTGGATCTGAAACGAAAAATTCAGGAACGGCAGTTGAACAGGGAGCGGTTTCTGATACCGGATGTGGGAGAAATCATTGACCTGCCGGATCGGAAACCGATGCCGGAAGGCATGACGCCGTAAAACCGTAATCAAGGTGTTGTCAGTCACTTTTCACCTTGACATATCGTCACCTCTCAAATAATTTTCATGTCTTAACATGGAGCAGGGCTTGGATACCCTTTTGAATTCACTGGAAGAATGGAGAAGTTTTTGATAAAACAGAATAACAAACGTTTCAGGATGTTTGAAACCATAGATGACTCATTCTCGGAGAGCGCCGCATTAATATTTGCCGGGGTTTTTGTTTTTTTTCTTCTGCTTCTGACCTGGATAGATCAGCAGGGGGTTTTCAGGCTTGCCAGTGATGACTCATATATTTATCTCGGATATGTAAAACAGCTTCTCCGGAATGGTGATCTTTTCTCCTACAATGTCGGTGAAAAATCGGCAGGCACGACAGGCCTGCTCTATTATTATCTTTTATCTTTGATTGCTTTTGTTTCTCACAGCCTGTTTGCTTCCGGAGTTATTGGAAACTTTCTGACAGCGGTTACTTATACAACGAACGCCGTATTGTTTCTGGTTTATGTTTTCCTTTTTGTCAGGATATGGAAAATGATGGGGGGCAGGATTGGACAATCCCGGATTTCATTCTCCGGGGTGCTGGTTTTTTCCATAACCCTGCTGGGTGTGCGATTTCTATGGGGATTTTTTTCCGGGCTGGAGAACTCCCTCACCACGTGCCTGATTCTTTGTATTTTCTATCTGTTTTTAAAACGGTCACACTGGTTGTCCATTTCGCTTTCTTCCGCTTGCCTTGTCACTACAAGACCGGATTTGATGCCCATCGGCGTTCTGATCGTGATCTGTGGCGGCTTATTTTCCTGCAATACACATCAACGTGAATCCTCTGTCAGGAAGCGATTATACTCAATTGTGTTTTCCGTTCTCTCATTCGGTATTTTCGTGCTGATAGTGGTCTCTCCATGCTGGTATTTGACCGGGTCTCCTCTGCCAAGTTCTCTCGGAGCACGCGTTACCATACCGGCACTCCAAAATCCCGGGCTTTTGTTTCATAATATAAGGGATCTGATGTCGAATTTTACCTATCTGACCAATCCCTGGGTGGTGGGGAGCTTTATTTGTCTGATCATCGCTTTTGCCGTTCGAAAAACGAAGATGGGCGGAGTGCTTCTGGGCAGTGCTCTATTGTTGTTCAGCTTCTACATGATGAGAGGTATATTAAACCTTTATTATACCGGTGTCCAAGACCGATATATCTCCTATACCTGGCCATTGTATGTTCTGATTGGCGCTCATGGAATCAGGGTGCTGCTGGGAAAAATCAACTCGAGCCCGCCTGCCCTTTATAGGAAAATGGCTTCGGCGGCATACCTTATGATTTCCATTTTTTTGACTTTCTATGGTTTTATGGACTTTCGCAGAGAGTTGAATTCAGATATTAAAGAGATGAACCAGGTTGTGGTAACACCTTCTTTATGGATGGCGGAGAATTTCCCTCCCAATACGCGCGTAGCCATGGAGCCTGCAGGCGCCATTCGTGTATTTACGGATTTATACCTTATTGATAATTTAGGACTTACTACAAGCCATGTCTGGGAATATGTAAAGAAAAGGGCCAGAAAACAACATATTTCAAATGATGCATATTATGAAGGGTTTTTAAAATACAATCGTGTTGAATATGTGTTTGATTATCCGCAGCGTTTACAGCCCCTGAGCAATAAAAAATTATTTGCTCCGATCATATTCTGGGTGCCGGATCAGGTACGTTTTTCCGGAGGTACGATTGGTGTGTGTAGGGTTCGGCGCGAGTTGTTCTGAAGCGGATCAGGGAGGAACCATGCAGATCAGGAATTTGTTGATTGCCAACCGGGGCGAAATCGCCATCCGGATTATTCGTGCCGCCAATGAACTGGGAATGGGAACGGTGGCGGTCTGTTCTGCGGACGATACGGCATCTCTTCATACCAGGATGGCGGACAGGGTGATGGTGATGGAAAAAGAGGGTGTAGCCGCTTACCTGGACCCGGACGGGATCATCCGGGCGGCCAGGGCCGGAGAATGCGATGCCGTTCATCCGGGGTACGGTTTTTTGAGTGAAGCAGCCTGGTTTGCCGAGCGTTGTGCTGCGGAAGGACTGGTATTTGTCGGACCGTCACCGGAGATGCTCGGCCTTTTCGGCGACAAGGTCCGATCCCGCGATCTGGCCCGCCGCTGCGGAATACCATTGCTGCCCGGAACCGAAAAGGCCGTCACACTGCAAGAGGCCATGGATTTTTTCAAGAAGCTCGGGCCTGACGGAGCAATCATGATCAAGTCTCTCTTCGGAGGCGGCGGGCGCGGGATGCGTCCGGTATATCATTTGGCGGAACTGGAAGAGGCTTATCATCGTTGCCGTTCCGAGGCGCTTGCGGCTTTCGGCAACGGCGATCTGTTTGTGGAAAAGCTGATCCGTCGCCCCCGCCATGTTGAAATTCAGATTGTCGGTGATGGAAAAGAGGTGATCCATCTGGGAGATCGCGATTGTACCCTGCAGCGGCGCCATCAGAAATTGATGGAGGTCGCCCCTGCCTCATTCCTGTCTCCTTCTCTTCGCGAAAGGCTGGAGGAGGCATCTCTTGCCATGGCCCGGGAGGCGGGATACCGGAGTCTTTGCACTGTCGAGTTTCTCGTTGATCCGGAATTCGGAGAAGAAGACAGCTGGTTTTTCATGGAAGTCAATCCCCGGCTTCAGGTAGAGCACACCATCACGGAAGAATTGACCGGTGTGGATCTCGTAAAAGCCCAGTTGGAAATTGCCTGCGGAAAGTCCCTGGCGGATCTGGGCCTGATGGATCGTGATTTGTATCAGAAAGGATATGCCCTTCAGGTTCGCATCAACATGGAGACCATGGACGGGAACGGGAATACCGCTCCTTCCGGAGGAACTCTGAGCGCGTATGAGATCCCGTCGGGAAAGGATGTCCGGGTCGACGGCTGCGGTTACAGCGGTTATACCGTGAATCCTGCTTTCGATTCTCTCCTGGCCAAGCTGATCGTTTACTCCGAATCCCCCCGATACGAAGATGTGGTGAAGAAGGCTTATCGCGCCTTATCCGAATTCAGGATGGAAGGCATGGAAACCAACATCCCGTTCCTGCAGAACCTGTTATGCCGTCCGGAAGTCATCCGCAATGATTTTCACACAAGGTTTATTGAGGAGCATGCTGTAGAACTTGCACAGCCGTCCTTTTGCCATCCGGGTTTCTGCGAGCCGTCTGTTTCTTCGGTTCCCCCTGTTGCGGACGATATTCCGGACGGCCCTGCGGGTCTTTTCCCGGTCCGGTCGGTCATGCAGGGAAAAGTGGTGGAGATCTTCGTCCGTCATGGTGATGCCGTTACTGCCGGACAAAAGCTTGCCGTGATCGGAGCCATGAAAATGGAGCATGTGATCTGTGCGGAAAAAAGCGGATATATCCATCGCATTCTGATTGGCGTAAATGACACGATCACAAAAGGCTCCCTTCTTTTTTTCATGGAAGAAGCAGAATTCGGTAAGTCCCTGGAGAGCAGTTCGGAACCGGTGGACCTGGATGCCGTCCGGCCGGATCTGGTCGAGCTCAGAGAGCGTCTTGCTTACACGCTGGATCGGAATCGACCGGATGTCGTGGAGCGAAGGCGAATCAAAAACCAGCGTACGGTGCGGGAAAATGTGGAAGATCTTTGCGATCCCGGCAGTTTTATCGAATACGGCGCACTGGTTGTCGCTGCCCAGCGCCGCCGCCGGAGCATGGATGACCTGATGCGGAAAACACCGGCTGACGGTTTGATCACGGGAGTCGGAACCATCAACCGGGAATTCTTCGGCGATGAGAAAGCCCGATGCATGGTCATGGCATATGATTTTACCGTGCTGGCCGGAACGCAGGGCCTCATGAACCACAAAAAAATGGATCGGATGCTGGTTCTGGCCAATGAATGGAAGCTGCCGGTTGTTCTGTTTGCCGAAGGCGGGGGAGGCCGGCCCAGTGATACGGATATCGATATCGTAGCCGGCCTGGATCTGACCACCTTCAAACGGTTTGCCGCCTTGAGCGGAAATACGCCCCTTGTCGGAATCGTGGAGGGACGGTGCTTTGCCGGAAACGCCGTTCTTCTGGGCTGCTGTGATGTCATCATTGCCACACGGCAGTCCAATATCGGTATGGGCGGGCCTGCCATGATCGAAGGCGGCGGACTGGGTGTCGTGAAACCGGATGATATCGGTCCCATCGATGTTCAGACCGGAAACGGGGTGGTGGATCTGGCTGTTGCGGATGAAAAAGAGGCGGTAGCATCCGCCAGACAGTATCTTTCCTATTTTCAGGGCCGCAGGGACAACTGGGAGGCTGCGGACCAGCGTCATCTCCGCCGGCTCATCCCGGAGAACCGCCTTCGGGTCTATGATGTGCGGAAAGTGATCCGGACACTGGCGGACACAGGATCTTTTCTGGAGCTGCGGTCCGGTTTCGGCCGGGGCATCATTACCGGACTGGTCCGGATCGAGGGTCATCCCTTTGGACTGATGGCCAATGACAATGCCCATACGAGCGGGGCCATCCAGGCGGATGATTCGGACAAGGCCGCCCGTTTCATGCAGCTTTGCAATGCACACCGGCTGCCGATCATCTCCCTGTGCGACACACCGGGGTTCATGGTCGGTCCGGAAATTGAAAAGCAGGCTCAGGTGCGACATAGCTGCCGGTTGTTTGTGGCCGGGGCAAAGATAACCGTTCCCTGTTTTACGGTGGTGCTGCGGAAGGGGTATGGCCTCGGGGCCATGGCCATGGCGGCCGGAGGCTTTCATGAGGCGTTTTTTACGGCATCCTGGCCCACGGGTGAATTCGGCGGCATGGGACTTGAGGGGGCGGTCCGGCATGCCTTGAAAAAGGAGCTTGCGGCGATCAAGGATGAAACAGAACGGGAAGCCACCTTTCAGTTTTTTGTGAACGAGGCCTATGCCCGGGGAAAAGCCATCAACATGGCGTCCTATATGGAGATTGACGCGGTGATCGATCCTGCGGAAACCCGTCAATGGCTTATGCGCGGGTTGAAATCCATTCCGGCATCCCGTATTCAGGACCGGTCCCGTCCGTTCCTGGATACCTGGTAGCTGCTTAATCCGGCGGAACAGGGACCGGATTTTTTCAATTATCCCTGAAGCAGCTTCATGATCGTGCTGCTCTGCTCGTTTGTCTGTGCGGCAGCATAGGCCCTGGCCTGAGAGAGCCTTTTCAGCCGCGCAAGGTTGATGGATTCCTCCGCCAGATCCACATCCCGGATGGTCGATTCAGCGGACAGGATATTGATCCGGGTAGTTGACAGGCCGGATATGGTGGATGACAGCTGATTCCGGGTGGAACCGATTTCCGAACGGATGCTGCCGACCTCTTTCAGGGCGGCATCGGTTATTTCAACGGCGGCCTGCGCTCCTTCAGCGGTTAACACATTGATATCCGACAGACTCCCGAGTTCCGGGTCACCCAGCCGGCCGGATTCTGCGGAACCAATGGAAATGGTAACAGTCTCCCCGGCGTTTGCCCCGACCTGGAAGGACTGGTTCACAAAATCACCGGACAAGAGCTCCCGGCCGTTATAGGAGGTATTTCGGGCGATGGTATCCAGTTGTCCCAGTAATGTATCGATATCATTCTGGATCGCCATTACGGATTCCGCACCTTGACTTCCGTTTGCCGCCTGGACTGCTTTGGTCCGGATGGTCTGGATGATATTGGTGGATTCTTCCAGGGCGCCATCTGCAATCTGGGACAGGGACATGGCGTCATTGGCATTGATGATTGCCTGACCGATGCTGCGGGCCTGATTCCCCAGATGATCGGCAATGATCATCCCGGATGCGTCATCTGCCGCCTTGTTGATCCGGCTGCCGGTTGCGATTTTTTCCAGCGACGATGCAAGGTCTTCCTGGGCATTCCGCAATTGATTTACGGTAAACAATCCACTTGTATTTGATTGAATGGTAAGTGCCATGACTCCTCCTCGGATACTGGGACATGTTTTTATGGTTCCTGACTGGTTGCTTCCTGATACCGGTTCTGTGAAAGCTGCCGTTGAAAACGGGTTTGCTTTTGTCTCTGACCCTGCGTGAACGCAATGGCGTCCTGCTGCTGTTCCCGATGAAATTCGGTTTCCATTTGGCGTTCCTGCCTCTCGAAATCCGCCTTTGCTCTCATCTGGTTCCGTTTGAAATCCGCTTCCTCCTGCTGTTCTTTCCGTTTGAAATCCGCGGCCTCTCTTTGCCGGTCTCTTCTGAAATCGGCTTCCGCCGGCTGCCGGCTCCGGGATGAAAGGGAAACCGTATAGGGTTCTCCGGAACCACGGTTCCCTGCGTTATCGGCCGCGGATGAATTCCGTCCGGAAGATACGGTCTCATAAATTGCCCGGGCAGCACGCAGATTTCCTGTGGGTATGGTCAGCACACCAGTGGAGATCTGGATTCCGTTACGTTCCATGAAGATTTCCTGCCTATCCTCCGATTTCGCCGAAAGCGTTGTATGTTGCCGTCGGATTTTGCTGCTGCGGCAACCGGTTCAGGGAAGCCTGATCTTCCTCCTGCCTTGCCCTTGCTTCGGCCGAGAGTTCCACCTGAAAAGCCTCGTTTGCCGTCCGGTTTCCTGTCTGCTCCGTATTGTCCGGTCTGGTTTCCGGCTCCCGTCTGACCGGTTCCGGTCTGGTCAGTGTTTCGACAGCAGTCGGCTGTATATTATTGATTTCCATACGATTCTCCTTTGTCTGCCATTTTGGCAAAAACAGGTTTTTTTGAAACGATCATTACGTTACCAGATCAACGGATGAACCGATCCGATAATCATCATTGCCTTTTTCGTATGACATTGCTGCCGCAGAAGACAAAACATCCGCGCTTTCCCTGTTGTTCTGTTCTCCACTCCGGGCCTGCAGCAGCGATAATTCCATCAATGCCTCCGCTTTTATACGGTTTGCCATATTGGCGACCCTGCGGTCCTGATTGGACGGATTGCTGGGCGCCAGGGCAGCAGCCCGTATTTTATCCATTTTTTCAGCAGTCGCTTTCGGATCGCCCGGTATGGGCGAACTGTCGATGCTGACTTCTCCGGCAACGGCATAACGGTTTCCATCAGGCCCTTTTTGATATTGGAACCGGGCTCCTCCTCTGACATATCCTCCTCCGGCGCTGATATGGGCCAGTTCGTGGGAGTGGACGGATCTGTCTGCATGTTTAAGCTGTTCCAGCTTCTTTTGTTCCGGCTGTGAAAGTTCGCCGCTGATTTCAGCAGACGGGCCCCTTGCATGATCAGGCGCATCTGTTTTTGATTTTCCCGTGTTACCGGATTCCGGGTTGCCATTTGCCTGCACTGGAATGGATCTCCGGTATACCGGTTTGATTATATTCATTTTATTGTTTATTGAAACAGTTCCGTATTCCACAGCAGACGCTCCTTGCAAACCATGATATGTCTATCCGTTCATTATATCGGACCTTCGGTCAAAAACTTTAATCAAAATGAAAAAAAAACTGAAAAAAATGAAATTCTGAAAAACAGTCTTGTTTTTCAGCAAAGGATTGCGTATGAAATACAATTAGATATAAAAAGCACAATCCTCTGCCGTACAACACAGATGACGTTTCCAAATACAAGGAGATCTTTACATGAAATTGATGACCACCATTCTGTTGATCGTTCTTTTTTGGTTTCCCCTGCCGGGAGCGGCGGAAGTTGGTGAGTTTTCCGATGCCGCTGCGAATGAGAGTGTTGCAGAAGATTCGGTGGACGGCTCCATGGAGGAAGTTACCGCCGTTGAAGATACAGCGGACTCTGCGCAGGAGGAGGTTCCTGCCCCTGAAGAGTCGATGGATTCCGTTCAGGAGGAGGCCATTGCCGATGATGTAACGGATGCGGTCACAGAAGAGGAAGTGATTCCGGAAGATGTAACGGACCGGATACCGGAAGATCCGGCCATGACCGAAGAAGAATCCCCCGAAGGCAGGCCGTTCATCAGTGAAGGCTTCCCGGATGAAACCGGGAGCGGGGGCTTCCCGGAAGAGGCCATACCCGCAGAAAATGGAAAAGCAGCCGGTGCCGGTCCGGGTGGGACGGGCAATCAGGAAATAGAGAAGATGAACATCGAATATCGGCAATTGAGCGAAAAAAGGGGTACGCTGGAGCAGGAATTTCAGGACCTGGAAGCGGAGCGGAAAAAGCTGATCGCGGAAAAGGACGGTCTGAAGAAACAAGAGGAAATTCCGGACTACAACAAACGAACCGAGGTGTTGAACACCAGAATTAAACAATATGAGGAAAAATGGAATCAATACAACACAGAGGTTCAGGGGTTCAATACCCGCGTAAAAAAGGATATCGAAAGGCGTATTGAAGCGGGCAATCAGGACAATATAGAAACCAATTATGACGCCTTTGGCGTTCAGTATGATGAATCTCTTGAATTCAATGAATCGGGCCGATCTTTTGCCGTTGATGAAGAGGCTCCGCTGGATGATCAGCGTGCATCCATCCTGAAGTATAAGGATAAAATCGCAAAAGAGTACGAGGAATTGATCCGGGAAAGAGAGGCCATCAATAAAGAGAAGAGTCTCGTCAAAACGACTGAAGAGGTTAAGGCCTTAAACAGAAGAACGGTTTCGCTGAATGAAAAGATCATCAAATATGGCGAACGGCGGGATTCATTTGATAAAGAGCTGAAAAAGCTTAATGAAAAACTGGAAAAACAGAAATAATAGTTGCACTCTTATTTTGATGAAGGCGAACATCACGGTCAGTTCGTCAGGTTGGGTTAAACGAGGGATAACCGCCATTTCCCGCTGGTAAACAAGGCTTGTGTTTTGAGGTCTTTCTGGTATAATGGATGCAATATCCGTCGTACATCCGTAACAACCGGTATTCCTGAGAACCGTAATCGGTAAGCTGTAAAATACCCTGCAATACTATTGTATCGTGTGAAGATCGAGGTCCCGGCGGTTTCCTGAGCCTCCCGTCTTTTCACATCCGTAATGGTATCCTTATATCGCACTGCTTTGCATTTCCGGCAATCCCCTGAACATGGATGACACGATCATGGAGAACCCGAAGAAAAAAAAATCAATTGCCTTTTACCTGACCATCAGTATCCTGCTGACCACGGCAGCCTTTGAAACCGTGACGATCGGGGCGGCCTTCTGGGTGATCCGCTGGTCGGATACCCGGCATTATGAACGAAAAATATCGGAGTATTTTCAGTTTCTTTCGGAAAATCTTTCCCTGCCTGTCTGGAATTATGACAATGACGGAATCAAAAAAATCGCCGATACCTTTGCCCAGAATGAAAATGTTTCCATGGTGGAAATAACGGATGAAAACAACAATGTCCTGTATCGTCAGATCCGGTCCATGCAGCCGGTGACGATGAAAAGGATAAAGAACATTGCGTTTAGCGGCAGGACCATCGGCCACGTCAAGGTCGGGTTCGCTCCGGGTTTTGGGAAACCATATTATCGCGAACTGCTGCTCAGTTTTCTGATTCTGGTCATGACTCTTTCCCTGCTGGCGGTCATCACCGGATTTTTTTTACGGAAGATCCTGAAAACGCCTTTGAACAACCTGATAGAGGGAATGGCTCAAATCGCCAGAGGTTCTTACGCGTTTTCCGATCATTTATATGATTATGTGGAATTCAGGAAAATCCTGGCCCAGTTTGACCGGATGGCCCAGAGCATTCGTCGGCGTGAAAGCGAACTGGCGGATATGAATCAGGAATTGTCGGCCAGTGAAACCCGTTTTCGGACCATGGCCGAATCCGTACCGTGCGCCATCTATCGATGTGTTCCGGAATCTCCATGGAATGTTCAGTTTATCGGCCCACAGATCGAAACCATCAGCGGATATCCGGCCTCCGATTTTATTCATCATAAGGCTCGCAGTTACGCCGATATTATTCATCCGGATGATCTTGAGATGGTGAAAGGATCGGTTAAGCTGGCCATGGATGAACGACGAAAATGGATTGTCGAGTACCGCATTATTCATGCGGACGGATCCGTGCGATGGGTTTACGAGGAGGGCGTGGCTGTTTTTGATCATCAGGGTGAGCCGGCATATCTGGACGGTTTTATCCTGGATCGGACGGAGCACAAGCAGATCGAGCTGGAGTTGAAAAAAAGCGAAGCGCATCTGCGGACCCTGATCGAAACCATACCGGATCTGATATGGCTGAAGGATCGGAACGGGGTTTATATTTCCTGCAATCCTGAATTTGAACGGTTTTTTGGAGCCAGGGAATCGGAAATCGTGGGGAAAACCGATTATGATTTTGTCGACAGGGAGCTGGCGGATTTTTTTCGTGAAAAAGACATGATTGCCATGGTTTCCGGAAGACCCACCATGAATGAGGAGGAAGTTACCTATGCCGATGACGGCAGGCGGGTGCAGCTTGAGACCGTGAAAACGCCCTTGTTTGATTCGGAAGGAAAACCGGTGGGCGTATTGGGAGTCGCTCATGATATCACGCAGCGCAAGCGTCAGGAAGAGGAGCTTCGCAATCTGAGGAACTATCTGGCCAACATTATCGATTCCATGCCTTCTGCGCTGATCGGTGTGGACAAAGAGGGCAATATCACCCGGTGGAACCGGGAGGCGGAAAGGATTACCGGTATCCTGCAGGAGGACGCTGCAGGGCAGCACCTGACAACGGTCATTCCAAGACTGGCGGACGAAATGGAACGTGTGCGTGAATCCATGAAGACAGGTGAAGTACGATCCGATCCTGCGCGGACCCGCTGGGAAAAGGGTGAAATGTGTTATGAAGATGTGACGGTCTACCCTTTGAAGGCCAATGGTATCGAGGGTGCGGTCATTCGTCTGGATGATGTGACCGAAAAGGTTCGCATTAAGGAAATGATTGTGCAGAGTGAAAAAATGCTCTCTGTAGGCGTGCTGGCGGCGGGTATGGCCCATGAGATCAACAATCCTCTTGCCGGAATGATGCAGACGGCCAATGTATTGAGCAATCGCCTGGCCGATCCGCAGCTTCCGGCGAACCAGCGCGCTGCTGAAGAGGCGGGAACTTCCATGACGGCCATCCAGGCATTCATGGAAAACCGGGGAATCCTCCGGATGCTGGAAAATATCCGACAATCCGGAATCCGGGCAGCGGAAATCGTTTCCAATATGCTCAGTTTTGCCCGCAAAAGCGACAGCACGATGTTGGCGCATAACCTTTCCGAATTGCTGGAACGGACAATGGATCTGGCCGGCACCGACTTTGATTTTAAGAAAAAACACGATTTCCGTCAGATCGAGATTGTTCGCGAGTATGAGGACAATCTGCCCCTGGTGCCATGCGATGAAGGAAAGATTCAGCAGGTGCTTCTGAATATTCTCCGCAACGGTGCGGAAGCAATGCAGGGAGAGGAAGAGGCAGGTATGAAAAGGGCACCCAGATTCATTCTGCGCCTTTCCCATGAAAAGAAGGAAGATATGGTTGTCATGGAAATTGAGGACAATGGCCCCGGCATGGACGAAGAAACATGCAAGCGTGTTTTTGAGCCCTTTTTTACCAAAAAAACGGTCGGCAAGGGAACCGGCCTGGGACTGAGCGTTTCTTATTTTATTGTCACGGAAAATCACGGCGGCCGGCTGAGCGTTGAATCCAAACCCGGCAAGGGTTCGAATTTCATCGTCAAGCTGCCCGTAAAACGAAAAACCGGATGAATGTTCAATGGAAAAAACCATAACCATTCTGATTATTGACGATGAACCGATTGTCCTGGAAAGTATGGCGGATTACCTGGAAGATCAGGGTTTTCAGGTATTGAAGGCCGACAACGGATATACAGGCCTTGAGATTCTGACCTCCCGTCATCCGGATCTGGTTCTGACAGACCTGCGCATGCCGGGGATGGATGGTCTGGAAGTGCTGAAGCGTGCCGGAAAAATCATGCCGGGGGTACCGTTCATCGTGGTATCCGGAACCGGTAATATCCGGGATGCCATTCAGGCTGTACGATTCGGCGCATGGGACTATATTCTCAAACCGGTCGAGGATCTGTCCGTCATTTCCCATGCGGTGGAAAAGGCCATGGAACGTGTCCGGCTGCTGACGGAAAATCAGGTTTACCAGGAGAATCTGAAGGCACTGCATATCCAGGAACAGCAGCTCCGGGATCTGGCGGAGATGCTGCCGGAAGCGGTGTTTGAAACGGATCCGGATTTCAACCTGACCTTTGCCAACCGCAGGGCCTTTGATCTGTTCGGATATTCCAGAGAGGATTTTCTCCGCGGGCTGAATGGTATCCATATGCTGGCACCCGAAGAACGGCAGCGTGCCCGGGAGGATTTCGGAAAGCATCTGGGGTCAAAAGACATCGAAGCATTTGAATACAAGGGAATACGAAAGGACGGCAGCACGTTTCCCATGTTTTTTCGTGTTAATGCCATCATGGAAAAGGATCGCCTTACCGGTTACCGGGGTGTCATTGTGGATATCACCGAGCGCAAGCGGACAGAAGAGATCCTGATGAAAAGTGAGAAAAAATACCGGACGATCATCAATGAATCTCCCATTGGGATTTTTTATTTTGACCGGGAAGGAACGATTCTGGAGTGCAATAAAAAATTCGTCGATATCATCGGTTCATCCTATGAACTGCTGATCGGCCTGAATATGCCGAAGCAGTTGAAGGATGAAAAGATGATACAGGCTGTCCGGCAGACGCTTTGTGAAGGAGAAGCGTATTATGAAGGGTTGTATGCGTCTGTTACCTCCGGCAAGAAGACCTTTGTAAAAATTATTTTTAAGGGAATCCGGCATGAAGAAAATGAAGTGACCGCCGGTGTAGGACTGGTGGAGGATATCTCGGAACGGAAACTTGCGGAAGAAGAGCAGCAGATCAGCGAGCAGCGCTACCGTACACTGTTTGATCAATCCACGGATGCGATTTTTCTGGTGGATAAACATTCCGGACGGTATCTGGATGCCAACAGGTCAGCGGAAAAGCTGACAGGACGGTCGCTGAAAGAGTTAAAACAACTGACGGTTCATGACGTCACCCCCTTCGGAGCATCCGGGCGTCTTGGCTTGATCGCCGAATCCGTAAAGGCGGAAAAGCTGGGACAGGTAGCTTACCTTCGCCCGGACGGTGAGAGGCGGATTGCCGCTCTCAGCTCTGTTCCGCTGGATCATGACATGGTCATCGGCATTGCCAGGGACATCACCGATGAACTGGCCATGGAAAACCAGCTCCGGCAGGCTCAGAAAATGGAGGCCATCGGGACCCTTGCCGGAGGCATTGCCCATGATTTCAATAATATTCTGTCGGCCATTATCGGATATTCCGAACTGCTTCTATCGGACATTGCGCCCGGCGACCCTTCCCGGAACAAGATCATGACCATATACCGGGCCGGCGAGCGGGCGCGTGATCTGGTGTCCCGGATTCTGACATTCAGCCGCAGCGAGGAGCCGATCAGTTCTCCGGTCCGCATGGACCAGGTGATCCATGAATCTCTCAACCTGCTCCGGCCGGCCATCCCAAGCACCATTACCATCCGGCAGAACATTGAAACCGGAAGCCATGTTTACGGTGAACCCACCCGGCTTCAACAGATTGCCTTGAACCTTTGTACCAATGCCTATCATGCCATGGAGGACACCGGCGGCGTACTGGATATCTCCCTGGTCGATGAGGAGATTTCGGAACAGGAGGCGGCTGTTTATCGGCTGGCGCCGGGAGATTACCTGAAGCTGAGCATTGCCGATACCGGTTGCGGCATTCCGGTGGAGCAGATGGACCGGATTTTCGATCCGTATTTTACAACCAAGGAACAGGGAAAGGGAACCGGTCTGGGACTGTCCATGGTTCTTGGTATTGTCAAGAGTCATGGCGGTGCGGTTTCCGTAGAGAGTCAGGTCGGCAGGGGAACCCGGTTCGATGTTTATCTGCCCAAAGCCCGGTATGAAGATATCCCGTCGGCAAAAGTGGAAAACCTGGCATCCGGGGGAAGAGAAAACATCCTCCTGGTGGATGATGAAAGGGACATCACGGATGTGCAGGCGGAGATGCTCAAACGGCTTGGCTATCAGGTCACCGTTACAAACAAGGTTGAGGAAGCCGTTGATATTTTTGCCGCAAATCCAAAACAATTCGATCTCGTCATTTCCGATATGACCATGCCGAACATGACCGGCATTCAGCTGGCGGAGAAGCTCAAAACCATCAAACCGGAAATCCCGTTGATCATCTGCTCCGGCTATAATGAAGAAACCTCCGGCAAAAATCTTCGCGGCAAGCCGGTCGATGCGTTTCTGCAAAAACCGGTGGCCATGGGGGATCTGGCAAAAGCCGTCCGGAAAATCCTGGACACGAAATCGATTTCAGACAGCACAAAGATGGATCGGGAATGAACAAGAAAATCCTTATTGTGGATGACGATGTCAGTACCTGTAAAATCCTGGAACTGGTGCTCGGGAAAAAAGGGTATGATGTGCGAACGGTCAACAGCGGAAATGCCGCTATTCTGGAAAACCGGGTGCAGTTTTTTGATATCGCCATGATGGACATTCATCTGCCGGACCGGGAAGGGATTGAGCTTTTGTCCCACTTTAAAAAGGTCTGTCCCGATACCGCCGTGGTCATGATCACCGGAGATGCATCGGCGGAAAACGCGATCCGGGCGCTGAATGAAGGGGCGGATGCCTATATCACCAAGCCCTTCAACATGGAATATGTGGAACACATTCTGGATCAGGTGGTTGAAAAACTGAAACTGCGGGAGGATAATCTTCTTTTAAATCGAAAGCTTCAGCAGGAGCTGGGCGAAAAAATCCGGGCTGAGGCAACCCTCATCAATAATCTGAATTTTATTCAGAAGCTGATCAATATTTTCCCCAGTCCCATCTTTTATAAGGATGCCAAAGGGCGTTATCAGGGGTGTAATACGGCATTTGAAAAATATGTGGGAAGGTCTCAGGAGGAGATTATCGGGAAGACAGACCGTGATATCGCACCCGGCGATTCGGAAAAACAGATTCTTTCCGCCGGTGACGGACTGATCCGGAATGAAGATGAACAGGAACAGGAAGCTTCCATCCAATATGCCGACGGAACGGTTCATCACATGATTGTGAAAAAGGCGTTTTATACGGATTCGGCCGGCAAACCTGCCGGACAGTTCTGTATTATGGTGGATATTACCGGGCGGAAAAATGCGGAAAAGGAACGGCTCAGGCTATCCACCGCAATCGAGCAGGCAACCGAGAGCATTGTGATTACGGATAAGGATTCCATCATGCAGTATGTCAATCCGGCGGTGGAAAAAGTGACCGGTTATTCACGGGAGGAATTGATCGGAAAAAAGCCTTCCATACTCAACAGCGGCCGGCATCCGGAATCGTTTTATCAGGATATGTGGCAGACCTTGTCCGAGGGAAGGGTGTGGACCGGGCATCTTGTCAACAAACGCAAGGACGGCTCCCTGTATGAGGAAGAGGCCTCCATTACACCGGTAAAGGACAATCTAGGCAATATTTCCAATTATGTGGCGGTGAAACGAGATGTGACAGAGGAGGTCCGGCAGCGCAAACAGCTTCAGGTCGCCCAGAAAATGGAAGCCATCGGCACACTGGCCGGAGGGATTGCCCATGACTTTAACAACATTCTGGCAGCCATCATGGGCTACTCCGAACTGGCGCAGGATGAACTCCCCAAGGGCAGCCGGGTTCGGTCCCATTTTGATGAAATTCAAAAGGCCAGTGTCCGTGCAAAAGAACTGGTGCATCAGATTTTAACCATCAGCCGCCAGGATGAGTATGAAAAGTATCCGGCACAGATTCACCTGATCATGAAAGAGGTGGTCAAGCTAATGCGGGCAACCCTGCCCGCATCCATTGAAATCAAAACGGAAATCGTGAAATGCCGGTCGGTGCTTGCGGACGCGACGCAGATTCACCAGGTCTTGATGAATCTGTGCACCAATGCCTATCATGCCATGTCGGATACCGGAGGAATTCTTGAGCTGTCCCTGCGCGAAGTCCAATTCGAGTTTTCCATTATCGTGGGAGAGATCATGCTTCTTCCGGGTGATTATGTCGAGATTGCCGTTCGGGATTCCGGACATGGAATCGATGAGAAAACGATCGGACGGATTTTTGATCCCTATTTTACGACCAAACCCAAGGAAAAAGGAACCGGTCTGGGCCTGTCCATTGTTTACAGTATCATCCAGCAGCATAATGGGGCGATCCGGGTGCAGAGCAAGGTGGGAAAGGGAACGGTTTTTCAGACTTTTCTTCCGGTTTATACGGATACGATGAAAAAGAAGGCCCCTGACCGGAAGCAAATTCCCGGTGGAAATGAAAAAATTCTGATTGTGGATGATGAACCGCAGCTGGCCGGCCTGGGTGAAAAAATGCTTTCTCCGCTGGGATATGCGGTCGAGATTTTTACATCTGCTGAAGAAGCCCTGAAAGCATTTCAGGCCAGACCGGAATATTTTGATCTGGTCATCACCGATATGGCCATGCCGAAAATCAGCGGCATTCAACTGGCAGCATCCCTTCGGAATCTCAGGAACAATATTCCGATCATTCTCTGTACCGGATTTTCAGAACAGGTTACCGATGATGTCCTGAAACAGGCAGGCATCTCAAAGATGATGTTGAAACCGCTGTCTAAAAGTGAGCTGGCATCTGCGGTCAGGACGATGCTGGATGCGGAATGAAGGTGAACATTTCATAAACCCCGAGTCGTCTCCGGTGTACCTGCCATACGGCCGATTTTTCCGCTGAACCCGGAAACCCTGCATTTTTTTCCTTTCCGTTTTTCTTCCCCAGGGCACGATAATTCTCTTTAACTGTTTGTTATCCTATTAAAAATTTAAATATTTTTCAGGTGGCACATGTTTTGCTGACTGAAGTTAATGAAAAAGTTTCATTAAACTTTTTACCGATACACGCCGATGGATATACTAAAGGTTTCAGTGCATCTTCCAGTCTCGGATTAAAAGCAACCCAAATAAAAAAAAGGTGATTATTATGAGTTATCGAATCCAGGAGGTCGGCAAAAAGATTGATGTCCCTGTATCCACTATTCGATATTGGCAGAAAGAGTTTTCCGACTATATCAAACCATTTAAGACAGAGGGTGGGCAGCGGAGGTATTCGGAGCAGGATCTTTTTACCCTGACCCGGATCAAGGATATGCTGTACCGGAATAATAAAACCGTCGAGCAGGCACGTGTCCTTCTGTGCAACGGAAATTCGGATGTCGGGAAGATTGACTGGACAACCCAGACGATTCTGGTAACCGGCGGCACCGGATCTTTTGGAAAACATTTCTGCCGGATCATGAATGAAAAATACAAACCAAAGGTCATTCGTGTTTACAGCCGTGATGAGCTGAAGCAGCATGAAATGCGTCAGGAGTTCGGTGATGAACGGGTGCGGTATTTTCTCGGCGATGTCAGGGATCTGGAACGGCTGAAAAGAGCCATGGTCGGGGTGGATATCGTCATCCATGCCGCTGCCTTGAAGCAGGTTCCGGCATGCGAGTACAATCCGTTTGAGGCGGTAAAAACCAATATTTTCGGCGCCCAGAACATCATCAATGCCGCCATTGATTCCGGTGTCAAAAAAGTGGTCGCGCTGAGCACGGATAAGGCGGTAAACCCCGTGAATCTGTATGGGGCGACAAAACTCTGCTCGGACAAGATTTTTATCAACGGGAATTCCTATGCCGGTGAAAAAGGAACAAGGTTCAGCTGCGTCCGTTACGGCAATGTCATCGGAAGCCGCGGCAGTGTGATTCCTCTTTTCCGGGAGCAGAAAAAGAAAGGCGAAATCACCATCACCGACGAGCGGATGACCCGTTTCTGGATTTCCCTTGATGAGGCGGTTCAACTGGTTCTGGACGGTTTGTCCCACATGCAGGGTGGAGAAATTTTTGTACCCCGCATCCCCAGCATGAAAATCATCGATCTGGCCAGGGCCGTGGCACCGGATTGCAGAATCAGAACCATCGGCATACGGCCGGGTGAAAAGCTGCACGAGTCGCTGATCACGGAAGAAGACGGAAGAAATACCTTGAAGTACAACGGGATGTATATTGTCATGCCCCAGCATGAGTGGTGGGAGCGCAAGAACTACACCAATGCGACGGAACTTCCGGAAGGATTTTCCTATACCAGCGACAACAACAAAGAATGGATGACCGTTGATGATCTGAGAGCGGTGATCAGCAGCAATTAACGGAATCCGATGGAACCGGAAAGGTGTTGAATTCATGAAAAAGCATTTTCCCAAGAGACTGAACGGCAACATGTTTGTTCCCTATGGCAGGCAGACGATCACGGAAAAAGACATTCAGGCGGTCATGGCGGTGCTGCAAGCGGATTACCTGACCACCGGTCCGAAAGTGGAAGAGTTTGAAGCACGATTTTCAGAGTATGTGGACGCATCCTATGCGGTTGCCGTTTCAAACGGCACGGCCGCACTTCATGCAGCCATGTTTGCCATTGGAATCGGACCGGGGGATGAGGTGATCGTTCCTCCGCTGACCTTCGCCGCTACGGCCAATGCCGTTGTGTATCAGGGAGGAACTCCGGTATTTGCGGATGTGAGCCCGGACACTCTTCTGATTGACCCGTTCAAGGTGATCAAAAAAATCACCGCAAAGACAAAGGCGATTATCGCCGTGGATTACGCCGGGCAGCCGTGCGATTATCTTTCTCTTCGTCTGATTGCCGAAGAGAACAATCTGTATCTGATTTCCGATGCATGCCACGCCCTTGGGGCGGAATACCGCGGCAGAAGGACCGGCGGCGGGCCGGCGGATATTACGGTTTTCAGCTTTCATCCGGTAAAGCATATCACCACCGGTGAGGGCGGCATGGCCGTAACCGATCAGAAGCTTCTGGCCGATAAAATGAAACTGTTCCGCAATCACGGGATCACTTCGGATCATCGCAGCAGGCAGGAGACCGGGACATGGTATTACGAGATGACGGAGCTTGGCTATAACTACCGTCTTTCAGACATTCAGTGCGCCCTCGGCATCAGCCAGCTGGAACAGCTTCCGGACTTCCTGAGTGCCCGGAGAAAAATTGCTCGTCGGTATGACAAAACATTTTTCGGGCAAAAGATCATCCGGCCCTTATCGTCAGGCTCCGACATCTTTCATGCCTACCATCTGTATGTTGTCCGGATTGATTTCTCAAAACTGAAGGTCAATCGGAAAACCGTGTTTAAAAAACTTCATGGACAGGGTATTGGAACCAATGTCCATTATATACCGGTTCATCTTCATCCTTTTTACCGTGAAAGGTTCAACACCAGAAAGGGCCTCTGCCCGGTTGCGGAAAAAGCATATGACCAGATTCTGTCTCTGCCGATTTTTCCTTCCATGACCGATGAACAGGTGGACTTTTGTGCTGAAACCGTCATCGAGGTGATGGAATCGGCATTACCGGAAAGTTCCGTTGATACCGATATCTTTGAACCGTTTCATCATATTTCGTTAGGAGAGAGCCATGCCTGAAAAATCGTATTCGGAAGTGTCACGACTGGAAGGTTTATGGGGAGGGGAATTCGGCAATGCCTATGTGGACCGGAATATCGATGCCCGGAACGGGCGGGAACCATTCTGGAAAAATTTGATTGCAAGGTATGAGATTCAAAATGTTCTGGAAGTCGGCTGCAATGTGGGAGCAAACCTGTTCTGGCTGAATCAGCTCCTGGAAAGCAGATGCGTTTTTGGAATCGACATCAATGAAAAGGCATTGAAAGAGCTGAAAAAACGCAATCCGGAAGTCAATGCCGTATGGTCTCCGGCCAAAGAGCTGCCCTTCCGTGACCGGCATTTTGATCTGGTATTCACAACCGGCGTCCTGATTCATCAGACACCTCTTTCTCTTCCCCTGGTGATGTCCGAAATCGTAAGATGCTCCCGGAAATTTATCCTCTGTGCGGAATATTTTGCGGAAGATCTTACGGAGATACCCTACCGTAACGAGCGCGGCGCCTTGTTCAAACAGAATTACGGAAAAATTTATCAGGATCTTTTTCCCTACCTGAAACTGATGGATCAAGGGTTTTTGCCCAAAGAGGAAGGCGGCTGGGATGATGTGACGTACTGGCTGTTCCGGAAGCCGGGTTGATGCGGAATTTAAAGCGCATGACCTCAACGGGGAAATCCAAAGAGTATCATCACAAGGAGAAAAACATGAACATCGCAATCATTGTGCCCTGTATCAGACCCTATATGAACAAGGCGTATTTTCCGACCGGAATCGCCTATGTGGCCACTGCCATGAAAGAGGCCGGATATGAATTTGATATTATCGATATGGAAGCGCACCGGCACACGGATGATGAACTTTCCATGCTTCTTCAAAAAAAATCATATGATGTGATTGCCCTGGGGACACTGGTATCCGGTTACAAGTATGTAAAGGGTATTGTTTCCATTGCGCGGAAAACCAATCCAAACAGCGTGATCATTGCCGGAAATTCCGTGGCATCCTCCATTCCCGAATTTCTGTTGCAGAACACCGAGGTGGACATAGCAGTCAAGGGAGAAGGGGAGAAGACCATGGTCGACATTCTCTCCGCACTGGAAAAGGGACAGCCCCTGGAAGAGATCAAAGGGATTGTATTTTCCAGAAACGGAAGGATCGTCGATACCGGGCACCGGAATCCCATTGAGGATATCAGCATGATCCCTCACCCGGACTGGGAGCTGTTTGACATGAAACTCTACCTGGAAAAGTCGTTTCAGGATGTACCGGAACCATATCCCATTCCCAAAGAGGACATACGGGCTTTTGTCGTCAACACCGCCAGAGGATGCCCTTTCCGGTGCACCTTCTGCTATCACGTTTTTCAGTATACCCATTATCGGCGAAGGTCTGTTGAATCCATCCTGTCTGAAATCGCGACGCTTCAGGAAAGATACGGGATCAACTATGTCAATTTTTTTGATGAGCTGACCTTTTCCAACAAGCAGCAGGTGAGGGATTTCGTAGACGGGGTGAAAGAAAGCGGCATGCGGTTTTTCTGGAATGCGGACATCCGGTCCGACCTGTTTACGGAAAAGGATCTTCCTCTCCTCCATGAGGTGAAGCAATCCGGCTGCATGAGTTTCGGCTATTCGCTGGAATCCGGAAGCCCGGCCATTCTGAAAACCATGAACAAAAAGCTGAAGGTGGAGGATTTCAAACGGCAGAAACTGGCTCTGGATCAGGCGGGAATTACGTCTTTTACCAGCATCGTTCTCGGCTATCCCCAGGAGACCCTTTCGACCCTCAAGGAAACCTTTGACGTTTGCTATGATCTGGATATTTTCCCCAGCACCGGCTATCTGCTGCCCCAGCCCGGAACACCCATGTTTGAAGTGGCCCGGCAAAAGGGTGCGGCCGATGACCTGGAAACCTATCTTCTGGGCATGGGGGACCGGCAGGACCTGCGGTTCAATCTGACGGATATACCGGATGAGGAGTTTCAGCGTGAGGTGGCAAAACACCTGAAACGGATCAATGATAAGATCGGACTGGGCCTGAATGATGATCAGCTGGTCAAGACCTTTACCTTTGTGACGTCCAAGGAGACGTCCCGGTATGCGGAACCTTCATCGGCAGCCGCATCCTGATCAAAAGGAGAAAGATATGATTCGATATTGCACAAGATGCGTCATGCCGGAAACCAAACCGGATCTGTATATTGACGAACAAGGTGTCTGCAGCGCCTGCCGGAATTTTGAAAGACGCGATGAGGTCGACTGGGCCGACCGGAAAAGACAGCTTATGGAGATTCTGGAGCGCTATCGCTCGAACGACGGGTCCAACTGGGACTGTATCATACCGGTCAGCGGCGGCAAGGACAGCACCTATCAGGTGATCCGGATGCTCCAGCTCGGCATGAATCCGCTATGCGTCACTGCTACCACGTGCCATCTGTCGGATATCGGGCGGAAGAATATTGAAAACATCCAGAATCTGGGTGTCGACTATATCGAGCTGACGACCAACCGTGTGGTGAGAAGAAAACTCAACCGGCTGGGAATGATGCAGGTGGGAGATATCTCGTGGCCCGAACATGTGGGCATTTTTACCGTTCCGGTCCGGGCTGCGGTACAGTATAAGGTTCCCCTGATTGTCTGGGGGGAGAATCCCCAGAATGAATACGGCGGACCGGGTGCTGCGAGCAAGGACCATGTTCTCACCCGAAGATGGCTGGAGGAATTCGGGGGGCTTCTCGGCCTGCGGGTGACCGATCTGATCGGACAGGAGGATATTGAAAAACGGCATCTGATTCCGTTTTCCTATCCAACCGATGAAGAACTGAAATCATGCGGTGTGACGGGAATATTTCTCGGATATTATATTCCGTGGGACGGCTATTCCAATGCACTGCTTTCCCAGGCGCACGGACTGACAACCTTTCAAACCACCGTCGAAGGATCTGTGGTGAACTATGAGAATCTGGATAACTACCAGACCGGGATTCATGACTATTTCAAGTTTCTGAAATTCGGTTTCGGACGGGCGACCGATATCGCCTGCCTGCATGTCCGAAGGGGACGGATTACCAGAACCGACGGTCTTGAGCTGGTCCGGAAGCATGACGGAAAATTCCCCTGGACCTACCTGGGCAAACCCATTGCTGAAATTCTGGAACCGCTGGATATCTCTGTCGACCAGTTTATTCAGATCTGTGACCGGTTTACCAGCAAAAAACTGTTTAAAATGGATTCCCGGGGCAACCTGATCAAGGATCGTCACGGCAATTTATGCAAGATCAATGATGACAATCCCGAAGAGGAGAAGGATCATGGCGACGGCACTGATCATCGATTACGGCATGGGAAACTTGCATTCGGTTAGACGGGCATTTGAGGAGTGCGGGGCGGAGGTTCTGATATCCGATGACCCGAAAGATATCCGGAAAGCCACCCATATCGTCCTTCCCGGAGTCGGAGCGTTTCATGACGGCATGACAAGCCTTGTTCAATCCGGATGGTGTGAGGCTGTTCGCAGGGAATCGGAGAAGGAAGGCATTCCCGTACTGGGCATCTGCCTCGGTATGCAGCTTCTTGCGGAAAAAGGGCATGAAGGCAGAGAAACGGAAGGATTGGGGCTGGTGCCCGGCACTGTGGAAAAACTGATCCCGGTTTCATCTATGACCCGAATCCCGCATGTGGGATGGAATGAAATCTACCGGACAAGAGAGAATCCCCTGTTTGAAGGCATTCCGGATGGAACGGACTTTTATTTTGTGCACAGCTATCGTTTTGTTCCGGAAAGGCAGGAAGATGCCATTGCCATGACACCCTATTGCGGGGAATTTGCCTCTGCGGTGATGCATCACAACGTATTCGGTGTCCAGTTTCATCCGGAGAAGAGTCAGAAATACGGGTTTCAGGTAATCAAAAACTTTCTGGCACTGAATTGATGATGGTAAAAAGGATAAGAACTTGCTGAAAGTACGCATCATACCCACCCTGCTCTGGAAGGACCTCGGCCTGGTCAAGGGGATCGCATTTGACAGCTGGCGACGGGTCGGAACCGTTCTTCCGGCAGTTAAGGTGTACAACATGAGGGAAGTCGATGAACTGATTGTTCTCGATATTACCGCCTCCCGGGAACACCGGGAACCGGATTATGAGGCGGTTGCCGAATTCTCCGGCGACTGTTTTGTGCCTCTGACCATCGGGGGCGGGATCAGGGAGATGGACCATATCAAAAAGCTGCTGCGGTCCGGAGCCGACAAGATCGCCATTAACAGTGCGGCTTACGATGATCCGGAACTGATTACACGGGCGGCCATGCATTTTGGTTCTCAATGTGTGGTGGCGAGCATCGATGCCCGAAAATCGGATGACGGTGCCCATTACTGCTACTCCCTTTGCGGGTCAAAACCGATGGGACGGGAAGTTGTCGCATGGGCCATGGAACTGGAAAGGCTGGGGGCCGGGGAAATTCTGATAACCTCTGTTGAAAACGACGGCACCATGAACGGCTATGATCTGGATCTGCTGCGAAAGGTATCCGAAAATGTGGGAATTCCGGTGATTGCCTCCGGAGGTGCGGGAAATTATCAGCATATGGCTGATGCCGTTTCCATCGGAAAATCTTCAGCGGTGGCGGCTGCCAGCATGTTTCATTTTACCGAGCAGACGCCCCTTTCGGCCAAGCAGTTTCTTCAGGAAAACGGCATTCCGGTTCGAAATGCCAACATGAGGCAATAACATGGGAAAAACAGTCGCCATCATTCAGGCTCGTATGGGATCAACCCGTCTTCCCGGCAAGGTGATGAAAGATCTTTGCGGAAAACCGGTGCTGGAGCATGTGATCCGGCGGGTCAGCCGGATGAAGGAAATCGATGAGATCGTGATCGCTACCACATGTCTTCCACAGGATATTGTCATTGAGGAATTGTCCGAAAGGCTCTCGGTGAAATGTTTCCGGGGAAGCGAGAATGATGTGCTTTCCCGATATTATTTTGCGGCCATGGATAACATCGCGGATCATATCGTCCGCATCACTTCAGACTGTCCGCTGTTTGATCCCGCTGTCGGGGATTCGGTGGTCCGCTTTTATAAGGAGCATGATTATGACATCGTATCCAATGCCGGCGCCCTGGATTCCAGGCGGACCTTTCCGCCGGGCCTGGATACGGAAGTGTTTTCCTTTCCGGTTCTTGCCGAGGCCTTTCACAATGCTGTGGAAAACTACCAGCGGGAACATGTGACGCCTTATATGTATGAGGATCCGGATAACCTCGTGTTTCACTTTCATGGTGATCACGACTACTCCCATTTTCGGTGGACTCTGGATACGGAAGAGGATTTTGAATTGATCCGCAGGGTTTATGAGGAGCTGTTTCATGGCGAGCATGATTTTTTCATGCCCCATATTGTCGATCTGATGATCCGGAAGCCAACCCTGGCTTGTCTCAATGCCGGTATTCAGCAGAAGAAATACAGTCATGCCGGCTGATAAAACAGGAAGGATTGTGGAATGAATTCATCCATACCGAAAACCATTCTGTTCCGGGCAGATGCCAATGCTGCCATTGGTTCGGGTCATCTCATGCGATGCATGGCCCTGGCACAGGCCTGTTCGGAAAAACAGATGAAAACCATTTTCGTGCTGTCCTCTTCCTCCCAGGACGCATCCGGCAGTAAGATTCTGCATGGGCTTGACATCCGGTTTGTCAGTGCTGAACCGGGGCAGTTGGATGACCTCATGCAAACGGCCGAACTGGCGGATCGGCATCAAGCCTCCTGGATTGTCGTGGACGGATATCATTTCGGCGAATCCTGGTACCGGAACCTGAAGGAGCGGGGGCATCGCACGCTCTGCATCGATGACGGCGCTCATTTGCCGTTTTATCATTCGGATATGGTATTGAATCAAAATATTTATGCAGATGAACATCGGTATCAAAACCGATCCCCGCAGACAAGGCTTCTTCTCGGAAGCCCATATATTCTGCTCCGGAATGAATTTCTGAACCATCCGGACCGGATGAGAAAATGCCCGGATCAAGGGAAAAGGATCCTCATCACCATGGGCGGGAGCGACCCTCACAACACGACCCTGGACGTTTTAAAATGGCTGTCGAAGCTCCCGATTCCGGATCTGGTCGCTGATGTGGTTCTGGGGCCTTCCAATCAATACTTCCGGGAGATCGGACTCTTTTTGAGTCAGGTGCCTTTTGTATACCGGATTCATCAAAACGCGGCCAATATGGCATCCCTCATGGCCCATGCCGACCTTGCCGTTTCATCTGCCGGAACGACTTCCTGGGAGATGGCATACATGGGGGTTCCCAGCCTGCTCATCGCCATTGCGGAAAACCAGTACCCGGTGGCGGAAAAACTGGATTCTCTGGGCGCAGTATTTTATCTGGGGCGCTCCGGGGAAATTTCTCCGGAACGTGCGCAGCAGGAAATCATGAGACTGATCGGTTCTCCGGATTTGCGGGAAAAACGAAAATGCATCGGGCAGGCACTGGTTGACGGGATGGGCAGGGAAAGAGTGGTTCGGGAAATGGTGAGAAGCAGGATTGAACTGCGGCGGGCAGAGGAAGGCGATTGCCGGATGATCTATGACTGGGCCAATGATTCCAATGTCCGGGAGGCCTCGTTCTCATCGGAAACCATATCATGGGACACGCATGTCAAATGGTTCCGGAACAAGCTGAAGGATCCGAAATGTGAAATGTATATTGCCCGGAATGAGGAAGGAGAACAACTGGGGCAGGTCCGTTTTGAGATGGATCGGAACGATGCCGTCATATCCGTCAGCCTTTCCCCTTCCTTCCGCAACAAGGGTTACGGCAGAGAGATCATTGAGATGGGAACCCGGAAGATCCTCGCGACAAAGAATGTAAAGCAGGTTCGGGCCCTGATTAAAAAAGACAATTTTGCATCCATCCGGGCCTTTGAAAAAGCATCATTTGAAAAAAGCCGTTTGGATGAATGTTCAGAGGAGCAGGCATTCTGCCTGGTCTACCGGAAGCAGAGCGGGGAAAACCATGCACATCACCATTAACAACCGGAAGATCGGACCGGATCACCCGGTGTATATCATCGCGGAAATGTCGGCCAATCATCATCAGGATTTCCACCAGGCCGTCCGTATTCTGGAGGCGGCCAAGGTTGCCGGGGCGGATGCCGTCAAGCTGCAAACCTATACGCCGGATACCCTCACCATGGATTGCGACAATGCGTATTTTCGCATAAAGGGAACCATCTGGGAGGGGAAGAACCTGCATCAGCTCTATGGAGAGGCCTTTACCCCATGGGAGTGGCAGCCGAAACTGAAAGACATTGCCGATCAACTGGGGCTTGATCTGTTTTCCACTCCTTTTGATGATTCCGCCGTGGATTTTCTGGAACAAATGGGAGTGCCTGCCCACAAGGTTGCTTCCTTTGAGATTGTCGATTCCGCATTGCTGCGGAAAATCGGTACCACCGGGAAACCGGTGATTCTATCCACCGGCATGGCTTCCCTGCGTGAAATTGATGAAGCGGTTTCCCTGCTGCAGAATGCGGGAACCACGGATATCGCCCTTTTAAAATGCACCAGCGCTTATCCGGCAGCACCGGAGGATATGAACTTGCGGACCATCCCTCATCTTTCCCATGCCTTCGGCCTTCCGGCAGGACTTTCCGACCATACCACCGGAATCGCCGCACCTGTAACTGCCGTGGCTCTCGGTGCCTGCATCATTGAGAAGCATCTCACCCTTTCCCGTGCGGATAAAGGACCGGACAGCGCATTCTCACTGGAACCGGCCGAATTTCAATCCATGGTTACGGCGGTGCGGGAAGCGCAGAAAGCCCTTGGCCGGATCTGCTACACCCTTTCGGAAAAAGAAGCCGCAAGCCGCATTTTCCGGCGGTCGCTGTTTGTGGTCCGTGATATGAAAGCCGGCGAGGAATTTACCGAAAAAACAGTCCGCTCCATCCGGCCCGGGTATGGTCTGCATCCCCGTTTCCTCGATACCATTCTCGGACGCCGGTCGTCATGCTCTATTGAAAAAGGAACACCCCTGGACTGGAAGCATGTGGGAGCAGCATCCCTGCATTCGCCGGAATGATCAAACGGCTTTCGACACTGAACGAATATCCGATGCATGCGGCTGCCGATGGTTGCCCTATGCTGAATACAAAAGGAGGAAATCCGATGGGTACAAAAAAAACAGAGAATTTTTTCGATGCCAATATGGCTGCTCTGAAGGAGGCTCACCCGCATGTCTGGAGCCTTTTTCAGGAAAACCGTTTTGAGCCCATGGGGGAAATCCGCCGATCTCCATCCGGCAAACTCAATCTGGTTGTAACAGATAAGGAAGGCCAATCAGCCTTCCTGCATGATCAGAATGATCCGGAAGCGGAAGTGCCGCAGTTTCTGGCGATGGTGCCGGAAGAATCCACCGGCTTTATCGTCATGGTCGGGATGGGACTGGGGTATGCCCCCATGACCATTCTGAAAGAAAGGCCGTTGATCCGTCATCTTGCGGTTTTTGACCGGAATCCGGGCATCCTGCTTCAGGCCATGCAGCATCTGGATCTGACCTCCATGCTGTCCGACCCGCGTCTGCTTCTGGGAATCGAACCGGAGCCCGACATCCACCGGATTCTCATACCGGCAACCCGGGCGCTCCTGGTCGAGGCCATTCATGCCTTGAAACATGTTCCGTCTTTCCGTTTTGATCCGGCCGGCTATGATGAGCTCTATGACAAGGTATTTTCGTTTGTCAATGACTGCAATGTAGGCGGCGGGACCCTGTTCGCCTTTGGCGGCGCCTTTCTGGCAAACCGTCTGGCCCATCTCACCGCCATGCCCCATAACCGGCTGATCGATCATGTGAAGGGAGCCTTCACCGGCAAGCCCGCCATTCTCGTGGCCGGAGGTCCCTCCCTGGACAAAAACATCCATGTGCTTGCCCAGGCCAAGGGCAAGGCGGTTATCATCGCTGTGGACACGGTGCTGACCAAACTGCTCAAACACGGGGTGCGGCCGGATTTCGTCACCTCCATTGATATGGAGGAGTTTACATTTGAGAAGATTGCCGGTGCCATTCCGATGCTGAACCATACGGACCATATCGGGCTGATCTGTTCCTCCTGGGTGACCCCCCGGGTGCCCAAAACCTTTCCTGCGT
>QZKS01000072.1 GCA_003599865.1 Desulfobacteraceae bacterium
AGATACGGTTTCCGGTAACTTGTCCCTGATCCGCGTGATCCAGCATTGCATGGTCTCCCACGGATAGCGCGGAAATCCGAGCCGGTGGATTTCCTTATCCACAGGATCGAATCCGGATTCGATCCTAAACCGTTTGTCTTTCCGGTTTTTTGAATCTTTCAACAAGGTGACGCGGCGTATTTTTTTCCGGGAATGGATTCTCTTGACAAGAATGATTACCAGCGGCAGCAGCAATATCAGGCTATATGGTTTCCATGATGCGGAGTCCTCACTCCATCGCCATTGGGAAAACAGAAAAAAACCATAGGAAAACATGTCGGAAATTATATGCATCGGCGACATGGCTTCTTCCTCCATGGCAATCCAGGAGGAGGGGGTGGTGTCAACAGGACGCCACTTCCCGTTGATATGAACCAGGGTCCACGCATGGGCATGCCGGGACCGGACAATCATGGCCTTTTCCATCGGGCTGTATTCATGGGCCAGAAACCCCCGGACATACCGCGCGGGAATGCCGCAGGCACGCAACACCAGCGCGGTAGCTGTTGCAAAATATTCGCAGTGACCGGATCTGCCGGATAACAGGAAACCGGAGACGGGAGCCCGGCCGGTTTGCTGCGCAGTCAGGTCAAGCATATAGGTGAAGTTCTCCTGGAAAAAGGATTGCAATACCCGGAGCGTTTCCTCCGGCGATTTGCCGGACAGTCCCAGTTCCGCAATGAATTTCGTGATTCCCGGCATTTCTTCCTGCGGGACATACAGGTCCCGGTCATCCGGAACTGGATTATCCATGCCCTCCCGGCCATACCGAAGGATATACCGGAGCAGACCCGGCCCTTCTTCGACCATGACCGCTCCCAGACTGGTTCTCCTCAATTTCAAACCCGGAATGCCGGTCATCTCAAATGCATTGGCCGGCAGTTTCAGCATGCCGCTGCCCTGTTTAAAATAAGCGCTTACCGTCATGGTATCTGCATTTTTTTGTTCCGGTGCAAGCCGCCAGGTATTGGTGTTCTTCTCCGGCTGTAATTCTTTTGATTCGGATCTTCCGGCAAACCAGACGGATGACTGATAGCGGTTATAAACAGCCTCCTGCATCAGGATGCCGTTCGAACCTTCTGCTTTTCGATCCATCCGGAAGATGATCCGGTCGGATTGTTTCACTTCTCCGATTTCACCGATGGCGGTGGTGCTTTTAAACGGATTGGAATCGGTCAGGAACAGATCGCCTGCCCAGTGCATCAGAACTCCCTGCATGCGGTGCAGGCCATTGTGTGTCATGTATCCCAGACCAATTGACAGCAGTATGAATACACACCAGACGGCAAGCGGATATCTTTTGGAACGGCAGGGAAACATCGCCCAGGCTGATAGAAGTACAAAACAGCTGTAAAAAATGGCTGTCCCTTGATTTGCCGAAGCGGCCGCCATCATGCAGAGAAAAAAATAGGGGTAGGAGAAATCAATGGAAGAAGGATTGTCCCGGATGACCGGCTCTTTTCTGGCCAGCATCATAAAGGCTCTGGTATCGATTTTCCCTTCCGTACTGTATTCCTGAGCAGCCATCAGGGGGAACATCATCAGGGGAAGCCATTTTACGCTTATCATGATGATGGATCGCGGATCGGTGAACAGTGCATATATGGCAATGCCGAGCAAAAAGAGGGTGGCGATATCCGCTGTCCGGTAAAAATCGGAAAGGGAAAGCACCCACCGTGTTCTGATAAACCGGGCGCTTTCCACAACCGGGACCATGAGAACGGCAAGAAAGATTGAATCGGTCTGCCATCCCCAGAAAACCAGCGCCGCAGACAGGAGAAAAGGAGGTGTTTTCATAATGAGGCCAGTCCTTTCTCGATGTTGCCCACCTGAACCACATGAAAATTGCGGGCTCTGTTTGTCATGGGGCCGGGATCATGCCGGAGATTTTCCGGGTCGTCCATGGTCACGACAATCACCATCAGCGGCAATCCCTTGGACAATAGATAATGGATAAAATCCTTTCTGTCCTGATCCCAGGACAGCAGAATGCAGATGCATCCGCTGAGCAGACCGGCGGATTGGCTGACCAGGGGTTTCAGGGCTTCGATTTCCTTGTCCCTGCATGTCTGAACGCAGGAAAGAATTTCCAGAATTTTGCCGGTTCCTGCCATGCTTCTTCCGGAAGAAAAACAAAAGGACTCGGTTCCGACAAACATCAGATCCAGCAGTGATTCGCCTGTCCGAATCTTGCTTACCATGGACGCGGCGATGGAAACCGCCTCTTCAAAAACCTCACAGTATCGGCTTTTATGGAAGGTATCCAGGATCAGGCCATGCCGGACAAAAAATTCGTCCTGATATTCCCGGATGATCAGCTCATTGGTTTTGGCCCAGCTTTTCCAGTGGATCTGTTTCATGGGATCACCGGGACGGTATGGCCTGAGGGAAAGGAACTCATCGGAATTTCCGACAGATGAGGCCATGGATATTCCGCCTGCATGGTATTTCCGGGTTCCCTTGAGTTCCATGTCGGGGATCGCATACTGCTTTGGCAGGACCAGGATTTTTTGCCGGTTTGGGACTACCTGAAAAGACTTGCAGAGTCCCAGGGGGTCCGGACGGGTGATGGTGACACCGGAAA
This sequence comes from Desulfobacteraceae bacterium, assembly GCA_003599865.1. Lineage (GTDB taxonomy): Bacteria > Desulfobacterota > Desulfobacteria > Desulfobacterales > SURF-7 > QZKS01. The sequence goes on from QZKS01000072.1 coordinate 2,624, forward strand.
ACCGCAGAAATCCCCGCTGCAGCGGGATGGTCTGTACAATGATCTTTTCTTCGGCATCCGGCAGGAGTTCCGGAACCGGTATTTCCCTGAACCTGGCTCTGGTGTTTTGGGAAATCAGCCACATCCAGCGGTGAAATTTGACGGTTCGGTCCCAGCGGTTTCGCTTTTCTTCACCCGGCTCTTTTTCCTCCATAAAGGTCTGGAAAGAGGGAAGGGGATCATCCGGATTTTCACAGATGAACAACCCTTTTTGCTTCCTGCCGCTGGTGTTTTGAAACCGGATGGAATACGTCAACGGCCGGCCCACGACAGCATGTCTTGGCAGTTTTCGTTCGATGTTGATTGGAATCCGGAAAAAAGCACTGAACAGAAATGCCAGGATGAGAAGGGGAAGAAGGAAGGAGAAGATCTGATAAATCATGCTCCGGCCGGTGTCCATACCCAGGCCTGCGGCAGAAAAGACCACGATCAGGATCAGTATGCCGGCACTGGTGAACCGCCGTCTTCGCCAATGGCCCAAGGCGTAAAAAGTGCAATAGCTTTTATAGAAAAAGTGTTTCATGGATGGGGCCATGATCGTTACGTCGGCACGGCAATGGCTGCCAGGATCTCCTCCACCGCCTGTTCCGGCGTCCGGCCGGAAAACCGGGCCTGGGAATCCATGATCAGGCGATGGGCGATTACCGGAACGGCAACCTCCTGGATATGGTCCGGAGACACAAAATCCTGACCGTCAAAAAGCGCAAGGGCCTTGGCCGTCTTCATCAGGGAAAGGGATGCCCGGGGACTGGCTCCGAGCTGAACATCAGCCCTTTTCCGTGTCGCGTTGACAATGTCGACAATGTAATGTTTCAATTCATCGCTGATATAAATCTTCCGGACCGCATCTTTCAGCAGCATCACATCATCCGTGTTGACACAGGGAGCAAGCGTCTCGATGGGATGACCCATATTCTGATCGGTCAGAATGGCTACCTCCTCATCCGGTTCAACATACCCGAGGCTGAACCGGAGTGCGAACCGGTCCATCTGCGCCTCGGGAAGCGGGTAGGTTCCGGAGGATTCGACAGGATTCTGGGTTGCAATCACAAAAAAAAGGGAATGAAAACCAAATACAGTACCGTCAATACTCACCTGCCTTTCCGCCATGGCCTCCAGCAGTGCGGACTGGGTGCGCGGCGAGGCCCGGTTGATCTCGTCAATCAATAATATATTTGTAAATATCGGGCCTTTGTGAACCGTAAAACACTTTTCCTCGGGGTTGAAAATAGACACCCCGATGATGTCGGACGGCAGAAGGTCGGGTGTAAACTGGATACGCTTGAAATCCGTATCAATGGATAATGCCAGGGTTTTGGCCAGAGTGGTTTTTCCGGTTCCGGGGTAATCCTCCAGCAATACATGGCCGCCGCCGGCAAAACCGGACAGCAGGAGCCGGATGGCGTGGGACTGCCCTTTGATTACCTTTTCGATGGTATTGCATATTTTCTGATAGGTCCCGTAAGCCGAAAGGATTTCATCGGGAATCATAATATTCTGCGTTACCTCCTGATCATGGATTGGGATATGACTTCATGGAATGGATGGTATGAAATCTATAACAGGGATGCCGGTAATTTTCAACTGTTCCGCTGCCGGTATTCCGGATAACCGCATTGGGAGTGCCGGCCTTATACCGCTCAAGGAAGGCTGAAAATCCCAACCTGACACCAGAGTCGGAAAACCCAATAATTTCATGATCCGAAAATTTAGATATTTAAAAATAGTATTGATTCCATATCGTTAATAGTAATAAGGTGTATTCATGCAGGAAATGTATAAAAAATAGATAACACCCTCTAAAAAAAAACTTGACACCCTGAAAAATGATGAATAAAGTGCTTCCAGCATATGATGGAAGCAAAGAGTCTTAATTTAATGTTTACCATAACGATTAAAAAAAAGAGGGGATTAAAATGAGTACACCGGCATTTATTTTTGATGCTATACGAACACCACGCGGCAAGGGAAAGAAAGACGGCTCATTGCATGAGGTCAAACCGGTTGATCTGCTGGCTTCCGTGCTCCGGGGACTGCAAGCCCGATACGAGCTGGATACGGCAAGGATTGATGATCTGATCGTCGGATGCGTTATGCCGGTCGGAGAGCAGGGGTCCAATATTGCCAAAACAGCCGCCATGGTCGCAGGCTGGGATGAAAGTGTACCCGGCTTGCAGATTGAACGATTTTGCGCATCCTCTTTGGATGCAGCGGCCGTCGCAACCATGAAGGTCATGTCCGGATGGGAACAGCTTGTTGTTGCCGGCGGCGTGGAAAGCATGTCTCATGTGCCGATCGGCGCCAACGGAGGACCATGGGCGGAAGATCCGGCAACCTCGATGATTACCGGGTTTGTTCCTCAGGGAATCGGTGCGGATCTGATCGCAACCCTCGAAGGATTTTCCAGGGAGGATGTTGACGCATTTGCCGTTGAATCCCAGAAAAAAGCGGCTGCTGCCCAGAAGGCAGGATATTTTGATAAATCCGTTATCCCGGTTACGGATGAGAACGGCCTTGTGATTCTGGACCGTGACGAGTTTATCCGGCCCGGAACCACAGTAGAAGGATTATCCAAACTCAAAGCCTCATTTGAATTCATGGGCACCCTCGGGTTCGACGCCATTGCCATATCCCGATACCCCAATGTTGAACGAATCAACCACGTTCACCATGCCGGCAATTCTTCCGGAATTGTGGATGGCGCCTGTGCCTTGCTGATTGGAAATGAAAAGATCGGAAAAGAACTGGGGCTTACCCCCAGAGGCCGCATTGTTGCATCTTCCGTGGTCAGCACGGAACCGACCATTATGCTGACCGGTCCGATTGCCGCCACAAAGAAAGTTCTGGATGTTGCCGGTCTGAGAATCGACCAGATCGACCTGTTTGAGGTCAATGAAGCGTTTGCCGCAGTCCCCATCCTGTATCAAAGAGATTTTAATGTGCCGTGGGAAAAAATCAACGTCAACGGCGGCGCCATTGCCATGGGGCATCCTTTGGGAGCAACCGGCGGCATGATCCTCGGAACCGTTCTGGATGAACTGGAGCGGCGGGGACTGACATACGGCCTCTGCACCATGTGTGCCGGTGGCGGTATCGGAATTGCAACGATTGTGGAAAGGGTTTCTTCATACTAAAAATTTTCAAATCAAGAAAAGGTGAACCAATATGAGCGGCTTTATATATGAAAAAAATAAAGACAATATCGTTACCATAACCATGGATATGGCCGGTCCGGTCAATGCCATGAATGAAGAATTTATCAAGCTGATGGAAGAAACCGTCACCCGGCTGGAATCCGAGAAAAACGAGATTACCGGTGTGATCATCACCTCTGCCAAGGATACTTTTTTTGCCGGCGGCGACCTGAACCAACTGGTGAAGATTCAAAAAGGCCAGGAAAAGGAATTTTTTGACAGCGCGGAAAAAAACAAATCCTTTCTCCGGCGGCTTGAGCTTCTGGGAAAACCGGTTGTGGCAGCCATCAACGGCGCGGCACTGGGCGGCGGCTGTGAAATCTGTCTGGCCTGCCATCACCGGATCGCCATCAACAATCCAAAATCCCAGATCGGCATGCCGGAAGTATCCCTCGGACTTCTTCCCGGCGCCGGCGGAACGGTCAGAACCGTACGAATGCTCGGTCTGGAAAAAGCACTTCCCCTTCTCGTGGAAGGCAAACGCTTGAAACCGGAAAAAGCACTGGAAGCCGGTTTGATTAACGAGCTTGCCAATGACCGGGATGACATGATGCAGAAAGCAGTCAAATGGATCAAGGAAAATCCGCAGGCAGGCCAACCATGGGATCAGAAAGGATACAAGATTCCGGGCGGCGATGCGAAAAATTCCTATATCATCCAGATCCTTCAGGCCGCTCCCAGCATGCTGTACAAGAAAACCAAAGGCCTGATGCCGGCTCCCAAAAAGATTCTGGCTGTTGCCGCCGAAAGCCTTCGCGTGGATTTTGATACAGCCCTCCGGATTGAAAGCAGGGGATTGACCAGCCTGGTGGTATCTCCGGAAGCTAAAAACATGATCAATACCTTTTTCTTCCAGTTGAATGACCTTAATGCCGGCGGCAGCAGGCCCAAGGGCGTGGAAAAAACAAAGGTCAAAAAGCTGGGCATGATCGGCGCCGGTATGATGGGCCAGGGCATTGCCTATGTTTCGGCAAAGGTTGGGATTGAAGTCGTCCTGAAAGACATCTCCAGGGAAGCGGCGGAAAAGGGCAAGGCCTATTGTGAAAAGCTCTGCACCAAACTGGTCTCAAAAGGGAAAATGGCCCAGGCCCAGCAAGACGAACTGCTGAACCTGATCAAACCCACTGCCGAAGACAAGGATCTGGAAGGATGCGATCTGATCATTGAAGCTGTTTTTGAGAATATGGATCTGAAAAATAAAATCATCTCCGGCACGGAAAAATACCTGGTCAAAAACGGCGTGTACGGCTCCAACACCTCCACCCTGCCGATCACCGAGCTTTCCAAGGCAACGGAAAAACCGGAAAACTTTATCGGCATCCACTTCTTTTCACCGGTTGAAAAAATGCCGCTGGTGGAAATCATTACCGGCAAAAAAACCAGTCCCGAAACCCTGGCAAAGGCCTTTGACTTTGCCCAGCAGATCAAAAAGACCCCCATCGTGGTCAACGATTCCCGAGGATTCTTCACCTCCCGGGTATTCGGGACCTTTATCGATGAGGGCTGCAAACTGCTTCAGGAAGGCATCAATCCGGTTCTGATCGACACCCTGGCCAAACAGGCCGGTATGCCGGTGGGAGCCCTTGCCGTTCATGATGAAGTGAGCCAGGAGCTGACCAAAAAAGTCGGCGCCACCAACAAGGAACTGGACGCAAAACGTGGCGAAAGTTTCTGCAGCACCAATCCGACAACCATCGAGATCGGCAACCGCATGGTGGATGAATTCAAACGCGGAGGACGCGCGTATGGCGGCGGATACTATGATTATCCGGAAAACGGCCCCAAACGCATCTGGCCCAAACTCTATGATCTGTACTACAAGCCGGAAGTGAACTATCCGAATCAGGATATCAAGGATCGTATCCTGTTCCGGCAGGTCATTGAATCCATTAAGTGTCTGGATGAAGGTGTTTTCAACGCGGTCCGGGATGCGAATATCGGCTCCATCATGGGAATCGGCTTTCCGCCCCATACCGGTGGTGTATTCCAATACATCAACACTTACGGCATCCGGAAGTTTGTTGAGCGTGCCCAGGAACTGGCTGCGAAATACGGCGAACGTTTCAATCCGCCGGCAAGCCTGAAGAAAAAGGCCGAAAGCCAGGGGATTTATGAATAAACAAACCGCAAACCGATAAGCGCTTTTACTCCCCAATACGAAAAACCACCCGCCTCCGGGTGGTTTTTTCGTTCTGAAAACCATGTTCTTGAATCGGATGAACTTTCCGTGTATACTGCCCGAAATCATGGGCCTGTTTTCCATTAATCCGAATATTCATTACGATACAAGGGAATCATCATGACGGCAATCTCCTGGACGGACGACATCCTTATCCATGTTGACATCATCGATAACCAGCATAAAAAATTGCTGGAACTCCTGAACGATCTTTATGACGCAATGAACCGGGGGGAAGACAAGGAGGCGCTGGTGCCCACCATTGCCGCTATGGCTGACTATACGTTTTATCATTTCATGACGGAAGAAAAACTTTTTGAACGGTTTGAATACCCGGAGGCAGTTTCACATAAAAAAGAACACCGGTATTTTGCAAAACAGGTAACCGAATTTCAAAACCGTTTTGATCGGGGAGAAACAGTTCTTTCCGAAGACATTCTGCTGTTCCTGAAAAGCTGGATCAACAATCATGTCAAAAAGAGCGATCAGAAGCTGGGGCCGTTTCTGAATACACGGAGTTAGCCCGACATAAAAACGAACATCAATATTTTACAGAGGAGGTTACCCGGTTTCAAAATCTATTTGATCAGGGGGAAAAGAACCTTTCCGGGGATATCATCCTGTTTCTGAAAAACTGGGTGTTCAATCATATTCAGAAGAGCGATCAGAAATACAGCCCTTTTTTGAATGCCGGAGGAATAACCTGAATTATTCAGAGTTGTTTTTCCCCTCCTGTTTTTCTGCTGCAAGAAGAATTCCAGTCGCGTTTCATCTGCATTTATTTATTTTAACTATTCAAATCCAAAAATAGATTCAAATTATCAATTTGATTAATTATCATAACCAATATTATGTATCCGCATCCTGCAACCTATAACGAAAGGGAAAAAAATGAGTCAAAATTATCAAACCATGTGGAAGAATCTCGGACTTGATCTGAATGCCCATGATATGCTGCTGGAAGTTTTGGGAAAAGGTTATACCGATATTTATCTGTCGCAGAGCAATCGACCGACGGGTATGGGATATTTCGATTTTGTCATGAGCGAGGTTCATGGACTCAGAATCAAGGAACTACTGGATGAGAAGGCGGCGGGACGAAAAATTGTTGGGTCCTATTGCGTGTTTGTTCCGGAAGAGATTATTCTGGCGGCAAACGCCACACTTGTGGGTCTTTGTTCCGGCGCAGAGTTCGCGACAGAGGCTGTGGAAAAACTGTTGCCCCGGAATACCTGTGCGCTGATTAAATCGTCTTTCGGATTTAAACTCGGAAAGGTATGCCCGTATCTGGAATGCGCGGATATGATTATCGGCGAGAACACCTGTGATGGTAAGAAAAAATCCTATGAAATATTAAATGATCTGGTGGCGCGGCTGTATGTCATGGATTTGCCGCAAATGAAGTCACCCGGCGGTAAAGCAATACTGAAATCCGAATATTACCGGCTTAAGGATGAAATGGAGAAACTGACAGGCGTGGTCATTGAAAAAGACCGGCTGAAACAAAGTATTGACATAGTAAATGCCAAACGGAAAGCAATTCACCGGTTATCCATCTTACGGAAAGCCAATCCGGTTCCCATTTCCGGTCTGGATGCACTTCTGGCCAATCAGGTGTTTTTTTATGATAATCCAGCCCGGTTTACCCAATCGGTCAATGCCCTGTGCGATGAGCTGGAAAACCGGGTGAAAGATAAAACCGGTGTATTCCCCGAAAGCACCCCCCGCATCCTGATTTCCGGATGTCCAATGGCTGTACCCAACTGGAAACTGCCATGGGTCATTGAAAATTCAGGCGGAGTAATCGTCGGTGAAGAATCCTGCGTAGGCGAACGCGGCACACGAAATCTGACAGATACCAGCGGAAATACGGTCGATGAACTCATGGAAGCCATTGTAAATCGTTATTTTGATATTGATTGCGCAGTCTTTACCCCCAATCCCGGCAGATTGCAGCATATCATGGAGATGAAAGAGGCATACAATGCCGATGGAGTGATTCATTACGGACTCCAGTTCTGTCAGCCTTACTCCATAGAATCCGGCCGGGTGGAAAAAGCCCTTCAAGCGGAAAATGTTCCTGTTCTGTGCGTTGAAACGGATTACAGCCAGACGGATATTGCGCAGCTTGAAACCCGTGTTCAGGCATTTATCGAAATGCTGAAATAGCACGGGTACCCTTTCTGAAAAAGGAGGCATTAGAAATCGTGATTAAAAAATCCACCCGGAATTTCTGGAAAATACAGAAAGAGGGGGCATGGGGTATCCAGAGAATCCTGAACATGATCCACGGATACATGTACTATACGCTATATGATCATTACGTGACCAGCTCACTTGTATTGTTGCGGTTTTTGGGGAAATTTCCGAAATTCATTTATCAGGTGATCGCAATTGATTTTTTAGCCACCCGGTTTCACTGCAAAATTCTCACCTACGAAAACGCCCGAAAACTTGTGGCGCTGGAAGAAAGTGTGGTTCTCCCCACTGAAAAATCCAAAAAAATTATCCCCTGGGAAATTGCCAACAAGCTTATATTCAATCACAAAAATCATCTGGCCATTGTGGATTGTCCATGCCGTCTGGAAAAGAAGACTGCCGGTAAAAAATACTGCGAACCGGTTCACACCTGTGTTTTTATGGGAAAGACCAGCGTGGATTTTATTACCAGTCATATGTCGAGGATGCATGGCACAAGGGCTGCAAAGGAACAGGTGCTGAATCTGCTGAAGGAACAGCATCAGCGGGGGATGGTGTTTACGATCTGGTTCAAGGACGCGACAGGATATCGTGGCGGGGTATTGTGTTCCTGCTGCTCTTGCTGTTGCGCCGGCATGGAGGTCGAGTTGTTATCCCGCAAAAAAGGAATTCAAGGATTGAAACTGACAGCTCCCTCCGGCTACTCCGCCGTGACCGACTTACAAACCTGTAATGTCTGTGGAAAGTGCATCCAGGCATGCCCCTATCAGGCCCGGCAGATCATCGAGACGGATGGGGAAAAACGATTGATCGAGTCCATCGAATTGTGCATGGGTTGCGGCGTATGCGTGGACATCTGTCCCGCCAATGCGATCGCTTTAAAGGTCGATCCGGAAAAGGGAGAAATATTCGATGTCGACCTTATTGTTCAACAAGCATCCATCTAAATATACTCAAATAAAGGTGGCACATGTCAATGAGAATGCAACGAATCTTCATCACTTATTTGCTCGTAACACCGCTGCTTGTTCTTCTTATGGTCGTTCTTCTTTTGATGTCCTGGACCATTGAGAGGTACCAATTAAAAAAATAGAAGGCTTTTTCTTTTGATGTTTGATTATGGTAAATTTTTCAACAAAGGGAGATAACAATAATGAAATACGGTGCGAGAAATACCATCAAGGCAAAAGTGAAATCCGTAAAAAAAGGCGATGTAATGGCACTGGTGAAGTTTGATGTCATACAGGCGGATGAAATGGCATCGGTTCTGACCACTGAATCGGTTGAAGCAATGGGGCTTCAGCCGGGCGACGAGATTCAACTGATTATCAAGGCGATTCATGTTCTACCTGTCAAGGCATGATTATATCCATCGGATGGATTCATATTGTCCATAATAGAAAATTACTATACTTACTTTCAACGCGATAGATATTTTCATTTTGACAAATGTTTTACCGATGGATTATAAAAACAATTTTTAAAATCGGAGCGGATTTCAAAACTAAATTTTGAAATCCGTCCATCGGACATATATTTTTTTTGATCAGGAAGTCATCAATGTATCGATTTTTCGGTTTTACCTGAGCGATTACAAATACAATCCTACCCGGGTTGGTAGACGCTGGATAGCCTGAAAAATTGATGTCTTTCCCTTCTCTTTTTTCTTGACACATTACAATCACATTCAGGCCTGTCTTGCAAATGGGTTATAGGACCACCATTTTGTTCAATGGATAGGCTTTTGCAATTCAACGAACAATAATATTCGGGCTGTTCCGTATTTGAAAATTCAGGTTGCAAGCCTTAACCGTAAAGATGCCGGCTGATGTAATGGAATAAGCCGTTACTTCAACCCGGAAAGCAATTTTGTTGAAAGGAAAAAAAATGACTGAAGCCCTTACAATCGGAAAAGAGTGGAAGACGGCATTTAAAGAAAAAATCATGAGCAGGCTCCCCAACGGAGCCAATCTGAATCTCTGTCTGACATGTGGTGCCTGCGCATCCGGCTGCCCGGCAACCGGACTGGCAAATATGGACCCGCGCAAGTTTGTCCGGATGGTGGCCCTGGGGCTGGATGAAGAACTGACCAGGCATCCGTGGGTATGGATGTGTTCCATGTGCAAGCGATGCAGTTATGTATGTCCCATGAATATCGATATAGCCGCAATGGTATATCAGGGACGTCAGCTCTGGCCCCGGGAAGAACGCCCAAAAGGAATTCTCGGATCATGTGACATGGCATTGCGCAATGACAGTTGCAGCGCCATGGGAACACCTGAAGACGACTTTCGGTTTGTTGTTGAGGATATTCTCGAAGAGATCCATGAAACCCAGCCCGGATGGGAAGATCTTAAGGCGCCGATCGATCAGGAGGGAGCTCATTTTTTCCTGAGCCAGAATTCCCGTGAACCGGTAACCGAGCCTGAAGAGATGGCGCCGCTCTGGAAAATTCTCCATCTAGCCGGAGCGGACTGGACATACAGCTGCACGGGATGGGGCGGTGAAAACTACTGCATGTTCCTTGCGGATGACGAGAACTGGAAAACCATAACCGAAAAAACCCTGAAATCGGCAATGAATCTGGGATGCAAGGTTTATCTGAACACCGAGTGCGGGCATTCGACATTCTCCGTATGGATGGGTCAGCAGCGTCATAAAATCGAAACGGACCTGCAAATCGCACCCATGGTTTCCTATTACGCAAAATGGATCAGGGAAGGAAAACTGAAGGTTAATTCAGACTGGAACAAGGACCTGAAGGTCAAATTCACCGTACAGGACCCCTGTAATCTGGTCCGCAAAGGTTTCGGAGATACCTTTGCGGATGAACTGCGGTTTGTCACGAAAGCTGCCGTCGGGGAAGGAAATTTCATTGATACCGTTCCCAACAAATCCAACAACTATTGCTGCGGAGGCGGAGGCGGATTTTTACAAAATGGGTACAAGGAGGAACGCCTCCGTTATGGCCTTCTGAAGCATAAGCAGATTGACGCAACCGATGCGACATATGTCATCACTCCCTGCCATAACTGCCACGCCCAGATTGAAGAGCTTGGTGAACATTATGGAAAAGGAAAATACCGGGCCGTTCACCTTTGGACGATCATAGCCCTTTCACTGGGTATTCTCGGAGAAAACGAGCGTACCTACCTTGGACCGGATCTGGTGGAGGTCAATCTGCCGGGCTATTGATTTACGGAAGTTCAGACAACAACGATTATCGTTAACGGGAATATCGAGGTAAATATCATGTCCGATTGGGAACCGAAAATTATCGCGTTTTTTTGCAATTGGTGTACCTACGGCGCTGCCGACCTTGCCGGAGTCAGCCGCTTGCAGTATCCGCCCAATATCCGCGTCATCCGGGTGCCGTGCAGCGGCCGGATCAGCACGAAATTTATTCTTTCCGCATTCCGGGAGGGAGCTGACGGAGTCTGGGTATCCGGATGCCATCCAGGAGATTGCCACTATATTGAAGGGAACTACTATGCCAGGAAAAAATTTCTCCTGTTCAAAAATCTGATGGATCACATGGGAATCGAACCAGGCCGTCTCCATTTTGCATGGATCTCCTCTGCAGAATCAACCAAGTTCCAGAAAATTGCAACAGAGGTGTGCGATTCCGTAAAGCAGGCAGGGCCATCCATACAGTTTAACAAAAGAGCCGGACTTCCGGCACAAGCGCATTTATCGTAACGGTATATCGCACCGGAGGATTGAAGATGACAAAACAAAATTCCGTTATCGGATCGGTAATGGTAGTCGGTGGAGGGGTTTCCGGCATCAAGGCGGCACTGGATCTGGCTGAATCCGGATATTATGTCTATGTGGTTGAAAAAACACCGGCCATCGGCGGCGTCATGTCCCAACTGGACAAGACTTTTCCGACTGCGGACTGTTCCATGTGCATACTGTCTCCCTATCTTGTGGAGACCGGCCGGCATCAGAATATAGAATTGATTACCTACGCGGATGTTGAATCGGTGGAAGGGAACCCCGGAAATTTCCGGGTTAAGGTCAAAAAGAAAGCACGTTCCATCCGCCCGGAATTGTGCACCGGATGCCGGGCTTGTGTGGATGCATGCCCGGTAACCCAGCAGGCAGAATGATATCGGAATGAAACAGAGAACCAAAGGAGATTTTTTCATGCCAACAGATTTGACCGGCGCCGTTCTGATTGCCGGAGGCGGCATCACGGGCATCCAGTCTGCCCTGGATCTGGCCAACTCCGGTTACTATGTCTACATTGTGGAAAAGACCCCTTCCATCGGCGGCACCATGGCGCAATTGGACAAAACCTTTCCGACCAATGACTGCTCCATGTGCATCCTGTCTCCGAAACTGGTGGAGGTCGGGCGGCATATGAATATTGAAATCATCACTCTTGCCGAAATACAGGAGGTTCGTGGCTCCGCAGGCAGCTTTGAAGTGGATGTTTTTCAAAAGGCCCGGTATGTCGACATGAAAAAATGCATTGCCTGTGGAGCCTGCGTGGAAAAATGCCCCAAAAAAGTGGATGATGCATTCAATCTCAATCTGGTCAAACGAAAAGCCATCTATGTTCCGTATCCCCAGGCCGTTCCCCTGAAATACACCATTGATGCAGCAAACTGTCTGAAATTGACAAAAGACAAGTGCGGTAATTGTGAAAAGGTTTGCCCGGCAGGAGCGATTCAATTTGATGATCAGGATAAAAAGCGAACACTACGTGTGGGAGCCATGATCCTGGCACCTGGTTTTGAAACTTTTGATCCGTCCGGATTGGATATTTACGGTTACGGAACTTTGCCGAATGTTGTGACGGCCATTGAGTTTGAGCGTATCCTGAGTGCTTCCGGACCCTATGAAGGACATCTGAAAAGACCTTCGGACAAAACCCAGCCGGAAAAAATTGCCTGGCTGCAATGCGTTGGATCAAGGAGTATCAGAGAAGATGCAAAACCATATTGTTCCGGTGTCTGCTGCATGTATGCCATCAAGGAAGCCGTCATTGCAAAAGAGCATTCAGACCGGGAGCTGGATACCGCCATCTTTTTCATGGACATGAGAACCCATGGCAAGGATTTTGAAAAAACATTTGAACGTGCCAAAAATGAAAGCCATGTCCGGTTTATCCGTTCACGGGTTCATTCCATTGAAGCCATTCAGGGTTCAGATGACCTCAAACTCATGTATATAGATGATGAGGGGAAGGTGACTTCTGAAATTTTTAATATGGTGGTATTGTCAGTTGGAATGGACATATCCGAAGGCAGCCAAAACCTTGCAGCAAAACTTGGGGTAGAGCTGAATTCAGACGGCTTTGCAGAAACAGGATGTTACACCCCGGTCAGTACATCCCGCCCGGGCATTTACGTGAGCGGCGTGTTCAGCGGGCCCAAGGACATCCCTCAGTCGGTCATGGAGGCAAGCGCTGCGGCCGCAGCCTCATCCACACTGCTTTCGGCCGCCAGAAACACGCTGACTCAAAAAAGAAGCGTTCCGGAAGAAGCGGACATCACCGGCCAGGAGCCCCGGATCGGGGTTTTTGTCTGCCATTGCGGGTCCAACATCGGGGGTGTGGTGGATGTTCCGGCAGTCAAGGAACATGCGGAAAAGCTTCCCTGCGTTGTATTTTCCACCCACAGTCTGTTTACATGCAGTCAGGACTCCCAGGAAAACATCAAAAAAGCCATCAAGGAGCACCACCTGAATCGTGTGGTCATCGCCTCCTGTTCGCCCAGAACCCATGAAGCGCTTTTTCAGGAAACCATTGAGGAGGCCGGAATCAATCCGTATCTGCTGGAGTTCACCAATATCCGGGATCAGAATTCCTGGGTTCATATGCATAACCCCGAGGCTGCCACAAGAAAAGCCAAAGACCTGGTGCAGATGGCCGTTGCCAAGGTTGCTCTCCTGGAACCGCTCAAAAGACTTCAGATCCAGGTCAACCCAGGCGCATTGATCATCGGCGGCGGGATTGCCGGCATGGCTACCGCCCTGAATCTGGCAGAGCAGGGATTCCACTCCTATCTGGTTGAAAAAGACGATGCCCTGGGAGGAAATGCGCGAAAGCACTCCCTGAAAACCTGGAAGGGAGACATGGTTGCCGATTATCTTTCCGATCTGACGGACAAGGTAAACCGGAATCCGAATATTGAAGTGTTATTGTCCTCAAATATTACCGCTGTTGACGGTTTTGTGGGCAATTTCAGCACAACCGTTGCTTCAGGCGGCAATCAGCAAATCATCGAACATGGTGCCGTGGTTCTGGCAACCGGAGGCCGTGCCTCCGAACCGGACGAATACCTGCTCGGAAAGAGCGAAAGGGTGTTCAAATGGCGAGAACTCACGAATTTGCTGGAAAAAGATCCGGAACGTCTTGAACAGACCGGCACCGTGGCATTCATCCAGTGTGTGGGAAGCCGGGAACCGGATCATCCCTATTGCTCGAAAATCTGCTGCACCGCATCCATCCGGAGTGCCATCTTTTTGAAGGAGAAAAAACCTTCCATGAGGATTTTTATTCTGTATCGGGATATTCGTACATACGGCTTGCGGGAGGCGCTGTATCTAAAGGCCAGAGATCTCGGCATCATTTTTATCAGATATAACCGGAATGAAAAACCAGTTGTGGAAAGGGATGGCGAAATCGGTCTTCTGCTGACCGTTACGGATCACATCCTGAAGCGTTCTGTTCAGCTGAGGATCGACTATTTGAGCCTGGCAACCGCGATTGTTCCGGATTATCAAAAAGACATTGCACAGATGCTGAAAGTACCGGGTAATGGTGAAGGCTTTTATATGGAAGCCCACATGAAACTCAGGCCGGTGGATTTTGCAACGGACGGCATTTATCTGTGCGGTCTGGCCCATTATCCAAAACCGGTTGAAGAAACCATTGCCCAGGCCCAGGCCGCAGCCGCCCGCGCGGCATGCCTTCTGGTAAAACCGTTTATTGATATTGAACCTATAGTGTCCAATGTGGACGCGGAAAAATGCATCGGCTGCGGCTTGTGTGAAAGCTCTTGCAGTTTTGGAGCGATCCGGCTGAAGGCCATTGCCGGTGTGGGCTATCGTGCGGAAAATTTTTCAGCCTTGTGCAAGGGCTGCGGGGTCTGCGCTGCCGCCTGTCCGCAGCAGGCAATTGATATGAAACATTTCAGCGACAGACAGCTCATGGCGGCGATCCGGGCCGGGATTGTCGCTGCATGAAAGCTGCCTGAAGAGACAGAATGATCGTAAGGAGTAACTTGAATGAATCCATCTTTTGAGCCGAAAATACTGGCCTTTTTATGCAACTGGTGTTCCTATGCCGGTGCGGATCTGGCAGGTATCTCCCGTATTCAGTATCCGCCGAATATCCGCGTGATCCGTACCATGTGCTCCGGACGGGTGGACCCCCTTTTTATCGTGAATGCGCTGGATGAAGGTTTTGATGGCGTATATGTGGGAGGGTGCCATATCGGAGACTGCCACTATCAGGATGGCAATCTCTATACCCTGAAGCGATTCGATGCCCTTCAGAAACTGATGGATCTGACCGGTATCAGCCGGAACCGGGTTCATTTGAAATGGGCCAGTGCAGCCGAGGCACAAATTTTCGCTGACAATATCACATACGTAACCCAGGTGATACGTGATCTGGGGCCTTTTGAGAGAGATTCCCGTCTGCTCCCGTTACAGGCCATGAAAAGGACCCTGACCAGCCAGAGATACCGCTGGCTGGTTGGCATTGACCGGAAGATCACCGGGGATAAAAATGTGTATAACGAAAAAACACCTGTTCCATTGTTTGAAAAGGTTTTTTCCGAAGCACTTCAGGGGGAATACCAGAAAGCACTGGTAGTTGAATGCACAAAAGACAATCCATTATCGGTTCATGAAATTTCAGGCCGGACCGGACTCCCGCCCTATACCATCTCCTGCCGTCTGAATGAGCTTTCACAGGATGGTATCACGGGAATTGGCAGGGTGGATGGCAGGACTCCGAAATTTATCAGCCGGGCAGCATAAGGAAAATATAAAGGAATCAGAATGACTCTTGCAGAAAAAAGGAAACTCGGTTCTGTTCTGGTGGTTGGCGCCGGCGTGGCCGGTATTCAGGCATCACTGGATATGGCAAACTCCGGGTTTTATGTTCATCTGGTGGATCGTTCACCCAGCGTTGGCGGAATCATGGCGCAACTGGACAAGACCTTTCCGACCAATGACTGCGCCATGTGTGTTATCTCTCCTTTTTTGGTAGAGGTCGGGAGGCACCTCAACATCCATGTCATTCCCTGTAGTGAACTCGAACGTCTGGATGGAGAAAAAGGTGATTTCAAGGCAACCATTGTCAACCATCCACGTTATATTGATACGGAAAAATGTACCGGATGCGGCCAGTGCCGTCAGGTATGTCCGGTGGTTGCCATCAATGAATTCAATTGCGGTCTGGATCTGCGAAAAGCGACTTATATTCCATATCCCCAGGCGGTCCCTCTGGCCTATGCCATTGACCGGAATGCCTGTATCGGATGCGGCATGTGTGAAAAAGTATGCTTGGCCGGTGCTGTGACTTATGATGATAAAACGAAAATCACCGAGCTTGAAGTTGGGTCGGTGATTCTGGCGCCGGGCGGGGAGATGTATGATCCTAAAGAAGCGGATTCCTGGTCATACTCCCATCCCAATGTGGTAACCAGTCTGGAGTTTGAACGGATATTGAGCGCATCCGGACCCTACCGCGGACATCTGATGAGACCCTATGACCGAGAAGAACCGGAGAAAATCGCCTGGCTGCAATGTGTGGGTTCCCGCGACATCAACCGGGCAAAGAACAGCCACTGTTCCTCCGTATGCTGCATGTACGCCATCAAGCAGACGATGATCGCAAAGGAACACAGCGCGCATGAGCTGGATACAGCCATCTTCTATATGGACATGCGCACCTATGGAAAGGATTTTGACAAATATTATAGCCGGGCAAAAGAGGAGAGGGGAGTCCGTTTTATCCGCTCCCGTGTCCATAGCATTGAACCGGTGGAGAATGGAAACCTCAGGCTGAGATACGTCAAGGAATCCGGCGAATCCGTTGAAGAAATTTTTAACATGGTTGTTCTGTCTGTTGGATTCAAACCATCTTCGGGTGTCGAGACGATTGCAAAAAAACTGGGACTCACGCTGAATGAGCAACATTTTTTCCGGACAGGAGACATCCGGCCGGTCGCCACCAGCCGGGACGGTGTTTATGTGTGCGGCGTCTCCCACGGACCAAAGGATATCCCCCAATCGGTCATGGAGGCATCCGCAGCCGCTTCCGTGGCCACCAGCGATCTTTCCAGTGCCAGGTGGAGTGCTACACGGACTCCGCAACTTCCGCCGGAAACGGATTTTTCGAAAATGGTTCCGCGGATCGGGGTTTTTGTATGCAATTGCGGCATCAACATCGGTGGCGTTGCGGATGTTCCGGCGATCCGGGAGTATGCAAAAACCCTTCCCCATGTTGTGCATGTAGAGGACAACCTGTTTACATGCAGTCAGGATACACAGGAAAGGATGAAGCAGGTCATCCGGGAAAAGAATATCAACCGGGTCGTCGTGGCATCCTGTTCACCCAGAACCCATGAACCTCTGTTTCAGGAAACCATCCGGGAAGCGGGGCTGAACAAGTATCTGTTTGAAATGGCCAACATCCGGGATCAGAATACCTGGGTTCATAAAAACAATCCGGATCTGGCAACAGCCAAAGCCAAAGATCTGGTGCGGATGGCGGTTGCCAAGGCAGAATATATTGAACCGCTTCACCAGGTGAAGCTGGATGTCAAACCCGCTGTATTGATCGTCGGTGGCGGCGTGGCCGGTATGGAGGCTGCCCTGGGTGCTGCTGAGCAGGGATTTCAGGCGTATCTGGTGGAAAAAACCGATACCCTGGGCGGAATGGCCCATCAATTACGGAAAACCTGGCAGGGAGAAGATATTCCGGCATATCTCGAACGACTGATCAAAGATGTAACCAACCATTCCAAGATCCAAATTTTTTTAAACACCAAACCGGTGCATTTTACCGGTACCATCGGAAGCTTTACCACTACCCTGAATGATATCCATACCGGTAATCCGAACGGAATCATTGAGCATGGGGCTGCCATTCTCGCTACCGGAGGCAGGGAATACCGTCCGGAAGGTTATCAGTATGGAAACCGTCCGGATGTCATGACCCATCTGGATCTGGATCAAGCCATGAAAGACACTCCGGCGACGGTCATGAATGCCGACACAATTGTTTTTATCCAGTGCGTGGGGTCCAGAAACAGTGATCGGCCCTATTGCAGCCGGGTCTGCTGTACCCACACCCTGAAAAACGCTATTGAACTGAAAAAAATCAAACCGGGGATGAACATCTTTGTGATGTATCGGGATGTCCGTTCCTATGGTTTCCGGGAATCCCTGTACCAGGAGGCCAGAGCCCTGGGCGTTCATTTCATCCGTTTTGACCCGGAAAATCCGCCGCAGATGAATATTGCTGAAAATAATATTCTGACAATAACTGTGACGGATCATATATTGCAGCGTCCGATCGTGATTTCTCCGGATCTTGTGGTACTGGCTGCTGCGGTTCTCCCCAATGAAAACAAGGAACTGTTTGAATTGTTCAAGGTGCCTGTCAATGCCGAAGGATTCCTGGTGGAAGCGCATGCCAAACTGCGTCCGGTGGATTTCGGGTCCGAAGGCTTGTTTCTGGCCGGTCTGGCACATTATCCGAAATCCATTGATGAAAGCATTGCCCAGGCAAGGGCAGCCGTATCAAGAGCCGTAACCATTGTTTCCAAGGACGGAATCATGGTCGGAGGCGTGGTGGCTGCCGTTAATCCGGATCGATGCGCGGTCTGCTGTACCTGTGTCCGGGCCTGTCCCTACGGCATACCGTTTATCGGCAATGAAGGACATGCGGTGATCCAGCAGGCGGAATGCCATGGATGCGGTGTGTGTGTTTCGGAGTGTCCGGGAAAGGCCATTACATTGCAGCATTTTACAGATCAGCAGTTGATCGCCAAAACACGGGCGCTGTTTTATCAGCCGGCTATGAATGAATAGGAGGAAAACAAGGTGAGCCAAGATTTTGAACCGCAGATTCTCGCATTCTGCTGCAAGTATTGTGCATATGCGGCAGCCGATCTGGCCGGGTCCATGCGCCTCAACTATCCGCCCAATATCAAGGTGATTCAGGTCCCCTGCACCGGCCGGGTGGATATTATATTTTTGCTCAGAGCTATTGAAGAGGGCGCAGATGGTGTCTATGTGGCAGGTTGTCTGGAAGGGGAGTGTCATTTTGTCGGGGGAAACCTGAGAGCCCGGAAACGGGTGAACTATGTAAAAAAAACACTGGCTGAACTTGGAATCGAGCCGGAGCGGGTGGAGATGTTCAACCTGTCATCGGCCATGGGTCCCAGGTTTGCTGAAATTGCAATTGAGATGACGGATCGGATTAAAAAACTGGGGCCGACTCCGGTATGTCGGTTAGCCGGTTAGCCGGTTGACCGGCCAACCGTCCCACACAGGAGGAAAAATATGATCGTTGCGGATCGAAAGCCGCTGGTTGAAATCCAGGAGATGGTGGCAAACAGCAGGAAAATTCTGGTGATCGGATGCAAAGGCTGCGTTACGGTATGTAATGTCGGCGGATTAAAAGAGGCTGAGATCCTTGCGTCATCATTGAGAATCGGCAGAAACAAAAATGGAAAACCCATGGAGATAGATGAAACTGTTCTTGAGAGACAGTGTGATCCGGAATACATTGCACAGCTTAAAGATAAGGTGGGGAATTATGATGCGGTAATCTCCATGGCCTGCGGCGTCGGGCCGCAGTTTTTGTCCGAAGCCTATCCTGAACAGAAATTTTTTCCGGCAGTCAATACCAAATTTTTTGGTGGAGCTGTACAGCACGGTATCTGGGAAGAACGGTGCGCAGGCTGCGGTACCTGCGTTATTCATCACTATGACGGACTCTGTCCCATTGCACGATGTTCCAAAAGCCTTCAGCATGGTCCCTGCGGCGGCAGTTCCAAAGGAAAATGTGAAATTGCAAATGATGTTGTCTGTATCTGGGATCTAATTGTCCGGAAAAAAATGGAACAGGGTCGTCTGGATGACCTGCGGTTGTTTCAGCCGGCCAAGGACTGGCGGACGGCCAGAGATGGCGGACCCAGGAGAAGTATACGGGAGGAGCTGGCATCATGAGTGAACTGAAATCGGGAAGCAATCTGGAAAAAGTGTTGAAAGCCGGACACTTCGCGTTTACCGGTGAGTGCGGGCCGCCCAGAGGAGCCAATATCGATCACCTGAAGGAAAAATATGAACCCTTAAAAGGCATGGTGGATGCGGTGAACGTCACGGACAATCAGACTGCCGTGGTCCGCATGTCCAGCATGGCCGCTTCCGCCCTTCTGGTACAGGCCGGTCTCGAGCCCAATTACCAGATGGTATGCCGGGACCGCAATCGCCTGGCCATGATGAGCGATATTCTCGGAGCCTATTCTTTGGGTATCCGCAACATGCTCTGTCTGTCCGGGGATCATCAGAAGTTCGGGGATCATCCCCAGTCCAAAAACGTCTATGACATTGATTCCATGCAGTTGATTTCCATGGTGAAAAAAATGCGGGACGAGGGGAAATTCCTGAATGAAGACGAAATCGATGTGCCTCCGAAAATGTTTATCGGCGCTGCATCCAATCCGTTCGGAGATCCTTTTGAATTCCGGATATACCGTCTGGCAAACAAAATCGCAGCAGGAGCGGATTTTATCCAGACCCAGTGTATCTACAATATGCCCAAATTCCGGGAGTTCATTAAAAAGGCAGTGGATATGGGCTTGACGGAAAAGTGCTTCCTGCTGGCTGGTGTGACCCCCATGAAAAGTGTGGGTATGGCCAAATACATGAAAAGCCGTGTCCCGGGCATGGATGTTCCGGATGAGATCATCAAACGTCTTCAGGGTGTGGACAAGAAAGAAGTGGCGGACGAAGGGATCAGAATCGCCTGTGAGCAGATCGAAGAATTCAAGGAAATGAAGGGAGTGGCAGGAGTCCATCTGATGGCCATTGAATGGGAACACCGCGTGCCGGAAATCGCTGAAAGAGCCGGTGTACTTCCCAGGCCTGTAATATAAACTTTTATGATCAGGAGAAATGAAATGTTTACCGTAACGGAGACCGCACAATCCGAGATTGCCGACTATTTCAAAAATAAAGAAAAAATGCCGATCCGTATTTTTGTATCCCAGGGATGCGGTGGAAGCCAGGTCGGCCTGGCCCTGGATGACAAAAAAAATACGGATATGGTGTACCGGGTGGGGGATGTGGAATACCTTGTGGATCGGGATCTGTTAAAACAGGCCCAACCCATCGTGATCGATTTTCTGAAAAACGGTTTCAGTATTTCTTCCAATTTGAAACTGAGCAGCGGCTGTTCCAGCTGCGGAACTTCCGGAACCTGCTGTTCATGATGTGGCATGAAGCGTTCTGTTGAATATCAATAAGAGGGTAATGGTGCTGGGCGCCCCACGGTCTTCAAAACCGTCGGCTCCGCGTGAAAAACGGAGAGGAGGTTCGATTCCCCTTGCCCTCTCCATGATGTTTTATCAAATGCCGTATTGAGATGACCAAATTTATTACCATAGGCGTTGCCGGTCATACCGGCCATGGAAAAACAACACTGGTCCGATCCCTCACCGGAATGCCTGCCGATACAATGGAAGGTGAAAAACAGCACGGGGCCGGCAGGGAACCCGGGGTGTTTCCGCTTTCCCTGGAGATTGATATCCAGGCTGCCCTGATGGATATCCCCGGACATATCCGGTATCTCAAGAATACGATTCGGGGTCTTTGCTCTGTGGATATGGCTATCCTGGTTATCGCCGCAGATGACGGGATCATGCCCCAGACACGGGAACATTTGAACGTGTTCACCTGTCTCGGGATCAATCATGGTTTTATCGTACTGAGCAGGACCTACCTGGTTGACGAAGAACTTCTGGAACTTGCGGAACTGGAAATTCAGGAAGCGGTTGAAGGGACATTGTTTGAAGGCAAGCCGGTCATACCTGTTTCAATGAATGAATCCGAAGGTCCGGAACGGATTCGAACCGCCATTCAAAATGAGCTGCAATCACTTCAGGGGAAATCCGTGGATTCACCTTTCCGCATGTGGGTGGATCGGGTGAAAAGCATTGCAGGTTTCGGTACGGTGGCTTGCGGAACTATATGTTCCGGACAAGTTTCCGTTGATGACGGGATTCGGATTCTGCCGGAAAACCGTGAAACCAGGGCAAGAACCCTTGAAGTTCATCATCGGAAGGTATCCCAGGCCTTTGCAGGTCAGCGGGTCGGCATCAATCTTCCCAAAGTATCCATACAAGATGTCCGTCCCGGTATGATGCTTTCCGCGTCATCTCCGAAAGATTTCCATCGGTTTTTCAATGTGGATCTGCATGCTTTTCGGCCTGTTCAAAACGGGCAGCGTGTCAGACTGCATCTGGGAACCGCGTCCGTCAATGCCATGGTAGTGCTGATGGAAACGGCGAATCTGAACCCAGGAGACACGGGCTTAGCGCAGCTTCGCCTTGACGATCCGATCCCGGCGATTCCCCATGACCGGTTCATCATTTGTTCCCTGAACCTGCATACGGTGATGGGAGGCGGAACAGTGCTGGAAATCTCGGAATATAAATTCAAAAGGTCAAGACTGCCCGGAACACTTCCGTATCTGAAGGCGGTCAGGAATCGGGATATCCCGGCATTGATTGCCGGCTTTTGCAGACAGCGGTTCAAGAGGCCGGTTACGGAATCCGAAATAACGGAATATTCGGGGCTTCCGGTCCGGGACATCCAGTCCGGGATCCAACGAATGATAGAACAGGATGAGCTTCTCGCCCTTTCCGGTGAACAGTATTATCTCATGGATGAATATCGGAAACTCTATCAAGAGCTTCCAAAGATCATCAGCCGCATCCTGACCAGTGATCCGTTTAAAGGAAAAACCAACAAGGAAGCCATCCGGAAGCATTTCACCTATGGTTATGATGAACTGCTGATCAAAACCCTGCTGCAGGAACTCCATAATCGGAAAATGATATTCCTGAAAGATGGAATGATATCCGCTCCGATGGAGACATTGACCTTCAGCAGGCCGCAGAAACAGATGCTGGATTCCCTGCTGCGATACTCGGATGAGGTCGGGATACCGTTTTCCATCGGCGGATTCTGCCGGATCATCAAAAAGGGAACCAGAAAGGAAGAGGCCCAGGCATACCTTGATTTTCTTCAATTTCAGGGAAGGCTGATCCGTTTGAATGATGACTGCTATATCTCTTCCTCCATGATGGAAGAGATTAAGAAAAAGGTTTCGCAGGCAATACGGGAAAAGGGCAGTATTTCCGTCACGGATAGCAAGGATATTTTTGGATACGGAAGAACAAAGGGTGCGCCGGTGCTGGAATATCTGGATGAGATCGGCTTTACTTCCCGGAAGGGGGATGAACGGATGTTATGGATCAAATCCGGGCAGGAATAGAAATTTTCTATCGTCATTCCAGGCCTGATTGATATTATGAATTTGACTTCCTGCATTCCAAAGGAGGATATTCCATACCTTGGAAATACAGGTGTTTTTTATGGAACTGATATTTACATGCCCGGAAACCAGTCAGGTGTTCTATACCGGAAATTTCGAAGTCATCGACAACCATGGCATCAAAACGGATACGGCAGGGAATAAGATACTGGAAGCAAAGGTTGCTCTGGTCGACCCATGCCCGTTTTGCGGCAGGATGCATGTTTATCATGCCAATGAATTGGCCTGTCCGCTTTCCGGGCGTTTTTGAATATCTCATATCAAATAAGAGGGAGGATGAAACAGATGCGGGGAAAAAATATTTTTGCTTCGCGCGGGGGCATCATCGGCGTCGGCGCGTTGATCGGCGTACTGGCAGCAGTGCTGCAAAAACTGGGCAATCCCGGCAATATGGGAATTTGCGTGGCCTGTTTTGAACGGGATATTGCCGGTGCAATCGGCTTTCATCGGGCAGCAGTGGTTCAGTATATCAGACCTGAACTCATCGGATTTGTGATCGGATCCATGATCGCCGCATACCTGTTCAAGGAATACCGTCCCCGGCTGGGGTCGGCGCCGATTGTTCGTTTCATCTTAGGCGTATTCGCCATGATCGGCGCCCTGATGTTTTTAGGGTGTCCGTGGCGCGCCATGCTGCGTCTGGCCGGAGGTGATGGAAACGCCATACTGGGCATATCCGGCTTGACATTCGGCATATGGATCGGAACCTTGTTTTTAAAAAATGGCTACAATCTGGGACGGACGCAGTCTTCCCATCATACCACCGGATGGATGCTGCCCATGGTCATGTTTGGCCTTTTGATATTGATGCTTCTTTTTCCGCAGATTGGGGGGCAGGAAAAAAGCGGTGTTCTGTTTTACAGTATCAAAGGACCAGGTTCCATGCATGTTTCGTTATGGGTCGCCCTGGCCATTGGCACTATCATCGGTTTTCTGGCCCAGCGAAGCCGCTTCTGCACCATGGGCGCCATTCGTGACTTGCTGCTTTTTAAACAGATCCACCTGTTCTCCGGATTCATCAGCATGGTGGTATTCGCGTTTATTGCCAATCTGATTCTCAGCCAATTCAAACCGGGTTTTGACGGTCAGCCGGTTGCCCACACCATGCATATCTGGAATTTCGTTGGTATGACCCTGGCCGGGCTTTCTTTTGCCTTGGCCGGAGGATGTCCCGGGCGTCAACTTTTTCTGTCCGGGGAAGGTGACGGTGATGCAGCGGTATTTGTCATGGGAATGATCGTCGGGGCGGCTGTATCCCATAATTTCGGCCTCGCGAGTTCCCCCAACGGCGTGGGGGAGTATGGTATCGCAGGCGTTATTGTCGGTCTGGCGGTCTGTCTGTTTATCGGGTTTACGATGAGAAAAAGGATTGTCTAAGGAGGTATGAAATGGCCGTTACTGTTGATGCCAGAGGGCTTTCCTGTCCTCAGCCGGTGATTATGACATTGGACGAAATCAAAAAGGGTAATGAAAAAGCCATTATCGTTCTGGTGGACACGGATACATCCAAGGAAAACGTCATGCGGGCTGCGGAAAGTCAGGGGTGCCGGATCAATGATGTTGCACCTGAGGGTGAAGGGTACCGGATTTCTATAACAAAAGGCTAACGAATGTTCGGATTTTTAAAGAAGAAAAAATCTGAAAGCATGACGACAAATTCCGCCGCTTCTGTTGGTCGCGGCTTTCTGGTGTTTGAAAACACCAGCGAAGTCATTCAGGCTGAAAATCTTTTAGCCGGTTCCGGCTGGACGGTTCGTGTCATGGGGCCTCCTCCGGAAATTCAAACCGGATGCGATCTGGTGATTGAGTTTCCCTTAATCGAAGAGTTGAATATTGTCCGGGAACTGGAAAATGCCCATATCCCGCCGATTCAGGTGGTGCCGGTCACGGCACCGCTGCTTACACCGGTTAATCTTTTTCATACAACGGATTTCGGCCTATACCTGATGGTCCGGGCGGCGAATATGAAAATCACCATTGATAAAAAAGATCTTAGAATCGTCAATATCTCCGGCGGAGGATGTCCGGATGTGCCTTACCTGGCCCGGGAAATGGTGGGTAAAACCCTGATGGACGTACCTCAACCCAGGACCCTTGGCCACACATTATGCGGTTACGCTCTTGAACTGGCCTACCAGGAATTGTGCAAACAATGCTCGCTGTAGTCGGAACGGTTCCTGATCCGGAGTTCCCCCTGATTCATGGCCGGGTGGATATGGAGGGGGATCAATTATTGATCAGCGGCCATAGAGTTCCGGTTCATCGGGGAACGCCGGCGCTTCTGGCTTCCGCCGTCAGGATTTCCCGGACCATAGGTGGTCCCGAATTATATGCCTTCCTGGTTGGGGATATCGGCAAGGGCGACGGCAGCCGGCGCCTGTATCAATTCCTGACCCAAAATCTGTCCCGGTTTTCCTTTGAAGTCATGACCTTTCATTATCTGCAACCGGATGTGGACTGGCACAACAGAGTATTGTTCGCCATCGAAACCATGAAGCCGCGGCCTGTCCTGATCGCGGATGCCGGATTCATGTATGCCGCCAAAATGAGCGGTCAGGCCGCCATGTATGACTATTTCACACCGGATGTCGGGGAACTGGCCTTTCTGGCCGATGAATCCGCGCCGCATCCGTTTTACACGCGCGGTTTTATTCTGCATCAGGACAATAAGGCGCCTGACCTGATCAGACGGGCCTATCAAAACCGGAACGCCGCCGGATATCTGCTGGTCAAAGGAAAAACAGACTATATCGCCTGCGAGACAGGGATAATCGAGACGGTTGACTATCCGTCATGCAACGCAATGGAAGCCATCGGCGGAACCGGAGACACCATTACCGGATTGCTTACCGTGCTGCGCGGTGCGGGATTCGGACCGGCTGAATCCGCCATTCTGGCCGCCAAAGTCAATCGCTGGATCGGCCGGTATGCTGATCCGACTCCGGCCACCCAAGTCTCGGAACTGATCGATAAAATCCCCCAGGCATGGTCAACAGTATCTGAAATGGAACCATCCGGCCTGCCGGACTGAGTTCATATTTTTTTTTAATTTGTCGGGGCAGGGCTATCCAATTGATTGATCAGCTCGTCTTGAGAAATGATGTATTCATCATGATGACCCATTCCGTCATTTATAATAATTTTAACGGGAGCTGCGGGTGTATGGGGTAACCGGTAAAAGAATTTTCCTTCCTTATCGGTAATAACCCGGGCAATCAACTTGTCTCTGCTGTCAATAATCGTCACACGGCATGATTTTGCATATGAACCATCGTTATAGGCGGCTTCCCCATAAACAGTATCGCTTTGCACCCAGGCATAAACCGTAAGTTTATGGGCTTTACACGGGTTTACGAAAAGACACAGCATTATCGTTGAAATCAATGACAAAACCAAAATTTTTTCGATCGGATGATTCTTACACGATGTCATATCATACCCCTTGGTTATCATTCGGATAAGAGTATTGCCCGTGAGGCAATCCTTTACAATCTGTGAACAGGATCACCCCACGGGTCGGCGGGTTAACGTATTTCAAATGTGAGGCTTGTCCTGTAGGCTTTCAGGTCACATTCCGCAGGGTTCTCGTAAGGTTCGTCAATTTCAGCATAGACAACCCATTTGCCTGAGTGAAGAATCTTAAGGTTGAAAATCCCCTTGCTGTCAACGCCGTTTGTGTAAGCAAAGGCACCATCGTTTGAAAATCCTTCATAAGTGGCGTAAGCTTTGAAGTGATGAACGGGTTTACTCTTGTGTAGAACCTGTATTTTCATGTAGTCTCCGACTTTTATCTCCGACGGACTGGTAAGGGGAACAAGCTCCAGCGGGAAACCAAAAACCTTATCGGCATTTGCTTTTTCATCCCCGACTTGGAGTATGGCTTTCATGTTGTCCACCGAATAGCTGCATTTTACGGCATCCTTAACTCCGGTTTTGGGGCCGATCTTAAAGCCTTTTTCCCTTATAGTGAAAAATCCCGGTTTCCGCCGGCCCGTTATATAGTATACGCCAGGCTTGTCCATTTCCAGGGCAGTATAGGTTTGATCGCCGGCGGGAGATAACTTCCGTGTATTGCCGTCAGGCCCCGTGATATGTAAAAAATCCACATCGGCTGTATCTAAAAAATCATCCAGTGGAAAGATGTGGCCCCATCCAACCCTGACTTTGGTGCTTCTGCCGGGATCAAGAGTGTGATCAGGCACGCTTATCCAGGGGAAATGAGCCAGTGCCGGTGCAACAACAAGCAGAGTGAACAACAGCACCAATGTTCTGATGCCGATTTTTGTAAGCAATATTTTGATTATCATGCGTTATTCTCCTTTTTTTCCAAGATTTAGAAATACATTGACACGGACCCGATGACCGTAAGAGGTTCACCCGGATAAGCAGACTCCGGTCCTTCTTCGTTCCCGGACCAGTAAGCATAGTATTTTTTATCAGCGATATTTTTTACGGTGCAGGAAACACCAAGGCCCTTGATCCGGGGAGGTTCATAGTAGATCCTGGCATTTAAAAGCCCATAGGCCTCGGATTTACAGGTGTTGGCCGGATCGACCCACCATTCGCCCATATAGTCATACCAGATATTGAAACCATATCCTTTATCACTATTAAAGTATTTCATTCCTGTAGAAAAATTGTGTTCAGGCATGACCTGGACATTTTTACCGGACCAGTCATAGGTTACCCATCCCGTTCCCCATACGTATGATTCATATTGAAAATCTTTCCATTCTGATTGGGCGTATCCATAGTTAAAGAAAAAGCTCAGACCGTCCAGAAATTTGTCGAGATTAAGGTTGGATTCCATTTCCAGACCCACGATTTCCTGTTGACCTGCAGTATCCGGATGAGATTGCCCGTCATCGCCGGAAACCATCACAAGAATATTCTCCCTTTTCATGAAAAAGGGGGACATGCTTACTAAAAGAAGACGGTCCAACAATCCGGCACGGATTCCCACCTCGTAGCTGTTTACGATTTCCGGGTCCATAAACGTATAATCTTCATTATACATCCATATGGGGCCGAAATTAGGATTGAAGGCATGGGCATAGGTAGCGTAGGTTGATATGCTATCAGTCCATTTGTAATTTATGGAGGCTTTTGGACTGAAATGATCCTTGTCACCCTTAACTTTTGCAGCCTCTCCCGTATCGGTTGCCCTGTAAAGGGTTTCCCTGAAAAACGTATCATATCGAAGTCCCAGGGACAGTGTGGCTTTTGTTGTTACATCAAACTCATCCTGCATAAAAGCCGCAACATAATCGGACCGGGTGGTGGTATCACCGGACTGCCAGAACAGTTTTTCATTTCGATTACCCCTATCCCCGGTGAGGTAGTTGACTCTCCATGAATCCCATTGGAATTCATCACCGTACCATCCGGTAAGGTCGTCAGCCTCAATTCTTTCGTAGGATCCGCCAATCAGGAATCGGTTTTCACGGCCTGCGATAACACTTTTCCAGGTCAACTGGGGTTCTACAAAATAACTGTCTTCTTCCGAATTCAGTTCAATGACCGACCAACCGATGGTATGGTTTTCCTCGTCAAGATCTATGCCTCCCATCTGACCATAATAACCGCGATTCTCATGACCATATTTGAACTTTGTCTGCAATTTTGTGCTTTGGGTTAATTTCTGGTTTAACGTTGCGGCAAAAAGCGTGTTATTATCAAATTTCCGGGCGTCAGGTACATCCCAGCAACTTTCCTGAGCGTCACCGGTAAACAGCAATGTGTTGTCTGCTCTTAAAGGAACTGGGCTCCCCAGATTTTGTTCATTTTCATGCCTGTTAAAGTGCAATAAAATATCAGTATCGTTCGAAAGCATTAATTTGTTTTTTACAAAAAGGCCTCTTGCCTTATGTTCGGTATTTTCTCTCCACCCGTCACCTGTATCAAAAATACCTCCAACGCTCATGCTGGATTTCCGTTCTATAACAGGGCCTCCAACGCTGAAAGCGGACTGATTCAGATAATCGCTGCCGATGGTGATATTGACCTTTCCCTCAACTTCATCCTGAGGAGGGTCTTTGGTTATATAATTGATAACGCCGCTCACACCATTTCTCCCATAGAGGGCTGAAACCGGTCCCCTGATAACTTCTACCCGATCGATATTATAAAACGGGATACGGTCCATGTTGACTTCGTCATTGGCCGTTAGCAGCGGAATGCCATCCATGAGGACAAGAATATTATTGTTATTGTGAAAATGAGGCACACCACGCATATAAATCTGCGGGCTGCTGTCCATGTCCTGTTCAACCCGAACATTGGGGATTCCATCCAAAACCTGCCTGGCGTTCAATACACCCCTTTCCTCAATTTCTTTTTGGTCAATAATCGATAAACTTGCCGGAACATCCATTATATCCGTTTCCATGCGATTTGCCGTGATGACTACATTCTCCAGGACATAGACTGAAGATTTATCTTCCTCTTTTGCGTCTTCATCGGCAAAAACAGGCATTGAAACAAATAAAAGGCACAAGACCAAAACAGCCGTAAGAATTTTGCGTAATATATTATAATTTGATTTCATTCCTGGTTTTCTCCTTATTTCATCCGAATGTTTTCCCCCTAGTGGTTTACCAATGGTAAATTGACGAAAAGACGCCCGGATGATATAAGGACTCCGAAGCATCCCTCTGACAATGAGGGGGCTTTGTTTATCCGGAAGGCGGTCTGTGAATCTCTTGGCGGAGAAGGGCCGCCTTCCGTTTTTCTTTTTTTGTAAGTTCGTGCAGGTATGTTCTGTCTCTGATTTCACCTCCTTTGCCGGTTTCGTGTTATTCACCTCAGTTCAAACAGAATGGCTATTTCCACGCGAATCTTGTCCTTGAACAGGCCGGCCGGAGGCCTGGGGAAGGGTGCAGCGTTTCCGACCGCCTCTATAGCTGCCTGATCAAGATCGGCATGATTTGAATTTTTTACGATTTCGAGGGAAGAGATCTGCCCGTCCATGGTAATGACGAACCGGACGTTGACCTGTCCTTCCCGGCCATTTTCTTTGGCATTTGCCGGATACCGTTTGCTGCTTTCTATTTTCATGCGGACCATGTCAAAATAATCGCCGGTGGTGATATAGGCGGGTGGGCCGTCAAAATCCATGCCGGAGAAGGGAACCGCCGGTGCGCCGATATCGGCCGTCAGCGGTTCGGCGGCATTGAGTCCGGTCTGCTTTACAGGGATAAGCGGCATATGGGACTTTTTCATTTCCCGTTGGTCGGCGGATGTGATTTCGGGTTTTTCATTCCTGACCCTGGGCCGGGGAATGGAACGGGCTGCCGGTTTGGATATCCCGTTCAGCGTCAGTTCGATATACGTCATGGCCTGAGACCGGTAGATTCCGGCGATGTGAAGAAAGACCAGGAAATGAATGCCGAGAGACACGGTGATCATGGTTCGCATCAGGTAGTTAGGCTTGTTTTTTTTAGACACGGATGCCATGGATCAGAAATCCTTTTCCGTGGCCAGGCAAAGCCTTCCGGCGCCCGCAGCCTTGGCCAGATCCATGACCTTGACCGCCTTGTTCAGTATCACCTCCCGGTCGGCCTTGACCACTACCAGCCGGTCTTCCTGTCCGCCGATCATCTCTTTAATGTGTTTGAACACCATCTCTTCCGGGATCGGCTTATTTGCGATATAGGTTCTTCCATCCCTGTCCACATAGACGGTGATCTCCTGCTGCGTCTGCGGAGCCGCAGCCCTGGCCTGGGGAAGCTTGATGGAAATGCCTTCGTCCACCATGAAGTTGGTGGTCAGCAGAAAATAGATCAGCAGCATGAAGACAATGTCAATCAGGGAGGTCAGGGGTGTCTGTATCGGATAAGGCGGTCTTTTTTTTCGATGAACCAGCATGGGCGGTCTCCTACTTTTGGGTGATGGCTTTCATGAAGGTCACGGAACCGTTCTGCAGCCGGGCCTCATAACTGTCGATGCGTGACAGCAGGTAGCTGTGGGCCACCATGGTCGGCAGGGCCACGGCCAGTCCCAGAGCGGTGGTCAGCATGGCCTCCCAGATACCGCCGGCTAGCACCGCTGCATTGACCTTGCCTCCCATCTGCTGAATCACCATAAAGGCTTTGATCATGCCGATGACCGTTCCCAGAAGACCCAGCAGGGGGGCAATGTTGCCGATGGTTGCCAGGGTCTGGACATAGGTGGAGAGGTTCCGGACTTCTTCGTCCGTGGAATTGATCAGAACGGTTTCCAGTATCTCCCGGTCATTGTCCTGTACCTCGATGGCCTTGGCCAGAACACGGCCCATGGGAGAATTGCTTTCCACTGCCGTTTTCTGAGCCTCATCCTTTTTCCCCTGCATCAGAAGTCCCGCGATTTTTTCAGCCAGACCCGCACCCCGGATGCGCAAGCGGGAATAGGTGATAACCCGTTCCAGAAAAATCGCAACAGTGAACACCGAGCAGAGCAGTATGGGAATCACCAGGATTCCGCCTTTTCCTAAAAATGCAATCATGAGTCATATCCTTTGTTGTGTTTTCATCGCATCAAAACTTATGGTTCCTCCACATCCGGTTTTCCGTCAAAGTCCAGGTCTTTCCGCCGCTTCACCAGGGCTTCGGCCGTGTCATAGGTTTCCCAGATGTCGGGCTTCCCGTCATGGTTGGAATCTTCCTCAACCGATACCAGCTTTCCCTTTTCATAAAAAAACCGGACATCAACGGCATGATCCGCGTTGGTATCCTTTTCCGCCCGGCCGGCCGGCCCGTCTTCATCATAAAACCAGGTCAGGGTGAGATTCCCGGTTTGGAGCTCATCCTCCTGGCTTTTGATCAACCGCCCTTGGGGATTGTAATATTCCTTGAGATCAATTTTCCCGTCATGGTTTTCATCCAGTTCCTTTACCCGCAATACACTGTCGGTGTAGAAAAAACGGGCGTCCGGTTTCCGGTCCCGGTTGTTGTCAATTTCCACTACCAGAGACCAATCCGGATGATTGAACCAATGTGTGGTCTCGAAATAACCATCGGCATCCGCATCCCGGACCTGTTTTTCCTTTTCCCCGCTGCTGTTGTAGTAAAGCTTCAGGTTTATCTTGCCGTCGCTGTTTTCATCCTTTTCCAGCCGGGTGATCCGGTCTTTTTCATAATATTGAAAGGTGTCCATGACACCGTTGAAATCCGTATCGCTTTCCACACGGGTACGCTCCTCTTGGTCATTCCAGAAAACCGATGTATCGATTTTTCCATCCCGGTTTTCATCCAGGGTCCGGCGGATCATTTTGCCGTTTGTGAAATAAGCACGTTTATCGATAAAGCCGCTGCGGGTCGTGTCTTCCAGAAACTCTTTCGGCAAACCCTTTTCATCAAAAATGAAAATAATATTATCCCTTTCCTCCCGGATGACTTTACCTGCCTGATAAAAACGGACGGTTTCCAGAAAGCCGTCATGGGTGAGATCATGCCGGCTTTCACCGGGCAGGCCCTGCTTATCGAAAAGAAGGATCGTTTCAGGTTTTCCATCTTCATTCTCATCCACAGTACGCTTGACGGGTTTGTCGTTAGCATATGTTTCCAGGATATTGACCGTGCCGTTTTCGTCCGTATCCCGGGAGGAGGAGACAGGCCTGCCTTTGGAAAAGTAATAGATCGTATCAAAGAATCCGCTGCCGGTGGTGTCTTTTCTCATCTCCTTTGGCTCATCATTTTCAGCAAAAAGGGTGAGCTGATACACCGCCCTGTCCTTGTTGATCCTTTCCTGCCGGGTTCTTTTCTCCTGATCGAAATAATCCAGGCAGTCCATTTGCCCGTCAAGATCCGTATCCCGTTCCGCTCTGACCATGGTTTCTTTTTCATAATACTGAACCTGGTCCATGCGGCCGTCTTTATTGGTGTCCATTTCCACCCGCAAAATTTTACCATCATCGTCAAACAAGGACCGGGTATCCGTCACCCCGTCGCCGTCCGTGTCCTTTTCCATCGGTTTATCCGCGGCATCGGCATACGGGGCAATCATTGTCAGGCATATGACGAAAAACCAGCCTGCGAGGTGTTTCCCAATTTTTTTCGTTTTTATTTGCAACCCCATATGAATATCCATCTCAAAATTCGGATTTTTAATTTTGCCGGTCCCTGTTTTCTCCAATAAAAAAGCCATGAAAGTATATCAGACGTTGCCGTCTGTTCACCTTCATGGCTTTGCTTTTTGAAATCAGAATATCTGTCTTGTAATATCTTTTTCCGGCCGTTCGGCCGCCGTCACCTTCATGGCAACGAAATAAGAAAGATCTTACTACAACAGCCCCGGCCGGCAGGTCAAGGATTTTTTTACAAGGGAGGTGCCGAACAGAATATGCACCGACATGTCACACTCCCCATACCGCAGGCAGAATATTCTATAGATTCACCTTTTTCCATCCACCTGAAGTTGATTATAAAAAACCTGTAAAATAAGTTTTGGCAAAATAAGCTAAAAATGGTATGACACAAAAAGCTAAAAACAATACACATTAAAAGGCTGACATAAGGAACAGGAATTATGGCTACTCCTCAGGAAAAACTCGCTGAATCCCTTGAGATTCTCAGAATGATTCAGGAGCGCGGTGTTGTCGCCATATGTTCAGGAGATCTTACCCGGACACACCGTGAACGCCTGGTCAAAAACGGCTTCCTGCTGGAAATTATGAAGGGGTGGTACATTCCTGCCAATCCGGGAGAGGTAAGGGGTGAGAGCACGGCATGGTATGCTTCATTCTGGAGATTCTGTGCTGCATACTTGAAAGCCCGTTTTGAAACGAACTGGAGTCTCTCTCCTGAGCAGTCATTATTGCTGCATGTCGGGAACATGAAAGTCCCACGTCAATTGCTTGTTCGTTCACCAAAGGCCCGCAACAGAATCACAACCCTGCCTCATGGAACCTCATTATTTGACGTGCGTGCAACCCTTCCTTCGGGTGAAGAAGTGACGGAAAAGGATGGCCTGCGATTGTTCTCTATTCCTGCCGGATTGATGAACTGCTCAGTTGGATTCTTTCTGCAGAATGAAACAGATGCCCGTGCAGCCCTGGCTATGGTGAAAGATGCTTCCGATGTGCTTTCATTACTCCTGGAAGGCGGACACAGTACGGTTGCCGGGCGTCTTGCAGGGGCATTTAGAAATATCGGCCGTGACCGTATCGCCGACGAAATTGTAAAAACCATGCAGGCCGCAGGTTACACTGTTCGTGAAAAAGATCCATTCGAACATACCATACAGTTGATCCTGCCAACAGGCGAACTGTCTCCATACGTGAACCGTATCCGACTCATGTGGCAAAAAATGCGGGAACCGGTCCTGAAACATTTCTCAGCCGCACCCGGCCGGCCCTCCGACATTGCTGCATATCTAAAGGCTGCCGATGAAATTTATATCACAGATGCTTATCACTCGCTATCTATTGAAGGTTATCAGGTCAGCCCGGAGCTTATTCAACAGGTTCGCAGCGGCGATTGGAATCCGGATGAAAACAGGGATGACCGAAAGCATTTTAATGCCTTGGCAGCTCGTGGATACTGGCAGGCCTATCAGACGGTCCGGAATAGTGTACAAAGGGTACTGGAAGGCGAAAACCCCGGATCCGTCTGTCTTGATGATCACAGCATCTGGTATCGTGAGATGTTTGGACCTCTTGTAACAGCCGGCCTTTTGCGGGCAACCGATCTATCCGGATACCGAAAAGATCCGGTATATATCCGGTGTTCAATGCATGTGCCTCCGCGCCATGAGGCAGTACGAAGCTGTATGCCGGTATTTTTTGATTTGCTGAAAAATGAGCCGGAGCCATCTGTCCGTGTTGTTCTGGGACATTTTATGTTCGTATACATCCATCCATACCTGGATGGCAATGGCCGCATTGGAAGATTCCTGATGAATGTGATGCTGGCCGCAGGCGGATATCCTTGGACCGTCATTCCACTGGAAAAACGGGATGATTATATGGGCACACTGGAAAAAGGGAGTGTTGAACAGGATATTGAACCGTTTGCAATTTTTCTTGGCGGACTGGTTTTTCAAACCATGAATAGATCGCGTTTGGTGTAGGGGCGGTTCGCGAACCGCCCTAAAGCGAACCGCCATTACCTCCACTCATTTAACCCATTGGTATATGCCACGGGCGATGGATTCAATCTTTTTCCGGCTTTTCAGTTGAAACACGATATTCCTTACTTTTTGCGCTTCCATGCCGGATGTTTTGATCAGTTCGGAAACGGAGATTCCTATTCTACGGCTGCGGATGATCTTCTCAATCTTTGTTGTATCCGTAAGTTTCCTGTTTTTTCTTTTTCCAGGGGTATTTGAAACCGTTTTCCGGATGGCCTGTTTTCTGGGAACGGTTTTTTTGATTTTGGGAGTAGAATCTTTGACTGTACCAGGTGCATCTCCTTCTCCAAAATCGATCCCGAACATGTCTGAAAGCCCGGATTCATTTTCAATGACGCGCGAGGTTTTCTTCTTGGCCTTGGACAGAAGTTCTTTTTTACTTTCTTTTACGGTTTCCGTGATCAGGTCGTTGATGTCAACCTTTCTCAGCACAAAAAAGAGATTGGGGTCCTGATCCAGTCTTGCACCAACCCCGTAAAGTGTGGCGGCAACGTGCTTGCACATGGATGCCCAGTCCGGGCAACTGCATTCAAAATGGATTTCTTTCGGGACAGGGAACAGTCCGTTGCCTTGCCTGGTAAATACATCACCCAGTGCTTTTGGGAATTCTCCGGCAATCAGTTTTTTAAGACTGTCCATCCTGCCCTTGCAGCTTTGCTTGATTTCAGTCCAGTTTTTCCTGGGAATCGGATCGATGGAAATGGAAACAGCGTATGGTTTTGAACGGGAGCCCTGCACCAGTGCCTCAACCTGACCGGGTTTGATTTTCAGATCCAGTACTGCGCCGTGACGGACATAACTTCTGCCCCGGTCGATTCGATTGCTGTAGTCGGCGTAACGTTCCAGATTCTTGTTCCACTCTTTACCCCACCAGGTTTTGGCTATCGCGCTTCCTTCTAAGACAATGGGCTGGATACCGGGATTTTTTTTCCTTAGCTGTTTCAGTTTTTTTTCTGCCTTGGCTCTTTTTTCTCCCACGGAAACATATTGGGGAAATCCGTAATAATAACTCATTGCCTCTCCTATAAAGTCAATCGGAACAGATTCATCAGTTGTGTATTGTCCATTTCCGTAATCAGGGTTTCACCGGTCTGGGAAACGACCTGATCCGCCAGTTCTTTTTTATCATCCAGCATCCTGTCAATTTTCTCTTCAATGGTTCCCCGTGTGATAAACTTGTGCACAATCACTTTTTTATCCTGGCCGATCCGAAAGGCACGGTCCGTTGCCTGGTTTTCAACCGCCGGATTCCACCATCGGTCAAAATGAATCACATGATTGGCCTTTGTCAGATTGAGTCCGATTCCACCGGCTTTCAGGGTGAGTACCATGAACGGGCAATATGCTTCACCTTGAAAAATGTCAATAATCTTTCTTCGATTTCCCGCAGCAACACTGCCGTGAAGCACGAGCCCCTTGTGATGGAAAATGGTCTCCAGGAAAAATCTGATGGGTTCCGTTATCTCCCGGAACTGGGTAAACACAAGTACCCGTTCCCGTTTTTCATAAATGGTTTCACAGATCTCACGCAGCCGTTCAAACTTTCCGCTCTCCGATTCTTTGTATTCGCCGGTGCCGGTAAGATGATCCGGGTGATTGCAGAGCTGCTTGAGTTTCATCAGGGAGGATAGAACCAGGCCTTTTCGTTGAATCCCATCGGATTCGGCAATCCGTCTTTCCAGTTCGGCCACAAATCCCCGGTACAGAACAATCTGTTTTTTGCTCAGATCCGCAAAGCTTTTCATCTCCACCTTGTCCGGCAGATCCGAGATAACCGACTTGTCGGTTTTGAGCCTGCGCAGGATATAGGGGGAAACAATCTTTCTCAGACGGCTGTAACCTTTTGGATGATTTTTCAGTTTTTTTGAAAATGCGGCAAACTCCTTTTCATTTCCCAGAAGACCGGGATTTAAAAAGTCAAAAAGAGACCAGAGGTCCGAAATCCTGTTTTCTACAGGGGTTCCGGTCATGATGATTCTGTTCAGGGATTTCAGTTTTTTGACCGCCCGTGTCTGTTTGGTTCCCGGATTCTTGATGGCCTGGGCTTCGTCCAGTATCAGGTAGTTCCAGCAGTAGTCACCCAGCCATTCATATCGCTGGGCAATGGCATAGCTGGTAATCACAAGATCAAGCCGGTCAAGCTCCTCCTTTTTTTTTTGAATCGTCTCTTTTCCATTGGGCAGTGTAAAGCCAGGATGGGCTACATGGATTTTCAGGATGGGGAGGAATTTTCCGATTTCACTGATCCAGTTTGAAATAAGAGATGCGGGAACGACGAGAAGACTGGAGGGCAGATCTTTCCGCTTCTTCAGGAGGCTTAAAAATGCCAGGATCTGTATGGTTTTACCCAGCCCCATATCATCGGCCAGGCATGCACCCAGATTCAGCGAATCCAGATAATGAAGCCATTGAAGCCCTTTTTCCTGATACTCCCGAAGTTTGGCCTGAAATCCTTTTTCCGGTTTGACCTTTTTCAACCGATCCGGCTGTTTCAGGTTATGGATCACGGATGCAAGCCAGGTTCCATTGGAAACGCTCAGGCCCACATCAGCATTCATATCGCCCGCTATTTTTTCCGGGTTGAGCTGGAGCCGCATGGCATCACGAAGGGTCAATCCGTTTCCGGCCATCTGTTTTACCTGATCGCATGCCGCAAGAGCCAGCTTCAATTTTTCGTGGTCCACCGGAACCCATTTGTTCTTGATAAAGGCAAGACCTTCGGATTCCTCAAGCATCAATCTTGCTTCCTCTTCCGAGACAACCATATCTCCCAGAAGAAGATTTGCATGAAAGTCAATTACTGCATCCAGGCCCACACGGGATGGCTGTTTATCGCCAAAAGAGATATTCAGCCGTGCTCCCTGGGAATGCTGTTTCCACCAGTCCGGTATCCGGCACAACACTCCGGATTCTTCATAATACGGGATCTCCTGTAAAAAGCAGAAAGCCTCTTTCGGGCTCCAGGCAAGGGGATGAAACAGTTCGCCGGTTTCGATCAGGTCTGCAACAAGACTGCTTTTCTCAGCCGCATGATAAACGGTTGCCAGAAGGTTCAGCAGTTGTTCGTCACTATACTCCTGAATGGCATGCTTCAACGGCAGATGCCGGGGTTTTCCGTTTTTCCCCATCCCGGCCGAGTAGGTCGCCATGAAGGCAAAGGGAAGGTCGCTGTTCCTGTTTTCCACCAGATGAAAAAAAACCCGTCCGGCCAGATGAATCGATGGGTCCTGCTGATGAAAAAAGGATTCCACACTTCCGTCATATTCCCGGATCCGGTTTGAAAAACTTTCTCCGAGTCCGGCCCATAAGCCCTTGAGCATATCATGATTCACATACTCGGCACCGGTGATCATCGGCAGGCTTCCCACGAACTGATCCAGTTCCGGATCTGGAATATCAACGACTACTTTATGACGAAGGGTTTCAAGATCCGGCACCTGACTCAGTTTATGGATAAACAATCTGGAAAACCGGATAAAATAGTCAACCGAAGGCGATAGTTCAGCTTCTTTTCCGTAAAATCCAAGATAAAACAGCCAGGATTTCGGCTCGTGGATAAAACGGTCATCAATGGCATGCTGTATCCGGATTGTATTCTCAGAGATCATTTCCGGGGTATCTTCCCATTCCGGCAGAATTGTCCGGTCGGGCATGACGGAAAAGGTGAGGGTGGTATTCAATTTATTTTTTTTCATCCATTGGAATCGTCCACGTTTTCCAACGCTTGATCCGATAGCACCCGCCCATGCTGAACATCTTTCAAACCTTTTTGGACGGCATCAACAAAACGGCCCTGTTCTGTGAGCAAATCAAAATCAGCAGGAGAAATAAGGACAGCCGCTGCCTTGCCGTTTTGAGTAATGACAAGGGGCTGGTGCGAGTTCTGAACGTCATGAAGCATTTTGGACGCCCTGGTCTTAAAATCCGACAGGGAAACGATATTTTTCGAAATGTTTAATGGTTTCACCGCAGCTCCTATTAATGAATTCAGGATTGTTTTGATACTGGATATAGACTCGAATTCGGATTTATTCAAGAATGAAAATCAATCGTGTGGGCGGTTCGCGTGTGTGGGCGGTTCGCGAACCGCCCTTAAGCTATCCTAATTTCAGGAATCATTTCCTTTGGCGTATTGAATCATTTAACAAAACAGATAAATTCCGTCATGCCGGGCTCGAACCGGCATCCAGAAATTATAAGACAGGACACCATTTCTCGAAAACAAATCACCTTCAGCAGCGGAAGGGGAAGGTAGCCTATCCTTATAACATCACCTGTTCGATGTTTGCTTGAAACATCTCAATCCCTTCGTAATTCAGGTCGTTTCCAAGGTTCATACCCTATCCGAATGTTTTCGCCAATAATTTTTCAATAATGCTTAACCCAATAATATACTTTTAAAATTGATTGTATAAGAAAATAATGATACCTTTTTCATCGTGATTCATTATGCGGTCAGACACTTATTTGTATTGAAGACTGAATATCAAGAAATGGTGTTCAATGATTAAAAAAACAGATGTAATAAAAAAGTTAAAAGAAAATCATAATATTTTGTCTGAATTCCAGGTAAAGGAATTGTATCTCTTCGGATCGGTGGCGAGAAATGAAGCGGGTCCGGATAGTGACGTTGATATGATAGTTGATTTTGAACCCGAAGCAGAGGTTGGCTTTTTTAAAATTGTAAGATTGCAGAAAATACTATCGGAGATACTGGATTGTTCAGTCGATTTGACAACCAGGGATGCACTGCATCAAGAGATGAGAGAGCATATCCTTAAGGAATCTTTCCGTGCCGCATAGAAACTGGAAAATCAGAATCCATGACATATTAGCTGCTATCCATTCTATTCAAAGCTACACAAAAGGAATGGATTGACATCCGCCCCATTCTGCAATTCAAATACATTGTCCGCAATCCTCTGAACCTGATCCGGATTATGGGAAACCATCAGGATCGTGCATCGGGTTTTGAGCTGCACCAGAAGTTCTTCGATCACGTTTACCGCATGCGCATCCAGGGAGCTGGTGGGTTCGTCGCACAGCAGGATTTCCGGTTCCAGGACCAGGGCTCGTGCCAGGCAGAGCCTTTGTTTCTGTCCTCCGGATAAATCCAGGGCGCTTGTGTGCAGACGATGTTTCACTTTATCCAGATGGGCTTGCAAAAAGGGAATAATCGATGCCGGAAAGGTTGTCACGCGGTCCTTATTGCCTTTTCCGGTATTTTGGCTTCACCGTTCTGCAAATCATCACGGGACTTCATTTTATGAAAATGAATATATTGCTTGATCCAATCACAATAAGTCCGTTCCGTGTGAATGGAATAATGATCAAGTCGCATCACTTCACGAACTTCATCCAGCAGTTTTTCGGTTATTATGTGTTGACATCCAATAAATAAAATGATTCTGTTGTGAATCTTTATAGTTGGCAAGATCAAGGCCATGTTGGCTGGTGAATTTTACATACAAAATGCTTCACCTTTTACAAGCGATTTATTACGAAAATAAGAATCAATTAATATCAGGGCAAAAATGCCCGAAAACCCCCTGATTTGGCTATTATCAGGGCAAAAGTGCCTGAAAAGCCCAGGGCAAATTGACCTATGAATAATATGTTACATTTCAGTACTAATAATAGAGAATCTGAATAACGCTTTCAACAATTTATTCAGGTCAATTCAATATTAAAAGGTATCAGTATGGATCCAATTCAAAAATACATTATCACTGGTATAGTAAGTCTCATAGTAGGCCTGTTACTTCAACGGTTACAAGCAAAACCCAAAT
Organism: Desulfobacteraceae bacterium; assembly: GCA_003599865.1. Classification (GTDB taxonomy): domain Bacteria; phylum Desulfobacterota; class Desulfobacteria; order Desulfobacterales; family SURF-7; genus QZKS01. The sequence goes on from QZKS01000072.1 coordinate 43,724, forward strand.
TACAGTATTTTTTACCGGGGTCCTTTTTATTCTCTTTAAAGGACCCCAAAATCGATATTAGGACTGACTCATTAACCATTCAAAACGCTGGTAGAAAACCTGCATCAAATATCGAAATAATTCATCAAGATCGTCCTGACCATTTTCAGTTTTCACAGGCAGTTAGATATGAAGAGGAAGTGTCACCTAATGGAAACCACATTATAAAAATTCCAACATTAGGTCCAAAAGAGCATGTTAACATTCAGCTCCTAAGCTATGTAAAACAGCCGGTATTGCTCAATGTTCGCTCAGAAGAAGGTCCTGCTAAGTTAATACCAGTTCAATTTCAGCGCATTTTTCCTCAATGGTTTAATTTTCTGGCAGTTGTATTGTTTTTGGTAGGCTTAGGCACAATATTGTATTGGCTATCGCTATTTTCTATTAAAATATATGGGTTATTATAGTCAATAAATGGATATATGGTACCCAGGGATTGAAATGTAACCAGTAGCTCCACCTGACCCGAAGGGCCTACCGGCCCTCGGGTCAGGTGAGCATGGCGTTATCTCTACGAGAGTAAATAAGTGGATCCAAAAATTATTACTGCCATAATTGGCTTAATAGGATTATTCATTGGCTCATTGCTTAACCCTGGCTATCCCGGAAGATGTTTGCTTGGAATATCCGATGGATTCATCCGCCCATTCTGCAATTCAAATACATTGTCCGCAATCCTCTGAACCTGATCCGGGTTGTGGGAAACCATCAGGATGGTGCAGCGGGTTTTGAGCTGCACCAGAAGTTCTTCGATCACATTTGCCGCATGCGCATCCAGGGAGCTGGTGGGTTCGTCGCACAGCAGGATTTCCGGTTCCAGGACCAGGGCCCGGGCCAGACAGAGCCTTTGTTTCTGCCCTCCGGATAAATCCAGGGCGCTTGTGTGCAGACGATGTTTTACTTCATCCCATAGAAAAGCCTGTTCCAGGGCTTTTTTTATTTTGGCTTCCCGGTATGACTTGTCCTGTATTCCGGCAAGCTTCAGGGGAAAGGCCATATTTTTGGCAATGCTCATGGGCAGGGGGTTGGGTTCCTGAAAAATCATGCCCACCTTTCGCCGCAGCATGGGAGTGGGAATGTCTTTGCGGATAGGGGTCACGGGCCGGTTGTCCAGCAGAATTTCCATATGGCCGTCTGCTTTTGCACCGGGGATATCGTCCCACAGACGGTTGAACAGCCCCAGGAAGGTGGTTTTTCCCTGACCGGACGGTCCCATGACGGCGGTAATGGTCTGTCCGGCAATCTTCATGCTGATCTTGTCCAGAATCCGATTCCGCCCGTACCAAAAATTCACATTCCGCAATATGATTTTTTCCTGCTGTTCCATGATTTCCTATACCTTGTATAAGGCCCGATGGGTCAGGTGTTTTTTTACCATACCGGCCAGAATGAACAGGACCGCACAGATTCCCAGAAGAATCAGGCAGGCTCCGTAGCCCTTGTCAAGCTCCGCCTGATCCGCATACTGGCCGGATATGTAGTAGATATAAAAGGGCAGGGCCTCATACTGGGAAAGAAGGGAGGAGGGGATGCCCGCGGTTGCGACAACACCGGTCAGCATGATGACTGCCGTGTCCTCGGCGCATCTTCCGATGGACAGGATGATGCCGGAAACAATATTGCTCAAGGCATGGGGAATCAGGACATAAACAAGATTCTGAAGCCTTGTCGCACCCAGGGCAGGCGCGGTTCTGCGAATGGGCGCTGGAAGGCTTTCCAGGGCCACCTGGGTGCTGCGGATGATATAGGGCAATACCAGAAAGGCCAGGGACAAGGCGCTGATCAGCAGACAGGGCGAGATGCGGCCTGAAAAATGTTTGTGCAGAAAAACCGCGACGCTGAATCCGAACAGGCCGATGACAATGGAGGGAATCCCGGCCAGGATGTCAAAGAAGAATCCGAATCGTCTTCCGGCAGCAGGAGGAGCATATTCCGCAAGATAAATTCCGGCGGAAATTCCGATCGGCAAGGCCAGGGCAGTGGACAGCAGAACCAGATACAAGGTGCCCATGACGGCCGGAAACAGCCCGTCAAAAACCCGTGCCCGGCCCAGGATTGCCTGCATGGGGTCTGTCTCGCCGAAAACCAGGCTCCTGCCGAGAACCGGAAGCCCTTTGTGCAAAAGATATCCGATGAAAAACAGGACAACCGAAAAAAGGACAAGGGTCATGAGCCAGGACAGAAAGGTAATGGTTTTTTCCATCAGAGTCCGCATCATGCCGCTTCCTTTTTTCCCCGCTCAATGAACCTTACGGCGATCACGGAGGCGGTTGTAAACAGATACAGGGCAATGCCGCACGCAAAGATGGACCGGAATTCCAGGCTGTCATAATCGGCTGCCTGGACAAGGGCGATATGCCCGGTCAGGGTCCGGGCCGGGTCCAGAAATCCGGCAGGCATGCCGAGCGCGTTTCCGGCCAGCATGAGCGCGATCAGGGTATCTCCCAGGGCGCGGCCCAGGGCAAGGACAAGCCCGGTTGCCATGCCGCCCAGGGCTTCCGGCAGCATCACATAGAGAAGTCGTTGTATGCGTCCGGCTCCCAGGGCGCGTGCCGCCTGAACATGGGCCGGATCTACCGCCATGAGACTGTGGGAAAAGAACAGCACCATGGTGGGCGTAATCAGGACAGCCAGAACCATGCTTGCGGCAAGCACGCACATGCCCGGACCTCCCAGCTCCTCCCGGATCAGGGGAACCAGCAGGAAGATGCCCAGAAAGCCGTAGATGACGGTCGGAATGCCGGTCATGAACCGGACCAGGGAAATCAGTGTTTCCCGGAGCCGGGGGCCGCCCAGACCGGCGATCACAAAGGAGGTTCCCAGGGAAAGAGGCAGGGAAAGAACTACCGCCGGAATCGCGATCCAGAAGGTCCCGGCAATCATATGCCCGATTCCGAAAACCCCTTCGGCCGGCGACCAGGTTCCCATCCAGATATCCATGAAAGAGCCTTTGCGGAAAAGCGGAAGGCCCAGCACAATCATGAACAGGAATACCGCAGATGTCATGACGGCACTGATCCCTGCGCAGGATAGAAAAAAAGCTTTTGCGATGGCGTCTCCGGAGGTTTTCATTTCACGGGAATGAATCCTTTGTCCGCGGCGATCTTTTGTCCTTCGGATGTGAAGAGGTAGTCAATGAACAGGCGGGTCAGTCCCTGCGGTTCGCCTTTGGTATTGCTGAAAAGTCCCCGTGATACCTTGTACCCGCCATTCTTGACGGTTTCCAGGGTCGGCGTAACGCCATCCAGGGTAACGGGGACAATGCTCTTGTCCATATGGCCCACGGAAACATAGCCGATGGCATAGGGATCATTGGCAACCGCGGTCTTCATGGCTCCGTTGGAGGCGGTGAAAAGCGCCTTGGGGGAGATGGGACCTTTGGAGAGCGCTTTTTCCCAGAATACCTCACGGGTTCCGCTGGCCTCATCCCGTGTATACAGGGTGATGGCATGGTCCGGACCGCCCAAAGATTTCCAGTTGTCGATTTTTCCGGAAAAAATATCCTTGAGCTGTTCCGAGGAAAGGGAGGTTACCGGATTTTTCGGGTGAACAACCACGCCCACGCCGTCAATGGCCCATTTGTAAACGGCAAGGCCGTATCGTTCGATTTCTTCCGGTTTTGGTTCCCGTCCGGAATTGCCGATATCCACCAGCCTTTCGCCTGCCTGTTTGATGCCAAGTCCCGAGCCGCCTCCGGCAACGGTGATTGAAATGTCATTATGGCGCGTCATAATCCGCTTGGCCGCTTCGGTCATTACCGGGATATGGGCGGTGCCGCCGGCTATTTTGATGGTTCCTTTCTGTCCGGAAAAGGCATCGAGCGGATCACCCAGGCAGGGCGCGGCCATGCAGCAGGACAGCAGCAGTAAAACCAGCACAAGAGCAGATGATTGTTTCATGAGGTTTCTCCTTTTTCCAAATGATTGTCTGTTGATTCATCATCCATTGATTTGAGCTGCCTATTAAACATCAATGGATTCAAGGGGTCAAATAGGTAATATGGATAATGGAAGGCGTTATTATTGAAGGATTCAATGGAAGGGGGCGATTTTATCCATCATCCTGCCGATAAAATAATCCGCTGTAATTTTGACATATTGACTATAACCAGACAGGCTGTTATAGCGTTAATCTGCGCAGGGCAATGAATACAATCCCAAACGTTCGGATCTTCTATAAATTCAATGATCAGGGCAAGTAAAGGTACAATCAGACAGGTTTCATATGGTCGAAATCCCGAAAAATCAAGAAAACTCAGGCGTTGATAAAGGGCTGGTGGCCATGTTCCTTAAAATGACACCAGAGGAAAGGCTGAAATCGAATGATAATGCCGTACGTACCATTCTGGAATTGAGAAATGCATACCAACAGCAAAAATCAAAACATTACAGACCTGAGCGCAATACTTGAAGGCCTTGTAAAAGCAGGGGTTGAATTTATCCTTGTCGGTGGTTTGGCCGCAGTTGTACAGGGTGCGCCGGTAACAACGATGGATGTTGATATTGTCCATAACAGGTCTTCTGAAAATATTTCCAGACTCTTTCAATTTTTAAAATCCATTAATGCTATCTATCGTCGTCCTGATGATAAAATTATCGTGCCAAAAGAGGAAGACTTTTCGGGGCATGCACTTTTTTCTACCCGATTGGGGCCACTTGATGTTTTAGCTTTCATTGAGGAAGGGAAAAACTATGAAGATCTTTTACAAAACACAGTAGAAATTGATTTCAAAGGTCATCCTATTCTCGTCCTTGATATCAGAACAATGATAGCGCTTAAAAGGATTTCCAAGGACCCAAAAGACAGGCAAAAGCTCCCTGTTCTTGAAGAAACAGTGCGGCAGTTGGAAGAGAATTCAGACATCGGCAAAGAATAATGGCAATAACATATTTGATGAACTCGTAAAAAGTCACAAAACCGTCATGCCGGACTTGATCCGGCATCCAGAAGCGTTTGAAATTGCTGGATTCTGACTTTCGTCAGAATGAC
>QZKS01000085.1 GCA_003599865.1 Desulfobacteraceae bacterium
TTCGATAATCTTCAATGCGCCTTCCGGACATTCCCCAAGACAGGCTCCCAGACCGTCACACAGGTTGTCGGAAATCACCTTTGCCTTCCCGTCTATGATCTCGATGGCCCCTTCTGCACAGGCAATCACACACTGCCCGCAACCATTACACAATTCTTCGTTAATTTCGATAATTTTTCGTTTGATCTTCATGGTATGCTCCGTCTTCATCCTATCCGCTTATGCCGCAGCTGCGTTTTCCTACACCTGTGATAACAGAACCTCTCTGGCTTTTTTCTTCCCGCTTTCCGTCAGAAAGGACTTCTCGATGATTTTTTCCAGGCGTTCCGGATCCGGTTCTTTGTTTTTGTTTCCCTCTTCAATATTCACAATCAGATCTGCATCATACACCGCTTTAAAATTGCTTGTTTCTTCTTCTCTCGGGCTGTGATGGTGTCCGACGATGTCACAGACTTCTTCGGTCAGCTCTTTTTTAGCGCCCAGTTTCTCCAGGATCTCCCTTGCAATGGGAGGACCTTCCAGTTCCTGGTACCTGGCGGCCGTACTGCCATGCTTTTTTTCCGCAGCATGAATGCCGATATCATGAAGATATGCTGCGGATAATATCACGGCAAGGTTGCCGCCTTCCGCCTTCCCGATCGGTTCGGCATATCTGGCAACCTTGGTTGCATGACCGATCCGTCTGAAATCGGACTTGAAATATTTTTTCATTTCAATGGCCACCCTGTCCCTCAGCAGATTTTCTTTTTCCGCAAGCAGTTCAGGAGGGAGTGTTCCAATACACTGCTCGGCAAACTCGCAATAGGACGCACATCCGAAATCCATGCTGGGATTCACAAAACGATGACCGCATTGATAGCATTTCCGGGCCGTGTCATCCTTGAAAAACTCCACCGCTGCGCCGCACTTCGGACATTTTGCTTCAAAAATCGATCCCGGCTTCCAGTATCTGCTGTCCTGTCCCGGACATTTCATGACTCTTCCTCCATTCTATACACCGTTGTTTGCTTCCGACTTCCTTTTCCGGATCCGAACGGTTTTGCGACCTGAAAATGCAGATCGCAAAACCGGTTCTTCACTGCATTTCCCTGCTACCCGAGAATCGCTTTCAGGTCTTCTTCCGCTGTCTTGATCGGCATGATGTTAAAATTCTCAACCAGCACATTCAGTACATTCGGCGTAATAAATGCCGGCAGGCTGGGTCCGAGACGGATATCCTTGATTCCCAGATGAAGCAGGGAAAGAAGAATGACACATGCCTTCTGTTCATACCAGGACAGGATCATGGAAAGCGGCAGATCGTTGACACCGCATCCGAAAGCGTTTGCAAGGGCTACGGCAATCTGAATGGCAGAATATGCGTCATTGCACTGGCCGATATCCAGCAGCCTTGGAATGCCGCCGATATCTCCCAGATCCTTGTCAAAGAAACGGAATTTTCCACAGGCAAGTGTCAGTACGACACAGTCTTTCGGCACTTTTTCCACAAACTCGGTATAGTAGTTTCTTCCCGGCTTTGCACCATCACAGCCGCCGACCAGGAAAAAATGCCGCAAAGCCTTTCCCTTGACGGCTTCAATCACTTTATCGGCAACGCCCAATACGGCGTTTCGGGCAAAACCGGTCATGATGGTCTTGCCTTGCGTGTCAGCGGCAAATCCCGGCATGGCAAGGGCCTTTTTAATGGCCGGCGAAAAATTTTTGTCCGCAATGTGCATTACTCCCGGCCAGCCCACCAGTCCGGTTGTAAAGATATGATCCGCATAGGTATCCCTGGGCTTCTGGATACAGTTCGTCGTCATGATGATGGCTCCGGGAAATGCATCAAACTCTTTGGCCTGGTTCTGCCATGCTGTCCCGTAATGACCATAAAAATGGCTGTATTTTTTCAGCCCCGGATATCCATGGCAGGGAAGCATCTCACCGTGTGTATACACATTGATCCCCTTACCCTCTGTCTGCTTCAGGATATCCTCAAGATCCTTCAAATCATGCCCGGATACCAGGATCGCCTTTCCTGCCCTGGCTCCCAGCGGCACCTTGGTCGGAACCGGATGACCATACCGTCCGGTATTGCCGGCATCCAGCAGTTCCATGGCCTTGAGGTTCACCTCTCCGCACTTCAGGGCAAGCCCGACCATCTCATCCACCGTAACGTCTTTTTTCAGGGTAGCGGCAAGTCCTTCATGGACAAATGCAAATACCGCATCGTCACTTTTCCCCAGAATCGCCGCATGATCTGCATAAGCGGCCAGGCCCTTGATCCCGTAAATCAAAAGCTGCTTCAAAGACCAGATATCTTCATTTTCGCTTTGATCCGCCAGAATACCGACCGTTTCGCCAATCGCAATCAGTTCTTCCTTGCTTTTCCGGTCGCACCGGCACTCCTCGACGGCATCAACCTTTCCGCCGGCAGCCTTGACCTTTTCCTTCAGTGCTCTCTTATGGACCGCACATGCATGGATCAGATCGACAAAACGGTCCGCATCGAAACTCACATTGGTAAGGGTTGAAAAAACACCCTCACAGGTAAACCGGTTGACCGTATTATCCTTCACACCGACCTTCCGGCCTTCCACGGCAACTACCGAAAGTCCTTTCAACGAATGAATCAACATATCCTGAAGCGCCGCCACATCCGGCTGTTTCCCGCATACACCGATTTTTGTACATCCTTCACCTTTTGCAGTCTGCTCACATTGATAACAAAACATAATCACGGCCTCCTTTTTTTGAATGTTCACTTCGATATTTGATAATGACCTGTTTTCTTTGTTTTGAATATGATTTACCGCAAGGGGAACGAAAGTTCCTTGACATAGGTCAACAAATCTTTTTTTTTGAAAAAAAATCTCTTTCGGGCATCAAAGATCCTGCACAATCCCAAATTGAGATAAAAAAATAGATTGTAAAATTCAGATCGATCGATGGGAAATCAACAAAGAAACAGGTTGTACCGACAAAACAAGCCCCTGCCCGGCATCACGATAGTCATGCGTTATGGATGGTCTCCCGGCAATGTGAAAAACCGGGAGCAAGCCCGGATCAAGCCTGAAAAAATGCTTGTTCAAATCCTGCTTTGCCATCATACTTTCGGCTCTGCTCTTTCATGTAGCCGTGATATACTGTCTCGTTTACTTCAAGCCCTGCAGACTTGAGGGCTGTGACGACATCCTGCTCGGAAGGAGGGCAGCCAATAACTTCAACGGCTTCCTGTATATTCGGGTTGGCCTCATTGGCCTTTTTGATGCAGTTGCCCAGGAGAATGGTTTTTTCATATCCGGGACGGGCCTGCATTTTTTTCCCGTTCAGGATCTCCACTTTCGGCAGCGGCCGGCCCTTAAAGGCGGACAGGACCAGAATGTTGGCCATATTGGCTATGGGTGAGCACCCGGAACAAAGGGAATCATCATATTTGGGGAGAGCGACCCCTGTAATGCCGAATTTTTGAAAAATCCCCGGTCCGGTATTATCCGCAGTCCAGGTCCAGTCCCATTTCAGCGGCGTGATCTGGTCTTCCAGCTTTTCTCCCAGGATTTCATAGTCCTGAAGCAAAAGTGACCGGTCATGGCGTTTGGCATAATACTCAAAATGCTTGATATCACCGCTGTCATACCCGATCGTTTTGGCAGCCACGATATCCGCTCCCAGAATATCGGTGGATGCGATGATCAGATCCTTTCGGTATGCATTGCCAAAATGAAGCGCGCCTTTTTCCAGTGCATAGATTCCATCCACAATCGTCAATGCCGGTTTCAGGAAATCGGCGATATGGGAAAAACAATACTCCAGATTCAGCTTGGCATGATGGCACATTTTTTTGGATTGCAGCTTCAGACACCCTTTCAGGTTTTTCAGGCCCAAAGAAACCTTTGTCTGGCCATGGGTTTTCAATACCGGAAAATTGATCAGGAAATCACAATCCACCGCATCCTTGGCAATATGCAGACTCAGATCATCATGGAAAACAAATTTTTCCGTTTTGGATTTATTGAGGTCCAGCAGATTCACATCATATCGCTTTTCCAGCTCCCGGTAACCAAGACCCTCAAAGGCCTGCATGGTTCCCACACTCTTTTGTATCTGAACCGACCCTTCGCCGATGGAGATATGCCGGCATCCGAAATCCTGTAAAAGGATAATCAGATCTTCGACCAGTCTGGTGGTCGTATATACGCCAAAAGGCGCAATGGGATATCGGTCTTCCCAGGCTACCAGATTGGGCTTGATCAATACACGGTCTGTCTGTTTTAATTTGGCAAATCCCTCACAAAGCTGAAGGGCTTTTTGCAAAGAGGCTGAATCGGATTGATATTTCACCAGAGACACACGTGGAAGCATTGGTTTTTCCTAAATGAATTAATTGTTGATTCAATATGTTCCCTTTATACCTGCCTCTTGTTTGTACATGAAAACGCAGACGGTTACAATTCTTTTTTTGTGCATCGGGATGATGGTTTCCGGCGAATGCGCCCGCGTTTACTATCCGGGAGCAACGTCGGCTATTTTATAAATTTCATCAATTTTAAGGTAAGACATTTGACATCCGGGCCGACTTGCACATATATTCAGGGGCAGAAATCGATATGTTGAAGGGGTTCCCATCTGAGCAGACGAGGTTAAAATGAAATATACTGTATTTTCAATCTTTTTTTTGGTTTTGCTATTTTTTTCGGCAGCTGCTCCGCATGGGGCTCAAGTCAAGCCTGCACAGAACTTTTATCCCAGCCCCAGCTATGAAGTTGAAAACCTGGAAGCCGTCCTTCACCAGGCCGGCCTTTTTAGTGTCAGCGGGGAAATTCGAAATACCGATGCCCACCCGACAATCGGATATGTAGTGATCTACTTTTCAAATGACAAGGACGAGGTAATCGCTGAAGCGGAAACGATTGTGAATGATAAAAAAGCCATTGAACCAGGCAATACCGGCCACTTTAAATTTTCCCAAAAAATTGACGAGTACAAGCGGATTACAAAAACATTTATTGAATATGTGGTTCAGGAAAAAATTGTTTCCCCGAAAAAGCCGCTGATTATCATTGGAACAAAACGGTAGCGGTTGCGGTTTGCATCTGTTTCAGGAAGACGAATCTCTCCGGGAACCGATAAACGGTTTTTCCAGGTACTGCCTGGCCTTCTGATCCACCATCCGATTTCGCAACGCCCCCTTGTAGGAACTGGCCTTCTCGTAATATCCGGTTGCTGTTTCCCTTTTTTTTTCGATATCGGCAAGCATTCCCAGCAGCAGGTCCGTATATGGCCGCAATGAATTGTTTTGATATGCTGCATCTGTTTCAAGCCGAAAAAGAATCGCCCGGGCAGAGGTCGGGTTGTCCTGTCTGATCCATGCCTCGGCTTTCACCTGGAGTGCCGCCTGCCTGACCACGTCATCATAATTCCGAATGCGCTGATCAACCTTTTCGATGATCCGGTCGGATTTTTCAGCAGCATCCTGATGCTTTCCTTCCGCCAGCAAGAGCCTGGCATGCTGAATCTCCAGAACCGGATTATCCGGAAAACGGGAGATCAGGTCAGCGGATATTTCCCGAGCTGTTGTCATCCGGTCTTCTTCAAAATTCAAAAAAATGCCGACCAGAAGGCTTTCTGCCCCCGGACGATGCAAAGCACTGTTTCCCCTGGCCCGTTCCAGGGCGTTCAAACCTTCTTCTGTCGATCCGTTTGGTATAAACCAAAGAAAATTAAACACCTGTAAAAACCGGGGAAGACGCCCTGCAAAATAGGAATAGGCACCATAGGGAAAATAGAGGTCTTCACATGGGTTGCCGGCCATCAAACCGGACGGGCTTGTTTTGTTCTCCTGTTTTTCACAGATCTCAATGGCCCGCTCCAGATATGTCCGACCCTTCTCTCCCAGAACGCCCCCCCTGTAAAGCCTTCCGTTGTGAGCTTCCAGGCGTCCCAGGTACGTATACACAAGCCCCATGTAATGCAGCGCATCCACGTTGTTTTCATCAACCGCCAGCATTTTCTCCGCCTGTTCTCCGGCTTGATTCAGATACTGCCGAATCCGATCAATATGACGCGGGTTGCCTGCATCCAGACTGTTGCGCCAAAACAGCACAACTGCCTGATAAAAAGCCTGCGACGGATGTTCCGGATCTACGGCTTCAATGGTTGAAAAGATCTCGGCCGCCCGGTCATAATCACCGGAAAAATTAGCTTCGATCCCTTTCATCAAAATCCGGTGAATAGCTACCGTATTGGCTGCCGCGATGTTTTCATCCAGTTGAAAAACAAACACCAGAAGCAACCCAATCCATATACCCGGCCTACCCATGGTTCCCGAACCCCTCTTCATGGTTGCGGAGTCTTTCCAGCAGACGCCCCAGATCAGCCTTCATCCGGAAAAACTCTTCGACGGTCAATCCACTCCGACAAAACAGTTTTTCCGGCACCTCGAAGGCCTTTTCCTTCAGGATTTCTCCTTTTTCCGTCACCTTGATCAAGACCTTTCTCTCATCCTCCCTGGACCGAATCCGCTCAACCAGCCCATTGCTCTCCATCCTTTTCAGCAGCGGTGTTAACGTACCGGAATCCAGAAAAAGCCGTTCTCCGAGTCCGGTTACACTCTGCGGACTATTCTCCCACAGCACCAGCATAACCAGATACTGCGGATAGGTTATGCCCAGCTGATTCAACAAAGGCCGATACAGCCGTGTCAAACTTCTGGAACAGGCATAAATCGCAAAACACAGCTGGCTGTCCAGTTTCAGCAGATCATTTCCGTCCATCAATCGACTCCGCGGCAAACAATTTCCGCAACTGCTCCACCCGTTTCCGGTTAACCCCGAGATCCGAATATCCAAGCCGGGAAGCGGATCGAACATGGATCACATTCTCATCCGGCAAATAAAATTCCACATCATCGACAAAGCCCATGATTGCCGACTTGCATTCCATGCGGAGATAATCTTCATTCTCCTGTATAACAGTCGTCCTTTCCAGAGACGCAATGGCTTTTTTCAAGCGTTGAAATGCGGATTGTTTCGACCCCTCGTATAAAAAGGGCGCAACAGCATGATCTTCATCCGTTGCCTGACTGCCGACACAATTGGGTTTGGACGGGCAGTCTGTCAATCGGCCGTTAATAACACCGAGGTTTACCGGGCGCTGCCCTGCACAGGACATCATGATCATGCAACCGATTAACGGAATTCCAAAATATTTCATCTGCCACCTCTTTTCGGGTTGAATAGTTTTAGAAAATTTAATTTTGCACAATTTAATTTGCCAAAATAAAAAAGTCAAGTGCAATAAAAAAGGGGCTTTCCGTTTACGGATAAGCCCCTGATTTTTTTTATGGTGCCGGAGGGGAGAATCGAACTCCCATGCCCTTGCGAGCGGAGGATTTTGAGTCCTCTGCGTCTACCAGTTTCACCACTCCGGCATGGTTTTGATTTTATAAGTGAAACCACATGCATTGTCAATAAGGAACAACAATAAAAAAAAGCCCCTCCATCAAGAAATCAGCATCAGAATTGCGCTTTTTATCTTTGTAACATGGCAGGCTCTCTGTTATAAACTTACAGGTGCTGACCAACCGGGATCGTACCTGGATCAGATCAGTTGTTTTCCATTTTTACCGAACCTTTTTTTCCTGATCGTGAGGCCGATGATGTCAAAGCTTACGAAAATAGAGCAACCCCTGATAGACGCCCTGGAAGCCATTATGATCTTTATCAAAGAAACAACCGGAAGAACGCCGAATCAGGTGGAGCTTGCCAAAGCACTCAAGAGATATTTTGTCATGAACGAAATTAAAGATCATATTTTCATGGATCAGAAAGATTGAATTTCAAAAAATGAGCCGGATGCCGCTGTTCGAAAAAATACCCGATGCCCTGCAAGTGATGACAGGCGCTGTTCTGATCAGTTTTTCAGGGGTCTATGTAAAGCTCTCCCAAACCGGCCCAACAGCATCCGGGTTTTACCGGGTATTTTTCGGCGGGATCATTCTCCTGTTGATCTCCCTGATTTCAAAACAACCATCCGTAAAAAGTCTCAAAGCTGGTTTCTTGTTTTTTCCGGCAGGATTTTTTTTTGCCTTGGACCTGTTTACCTGGCATAAAAGCATTCATTATACCGGCCCCGGCCTTGCTACCATCCTCGCCAATTTTCAGGTTTTTTTCCTCGCCTTCATCGGAATCATCTTCATGGGAGAACGGGTAAATCTCAAACTGATATTGACAATCCCCATCGCCGTTCTGGGACTGTTTATGGTTGTTGGAATTGAATGGGATATTCTGGATGCTGACTATAAAAAGGGTGTTCTTCTTGGCCTTGCAACCGCAATCTGTTATACCGGATACATCCTGACCCTCCGGAAACTGCAATCCCTTGACGACTCACCGTCTCCGATTTTTACCCTGGCCATGGTATCATTTATCACAGCGATTATTCTGGCCGGTTTTGCGTGGCTTCAAGGAGAGCCCTTGCGCATACCGGACCTTGAGAGTGCTTTCTATCTCATATTGTATGCCGCATTCAGCCAGGTATTGGGCTGGCTGTTTATCATCAACGGCCTGGCCTCCATCCGTACTTCCATGGCCGGTCTGTTGCTTCTTTTGCAGCCGTCACTGGCATTTGTCTGGGATATATTATTTTTTGAAAAGGTAACCACAGCTGCCAGCCTTACCGGAACCCTGATTACACTTGGAGCCATTTATCTGGGTTCCACCAGCAGGGCGGAATCCGATTCCTGAATCCCCCATTTTTTCTCAAGGTATTGATTCATCCGCTGATGCTCATCCCCATTCAACACCCTGTCAAATAGAATAAATTCAGCCAGTTCACCATCAAAAAAACCGGAATCCCCTGAAAATGCCCCCAGCAGAATTTCATGGATGGATCCCGGCTTTGTAAAAACAGATGATGAACAGGATGCATCCTCTATTCTCAAAACAACACCAGACCCATGGTTGGATTGTTCATATGCCAAAGAAGCGACAAACAATGAGGGAGGGTCCGGAATACCCATCAGTTGATCCATTCCGTTCTTTACATTGATCTTGAAATCACCATTATGATTTTCATCAAAGAGCCCCAGGAAATCAGATGAATCATCTTTGCCCACAAAATAGCAGCCCTCTGAAAACAGGTTATCCGATATCTTACCGCCGGTTCCCGCCACAAGAAAAACCGTGTAACCTTCTAATGGTTTGGCAATATCCAGGTCCGCACCAAGACGAACAATCATATAATTGCGGTTTCCGGCATCAAACCGGACGACTCTCTTGTTGTCAAACAAAGTGCTGCAGGCGGAAACCGGCTGCCGGCCGGCGATGACCTGTTCCGCGTGATTTCCCATTCCGCTCTTATCTTTCCAGATGGAAACCGGCCCTTCATAAAAGCTGCCGGTTCCGCTGATATCCGCGCCATCAAGCCATACCACCAAATGCCCGTTTCCGGCAATTTCCAGGGGAGATGTCGCTTCAGATGATGAAGGATCACCATGGGTCACGCCGGCGCTCTCTGAAACAGCATAAAACCCCATTATATTTTCCGGGAGTGACTGCATACCACGGGTTAAAGCGCTCTGTGATTGTGTACTATCTATAAGTGTTTGAACTCGAATATTACCATAATCTACTTCATATCCATCCTCATCCCTTACACTCAAGACAAAAGTGTATACAGTATCACTTTCCAGTCCGGTTATATTCAGGGTTGTCTTATTTTTCACCCATGGCATAATTGGAGTATCTATTCCGGATCGTTTGACTTGATATAGCAGATTCTCTTGTTCTGTTTTAAAATCTGTTGCAGGTTCCCAATTCAGGGTGAAAGAGGTTGACGTGATATTTCCAACACTAACCAACCCCAACCCTCCGGGCGTTGGCTGTCTTGACACAGGCACATACGCTGCAATATTGGCTGTCTCTGAAACAGAATCCCTGACAAGGACTGTAAAATATTCAACTACCCCATTTAAACTGCTTACTGCATATGGACTATGTATTTCATCCATGGAAGTCCAATCCAGAACAAGAGTGCCATATCTCTTTGCATCCTCCGCAGTATCCATATTGTCTCTAAATGAGCGCACAATTTTATATTGCAACTCATCCTGGTCTGTGCCATTGTCCGTTGCCGCAGGCCATTCCAATTCCATTGAATCATCGGTTTCATTAACGATGGTGATTTCCCCTCCGATCACCGGAGGGGTAATATCAATTGTTCTTTGAGAAGCCATGGGATAAGCGTTCTGCCTCCAGGCAGCGTCCCGTACAATGACCGTGAAATAGTATGTCTGACCATCCGCAAAACCGACAAAGCTTAAATATAATGAAGTAATATCGCGATTCCATTGGATTGCTTCAACTTCTTCGGTTTCCGGATCGTCATAGGTGATGACCGACCCGTTTGCCAATGCATTTGAAAGAGTATCCAGATTATTCCGGTTGGAGGCCAGCACCATATACTCCAGGTAGGGTTGAAAGGTATCTGCATCGCCGGCTCGTGTCCAGTGCATGACCATCGTGTTGGAAGTCACGTCTGTAAAATGGGTGATCACCCCGGGAACGGGCGGAGAATTTTCAGTATTCTGGCAGGAAAAGGTAAAGAACGAAATCAGGAGAAGAAAAAAACGAAATCGCAATAATTTTCTGGATATCAGCATAAATACTCCTGATATGAATATGGGGCATGGATAATGATCTGATCGGTTATAAAATAAAATCTGCCCCGGTTCTCTGAATATCGGATAGTAAAAACGTCTTTTGAAACATAGTATGTTTTTTTGACTGATCCTACTTTGACATATCGTTTAACAGATGTTTTTTCAAGAAAAATGTGAGACCAGGACTCAAAAAAACATACAGAGTTTTTGCACATAAACACCGCTAGCAAAACAAGACTATCACAGCAAAACAGATATGTAATGCACTATGATGAAACTGAAAAATAAGGTTTTTGGATGGTTTTATAATAAGTGCGCATGAAATGACTGATGTTTTGGACGTTTAAATCATCGTCATCCATGCTGAAAGGCATGATCTTTCGGAAAGGAATTTGTCGGAAAATCAACTAGCAGTAAAAATAGAGTGGATAAAACAGCCGCTTCCTGCTTCGAGCCCCTTGCCACTATCGGTTATTGCAGACAAGCCGTTCCCGTCCAAACCATAATCCACATTGATATCCGTTTCCATACCGGCTTCGGATCCATAGTCATTTTCGTAATCATATTCAACTTCATCAGAATCATCGCTTTCACTACCGGTAATGGTAAATGCCCTTACGACAAAATAGTAATTTTCATTATCTTCCAGATTACGGATGACGCAACTGTTTTCAGAACCAAACCAGAAAGGCTTGTCATAGTCATAATCCTGATGCGCCAGACGTCCATAAACCCGATACCCGATGATCGTTGTTTCTTTGTTCTTATCCCAACTGAGGCTTATCTGAGCAGCCATGGCAGCATACGGTATCGATAAAAAAATGACACCCAGCAACAACAATACAACACCACATCGAATTTGATTACCTTTTAAAAATAACATGAAGCCCACGCGAGTTACGAGATTGAGGTCCAGTTCAAACCAAAAAGAGAAAAGCATTTGTGATCAAAACGTGATGTTCTATCCGCCAAATGATTTTCTTTTCACTTACCCATTATTCATGATGTGATTCAGTCTTGAGGAATCCATTATGAACCGGTTAATCACTGCCGATTCAGTCGGCATCATTAGCAAAAGCTGTTCCACTTATCATGATATCAAATGACACAAAGACGAACAATGTTCTCCCGGATCGCCATAGCCATAGGGTAGGCTTGTATTTCCGAAAAAAGAAGTTGTTTAAAAAAAAACTATATTTAGTGGTTTTTTGAATCCTACGATTCGATATATTGTATATTTTAATTCAATTGTCAATGACCCAATGACATGTTTTTGCACACTTGGTTACGTTTTTTGCACACGGCAGAATCGTTTTCAACCTGTTTGATTTTTCTGTTGTTGTTTCAAACTGTTTGGAGTATTCAACAGCAAAATGGTTATTACACAAACCGATTAAAACAACGGATCGGAATTTGGCCGTTCCTGTTTTGGGGATCATTGGTGAATAAAATTGAAATTTGGAATAACCGGTAAACTTTTGATATGGTTTTTCTTTTTTATTTCCATTTTTTGTGGAACGATCTTGATTTTATTTGTCAATATCCAAAAAATTGTAACCATCTCCGAAAACCTTGTTGAACAGAATTTTGAAATTTCTTCCACATCCAAAAAAATGATTGAAAATCTGCTGGCCATGGAAGAAAGCAGCAGAAAATACAAACTTCTCAAAAAAGACATTTATATTCAGCAATATATATCTTCCAGAACCGACTTTTCCCAAAATCTCAACACAGTTTTGGAAATGGGCAAAAAAGGAAAAAATATTGCCGCCAAATGGAAATGGTTAGACTCGGAATATCAGCGTGTTGCCTTGAACGCGGACAACACCGCACATCAGGATCTGTGGATTCCGGAAGATGACATGAACAGATGGATCCAGATTATTTCCGGGATGCAGACACAAAATGAAAAGCTGATTGAACAATCAACCAGGGAGCTGAATCGTCAAAGCCAGATGTCCTCCAGAAACGCATTGATCGGCCTTGCCCTGTCAGGCATGGTAGGCTTAGTCGGGATACTCTTTCTCTCCTATTCCATGATACGGCCATTAAAAGAATTGTTAAAAGGAATCCGGTCCATTTCCAAAGATCGATTCAGCAAGCCGATTCAGGTTCGTTCAAAAGATGAATTCGGAAAGCTGGCAGATGCATTTAACACCATGGCCGTCCAATTAAAAGAAGAAGAACGCATGCGATCCGACTTTATCGGCATGCTGAGTCATGAAATCAGAACCCCCTTGACTTCGACTCGTGAATCAGTGAATATGATCGCCGAGGAAGTGATGGGTGCGATCAATGAAAGGCAACGGAAATTTCTGGAAATCGCCAGTACGGAAATTGGCCGGATTTGTGATTTACTGAACCACTTGATGCAGGTTTCAAGGCTGGAATCGTTGGAACTGAACATCAGAAAACAATCAATCAACACAAACACCTTTGTGTCCGGCTGCATTAACCGGTTAAGCTATGTGGCAAATACAAAAAACATCCATATCGATGCCAGCATTCCTTCAGAGTTGCCCAGCATCCATGGTGACCCTGAATATCTGCAAAGGGTTTTTTATAACCTTCTGGAAAATGCAATTAAATTTTCGGAATCTGGAAGCCGGGTGAGTGTTCGGATCAAACCGGCAAAAAATCGTTCCATGCTTTTATTTTTCATTAAAGATAACGGTCCCGGTGTTCCGGAGGAAGAGCAAACGCTCATCTTCAACAAATATTATCAGGCCAAAGGAACCCGGGATCACATTGACGGCGTTGGCCTTGGCCTGAATATTTCAAAGCATATCATTGAAGCTCATGACGGAAATATCTGGGTCGAAAGCAAAAATAACCAGGGCAGCACGTTCTGCTTCAGTCTTCCGATCGCAGGCCATTAATCATGATGATTTTAGGTAAAAACGATAATAAACTCCGGTTTTATGAACATCTGACGATCATCTGTATCTCTTTTTTCTATATTGGGATATCCGGTTGTGCATTCACGAAAAACCTGTCAACCTTACCGGAACCAAATCAGGATTATGATGCGGATTTGGCCACCCTGAAAAGGGGTGATATGGCATTCCAGGCGGGCAACTATCAGAAAGCGCTTGAAATATACAGCATACTCAGTCAGCTCTCCGAAAACAAGACAACACAGAGAAAGGCATTGTACGGTCTGGCCTGTACAAAACTGGTTCTTGCAAAAAACCAGACTGAATTAAATAAAGCCATTATCCTCTGGGATACCTGGAGCCAGACTGTACCCCAGGGGAGTTATGATGAAGATCCAAGGATGCTGAGACCGATCCTGACGGAAAAGAACATGTCTGGAATCATACCCAAAAAGCAGATTGTCATCATCGAAAATCCCGAGCAGGACAGAATAACTTCAAAAATCATTCAATCGAAAACCGATGAGATTAAAAATCTTCAAAATCGGATCGCTTCCCAACAAAAAGAGATTGAAACATTGAAACATCAAATCAACTCTCTGGAGGCAATCGATCAGGATATGTTGCAAAAGAAAAAAGACATTTCAATACAGTAAACGGATTTAAGCAAAACACCATGCGATCTTATCCGATCGCTCATAGAATACCAGGAGAGGTAATTTATTTTGAGTTTCCCCAAAACGATTTTAATCGTAGATGATGATATGAATGTTCTGGAGGTTCTGGAGGCCAGGCTGCTGTCCAATGATTTTCGAGTCCTCAAGGCATCGGATGCACTTCAGGCGATTCAGTTGCTGAATTCAAATCCGGTTGATGTCATGATTTCCGATATAAAAATGCCGGGTATGGGGGGAATGGATCTGTTTACAGAAATCAAATCCTCCCATCCGAACCTTCCGGTTATTTTTCTGACCGCTTATGGGACCATCCAGGATGCGGTAAATGCAATGAAGGCCGGAGCAGTTGACTACATTGCAAAACCTTTTGACGGGCAGACACTGCTTAAAAAACTCCGTAAGATCATAAAAGAAACGCCTTCGGAACAAGCCATCCCTTCTCCGGAAATGGTGGATCCAAAAAATACAATCGGAATTTGTTCCGAACAAAGTGCGTCCATGAAAGAGCTGAATGGGCTTATTGCCCGTGTTGCCGTCAGCAATGTAAGCGTTTTGATCCTCGGTGAAAGCGGATCCGGCAAAGAGTATGCTGCCCTTAAAATACATCAGCAAAGCCCCAGGCAGGAAAACCCATTCGTTGTAGTGGATTGCGGATCTACACCGGCAGGACTCCTGGAAACCGAACTGTTCGGCCATGCCAAGGGTGCGTTTACCCATGCTGTCCGGGACAAAAGGGGATTGATTGAAGAGGCGGATCAGGGAACCCTGTTTCTGGATGAAATCGGCAACATCTCTCAGGAAATGCAGACCCGCCTTCTCCGGTTTCTGGAAGATCGAAAAATCAGACGTATCGGTGAACTGCGGGAAATCCCTGTAGATTGCCGGGTGATTGCGGCAACCAATTCAGACCTTACCGAAGATATACGGGACGGACGATTTCGGGAAGATCTGTATTACCGGCTCCGGGTGGTCACCTTAACGGTGCCGCCGCTGCGGGAAAGAAAAGAAGATATCACCGGCCTTGCCCGGCATTTTATAACTTCATTCTGCCAGAGTAATGGTTTGCCGCAAGTTGAGATTCCTTCGGAAACCATGAGCTGGCTTCGCGAATATCCATGGCCGGGCAATGTCCGGGAGTTAAAAAATGCCATTGAAGCCGGTGTTGTTTTATGCAGAAACAATATCTTATATCCCAGCGACCTCCTTCTTTCAGGACTTCCGGATATTTCTGCCGGTTTATCTCCGGATCCCGATTCCTTCACCCTGAAAGACAGCGAATATCACACCATCCTGCGGGCGTTAAAACAAACAGGCGGTGTCCAGAAAGATGCGGCGGAGCTGCTGGGCATCAGCCGCAGGGCGATCCATTACAAAATCAAGAAATACGGAATCAACACTTCACAAATCAGATCGGCCGGGAAGAAAACAGCATGGTGATCGTAATCTTTTTTTTTACAGCCGCCAATAAGCTATCCCCAGTTCCCCCGCCGGCACAGGGCCAAAAACCCCCTTGACATCAATCAGTATAGGATTTTTCTCACACAGAGCGGATATTTTTTTCAATCCAAGCTTTTTATACGGAGCATGTGCAACCGCGAGCAAAACCGCATCAACACCTTTCATCTGATCCAGCGCACTCAGTTGAATCCCATAATATTTCTGCGCTTCCGCCGGATCGGCAAAGGGATCGTTCACCAGAACTTCGATCCCATAATCCATGAGCTCCCGGATGATATCGATCACTTTTGTATTGCGAAGGTCCGGAACATCTTCCTTGAATGTTATGCCCAGAACAGCAACCCGTGCCTGATGAACCATCCTTCCGGCCTTGATCAGCATCTTTATGACACGTTCTGCAACATACTTTCCCATCCCATCATTGATTCTCCGCCCGGCCAGTATCATCTCCGGATGATACCCCAGCGATTCGGCCTTAAAGGTAAGGTAATATGGATCAACCCCGATGCAATGCCCTCCGACAAGCCCGGGTCGGAATGGCAGAAAATTCCATTTGGTCCCCGCTGCCTCCAGAACCTCGGTGGTATCGATCTTCATCCGGTCAAATATCAAAGCCAGCTCATTCATGAGGGCGATGTTTAGATCCCGCTGCGTATTCTCGATGACCTTTGCCGCCTCCGCCACCTTAATGGAAGACGCCTTGTGTATCCCGGCTTTTACAATTTTTCCATATACACCGGCGAGCATGTCGCAAATCGTATCATCCGAACCGGAAACAATCTTGGTAATTTTATCCACTGTGTGAACCTTGTCCCCGGGATTGATACGTTCCGGCGAATACCCAAGGGCAAAATCCTTCCCGAATTCCAATCCGGATTGCGCAGACAGGATGGGCGCACAGATTTCTTCCGTAACCCCCGGATAGACCGTGGATTCGAATACAACACAGGTTCCTTTTTTCATGTTTTTTCCGACCAGTTCGGAAGCACTTCTCACCGGAGAAAGATCCGGTATCCGATACTCGTCAATGGGAGTCGGAACCGCTACAATAATCAACCGGCATTCGGAGAGCTTCCCGGGATTATCGGTATAGTCTATGACCGCATTCCGGAGTTCCTGATCCGGCACCTCCAGGGTCCGGTCATGCCCGGCCGTAAGCTCTTTGATCCGCTGCCGGTTCAGATCAAACCCCGTAATATCGAAAACATGTGAAAGGTGTACTGCCAGAGGAAGTCCCACATATCCCAAACCCACAACTGCGATCCTGTCTGTTTTTGATAACAATGATTCGATACTAACCATCGATTTGCCTCCGATACCCAATAAATGTGTGCTAACGTTCTTTCAACCGGTGTATTTCATTCTTTGTCAGATATCTCCACTGACCAACCTTAAGTGTCCCCAATGGTATATTGGCGATGCGAATCCGCTTCAGTTCCGTCACCTGATTTCCAATTTTCTCCACCATGCGTCTGATCTGCCGGTTCCGGCCTTCCTGCAATGTAATCTGAAACCGTTTTTCCGAACACCGCTTCACGGCAGCCGGCCGGGTTTTTCGCCCCAGAATGCGGAGCCCTGCGGATAACCGCTCAAGATCTCTGTCCGAAACAGGCGACGCAACAGACACATCATACTCTTTCTCGTGATCATGAGAGGGATGCGAAAGATTCTGGTGCAGGCTTCCGTCATTGGTCAACAGCAGAAGTCCTGTAGAATCCTTATCCAGCCGTCCGACCGGATATACTCTTTCTTGAATATCGATCAAGTCAAGAACAATCTTCCGGCCTTTTTGATCACATGAGGTAATATATCCCATGGGCTTATGCAAGGCGATATAGATTTCTTCCTGCCGAAGCGTAACCGGCTTTCCCTGAAATTCAACGCGATCTGTTTCCGGATCGACCTTTGAGCCCAGTTCGGTAACCACAATTCCGTTTACCGTAATCCTGCCTGCCTGAATATACTCCTCTCCCTTTCTCCGGGAACAGACCCCTGAGGCGGAAAGAAATTTCTGTAAGCGCATCAATACCATTTTTCAAACTATGGAAAACCGTATTTCATTTTCATGAGCAGGGCGGCATTACCCTGATCAGGATCGGTAATCTGCATTAATTTTTACATAATCGACGGAAAAATCACAGGTTAAAACCGAGCAGGCCCCCTCCCCTGCGTTCAGATGGATCCGAATCAGAAACTCCGGTGTTTTCAATATGTTCGTTGCCTCGATTTCCGCATCCGGACCGCAGCCGATTCCGTTTTTCACCATGCATACATCATTAAAGTAAATATCCATTTTTTCAGGATCCATTTCAACACCCGCCCTGCCGGCAGCCGCAATAATCCTTCCCCAATTGGCATCCTCTCCGAACAGTGCGGTCTTGACCAGATTGGATTGTGCCACGGTATCGGCGATGCGCCTCGCATCATGGTCCGACCGGGCACCTTCCACCCGGATTTCAACCAGCTTGGTGGCGCCTTCACCGTCCTTCACCACCATTCGTGCCAGCTCCATCAGCACCTGATCCAGCAAACCCTGAAAAACGGAAACCTGATCATGGCTGTTGATTACCGCTCCGGATACGCCATTGGCCAGAAGGAGCACCATATCGTTGGTGCTGGTGTCTCCATCAACCGTAATCCGGTTAAAGGATGGATCCACACCTTTTATGAGCATTTTCTGAAGAGTCTTCGGGTCTGCGGCAGCATCCGTACAGACAAAACACAGCATGGTCGCCATATCCGGCCGAATCATGCCGGATCCTTTTGCAACGCCGGTGATCGTAAAGGATGTATGGTTGATTTCACCTTGTCGTGTCACAATCTTGGGAACCGTGTCCGTTGTCATGATCGCTTTTGCAAAGTCGGAGATTCCGCCGGCAGCCAGGGACTTGAACAATTCCGGGACAGCGCGTTCAACCTTTTCAACCGGAAGCGGCTTTCCGATCACACCGGTAGAAGCGGAAAGAACCAGCTCTTCGGCAATACCCGCTTCCGATGCAACAAACCGCGTCATGGACCGGTTGTCCAGCACACCCTGCTCGCCGGTGCAACAATTGGCATTGCCGCTATTGGCAATAATGGCCCGACATTTGCCGGATTTGATCCGCTCCATGCCGAGTTTTACGCATGCGGCCTGAACCCGATTCCGTGTAAAAACACCGGCAGCGGCTGTTTCCGTTTCAGAATAAATCAGTCCGAGATCCATTCCCCCGTTTTTTTTCAACCCGGCTGCGCACCCGCTGAACTTGAAGCCGGGGCATCCTCTTACAACTGTCTTCATGTCATCTAACCCCTGAGAATATTCTCGAACGTATACCAGATAGTAAAGACTGGAAAGAGAGTGAGAAGCCTTCTGGCAACCCCTTTTTTTTTATGTTATGACTGTTTCGGTTCACCGTATCGAAAAAAATGATATCATGGATATACCGTATGATATTATTCCGGACTTACTAACAAATAAACCTTTAGACTGCAACAACGGAAAACAGGAAAACCATGAGAAAATCCATTCCATCATGTCTCCAGTGCAGCGGGAAACTGGTCATCAAAAAACGATGACGACAGGTTTTTCTTTGCTGCACGGTGTGCGGCACAACCTTTTCTGTCAGGCAATACGCCGAATTCATGGACCAAATTCTGGAAAATGAACTGGCCGACATCCCCTGTGATCGTTTATAAATGAAACAGAATATTTTTTTGACGATTGAATATGACGGCAGCAGGTATCATGGATGGCAGCGGCAGAAAAACGAACCAACCATCCAGGAAACAATCGAAACCGCTATTGCTGCCATGACCCGCCGGAAGGTTACACTGACCGGATCCGGACGCACCGACGCCGGTGTGCATGCACTGGGGCAGGCCGCCAATTTTCATTGTGAAACAACACTCACACCGGAAATCTTTTTGAAAGGTTTAAACAGCCTTCTCCCGGACGATATCGTCATCAAAACCTGCCGGCAGGTCGACGACAGCTTCCATGCCCGGTATGATGTCATCAATAAAACCTACCGGTATACAATCTGCAATCAGGATCTGCCGGTTGCCCTGGGCAGACAATTCTCATGGTTTATCCGGAAACAGCTGGATCTGGAAAAAATGAAAAAAGCCGTTCATTATATTATCGGAACCCATGATTTCAAAGCATTTGAAGCAGCAGGCAGCCCAAGATCCCATACAACCCGTACCATTTTCAATGCAGGAATTTCAGAAGCGGAAAACAATCGCATTCTGGTTACAATCCAGGCCGACGGTTTTCTGCGGTATATGGTTCGCAACCTGGTCGGCACGCTGGTGGAAATCGGCCACGGCAAGCTCCGGCCGGAAGATATGGAAACGATTCTTCTTTCCGGGAACAGAAAAAATGCAGGCGCCACAGCACCCCCTCATGGCCTATGTCTGATATCCGTCGAATATCCGCCTTTTTCAAACCCCGACTTGACAGGATCATACCGCCTGTGTTTATCTACCTCTTCGAAATCACCAGAAACAGAAAGATAAAATAATGAATATACTTATTTATGGCGGCGGGGCCGTTGGGCTCGGACTTGCCGGATGCCTCATTCATTCCCGTGAAAAAGTGGATATCATCGCCCGGAAAGCCACGACCGAAGCCTTACGGAAAAACGGTCTTTTTCGCACCGGCGTATTTGGCGACATTCATGCAGCCCCAAATCAGTTCCGTGCATTTGAATCCCTGAATGAATTGCCGCCGGAAAACGCCTATGATTATATTCTGGTCTGCACAAAATCCTATGATTCCGAGATGGTTGCCGGAAGCCTTGCCGATAAGCCTCTGGTTGCCGGCCCGCATACCGGAATTGTACTCTGCCAGAACGGATGGGGAAACACCGAAACCTTTGCCGCCTGCTTTGACGAGACCCGAATATGGAATGCAAGAGTGATCACAGGATTCACCAGACCCTCTCCAAACCATGTTGAAATCACGGTGCATGTGGATGCCATTCATATCGGCAGTATCTTCGGCTCGGTTGCCGATGATCTGGAGAACCTGTGTACCTCCATCACAAGAGGCGGCATTCCCTGCAAGTCGACCAGCCACATCACCCGGGACATGTGGGCAAAAATGCTGTATAACTGCGCTTTAAATCCACTGGGAGCCATTTTTAATGTCCCTTACGGCAAGCTGGGTGAATCCATACACACCCGGCGGATCATGAAACGGATCATTGAAGAAATTTACAGGGTTCTGGAAAAGACCCCTTACCGGACCAACTGGAAAACCGCGGATGAGTATCTGGATGTCTTTTTTAACAAACTGATCCCTGCAACCGCAAGGCATGAAGCATCCACACTCCAGGATATCAAAGCCCAAAAGAGAACCGAAATTGATGCGCTGAACGGGGCGGTTGTCAAACTGGGAAAAAAACACGGTATCGATGTTTCGACCAATGAAATGATTTATGAAATGATAAAATTCAAGGAAGGTCAATATTTAAAACAATAAGAATGCGGATCTACACGGATGTTCTCCGGCTCCCGAATTTCATATTATGCACCTGAGCCTGCCGGTTCAGAATGTTCATCCGGGATTCCGTAAAAACCCCTTTTTGAATAAAATGGCGGCCGATCAACGGCTGACAAAGTTTCTGCCTTCCGGCAACCGCCATCTGCTGAAAAGATGTCAGGTAGCCGTGCCGCAGGGCAAAGTCTCCGAATCGATCATGATACTTCTTTTGGCGGATGATCGTCATGATGTCTTCAGATGTCAGATACCCCCAGTCTTTTGCGATCTGTCCAAAAAGCGGCCGCTGCTTTTTCTGCCATACAATCGCGTCAATCAATTCCTGCCAGGATATCATTTGGGAATAGTACAGATATTGACCGATTTTAAGCCTGCGTTCCGGAAGCACCCCATGGAAAAAATATCCCTCCTTCCATTTTGTTTTCGATTTTTTTGTCTTCCTTTCCCAGGCCGATTTTTCCTGATTTGCCGGAGTTGCTGTCGCCTTTCCGGAAACATAGAATTTCAAAACCTCATATGCATTTGATACCTCTTGAAACCTTACCTGCAGTTCCTCCTCTGTGCGCCCAAGCATCATGGAGCGATCCGGATGTGTGGCAAGAGCCTTCTTACGAAATGCCATTTTTAATTCATCCGGATGCAATTTTTTCAGAACCGTTATGGAAAAATTGATGCTTGAATCAAACAAAAGGCTATAAGCCGATAACAGATCCAGTGATGATTGGTTCAATGTCATTTGAAATAACCCCTGTTGTGATGATACGATCCCACCCAAAAGGAAATGGTTTCCTGCTTTTCATCATATACATGACAATTATTTTTCAATCCCGGGAATGAGGACCTGACCAATAGGAATATTGCGCTTCAATATACACCATTTTGACAAATATAAAAAGGCTGTTTCCATTTTCATTTTCCGGATCGGATGCAAATAAGTCTTGACTGAGCAAATCCTTTAAGGCATTTTAGGCATTGTTGCAAAAAACGCAGTTAATTGGTAAACCAGTTGTTTTTTAAATAAAATTGATCAAAATCAGGGCAAGGATATATCCGGATCAAAACAGCACTTCCAAAATTCCGACCGCCTGGCGGAGAAGCATGAAGGAACAATAACCGGAAAAGAGGAAAGCTGTTTTGCCGATGCCGCAACCAGGTTCGGTTTCCTGATGACAGCATGTTTCATCAGGATTCCCATATATGTAAGGTAAACGTATTTTTTAATTAGCCAGGCTCGGATTGGAGCCGAATCTTCGAAAGGAGCAACTCATGCCATTAGATCCTACCAAACACGCTGACTGGGAAATTGCCCAGGATGCAGAAAAAGACATGAAAACCGTTTATGAAATCGCTGAAAGTTTTGGACTGACAAAAGAAGAACTTTTGCCCCAGGGACATTACTTTGGCAAAATCGACTACCGGGCGGTTTTAGATCGTCTCGGCAACAAACCGGATGGAAAATATATTGATGTTACCGCCATTACCCCGACACCGCTTGGTGAAGGCAAATCAACCTCAACAATGGGTCTGGTCGAAGGTCTCGGCAAACGCGGAAAAAGTGTTTCCGCTGCAATCCGGCAGCCTTCCGGCGGCCCGACCATGAACATCAAGGGTTCCGCAGCAGGCGGCGGGCTTGCCCAGTGCATTCCGTTGACCCAGTTCTCCCTTGGCTTCACCGGCGATATCAACGCCATCATGAATGCCCACAACCTTGCCATGGTCGCTCTGACCTCCCGTATGCAGCATGAAAGAAACTACAACGACGAGCAGCTCGCACGTCTGACCAAAATGAGACGCCTTGACATTGATCCGACCAACGTTGCCATGGGATGGGTCATCGACTACTGCTGCCAGTCACTCCGGAATATCATTATCGGCATTGACGGCGTCAACGGCAAAACCGACGGTTACATGATGAAATCCAAATTCGGCATTGCCGTCTCTTCAGAGGTTATGGCAATTCTGGCAGTCGCAACCAGCCTGAAAGACATGCGTGAGCGTATGGGCAAAATCGTTGTTGCCTATGACAAAAAAGGCAATCCGGTTACGACGGAAGACCTGGAAGTCGCCGGTGCCATGACCGCATGGATGGTTGATGCCCTGAACCCGAACCTGATGCAGACCATCGAAGGCCAGCCTGTTCTTGTCCATGCCGGTCCGTTTGCCAATATCGCTATTGGTCAGAGTTCCATTATTGCCGACCAGGTCGGTTTGAAACTTGCCGATTACCATGTTACCGAGTCCGGTTTTGGTGCGGACATCGGGTTTGAAAAATTCTGGAACCTGAAATGCCGCTTCAGCGGTCTGAAACCGGATGCGGCTGTTGTTGTAGCCACCATCCGCGCCCTGAAATGCCACGGTGGAGCTCCTGTACCGGTTCCCGGAAAAGCAATGCCGGAAGAATACAAGGGTGAAAATGTAGGCTGGGTGGAAAAAGGATGCGCAAACCTGATTCATCACATCAGAAACGTCAGAAAAGCCGGTATCAGCCCGGTTGTTTGTATCAATGCATTTTTTACCGATACGAAAAACGAAATCAAAAAAGTCCGTGAACTGTGTGAAGCGGAAGGTGCAAAAGTTGCCCTGTCACAACACTGGTTAAAGGGCGGCGACGGCGCGCTTGAATTTGCCGATGCGGTTATGGAAGCCTGCAATGAAAAAACCGATTTCAAATTCCTCTATGAACTGGAGATGCCGGTTAAAGACAGAATTGAAAAGATTGCCAAGGAGGTCTACGGCGCCGACGGTGTTGATTACTCAGGAGAAGCCCAGGCTCAGCTCAAGAGAATCCAGGCGGATCCCAAACTGTCCAAACTGGGTCTTTGCATGGTAAAAACCCATCTTTCCCTGTCTGATAATCCTTCCATCAAAGGTGTTCCCAAGGGATGGCGGCTCACCGTACGGGAAGTTCTTACCTACGGCGGTGCAGGCTTCATCGTTCCGGTTGCCGGGACCATCAGCCTGATGCCCGGAACCAGCTCAAACCCGGCCTTCAGGCGGGTTGATGTGGATGTGGAAACCGGCAAAGTGCAAGGTGTGTTCTAACCCAACAGACATTCTTGCCTATTGTTAAAATATAAAAAGGATACGGCTTCATTCAGCCGTATCCTTTTTTTTGACCCGATCCAATCGCAATGACATGAGTGTCACCGTAGCTTTTGAAACCAGTTTCTCCTGATGGTCATACCGGGAAAAAATCTCCGATTCCGCAACGATGATTTTTTTTCCCCTGTTGATCACCTTGGACCGGCAGACAATCGACTCTCCTGTCGCCGGCTTAAAATAATTAATCTTGAACTCTATGGTGAGAATCCGATGATCCGGGGGCGCAATCGTAAAGGCTGCATACCCTGCGGTATGATCGGCCATGGTGGCGATCACACCGGCGTGAACAAAACCATCCTGCTGCAAATGGCTGGGCTGAATTTCCAGAATGCTCTCAAAAATCCCGTCTCCGATCCGCAACACTTGTATCCCGCAATATGCGGAAAAACCCTGGACATAATCCTTTTGTAATAACGCCAATCTTTGTTTATCCATAACCCCCCATCCCCGTTGTACAAAGTCATCATGTCTAGGATTGCAGCCCCATCCATAAACAATCCGTATAATCCAGAAACATGTGTACCATCAACCCCAGACTGAAAACACGAAGCTTTGGAATGAAAAACAAAAAACCATAGATACAGATGGCAAAGTACGAATGACCCGGATGAAATCCAATACTGCAGCGCCCGGGATCAAAAACAGGAACCGTCAGCAGATGATCCAGATCAACAATCATCGTGGAAACCATGAACCCCCATGTCCGCTTCCAATTTTCCCGATAAAACCATTTTGCCAGAACCCCGGGCAAGGCAAAATGCAACGTCATATGTGTTATCAATCGAATCATTCCATCCTGCTTATCCGGTAACCGGATTTCTTTTTTATGCTTGCGGCAAATTTGCCCGGCAGGCAATGGCAAAATCCTCCGGATAATGTCCATTGATCCAGCGAAGCTGGGCCTCGCTGAACGCTCCGGGTGACTCCGGCAGCTTTGGCAAAAATGAAACCAGCAATCGCTGATCGACCTCAGGCAGATCAAACCGCTTGGAATACTCGATGGTCGTTATCATCCTGGCTCCCATTTTTGTCAGTGTTCTCATGGCAATCCATATAGCCGTATCCAGGGATTTCCGGACAGAACCATCCGCTTCCAAGATATTCCCGACCGGACCGGTTGTCATGAGCTGCAATTCCCACTGGGAGGTCTGCGCCTTGGGCACAAACAGCATCACCTGTTCATCTTCATACACAATCAGACTGGACGGCCGGTTCTCTCTTCCATCCATGCGGATATTGGAACGGATGGCCCGGCAGTAATCTTCAAAAAAAGAATGGCCGGTTTCCCGGCGGTATTCCTCGATAAAGGCATGGATCAAATCTCCGCAACAATACGTTGAAAAACGGATGTCCGATGCCGTGTGATTTTTTGTGCTTTTCTCAACATCCGCCACAACCGGGACCATGGCGAACTGCTGGTGGATCTGCTGGTGGGATGCATGAAGTCTGTACTTGCTTGGCGCAAAATCAAAGCCGTAATTCCATCCCCACAGTGAAGCGGTAAAGCGAAATGATTTCCGCAATGCCTCATCCGACAGATGCCGCTTTATTTCCTTTCGGATATCTTCCAGTATATCCGCGGGAATGGTGTCCCGGGAATGAGAAATATCGATGTTCAATTCTTCCGCCATCCGGACATAATTGCGCTGATAATACAAGTAACGCAATCCGGACATATCCTCCAGCGACAGGTCCCGTATATGGTACCGGATGGCATCATGCGCCATGTTGGATGCATAATGCCCCCATGGGATATAGCTGTTCCGCCGAAGGTACTCATATACATGGGCGCCGGATTCTCCGCCGTTCCACTCACCGACGATCTCGCTGTCTCCCTGCACACCGGGTTTTAACACCATCACTTCCTTATACATGTCGGGAAGAAAAATATTGTTGACAAGCACTTCAAACAGATCATGATGCCGGATGACGGCCCGATATCGCCCTTCCGAATCCGTGTGATAATGAATTCCGATG
Organism: Desulfobacteraceae bacterium; assembly: GCA_003599865.1. Classification (GTDB taxonomy): domain Bacteria; phylum Desulfobacterota; class Desulfobacteria; order Desulfobacterales; family SURF-7; genus QZKS01. The sequence goes on from QZKS01000085.1 coordinate 26,215, forward strand.
GGCGTTAAACAATCGGAATCATATACGAATTTGCAGCAATGCTTTGCAATACTCACAAGGTCTCTCGGGTCGGTGGATGTTTCGGCAATCGCCAGTAAAAGCGATTCCGGAAGGTCTGAAAAGGCTTGCCGGAAGGTCTGTTCCGGATCATCCGGATTTTTCAATTGTTTTTCCAGATAATCCGTGAATGAGACAGTCGCAGGGGCCGGGAGGCTGATGACCAGGGGATTTTCCGCTTTTTTCTCTGCCCAGCTTCTGGTAATATAGGTTGTTCCCCGGAACGAAAAAGGATTCGGGATTTCATAAATCCAGTCTGCATCAGGTTCGGTGACATCTTTTTCCGGAAAATTCCGATGGTTCCTGTTTGCCCTCCCGTCTGAGAAAACACCCAGTGTCAGGATATGATCCAACTTCCGCAAATTTCGAACCGTAAAGGAAGGACGGTGAACACCATAAACAAAATATCCATCCGGTGATACGCATGTACGAATTTTCATGAATGACACCTCGAAAACAATTTTAAAACATCGGGGAACGGTCTATCGGGAATATTTTTTGGATAATTCTTTCAGTTCATTGGCCAGTACAAGCAGGTTCTTTGCCCCTTGATTGACCAGCTCACTGCTGTCGGAAACCATGCCCACATCACCGGCCACCTCGGCGATCTCCTTTGCAATCTTATCGGCAAATCCGGAACTGATGACGACATTCTCATTCACATCAGACATTCCCCTTGATGTATAAGCAACATTTCCGGCGATTTCTTTGGTGGTTTCCGATTGTTCGCTGATCGCTTCCGTAATGGCTGCCACAATCTCATTGACCTCATTGATGACTTTTATTATCTGCAAAATTTCATCTGCCGTGATGGTAGTCGTCTTCTGAATTTTTTTAATCTGTTCTTTAATCTGGAGCGTCGCACCGGCCGTCTGCTTTGCCAGTTCCTTGATTTCATTTGCCACGACCGCAAACCCTTTTCCATAGTCGCCGGCCCTTGCCGCTTCGATGGTGGCATTCAGCGCCAGCAGGTTTGTCTGCTCCGAGATGTCGGAAATGACCTCCGTTATTTTTCCGATCTCTTTTGCCACCACGGCAAGCTGGTCCACCTTTTCAGAAACGATCTTCGACTGGATTACCGCCTGATTGGACGTGTTCATCGCATTTACGGAATTCTGCGATATCTCATTAACGGTTGCGGTCATCTCTTCGGCTGAAACCGCAAGAGAACTCACGCTTTGAGCGGTCTCATTCATTGCAGCGGCAACCGATGTGATATTGGAACTCATCTCTTCGGAAGCAGCGGAAACCCCGATGGATTTTTCCGCAATCTCATTGCTCGTATGGCGCATCGTACCGGAAAGGGTCAACAGTTCATTGGATGCGGTATTCAGGGCCTCACACTTCCTGCTGATATCGGAGATCACACCCCGAAGGGAATCCCTTGCCTCCTCAGCAGCTTTTTTCGATTCGATAATCTGAATTTTCTGTTTTCGGAAGTAATCGGACAGAACCGAAACAAACAGCGCAAACGGAATAAAACAAAAAACATAAAACAGCTCCTGCCGGAGGGAACCGCTTTGATGTAAAAATACGATGCTGTAATAGGATACCAGTGAATGGGTGATGATAATGGTTGATGTGATGGCCAGGGACCTCACCAGATTTGACCCCAGCAGGAGAAACAGCATGGCAAAAATGGCAAACATCATCCCGACAATCCTGGTCTCGTTCAAAAACACAACCCATATGCAATACAGAAAAAGAAACACCCCATACTGAAAAAAGACAATGATCCCGGTTGCCTGATCCGAAAAATTTTTCAGGTTGTTGATCATGATATAAAAAACCAGTGTGGCCCCGACAGAGAGAAACAGCATGATAAACATTTCATTATAGGTAATACTGCTCAACCCTGCCAGCTTTGCAAACAGACTCGCCACCTGGGTCGAACAATAGGCAATCAGAGAATAACCGGTATTGGCATTCAACGTCTTTTTTCGTCTCAGATTCTTTTCCATTATCGCGTCTATACTCATGGTATCCTCTTGTCGGATGATATGGCACCGGTATCCAATTGATTCAAAAAGCCCCTTGCTCTTTGTTACCCCTCAAAAAGCCTATCTGGATGTAGCAAAAAAAAATTGCCGTGTAAAGCCGTGCATTTCAGAAGACGGTGAAGAAAGTGAACCTGCCGGTAATCAGAGGGGTAAGTCTCAATGCATCTTCCACATCAGCCGCTGAACGCCTCCCGGCGGCGAAGGGATATTCGGTGGGTTTCCGGTCACAGAGCCTTTTTCCGATCCCAGTCCGATAATGCTGCCGCCGGAGCAGACAAACGCCGATGCCCCTTCCGGACGTGTGATCAGCTTGATTTCAGAAGGGATGCCGCCATCCTCCACCATCTGAAAGGTGTCCTCGATGGAATGGATATCTGCCGAATCGTTTTGGTCCTTTTTGGGGACAGCTCTGCCATCCGAGTAATCGATCGTGTAAAAAAAGCTCTTTCCGCCGGGCCGGCACAGATTTTCAAACCCCGGCTGAAATGTTGAGAAATAAACCGAATTAAAAAACAATACCGGCCTGCCCAGCCCCATCTCTCCCTGATGATCCAGAGTGGCTCCCGGACAATTCCCCTGTCTCCCGAGGATTCGATACCATCCGCGGCAGCGTTTGGTTTTTTCAGGATATGGTGAAACCCCATATAAAATATCCAGAAGACGACCCCGGAGGATTTCATCATGATTGCCCGGGCCGTCCCCGTATTCCAGGATTCCATCCTGATTCACATCGGAATGATGATCCAGTTCATTGCATGTCAGATTGATCAGGTCTGTTTCACAGGCAGCCGTGCCCGTATCGGAAACAACAACCAAACGGTTTTCATATGAGGGAACATACAGGGGATGCTCGCGGTCACCGGTGACAAAATAGAGAACCGGATCATCGCTCCATTCCGTACCCTTATATGACACGTCCGGAGAGTGAAACAGCTTCCTGCCGAAGTCGGACGGTTTCAAGGAGGGCTCGACAGACAGGGCATCCATGGCATCCGCCTGATCCGAGCCGGGATTTGCATGGAATATCCGCTTTACCTCCCATTTGTTATTCTCTGCAAACGGACGATGCGCCACCTTCCAGATTTGCCCATATATGTCCGCAGCATAGATCACAAAAACGCCCGGGTAGCTGATGACCGTTGGATCTGCCGGAAAACACCATTTCATATCCTCATGTTTCTGATGGGTTCCGTTTATGTTGTTTTGTCCATATGAAGCCTGGAATACAGGACTGCCATCCCAGACATCCACCATAAAAATACCCCGGCCGATTTCGTTCTGCTCCGGATTATACATATCATACCGGTCATTATCCAATGAATCATGCTTTGGGTTATGGATATCAAAAACATCACGCCGGTCCATAGGGGAATACCTGCCGTCATAATTTCCGTCAAACCAGGCTTCCGGAAAATGATCCTCTTCCGGATCATACCCACCGCCAAAGATTACTACCTCCCTTACCTGGGAGGAAGATTCCTGATATACTGCAAACGTCGGCTTTGACCAGGAATATCCAAGCTCCGGAGAAAAATCCTCTTTCCCGTCTCCGCCTTTTATCCGCCATCTGACAAACCACTTGCCGGGATCCGGCACAGAGACGTCCAGGGCCCAGTAGCATCTCCCGCCCCTTCTTTCTCCAAAGACCAAAACCTTGTCATTATATTTCTCTGCTTTTCCGGATTGCATACTGCCGGAAGGAGAACTGCCTGTATTGGACGTGTATAGCGAAACAAATCCATCCGCAAAATACGGATGAGAACGACCGTCCGCCAACTCTTTCAGCCGCGGAAGAAACTCGCCGGGAATAAAAGCCCATATTTCATCACCGGGTTCATATTCCCGGCCGCTGATATGGATCATTTCGTCAGATGTCTGGGAATCGGCTGAATCGACAAACACATGAAGCATGCCGTCATTTGCACCCACAGCGATAAAACGATACTGCACCCTGCCATTGTCATCCGGATAGTCGATAATACAAGGCCGGGAGTGAGAAATATCCCCCAATATCCAGTCCCGCAATTTGAGCGGAGCCCCATCCTTCTCCTCATCGTATGTTTTTCCGCCGCTGTCCGATGCATCATATTCATATCCGTACAGGAAGTTGATGATCCGGTCTCTCTCCAGGTATTGCTCCTTTTTCCGCCTGGTATCAATCCCCAGATCCGGAGGAGTGATGGTATCTTCCACCGAGCTGTCTCCATCACGATAAAACCTTACCAGCTTTTTGGATACTGACGGATTTTTACAGGTATAGATGTTTCGGAAATCATAAAATCGATTCTTGCTGAAATCAACACGCTGCGCTGATTTCAGCAGGTGTTCCCCGGCACCTCCTGCCGTCACCGAAAAGCCGTCCTGGTGATCCGACCATAAGGAGATGGATGTCTGCTTAAAATTCCCATGGCAGTCAACCGCCGGACGTCCCTCCCGATCGACGATAACCAGTTCTTCCCGGCTCCGGTCACAATCCCCTTCTCCTCTCGTCATCTGCTGCAAGCCATATTTTTTCAGATTGCCGGCCCAGAGGCCTTGATCATCCGGCTGAAAAAAGACCATGTACAGGGCATCCCCGCTCTGGGTCATATTGGCATGATCCACCGGGACAACCGGCGATGCAAACGAATACGCAGAGGTGATCGTCCGGCTGATCTCCGTCATCACATTGATCAAATCCGATTCACCCGTAATGGTTTGATACGTGCCGCCGCCGGCCTTTGCCATTTCCGCCGGCAGCGGATGGTAAGCATTGACTCCGATGGTGTGAACCACATGCCGGTAAGTGGCTTCGTTTTTCAGCCAATAGGCAAGATCATCACAATGGTTGTCATCCGGCCAGATATCGTCATCGCCGTAAGCATCACATTTCCCGTATCCGTCCTTGCAGAAACCGAACTCCGGGTCCGGGAAGCGCGGCGCCTTGGAATCCCTGATTTTATCCCATGTTTCATCATCAGTCGGAAATCCGGCCGATATGACCAAAAAAAAATCGGTTCCGCAACCCATCACGGATGGCTCGGCCTGAAATCTTTTCATCGTATCGTTGTAGGCATCCTGAACAGCCTCACCGATCGGACGCGATCCGTTGTCCATGGGAATATTCCGAAGCTGCTCGATCAGTTCCTTGTTGGCTGTTCCCAGCGGTGCGATCACTTTTCCGCCGTCGCTGCCATTGAATATCGTAATCCCCCAGTTGACCGTGCCCGTTGTCTGTTGAAACAACTTTTGAAGAACATTTTGAACAACATCCATTCCGGACTGTATTCGGATGACTTCATGATCCGATTTCCCCGCGTCCCGCTGTCGGAGAATGCCCTCTTTTGAAATCGACCGGCCGATATAACGCCAAGCCTTGCCCGTCCCTTCAGAACAATCATCCGGATTCAAAATCGCCGGATTGGGAGAAGACAACCTGAAATCCTCCACCAGCTTGATGAAGTTCAGCCAGTTCCCGGTTGCAAAAAAATAAACCTGCCGTCTGCCGGAATCGTCACGTTCGCATTCATTGCCGTCCATTGTAAAACCTGTCATCTCAGCGCTGATTCCGAACACCCCGGAAAAATAGCATCCAAATCGTTGCAGTTCCTGAACGAATCCGCTTCCGGCATCCATTCCCAAACCGGTTCCCTTTTCGCCAAGATCAATATCCTGACCGTTGGGGAGAACCTCCCCTTTGATCTCTTCCGGAACGGATACCTCTTTTCCATCCGTATCAGTTTTGATCCCGGGCGGAAACAGAATACGGTTTTCCGCATTCACATCCATAGATGAGACATCATCTAATGACCACATTCCGCTTTTTCGATTGACGGCCGGAATCATGGGACTCAACAGCAGCGAACAGCGTCGATTCACCGCAGGATCAATTTCGTCTCCCGAATTTTCCATGACACCGGATATTACCGCTATCTGCTCATTGTGATTATCCGGGTCCCTGCCCTGAACCATTGTATAAAGCAGCCGGACGCTTACCAGATAGATCCCGTTTGGGTCCAGCCGGTCATAATCATTGCCCGAACCATCCCGGTCCCACCACTGCCTGCCGCTCCGGCAATCATTCTCATCCTCGGCAATGCCCCGATCCGCCCACTCCTTCATCAGCAGACCATAATCCATCCGGTTGTCATATACAGGCGATGTCATGCCGACCGAATTATCGATCACCACCATGACATTTTTCGGCCCCTTTTTTAGATACAGATCCGTATCCGCCGACAGGAGATCCTTGCTGCTGCATAAAATCATACCGGCTATCCACATGAACAACAGGCTTTTCCTGACCAATCGGCTCCTTCCCATTGCTGATCCTGTTCCATTCCCTGACATCATTAATATTGAAAATCTTCCCATCATAAACCGGTATCGTGCTTCACAAATCGGGTTTTGGACCGACCCGGCCATACACGGATGTAATCCTGGTTTCATGTTTCCGGACATCAATTTCATAATCATATCGATTAAATGCGATTGCTGAAAACCCCTTGTCCGGAATCGACACGCCGGAATAGGTTATGGAAAATGAATATGGATTTCCGTCCACTTCATGCGGAGACGGCCCGGGGAGATCACTTGCCTTATCGGTTGCCAGTATCCGGCTGACATGAATGTCCCGGACCGGATATGCACCGTTTCCGATCTCCTGTGCCTCCCGGGAAACGCCCCCTTCGGAAATATAAAAATCATTTTGATAACCGGCTTCATTTCGGGATATCAACAGCTCCATTCTGGAAATGCCGCTTCCGCATATCCCTAAAATGGTGAGAACGGAAAGAATAATCACCACCACAAAAGCAATGGAACCATCTTTTTCCTTGATCATATTCATCCTGGACAATACCTCTTATTCAGTTACCGAACCCGGGTTCCGTTCAATGCAACAATGAATGGCGCGCCCCGCTTGAAAGGGATTTGACTGTGGAAAGCCTGCGGATGTGCCTGCCGTTATCCCAGTGAACCAGAACAACAATTGTTTTTGTATTTTGAATCGGAGTGTTATCTGCAATATTCAATGCCAGGGCATATCGGTCCAGACCTGCGGACCCTCCTTCTGCATCCGTATTTTGAAAGTCGGTATTCGCAATCGAATCCAGATCACTGTTGTTCGAAGCGTTAACATCATGCAGACCGGGAGCATGATACTCCGCGTTAATGACCTTTTCCATATGCATTTGAGCCAAAGATCCGGCAACCGTCGCTTTACTGCTCAAGGACGTCCCCCGGATACTGATAATCTGAAGCGCCATCAGCCCCATCATTCCCATCGCAAAAACCGTCATCGCAATCAGCACTTCAATCAAGGTAAAACCCTTGTTCATCATCTGCCGACTCAATTTAAATCCCATCGCAAGAATCTCTACATATTTCTGATTGTCAATACCGTAACCAAAGAGCGTGTCTGCTTCCCGCCTCTTCCGGTTTCCACCTCTCCTGCCAGAAATACTTCCACAGCGCAGAGTTCCTCCTCTGTATCATCCGGATCTTCCACAACCGCCCCATTGCCCAGAAAGTACCGGAATTGCAAATCCGTTATCCCCTCAGCGACGACCTGAAATCGATTCCCATTCCCTGCATTCTTTCGTTCCAGAACCGACTGGGAGAAAGAAGCATTCGCATCATCGATCCGGTAGATGATAATATCCGCCCGTTTGATCACATCGCCTTCCATATAATTTTTATGAAATGGATCGGCGACCACCATAGGAGGGCCTTTCTGGATCATTTTAAACAGTTGAGAACCGCTGAAATCCGATTTCATGACCACACCGAACTCCCTTCCGCCCATTGCAAAATCTTCATCACCATCCCCATCCAGGTCAAGATCATGGATAAATAAAATATGCTGATTGGCGAGCGCACACTCCGATCCTTCCAGAATCCCTCCATCCTCCCCGGCTTTCACAATCATGATCACATCCGTATTCTCCCGATATTTTCCAACCCCGACAATATTGTCGATCCCATGAATCAAAGGGGAAAAGGCTTCTGCTCCCTTTTGCCGCGGATCCCAATCCAGGTATCCATCGTACACCGAATGGTCCATCGATGTGCAATAGCCCGCCATACGGATATCTGCAGATAAAATATTCATCGCTGTCCGTAAATTCTGCTGTAATGACGCCATGCGGATTTGCGTCCGGTAAGACTCCTGCTGAGAAAAAAACAAGTACATGATCATGCTGGATACGATGCCGGACAGACCAAGAGTCATCAGCAGTTCGACCAGTGTAAAACCCGCCGTTGTTCTTCGGCCTACGGGCATCATCGTCTTCACTGCCAATGCCCTCCTCCCCAACTTTTAATGCTCACGACGCCGGCCAGCGTCGGCGTCGATATGGCATACGCCGATTTCCGGCTGTTCTCAAGATACACATATCCCATTCGGTTGCTCATTCCCTGAGAGTTGAACTCAGCCATATCATCCGGATAACTGATTTCATCTCCTGCTGTAAATCCGCCTCCGCCTGCAGTGGCTTTTTTGTCCGCCCGCCCATATCCATAGCGGACGCCGCCACCATACCCGGAAAGAGATACTTTTTTCTCAATCACGTCGTCGCCGGCTGCATTGCCGCCTTCAAAACGTTTGTTCTTTCCGCCGCTCACAAGATGGTATTCTCCGGTTTGAACATGAAAAATGATCCCGTATTCACTGCTGGTCTGGATTGCACGCATCCTGGCAAATTGAAAATTAGAGAACAAATCCAGCGCGGCATGTTTCAACCGGTAATCCGCCACCCAGCGCAATACCGCCGGTGTGGCAATGGATGCCAGAACCGCCATAATACAGAGAACCGTTATGGCTTCCAGAAGTGTAAAGCCTATTGCCGGGAGTTTTGTTTTCACCATGATCATCTTAAACAGGATAAACGATTGTTTGTCCTGTTGGTCCGGTACTGGAACCGGCATGGGGACGCCGGATTCAAATCACTGCCCCCGGCACCGTTTCGTCATTTAATATTGTTTAAGAAAAAGAGAATACGATATGAATATTTTATCGATATGCCAATACAACGAACATTTTGATTTGTCAAACAGGTTTTTGATTATTTTGCGATATTACGAATATACCGGGTCGATCCAGGGAAGGTCATGAGGAAATGTACGTTGGCCGGGATGTTTCTCAGACGATGAATCCGGAAGGATTGGCGGCGATTATTGTGTGTTTGCCGTGCGCCATTGGCTTGGCGACATATAGACCTTGCCGAGAGCCCACATGCCCTTTTCCTGTTTTTTGGCCGCAGCCTCCTCGTTCCTGTATGGTTCTACATCAAAATCAGAAGGAAGTGTGCCTTTGTATACCTCGGCCAATCCGGACCGGATCATTTCCAGATTGACATTCTTTCCATCAGAATAGACAACCGCAAGAACCTGACGATTGACCATCCGGCTTTTTGCCTCAAAAGAAAATTGTTTGTTGAAGAGCAGATCAGATAGCTGCTTTTGGGCCTGCCTGCAGAAAGGCTGTCCCTTTTCCGATTTTCGTTTCGGCATTTCCGGAGCATCGATTCCGACCAGATTCACGATGACCCGTTCTCCCGTTGCCGTAATCAACTCCAGCGTATCGCCGTCGATAATCCGGTTCAGCCGGAAATCAGCGGAAAAACCGCATGCCGCGTCAAAGACCAAACAAACGAACACCGCGATTGCAACAATTGATTTCATCTTTTTCTCGTCTTTTCAGGTTTTCGCAGAAATGTCCACGCCCTTTATGAAACGGTATTTTTTCGCTCATCCATCTGAATTCAATTGTCAAAACGCTATACCAAATTCATGCGGAAGTCAATTATATTGAAACCGCATTCGATTTGACATAAGAGATTAATTTTAATAATGGATAGACATCAACCCATCTCATCACACCGGGAACAAGGGAGCTGTTGTGGATAATGTAAAACATTATTTTTCCGAGAAATTCGAACATCTTTTCGTAATCAGCATTCTGGTTGCCGTAGCGGTGATCAATTACTTCATTCCCCAGAAGATCGCTTTTTTTAATTTTTATTTTCTTCCCGTCATCCTGGCCGGGTATTTTCTGGGGTTTCGCAAATCAATTCTGGGCGCCTTTCTCTGCATTCTTCTGGTTTCCGTGTATATCATCCTGTCTCCTGACCGATTTATCATGCCGGCCACAAAACTGGATCTTTACCTGTATGTTCTTGCGTGGGGCGGGTTTCTGATCCTCGCCGGCGCCTTTGTCGGCAAGCTGCAGGAAAAACTGATTCATAAAATGCGGCAGACCGACCTTCTGAATCGGAAGCTGAAGCAGAAACAGATTGCGCTGAACAAGGCGAACCAGGCACTCAAAGATCATTCCGAGCATCTGGAAGTACTGGTCAAAAAAAGAACCAAAGCCCTGCGAAAAAGCAATGCCGAACTGATCAAGGCCAAAGAAGCCGCAGAGGCCGCCACCCGAGCCAAAAGCGATTTCCTGGCCAATATGAGCCATGAGATCCGAACCCCGATGAACGCCATCATCGGAATGACCGACCTGGTCATGGGAACAAATCTGGATCGAAAACAACGGGAGTATTTCAATATCGTCCGGTCATCCGGCAGAGCCCTCCTGGCGCTCATCAATGATATTCTGGACTTTTCCAAAATTGAAGCCGGAAAACTGGAATTTGATATAATCCCGGTTTCCGTACGGGAAATTGTAGAAGAGGTCACGGACATGTTCGGCGTGAAAGCAAGAGAGAAAGGCCTCGAACTGATTATTGATATCGCGCAGGAAGTACCCCATAAAATTTCAACCGACCCGTTCCGGTTGCGGCAGGTGATCATCAATCTGATGTCAAATGCCATCAAATTTACCGACAAGGGCGAAGTCTGCATTACCATCAAAAATCAATCCCATTCCTCAGGAGCCGCAGAACTGCTCTTCTGCGTCCGGGATACGGGCATTGGAATCGATTCGCAAACATCCGGCAAACTATTTACCGCTTTTGCACAGGCAGACGGCTCGGTCACCCGGAAATATGGCGGCACAGGACTGGGGCTGGCAATCTGCAAAAAAATTGTGGGCATGATGGACGGCAATATATGGGTGGAAAGTACTCCGGGAAAAGGCTCCTCATTTTTTTTCAACGGTTTGTACCAGACCCCGCCGGATCAGAAAAACACGGCACCGGTCCTTCCGGAGACATTAAGAAATATCAAGATGCTGATCGTGGACGACAACACCTCTTCCCTTCACGCCTTAAAACGAATTGTAAGATCCTTCGGGATTCAGGCTGAAATCGCCACAACTGCCAAAGAAGCCCTTTCCACCTTCCAGGGTTCCCTGAACAGGAAGAAGTTTGATCTTCTGATTATCGATTCCGGCCTGCCGGACATGGATGGCATCAAATTGGCTGAAATGATTAAAACCGTCCATAAAATCGATTCGCCGCCTGTGATTATCACCAGTCTGTCCGGACATGAAAACGACAGGCAGCGAGCCGGAAAAGCCGGAGCGCAAAGCTTCCTGATCAAGCCTGTCAAGCAATCCACGCTTTTTGATACCACAATGGAGCTCTTGGGATACCATTTTGCGCCGGCCCCCAAAATGCCGTCAGGGCTGGTGTCTTCCGGGGAATTATCCGGCGTAAAGGTTCTCCTGGTGGAAGACAACCCGGTCAATCAGACGGTTGCAAAATCGCTGTTACGCACCGGCGGCATCATCACGGATATCGCCAATAACGGAAGAGAGGCGATCCGGAAGCTTACCGAAAACCAATATGATGCGGTTCTGATGGATATCCAGATGCCGGAAATGGACGGGATCGAGGCCACACGCCATATTCGTACGCAATTAAAATTCACGGATCTGCCGATCATTGCCATGACCGCTCATGCCATGCATGGCGACCGGGAAAAATGCATTGAAGCCGGAATGGATGATTATGTACCCAAACCCATTGACCGGGAAGAACTGTTTTCAACACTGCATAAAAATATAACCAAAGACCGGGAAAGCATCCGGACGCGAGCAAAAAAGACAGAGAGGACGCATTCGGAAGAATATCCCTTGAACCTTCCCGGTCTGGCCATTGACGAAGGCTTGAAGCGGCTGGGTGTCTCGTGGCAGGGATACAAGGAAATCCTGGAACAATACTGCGCGTTATACCAAAACTTTTCAGAAGAATTCAGACAGGTTGTCGACCAAAATGATTTTCAGACAGCCCGGCTGAAGGCACACTCGCTGAAGGGTGCTGCCGGCAATATTTCCGCCATCGCTCTGAGCGCGGCGGCCACCGACCTTGAGAATGCATGTGTTCAAGAAAACCGGGAGCAAATCCTGAAAACTCTTCAAAAAACCGAAGCTGCATTTTTACAGGTGGGAGAATCGCTTGAAACGGCAAGGAGCTATGCCATTCCGGCATATTCCGGATCATGAAACCTTCTGATACGATTTTTGCTTACAATGACAGGAGTCATAAAAATGAAAACAGTATTGATCGCTGAAGATGATACCATCTTTCTGAAACTGCTGGCTTCTTCATTACGGGAAAATCATCCGCAGTTTGATATCCTGACCGCGGAAAACGGGAAACAGGCTGTCACGATATTGAATCAGCACCGGATTTCCCTGTTGATTACCGATGTTAAAATGCCGGAAATGGATGGCCTGGCGCTTCTGGCATACGTAAATGAAAATTTCCCGTTTATCCCCTGTTTTGTCATGACCGCCTATGAAACGCCTGAACTTCGGCAAAAGCTTCCAAAGGATATCCGGAAATTTTTACGCAAACCCTTCCCGGCGGATCGTCTTGGCCAAGAAATTCAGAAAATTCTTCAGCAGGAGGCTCCCAAGGGCATGCTCAGCGGCATATCGGTCAGCAGTTTTATGATGATGATCGAAATGGAAAAAAAAACATGCATACTGGAAGTCAACCTGCCGGATGGAGAAAAAGGGCTGTTTTATTTTGAGAAAGGAATACTCTGCAATGCCGTGTCCAGCGGCCTGAAAGGAGAAGAGGCGGCATTGAAATTCATCACCCGCAAAAAAGCCAGGTTTTCATTCCGGCCGCTGCCGCAGAAAAAAATAGCAAAACTCCCGGAAATGACCCTCAAGGATCTGGTACAAAAAGCTTCGGCACTGGATATGCCCCTGGAAAAAATGGAGGAAAAAGCCGACACTGCCCCGGAACTCAACCTGTCCGGGGTTTTCGTCTCTTCCGACCGGAAGTACGGAGGGAAAATGGTGGTAAAACATTTATCGATTTCCGATATCCGGATGAAATTCGACCTTAAACCGGAAATTATGATCGACAGCAAGCTTTCCATTGAATTCAATCTGGATGACCAGCCCCGATCTCATATATCCAAAGAGGTGATCGTTACCGGGATAGATCGGTTTTTTGTGGATGCGGAATTCTGTTCCAAAGAGCATTATGACAGACTGGGACCGTATCTCCACTTCAACGGCCTGGATGAAAAAAACTGGTAGGAGTGCGTTAATGATCATTGCGGATGGGCAAACAGATCCTGAATGTTGTTCCTTCTCCGGGAAAAGATTCGACGGACATCTCTCCTCCATGGTCCTCGGTTACGATAAAATAGGATATCGATAACCCAAGACCGGTTCCGGCTCCCACCTCCTTTGTGGTAAAAAACGGTTCGAATATCCGTTTCCTGGTTTCTTCGTCCATTCCCACACCATTGTCCTCCACCTCAACACACACCATGCCTTCCTGCCGGCGCGCCCGAATGATCAAACAGGGTTTTCCGGAATCATTTTTATCGTTGACCATGGCCTGTGCCGCATTTTTGAACAGATTCAGAAAAACTTGCTGTATCTTGGTCTGCTCACAATAAATTTCCGGCAGACTCTTTTCATACTCGCGAACAATATGAATCTGACGGAAATCATATTTCTTTTTCAGGTCGTAATCACTTCCGGCCAGTTCAATGGTTCGTTCAATCAGTTCCGTCAACTGCTTCTGCTCAAAATTTCCCTGACCTTTCCGGCTGAAAGAAAGCATGTTCTCAACAATTTTTGCCGCCCGCTGACCTGCTTCCATAATCATGGCAACCATGGACAGCAGACCGCGCTTTTCCGCATATTGTTCAATACTCGCCATTGTTGTACCGCATTCTTCAGCCACTTGTTGATTTTTCGGAAGGCCGATTTTCATCCGGTTTCCCATGACCTGAACATTCTGAAGAATCCCGGCAAGAGGATTGTTGATTTCATGGGCCATTCCGGCTGCAAGTCCCCCCACGGAGAGCATTTTTTCAGACTGTACGATCATCTCTTCAATGCGGACACGCTCGGTGATATCATCCACCCGGATCACCGCTCCTTCCACACCATTGGTGACCAGCGGATAGATTGTGATGTCCGACAACCGTTTGTTGCGCCCGAGCTGAAGGGGAACTTTCGAATCCTTCCGGATTTGACGGTTGTGTACTGATTGGATTACTTTTTCCATGGCATACGAGAGCTGTGGGAAAACGTCATGGAGATTTTTCCCGTTGGCGTCTCTGCTTGCCACTCCCGTTATTTTCTCCGCTTCCATATTCCACTGGGTGATTTTGCCATGGGCATCAACACCTACCAGAATGGATGGCATGGAGTCGACGATGTTCTTCAGATAATTGCGGAGGTGTTTCAACTCTCCTTCCGCCTTTATCCGTTCATCGATTTCATTATTCAGATCAACAATCTGCTTTTTGATGGCATCCCGCATGATGATAAAACTGTGCGCCAGAACACCGATCTCGTCCCTGCTTTTGACATCAATATTCTGGTCCAGCCTGCCTTTGGAAATCTCTGAGGATACGGCTGTAAGCTGCTTGACCGGAAGAACAAACCGCAGCCGCAAAAACAGGATCACCAGGGAAATCAGGATCACATCCAGTACACCAATCTGGAAAAGATCGGAAACAAAATTTTGCTGCAGCTGATATCGGAAAAATTTTGGTGTCATGCAGATGGTCACTTCGCCCAGTTCATTGGTTTCATATAAAATCTTCCGGGTGATCTGCCGTTCCTCTTTTTGAGGCGTAAAATTTTTCACCTGAACCGGTTGATTGCTCGCACTCCGGGTGTATATATACCGGGAAGAGTGGCCGTCATTCAGTGAAACAACCAGCGCGACAATATTGGGATCTTCCATTTCCGACAGTATGATATCCCTTGTCTCATATTCTGCATAATTAAAAATCGGAGTGCGAAGACTGATGCTGAGTCGTTTTGCTTTCAGTTCCAGTCTTTGTTCCAACAGATCCGGTAATTTCTGAAGATTTTTCTGGTAGCGATACAATCCGAAACCGGTCAGAACCGAACTCGTGATCAGAACAACGGCAAGGCTGAGTTGAATCATCAAACTTCGTGACACCATGAAACTCATTTCCTCTCATCAATACAAAATGGCATCCGCATGTTGCATGCGGATTCATACCTTTTTTCAAAGGCTGATCTCTATCCTTGGCTTTGTGTTTTTTCCCGGATCATAAATCGGCCGGCAGTTTACAATGCGGGAGGAAGGAACGCCGTAATGGGAAACCAGTATTTCCCGGAAAATGTCCGTCCGTTCCCGTGCCAGATCCAGCAGCATTTTATCCATATCATGGGAGGCTTTATTTCCGGCTTTCAAAGCCTTCCGATCCCTTTCCGTCGACACACCACAGATCCTGATCCGCAGGGATGCCTCCTGTCTCAAAAATGCCGACAGCTGTCTGGTATATTCATCCGCTTCCTTTCCCGGTAAAACTTCACCGGCATTCAGGATCACGGGAACAAGGCGAAGTCCGATCCGGTCTGCGCCGTCATGAATTTCCATACCCCCGGCATGAGGTACCAGCTCTTTATACGGAATAAGCAGTTTTTTCACCTTGTCATATGCAGCGGAACGGATGGTTCCCGGCAGTATAACCTGCGAAAAATAAACCAGTCCAATACCGGAATCATCCGGATTTCCGGAGATCGGGACTTCGATCTCTAAATTTCCATTTTTGTCGGAAAGGTAGCCAACGGCCGCATCCAGCGGAATGACGGAGCGTTCCGTGAGTCTTTCTGAAAAAACCGGCAAAGGGGGTGAAATCTGAATCCCGTTGAACCTGAGCAGTGCTTCCCCGCAAAGCTGATTTCCAATGATCTCAAGGCCGGCTGCCGCATTCAGGTATCCATTTGTAATATCATGCCCCAAAAGACTCCGGGCATACGCGGAGAGATCCGAAAGGGGATATCCGGAAATCGTACCTTCGACCAGGAGAGACAATGAGTCGCCGATCAGCCCGATGTCTCCGCTGATATCCATCTCCCCGGAATCCTCTCCATCGGCAGACAGGTAAAAATGGCCTTTCTGTCCGGGATTGCCTGTATTCAATGATTTCAATTCCGCTGTTCCGACGATAAATGATTCAGAAAATACCGGGTCAACACTCTCATCGATAAAAGAAAAACGACTGCCCCCTGTGACTTCAAGCGAATCCAACTGAACCCCAAATCGATCTTCCGGCTTTTCTTCTCCGGACACTTCCATTTCAGGCAAAACCGGTCCTTCTCTCTCTTTTTCCGCTGTCTGAATCTCCGGGATATTGACCGCCATTCCATCGGGGTCCAGAACCACCGCCGCGTTCATGTTATCCATGACAAGATGCCCGATGCGAATACCGGTTTTGGCAATTTGGACATCTTTTGCGGAAAGTGTTTCCGCTGTCATGAGGGGAAATTTTTCATGCGGCGTACCCTTGGGCGGCACGCCGATCGTCAACATCGATGACCGGCATAACGGCAGAAGAAGCATAAATGACTCCTTATAGGACAACTCCGCTTTTTCCGCTCCGGCATGTTTCCAATGGATCATCGTAAAATCCGTATCCGTGTCCCTGACCTGAAAATCATGGCTGTTAAGGGATGCCGTGATTCTGGCATAGGAAAGGGAGCCGTTTCTCCGGGTGACCAGAAGGTCTGTCTGAAAGTCTGCCGATTGACCGGCAACTGCATACGGAGCAGCCACAGCATGGAAATCAACCAGATTTCCTTTCCCTTTCTGGGAGATTTCCATTCGATCGTTCTCCATCTCCACATTCAGTATGGAATCAAGGGTGAGGTGTCCGCCTATCCCGGAAACAGCATCCGGAAAAATTGCCTGAAAATCTTCCAGCGCGATCTTTTTGAGATCGATTTTACAGGAAGCCGATCCTCTGCCCGGTTCCATCTCAAAGGCAGACTCTATTTTCACCGCAGCGCCATTCCAGTCTCCTGTCAATGCAAAGGAAGCATGCTGTGTCTTTTCCGATAACACTCCGTCCCAGATCAGCATTTTTTCAATCCGGATATTGCTGCCATGGTCCGGAAACTGCAATTGCTGCAATTGGATGCTACTGTTTGAAACAGAAGCACGGCTCAAACGGAAACGCTGCAATGGAAACCCGAATACCGTCTCAGGCAGCGTTAATGTCCCATCGGAAGACAAACAAAAACCACCCGCATGGATTCGATTTCCATCCTTCTGCACCACCAGACGGATTCCCTGGAAAAAGGCTTCCGATATCCGTATTTCCCGTTGCATCAAGCCCCATGGAGAAAAATCAACCACCGCTTTTTCCAGAACGATCATCGTCCGGCTGTTTTTTTGAATCCTTGCATCTTGGATGGTCACGGAAAAGGCAAACGGGTTCAATGAAACATACGGAACGGAAACGATTTCCGCGCCCTGCTTTTTCAGCCATTCTTCCAGATAGTATTGAGCTACCCGGCCGGTTAACCACCAGCTGCAAATCAGCAGCAAAATAAAAGCAATACCGCCATACAGGAACATCCGTTTCATTTTGTTGATCATGAAAAGCAGGACTCCGGAATGCGATGCAAGGATCTTCTCCGATGAAACCAAAAGATCAATATCGAATGGCTGATTACCGTTTTTGTGATTTGTCGATCAAGAACAGCTATCAAAGTGAGTCTGGTTACCATGAAATGTGCCAAAAAGCAAGGTCGTCTTTTCCCGGAAACGTCTGTTCCCGGCGCGGTAGCATTATTTTTTTACATAACATTTCAATATGTTCCACACTGACAGCCGGGTCACATTTCGCCCTTTCCGATCACCCGGGACTGGTTCGGAATCAACATCAGGAAGTCGGGTTTTTTCGAACCAGCCTGATCAATGTGATTTCGGAAGGCGATCCCAGTCGCAGCGGAGGACCCCAGTAGCCTGTACCGCGGCTCACATAAATTCTGGTGTCCTGATATTGATTTAAACCAACGATATAGGGCTGATCAAACCCCACAAAGAAATTCCAGGGAAAAAACTGCCCGCCATGGGTATGACCGGAGATTTGCAGATCAAAACCAGCCTCCGATGCCTCAAAAATACTTTTGGGCTGATGGGCCAGCAGGATCTTGTAGCTGGATTCCGGTGCGTTCTGCATGGCCTTGAACGGATCGGATCGATGCGTTTCATCAAACCGCCCGCCCCGGTAATCCGTAACCCCGGCGACCAGAATCCGGGCCTCCTTTCTGGCAATGATTTCATGTTCATTCATCAAAACCCGGAATCCAAGGGTTTTCACATGTTGAACCCAGGAATCCACACCCGAATAATATTCGTGATTTCCGGTCACGAAAAAACAGCCATCCGCGGCCCTGAGGCCGGCTAAAGGAGCAACATCATAGCGGAGCCTTTCCACCGAACCGTCCACCAGGTCACCCGTCAATGCAATCATGTCCGGCTGCAAAGCATTTGCCTGTTCGACAACCGCTTCGATAAACGGGCGTTTGATCGTCGGGCTGACATGGATATCGGTAAGCTGGACAATGCGAAAGCCGTCGAATTCCTGCGGAAGATCCAATATCGGAATCTCAACGGTCTGCACATCCGGTATCTGGGTTGCGTTGGCATACCCGTACCCGGTAAAAACACCTGACATGGCAACGATGCCGGTATTCACCGAATGGATTAAAAAATTTCTCCTGGAAGGTTCAGGCACAGCATCGTTCTCCTGATTCCTTGTTCCGGATGAGACAATCTGTTTCTTCAGCCGGGCATATCCTCGAATGATTAAAAAACCGATGTCCCGCATCACCATGAAGGTGAACAGGAAGCTGAGAAATCCCAGCCCGATGTATCCGATCCAGGAGAACCAGTCCACGGCGGCATTTTCAAAACCATGCCGCCACAATGTGATGGACATCGGTGTTGCGATGACAATACCGGCAATGACAAGCCGGACGAGCTGCTTTTGCCACGTGTTCAGGCGAAACGATCCGATCAGGCGCCGGGAAACATAATAAGCGGCTGATCCGACAACCGTAAAAAAAACAATCCCAAATATCAAAAGTCTCATGGAAACCACCCCCCGGCTCCTCCCTCATTATTATAGAGAATGATAAACATTGCTGCGGATTAATCAATGGAAAGATATTCAAGACCATTGATAAAACAGATCATATATAGTATTCTTTTCAAACCATTATTCAATTATACATCCCATACCGAAATACGTGAGGTCATCAGCTTATGTTCAATACCCAATACAATATTCCCCGGCCTGAACTGGAAAACCGGTTCCAAAAATTACAGCTGCACATGAATGAAAACAATATCGACGGCACCCTGATCATGCAGAACACGGATCTGTATTACTTTTCCGGTACGGCACAGCAGGGACAGCTCTATATCCCTGCCAAAGGAACCCCTCTTCTCATGATCCAGAAAGATCTGGAACGAGCTGCGGCAGAATCCTTACTGGATAACATTTTTCCCATCAGCAGCCCCAGCCGGATACCGGAATGCATGCAGCAGAACGGCATGGATATCCCCCGCAGGCTTGGACTGGAACTGGATGTTCTGCCCACCGCGCTGTATTTCAAAATGCAGCAATTGTTCCCGAAAACGGAAATCCTGGATATCTCAGGCGCCATCCGGCTGATCCGTGCCGTCAAATCCGACTGGGAGCTTGCTATTATAGAGGATGCCGCACGGCTTGCCGATCAGGTAGCGGAAGACGCCGGTCAATTCATCAGAGAAGGAATCCCGGAGATCGAGCTGGCCGGAAAAATAGAGGCCAATGCACGCAGGCTCGGACACCAGGGGATCATCCGGATGCGCCTGTGGGGAAGTGAATTGTTCTACGGCCACCTGATGGCAGGAGAATCGGCGGCCGTGCCGAGCTATCTTTCCTCGCCCACCGGAGGGGCAGGCGTCAGCACGGCCATTGCCCAGGGTCCCGGCCACCGGCCCATTCAGCGCAACGAACCCATCCTGGTGGATTATGTATTTGCACTCCGGGGATATCTGGCCGATCACACCAGGATCTTCTCGATTGGAGAACTTTCCAAAGACCTGATGGCCGGGTATGAGGCCATGCTGAACATTCAGGAAATGGTTAAAAAAATCGCCGTACCCGGAACCGGCGCCGGGGATGTGTATGAAGCGGCCATCCAAAAGGCCGCCGAACTCGGGTATGCGGACAATTTTATGGGAACCGGCGAGAACCGGATTCGATTCATCGGCCATGGGGTCGGCCTGGAGCTGGATGAATTTCCATTTCTCGCAAAAAACCAGAAACTCAAATTGCAGAAAAACATGGTGATCGCCCTCGAACCCAAGCTGATCTTTCCCGGCAAGGGGGTTGTGGGCATTGAAAACACCCATGTGGTTACCGAAAATGGTCTGTACCAGCTCACCAGATTCAACGAAAAGATGACCATTCTTTAAGACGGTTATTTCTTCCGGCTCACATGCATGGTAATCGTTGCCCGGAGGACAAGGACGCCATTGGCATCATTCACCTCCACGACAAGGGGCAGTTCCATTGCATCCTGCCAGTCTGTTTCCCCGAGCCTGCAGGATGCGGTCAGATCGGTTCCGGCTACCTTCCGATATTCCACCCTCATCTCTTTTGGGATCCAGCGAAGATGGGAAGGAATGGAACACTCCAATACCGTTCCCCCCACCAGTTCACACATATTGCACATGGCAATGGCATGAACACTGTTAATATGATTCCGGACCCGCCTTCTGTTTTTCATGAAGATTTCTCCAAAGCCCGGCTCAAGCCTGGTAAAAACCGGCCGGATGGAATGGAAATACGGCGCCTTGAAACAGATCAACCAGGTAAACAAGTGTTTCCCGAACGGAAAACGATTGCATGCATCATATACGGATAAAACCCTGTTCATTTTCCTCTCCCTTTTCAGACACAATCCTCAACACTTTAACAACACAGTCTAACGGAAAACAGATTGATGAATCCGGATAAAATGTCAACAGATTTCCGGTCATTTTTTTCCTTCTCCGCGGTAAAATCCCCGAAACATTTCTTTCCTTTGGGATCACAGGGGATATTCCGCATGATCAATTGATATAATACATTTTTTTTGATGCTTGTCCCGTTATCCGGCAACCCTGGTTTCAACACCCCAGGGAGAACAGTTTCCTGTCGTTATGAAAATTGATATAAAAACAAATTGTTATCTCAAAATATTATGCCGGCACTCTCCTTGCTCTTACAAGAACCCAAAAAACAACAGGAGAACAAAATGCCGACACTTGAATTTCATGAAAAACTGCCGACCATTCATCAATTGAAAAGCCTGCTGGTACGGGAGGCCATGAAACGGTCTTCCGGCAATCTGGATCATGCGGCGGGAATGCTGGGGATCAGCAGGCAAACCATGATGAAGTATGTCATGGACGAGTTTCACCGGTAGAATCTGAAATGCCGGCGATGGTGCAGTTGAGGGTCTGTGCAATGACGGCCGGGTCCATTTTCAGCATGATTCCCCGCTGCCCGGCATTGATCAGGACCTGATGAAATGAAAGCAGATCCTCTTCCATGATGACCGGAAGGGATCTTCTGGTACCGAAAGGGCTGATTCCGCCGACCAGATACCCGGTCACCTTTTCCGCATCCTTTTCTTCCGCCATGGAGATTTTTTTTATTGCGAGCACCTTTGCCAGTTTTTTGAGGGAAAGCTGACGATTGCCGGGCAAAAGGGCCAACGCATATTCATTGTCTCCCATCTCAACGACAAGGGTCTTGATGGTCTGCTCCAGGGGAAACGCGGTGGCCTTGGCGGCAAACACCGCCCCCTTCTCCTGATGGTCATAGGTGATGACTTCATGGGAAACGTTTTGTTGGATTAAAACTTGTATGGCTCGTGTGGACATGATTCCGTTTATGATGCAATGACCTTTTTCATAATCGTCAAGACCTTTTCAATATCCGCCCGCTCAACCATCCGATGGGTGACGGCTCTTAACCGGCATGAACCCAATTGGATCAACCGGATTCCGCTTTTTTCCAGTTCCCGGACAAACCGGTCCGCCGGCATGACTTTAACCGGGTCAATATCGAAAAACACGATATTGGTCCGGATATCATCCGGGTTCACCATGAGTCCATTGAGTCCGGCAATCCCCTCGGCAAACAAGCGTGCATTTGCATGATCCTCTTCCAGACGATCCACCATCTGCGTCAACGACAGGATACCGGCTGCGG
>QZKS01000003.1 GCA_003599865.1 Desulfobacteraceae bacterium
TGGGGATCGCCGGGCCCCCATATCAGGTGGGGGCGGAGGATGACGGCATTGATTTCCTTGTTTGCCGCAGCCTGGCGGACCGCCTTTTCGGCAATGGTTTTGGTTCGGGTATAATGCGTATGGGTGTTTTCCGGATAGGGTACGGACTCATCCACGCCTTCCATGTCATCGCCGGTGAAAATGACACTGGGAGAACTGGTATAGATGAGGTTCCGGATATTGTTTTTTTTACAGGCCAGAATCACATTTTGCGTACCCAGCACATTGGGCCGGTAATACTCCTCATAGGTCCCCCAGACGCCCGGTTTGGCAGCCACATGAAATACGAGATCCATTCCGGAAAATGCTTTTTCCACAGCCTCCGGATCCGAAAGATCCCCCTGAACCTGATGAACGCCCAACATATCCAGATCCGGATAGGAATTCCGGGAAAAATTCCAGACCTGTTCTCCCTGTTCCACCAGCTTGCGGATGATCGCATGGCCCAGAAAACCGCCTCCGCCGGTTACCATTATTTTTCTGTTTTTGTTGCCGTCCATTTTATTTCCTTTGCTTCGTAGCCCAGATTGCCAGTTCTTCCCGATTGATTTTAGCCTGATGACGGGCGTCCATCGGCAGCTGTTTGTGAAACAGGATTGTCGTAATGCCCTGGGTAATGACATTCTGTTCCGCCAGCGTCAGCAGTTCGGTTTCAATCCGTTTTTGATCCAGTGCATCGCTTTGTTCCAGTTCGACACACAGCACCGGTGTTTTGTTTTCCGGCGGCCCGATACCGACAAGCGCACTTCGGCAGACATCTGGGTGGGCGTTGAAAATGGCTTCACAGGGAATGGGATAAAGGGTTCCCTTTTCCGTAATCACCCGATGGCTTTTTCTGCCGCAGAACCAGAAACGGTTGTTTTTGTCCATCCACCCGAGATCTCCCATCCGGTGCCATGTATCATGGTTTTCCCGTATTTTTTGCAGGGTATCCAGGTCCGGGTTTTCCAGATAGCTTTCCGATACCGGGTCGCCCTTGACGATGAGCTCACCGATTTCCCCCTGGGGGAACGGAAGATCATCCGGCAATCCATCGACAGGGTCATCCGTGATGGGAATCAGACGGACATCCATATCGCCGACCGGCCGTCCGATGCATTCGCCATATCCTTTTACACTCAGTTCTTTTGTTTCCGACAGGATTTCAGCGCTGCCGATGGACATGACCGGCATGGCTTCCAGCGCGCCGTATGATACATGCAGTTCGGCGGCCGGCGGCAGTGTTTTGGCAAATCGTTCCATGCATACCGTTGACAGGGGGGCGCCCATGGAGATCACTCTTTTCAAGGAGGGAAAAGTGATTTTGTAATTTCGTGCATGCTGTCCGACACGATCCAGCAGGGCAGGGGAGGCAAACAGGTTGGTCACCCCCTGGTCAATGATGATCTGAATGATGTTTTCCGGGCGGACAAGGGCCGGACGGGCCGGGTCCATATCCGGAATGACCGAAGTCAATCCCAGGGCCGGACCGAAAAAGGCAAAGGCCGGAACCGTTATCAGATCGATTTCATCCGGGGCAATATCAAACCGGTCTTTGATCATCCTGATCCGGGCAGCCAGATTGCCGTGGGTATGGACAACCCCTTTCGCCGGCCCGGTATTCCCGGGAGTTAACAGGATGGCAGCCGTATCATCCGGCTGTGGATTGACAGGGGGTTGGGAAATCCATGGAATCTTCCGGATGTCATCCATGGTCAGTCCTCCCCAGAGTAGCCGCTTCCCGACGATAATAAAGGTTTTTAAACCCTTGAAAAAGCCCGGTCGCAGAAATTTCAGGAACCGGGTCCAGGGCATCCCGATAAAGGCTTCGGGCCTGGTGTCCCGGATGCACTGAAGCATCGGGTTTATTCCCATGCCCGGATCGACAATAACGGGAATGGCGCCGATTTTCAGGAGCGCCGCGGAAAGGGAAAAAAAATCAAGGCATGGCCGTAATGCGAGAATCGTTCTGGTGCCGCGGACAATCCCTGCTGTTGCCAGGCCGGCGGCAATACAGTCCGATTCCTGATCCAGCTGCCGAAAGGTGAGATGGGTATAGGCCAGGCGTCCGTCCCGGTTTCCGGATTCAGGACAGACAACAGCCCGCTTGTACGGGCTGTTTTTGGCTGTTTCCGTTATACCGGATAAGAGATTACCAATTGTTGTGTCGAATAGGGTCACTTTGAGATTGTTTCTTTTATATTGTTGATCCAGCTTTTTTCTTCCGTGTTTTTCAGCCGGATGGTATGTTGTTGTGAAGTTTCCAGTGCTTTGGCAGCAAGAGCCAGCAGTGCTTCCTTTTCCGATGACAGCATTTCCGTTCCTTTTTCCGTATTGACCGTATAGGCGACAAACAGGGTTTCAATGCTTTTTTCCAGATTGTCAATCGTTGCCTGAAGGTCTTTCCGGGTTGTATCCCACATTTTCTTCTCATCCATAACGATTTTTTTCTGCTTTGGATAATCTTTTTCCAGCAGGTCGAGACGTTTGATTTCCTCTGCAATCAAAACCAGTTCATGATTGATCCGGGACAGGCTGCTGTAAATTTCCGGCATGGATTGATAAACAAAGGCAATGGTCTCTTCCTTGAGATGAATGTTGACCATCTGGAAATCCGGCCCCGGGTCTGCATAAAAATTTTGATAGATATAAAGTCCGGCGCCGCAGGCAGCGGCAATGGTAATGAGGATGAGCAGAATCATCATCAGTTTTCCGGAGTTGTTTTTAGGGTTCTGATTCATTGTTAAGTTAGCGCTTATGGCGGACAGCCCCTGTCTATATCGGATGGCCGGTTAAAAATTTTCGAACAATGGGCAGAATTTTTTCCGGTATATCCTCCAGCAGATAGTGGCCCGCATCCGGAAAAAGATGATGTTCCGCATCCGGGAATCTCCGCAGCCACTCTTCATAGAATGCCGGTGTGAAAACAAAATCATGCTTGCCCCAGCAGATCAGTTTGGGGATTGCGGAGAGCCTGTGGAGATTGGTATCCACAAATTGTCCCATCTCATAGCTGGGATCACTTGGTTTTACCGGGATATCCTGAACAAATTTCAAGGTGGCGATACGGTTTCCCCATGAGTTATAGGGGGCGGTCAATCCTGCCCGGACATCTTTGGGCAGGCGTTTGTATGGGGCCATGTATACGGCAGCCCCGGCGAACAGGTTGAATCCCCGCACCGCGACAACGGCAAAAGGCGCAATATGACGGATCAGCCAGAGCCGCAAGGGAAGACCTTTGTCGCCGGGAGTAAAAAAGCCGGCAGTGTTGGTAATGACAATCCGGCTGATTTTTTCCCTATTCCGAAGAGCAAAGGCAAGGCCGATCATGCCGCCCCAGTCGTGAAGGACAAGCGTGATGCGGGAGTCGATATGCAGATGATCCAGCAATGCCTCCAGGTCTTCCACCCTGCTTTGATACCGGTAATCATA
The DNA here is from genome assembly GCA_003599865.1 of Desulfobacteraceae bacterium. Lineage (GTDB taxonomy): Bacteria > Desulfobacterota > Desulfobacteria > Desulfobacterales > SURF-7 > QZKS01. The sequence goes on from QZKS01000003.1 coordinate 3,451, forward strand.
ACGGTTTTCATCCGGTTTATCGGAAAGCCCGCAGCCGATATGATCCGGAACAATGGTCCGATAGTCGGGGGACAGCCCGTTCACAAGGCTGCGATAATAAAATGACCAGGTTGGATTGCCATGCAGCATGACCACAGGATCGCCGGAACCTTCATCAAGGTAATGCATCCGCAGGCCGTTTCTGCTCATGAAATGGGATGGAAACGGATAGAGATGCTGAAAGGGTGCGATATCAATCGGTTTGTTGTTTTTCATTCGTTTTTACTGCTTTCAGAGGGTTGCGGTAAAATAAGAACTTCTATAGCTTACCGGTCTGCATAAAGCAAGGGCAGGCGTTTCCGAATTTTGCCTTGAAATTTTGTTTTCAGCGCCGGCCCGGGGTTTTTATCATTTGCTTTCTTTATAGCCACAGTCCGGATTCGGGCATTTTAAAAAGGTTCCCTGTTTTTTGGTTATTTTTTCAACCAGATATTTTGTCCCGCACTGGGGGCATTCCTGATCGATCGGCCTGTCCCATGTCGCAAAGGAGCAATCCGGATACCGGCTGCACCCGTAAAAGACTTTTCCCCGTTTTGATTTCCGCTCCGTCAGCTCTCCATTACAATCCGGTTCCGGGCATTTTACGCCGGTTGATTTACCCGAGGTGCCGCCATTTACGGATTGGGTATTCTTGCAGTCCGGATATCCGGAACACGCCAGAAATTCTCCGTAGCGGCCCTGTTTAAGAACCATGGGCTTCTTGCATTTTTCGCAGAACTTGCCTTCCGCCAGTTCAAAAGAAGGTTCCACAGGATGGATGTTTCCTTTTTCATCCCGGGTAAAGTTTCTGGAATAGGAACAATCCGGATATCCGCTGCACGCGAGAAAGGGGCCGTTTTTACCGACCTTGATATGCAGTTTTTTTTGTCCGCATTGAGGACAGTTGAGATCTGTGGGAAATCCGACGCCCTTGATGCTGAGCATGTTTTCTTTTGCCGATTCCAGTTTTTGGGAAAACTGGTCATAAAAGGAGTGGAGAACATCCAGGTACGAGAGCTCACCGATTTCGACCCGGTCCAGATTGTTTTCAAATCCGGCTGTAAAATCAACGTCCAGGATGTCCGGAAAATTATCCACCAGGAGGTCATTCACGAGAAATCCGAGTTCGCTGGGACGAAAATACCGGTTGACAAGGTCGACATATCCTTTGTCCCGGATTGTGGTCAGAATGGTTGCATAGGTGCTGGGCCTTCCAATACCGCTTTCTTCCAGTTCCTTGACCAGAGACGCTTCGGAAAATCGGGGCGGAGGCTGGGTAAAATGCTGTTTGGGTTCCAGCTTGATCAGCTTCAGCGCCGTGCCTTCCTCCAGTTCGGGAAGGATTTGCTGTTTTTTCTGTTCCTTGTCAAGGTTATCGTCCGTTGATGTATAGAGGGTCATGAATCCGGGAAACCGGACGGTCGAGCCGCTTACATTGAAGGTATAGTCGCCGGACTGTATGGAAACCGACTTCTGGTCGATCAGGGCATGGGCCATCTGAGATGCCATGAATCGTTTCCAGATCAGGGTGTACAGTTCGAGCTGCTCTTTTGACAAGTGAGGAGCCACCTTTTCCGGTGTATTGAATACCGATGTGGGCCGTATGGCTTCATGGGCATCCTGCGCCTTGTTTTTATTTTTGAAAAAGCGGGGAGTGTCGATTCCGTATTCCGTTCCAAACCGTTCCTGAATAAAATTTTGCGCTTCCAGTGCGGCTTCGTTGGCAATCCGGACGGAGTCCGTACGCATATAGGTGATCAGACCGGTGGGTTCGCCGGGACTGATTTCGATTCCTTCATACAGCTGCTGGGCGACAATCATGGTTTTCTTTGCGGAAAACCGAAGTCTGCCGATGGCCTCCTGCTGAAGCTTGCTGGTGATAAACGGGGGCAGGGGGTTTCTCTTGATGGTTTTTTGAATTACTTTATCAACCATGAACGTTTCGTTTTTCAGCGCATCAAGGATTTCATCCGCATGTTCCCGGTCCGGTATGTCAATTTTTTTTCCGTTTTTTTTGACCAGTTTGGCCTCAAAGGGAGGCGGATTTTTTCCTTCCAGGTTCGCGGTTACGGACCAGTATTCAACCGGCGTAAATGCCTGAATCGCGCGTTCCCGCTCACAGATCATGCGCACCGTGACCGATTGTACCCGTCCGGCACTTAATCCGCCCTGCACCTTTCTCCATAACAGGGGGGAAATCTGATACCCGACCAGCCTGTCCAGGATGCGGCGGGCTTGCTGGGCATCATATTTATCCTGATTCAATTCGTGTACGGCGTTAAGCCCTTCCTGGATTCCGTTTTTGGTCAGCTCATGAAACAGAACGCGAAAAAAATTCCGTCCCTTTTTCTTCAGGATATCGGCTGTATGATAGGCAATGGCTTCCCCCTCGCGATCCGGGTCAGGGGCCAGATAAATATCGGATGCATTGGCTGCCGCCGCCTTGAGGGATTTGATGATATTCTGTTTTCCTTTGATGCTGACATATTGCGGCGTAAAATTGTTTTCAATATCAATTCCCATCTCTTTGGGCGGCAGATCCTTGATATGACCGGAAGTGGCGGTTACATTATATTGATCACCAATATATTTTTTAATGGTTTTGACCTTGGTTGGTGATTCGACGATGATTAAAGGTTTTGACACGTTGATTCCTCACAGCATGAAAAATATTTGCCCGGCAATTGGGTTGCCAGGCCTTCCAGTTCCAGTTTTAACAGAATTCCGGCCAGTTTTCCCGGTTCAACCCCTGTTGAACGGACAATGTCATCAATGTGAACCGGATATGACTCAAGGGCTTTAAACACAATTGTTTCGTCTGAGTCAAGCATTGGTTGTTTTTTCCGGGGCCGGGATTCCGGTTTTTCCGGATGGCATTCCACATTTTGGAGAAACGGCAGTATCTCTTCTATGATGTCATCGGCATTTTCGACCAGTTTGGCGCCTTGTTTCAGCAGGCTGTGTGCACCCGCGCTTTTGTTGGATCGAATGGAGCCGGGTACGGCAAAAACTTCACGTCCCTGGTCGGCGGCAAGCTTTGCCGTGATGAGTGATCCGCTTTTCATGGCCGCCTCCACAACGATTGTTCCTACAGACATCCCGCAGATGATCCGGTTGCGCAATGGAAAATGATACGGTTCCGGACGGGTACCGAGCGGGAATTCCGTGATCACGGCTCCGGATTCGGTGATTCTCTGAAAAAGAGATCTGTTTTCCGGCGGATAGATCACATCCATTCCGCTTCCCAGCACAGCGACAGTATGACCGTTGCGGACTTCAAGAGCCCCGGTGTGTGCTGCGGCATCAATCCCCCTGGCCATGCCGCTGACAATCGACAGGCCATAATGAACCAGGTCCCGGCTCAGCTGCTTTGCAGTTGTGATTCCGTATCGGGTGGCATTTCGTGATCCGACAACCGCCATGTTGATGGATGCCTTTTTCAGATTGCCGAGCACATACAGAACCGGCGGCGGATCCGGAATATGATGCAGCAGGGAAGGGTATGTTTCATCCGCCATGGTGATCATCCGGATTCCTTTTTTCAGGGCGGCATCCAGTTCCTGTTTTTCCGGATCCGTGATTTTTTTTTGTTTGATCGCCAAGGCAATCGGATGAGAAATACCTTTGATCCGGGTTAATTCCTCAACAGAGGCTGAAAAAATATGTTCAGGAGAATGGAACCGGTCAATCAGTTTTTTAATGAGATGGCTGCCGATGCCGGGCGTATTTTTCAGGGAGAACCACTCTAAAACAGTTTTCATAGGAACGATCTATTGTATCCGCTTCAGCATCTCCTCCGCTTTGGCGCCGGCCGGGCTGAAGGGGAAGTTTGTAATCACTTTTTTTAAAAACAGCCGGGCATTTTCCTTATCATCCATTGCCAGATAGGAATAACCGGTTTTTAAAAATGCATCCGGTATTTTGCTGCCCTCCGGGTAGCGGGTGACGACTTTTTTAAAAGAGATAATCGCGGCCGAGTAGTTTTTTCGGGCGTAATAACATTCACCGGCCCAGTAAAGGGCGTTATCGGCCAGATCATGATCCGGGAACTTGTCGGCAAAGGAATTAAATGCCGAAACCGCCTGGTCATAATCCGCATTATTGTAGGAAGAAAGCGCGTTGTTATATATTGTTTCCGGGGGGACAGGGGCGGTCTGAGATTCCGGTTCCGCTGACGGTCCCGGGCTTTGTTCCGGAAGCTTTTGTTCTTCTAAAATATCGGGAGGATCGAGATTGGCAATGGGTTCCTCCATCAGCAGGGGAACTTCCGGATCGGCACTGGGGGGTGCATCTGTTTTTTCTTTAACAGCATCGGGTTTTTCAAGATCTTTTAGTTTTCGTTCATGGTTGTCGACCATGAACTGGATGATGGATACCCGGTGATAGATTTCATCCAGCTTTTTGTCCATTTCTTGGATCTGCTTTTCCAGCAGTGTGATCTGGAAGTCTTCCTTGGGAGGAGGGGATACCGCGGCACATGATGAAAACAGCAAGATACCCAAAAGCAACGGGAAAAAGAAAAGTCGTGATGGTGCCGGCTTTCCATCCAAAAAGGCTTTCCGGTAAGTTTGTATCATAGGCTTCCTCATGTAATCTGTTCGCTGGAACCCTTCTCCGCATCCTGCAAGCGGAATCAGCCTTTATTTCTCCTGCCAGGCAAGCAGGATCGGGCTGGCAACGAAAATAGATGAATAGGTTCCAATGACAATACCGACAATCATGGCAAATGCAAAGTCATGAATGATTCCCCCGCCGAAAATAAACAGCGCCCCCACGGCAAACAGGGTTGTCAGGGCCGTCAGGATGGTTCGGCTCAGTGTTTCGTTAATGCTTCTGTTGATGGTGGTGTCCAGCGGATTCCTGGTTTGTTTTTTCAGGTTTTCACGAATACGGTCAAACACAATGATCGTGTCATTCAGTGAGTATCCGATAATGGTGAGAAGCGCTGCGATAATCGGCAGCGTAAATTCCTTCCCCATAATCGAGAAGATCCCGACCGTGATGATTACGTCATGCAAAAGTGCGATCACGGCTCCCAGTGCATACTTTAATTCCAGAATCCAGAAGAGGACAATGCTTAAAATCAGAGCGACGGCAATGAGTATGGGAATGCTGACATTGAAAATGGAAAGCACGTAAACGGCACCAAAAAGCGCGGCAGCCATAACACCACTCAGTATCCATTTGAATTCAAAGCGTCCGGAAATGTAGATCGCGATAAACAGAAGCGCAAAAAACATGGCAAACAATGCTTTTTCCCGCAAATCCTTCCCCACCTGGGGGCCGACCATTTCCACACGGACGACTTGAGATCCTTTGCCGGTCGAGGTCTGCAGGGCGGATTCGATCCGCTTGGTATATTCTTCCGTAGTTTCGACCGGAGTGTTGGTCCGGATCAGATATTCATTCTCCGCTTCTTCTCCGAAGCGCTGGACAGAGCTTTTTTCCAGATCCACCGTTTTCAGACCGGCTTTGATATTATCGATCCGGACCTGATCGGCAAAAGAGACCTGAATAAGTGTTCCACCGGCAAAATCAACACCATACAGTATCCCTTTACCAAAGATCACGGACCCGATGCTGATCACGATCAGGAAAATGGACAGTGCATAGGCTATCTTTCGTTTGCCGATGAAGTTGATGTTAATGTTGGCTTTGATGAACTGCATTGATTCTTTCCTTTACGATAATCTAGTACAAGTATGGATTTATCCGTAATGAGTTATATGCTTATGGTTTTTGCCCGTCTCACGACCAGAAAGTAGTCAAAGATCAGACGCGTGAGAATGAGTGCCGTAAAAAGACTGGCCAGAATACCCAGACTCAGGGTTACGGCAAAGCCTTTCACAGGGCCGGTTCCGAACTGAAACAGCACAAGTGCCACGATCAGGGTGGTGATGTTCGCATCCAGAATGGTCAGCGTCGCGCGGTCAAAACCGGCATTCAGAGCGGCAAGCGGTGTTTTTCCGAGCCGCAGTTCTTCCCGGATGCGTTCAAAAATCAGAACGTTTGCGTCCACTGCCATGCCGATTGTCAGGATGATGCCGGCGATACCGGGGAGCGTCAGTGTGGCGCCGAATGCCGCCAGCCCGCCCATCAGCATGATGATATTGATGATCAGGGCAATGTCGGCGATGACCCCGGAACCTTTATAATACAGGATCATGAACAGCATGACCGTGAACGTTCCCACATACAGGGAAAGCAATCCCTTGTTGATGGAATCCTGGCCAAGGGAAGGTCCGACGGTTCTTTCTTCAATGATGTTGACCGGGGCAGGAAGCGCTCCGGCCCGTAAAATGATGGCCAGATCCCGGGCCTCTTCCATGGTGAAGCTGCCTTCGATAATGGCGCTTCCGCCGCTGATTTTGGAACGGATATTGGGTGCGGAATAAACGGTATTGTCCAGAACAATGGCAAGCCGTTTGTTGACATTTTCACCGGTGATTCTTTCAAAAACCCGGCCGCCTTTTTTGCTGAAGGTCATGGCCACATAAGGTTCATTATATTGGGAGTTGATCTGAACCCTGGCATCGGTCAGATCAGCACCGGTCAGAGAGGTTCTTTTCTTGATCAGCATGGGCAGCTTTGAGGTATAACCGGTTTCTCTGTTTTTTTGAATCTGGTAGAGCAGCTCGCTTCCGGGCGGAATACTGCCCTTGACCGCAGCGTCCACATCGTTCTCTTCATCCACCAGCCGGAACTCCAGGAGAGCGGTACGGCCGATCAGTTTTTTTGCCCGGTTTGTATCCGTGATTCCCGGCAATTGAATCAGAATCCGGTTTTCTCCCTGCAGGCGGATATCCGGTTCGCTGACACCGAATTCGTCAATCCGGTTCCGGATGGTCTCAATCGCCTGATCAACAGACATTTTTTTCAGATAGTCCGCTTCCTCTGACGGAAGGGAAAGAAGAAAGACCGTTTCACCGTTTTCCGATTCGGAGCTTATATCCAATTCCTTGTATTCCTTGCTTAAAAACTCATTAAACGGTTCAACCATTTCCTCTTTTACCTTGACGGCAATTCTGTTTTTTCCCACCGGCCGGATATTGCTATATTTGATATGGGCTTTTCGAAGAAGAGCTTTTATTTCCTGTGTCATTGTTTCAATCTGTCTCTCAATCGCTTTTTCCGTCATCACTTCCAGGACAAGGTGCATGCCGCCCTGTAAATCAAGACCCAGATTGATCTGTTTATTCGGCCATACCGTGGGTTGATCCGTCTTGTTGATCGCCATGTGAATGGTCGGAAACAGATAAACCATTGTGATAATAATCACCACAGGTACAATATAGAGTCTCCATGAAAGATTCTTCAAAGCTCATTTTCCTTTCTTCAATCAATATTCCTGTTCATGGCATCAAAGCCGGTTCAAGCCGGAACCGGCTTTGAAAACATCGTATTTATTTTTTTTCGACTGGAGCGGGAGCGGTGCTTGGGATGATCGTCCCGACATTACCCCTGGAAACCTTGATTTTGACTTTTTCCGCGACTTCCAGGGTGATGGTCGTGTCATCGACCGTTGTGATCCGGCCATGAATACCGCCGCTGGTGATCACCCGGTCGCCTTTTTTCAGGGCATTGATCATGGCCTGATGTTCCTTGGCCTTTTTCTGCTGGGGCCGGATGAGCAGAAAATAAAAAATGGCGAACATTAAAATCAGCGGAACAAATGCTGTAAATCCGCCTCCGTCAGCCGCTCCGCCGGCACCTCCGGTTCCCATGGCATATGCTAAATTAAACAAAATAATTCCTCCTTGCGTTTCATATCATTCATAATCGGTTTATCATTGTTGTTACTCCGGCAATTCATTACACCAAGGTTTGTCATGCGGGATCAAGTCCGGCATGACGGAATTCTTGTATGTATTTGCCGGGTTAATATTATTCGTTTGTTATCCAGATGGTTTCGCCGTCAAAACGGATCCGGTTCATATTGGTGACGTCAATTGTTTCGAGCAGGGAAAACACCTCTTTCATATGGTACACGACAATTTTGCTCAACGGTTCGAGCTGGTGAATATCGGAGGCAATCTTCCGCTCCTTGACATTATAGATATAAACCATCTTTTCCGAGAACTTGAGAATTTTTCCAACACCCGAACTGCGTCCGTTATTACCTGGTTCATCCGCAAGAGGGGATACTGAGACCTGTTTTCTGCGGAAATAGTTTTTCAACAGCTGGAAATGAATATTCCAGATATTTTCTCCCGGGAGTACGACATGGACCCCGAAATCTTCCGCATCCTCTTTTGATCGGATCGATGATTTCCCCAGATTTCTTTCCACAAGCTCACCCCGCTTGAGCCGGCCTTCATCAACAATATCCCGCATCTTTACCGTCTCATCTCCCACCCGGAGAGATTCGTCGGATTTGACGATCATATCCAGACCATCGTCAATTCCATATTGGCCTTTCCGGTCCTCCATCAATGCGGAGAGGTTCCGATCTTCTTCCAGGCGGCCATAATCCAGAACCATTTCCGTATGCGGTACGGTATCCGGATCGATGGTGATGGATTCCGGGGCATTTGCCGGATCCTTTTGCTGCTGCCTGTTTTGAAGAACGATCACGATGACTAGAACGACCGCTGCGGAAACAATCAAAAAACCGATTTTTTTTCGGGTCGGAAAAGACATGCGGCTACCTCCGTATTGAACATTGGTCGACAACACTGATACAGCAATCAGGACCCGGTGTCAATACAGGGTGGGTATATTCTTGCAAAAGATCAATTCCATTGGCAGAGAGGTATGCGTTATGGATCACAGGCAATTTTGCTGTCACCCGGAGTCATTTCCGGATCCCCCTGAATGGTGATCCGAAGGTTGAGTCTGGTTTCGATATTGTTAATTTCACTTCTTTTTTTATTTAAAAGATAGGAACACACATTGACAGGAACCGTAACCGTAACACTGGTATCTGCCGCTTTCATGGTCGCCAGCCGGAGTTCCCGCAATATGGATAGGCCGATGGTCTCCACGGAAGGCGTCAGGCCTTTTCCTTTGCAGTGAGGGCACTGAATATAACTTCCGGATTCAATGGTAGGGTTGATCCGCTGCCGGGACATTTCCATGAGACCGAATTTGGAGATAATACCCACCTTTGTCCGGGCTTTATCTTCTTTTAAAAACATTTTCATGGCATTCTGAATCTTGATTTTGTGTTTCTGGTCCCGCATGTCAATAAAGTCGATGACAATCAGCCCGCCAAGGTCCCGAAGCCTGAGTTGTCTGGCAATCTCTTCGGCAGCCTCCATATTGGTCTGAAAGGCGGTTTCTTCAATGGATTCGTTTTTGGTGGCCTTTCCGGAATTTACATCAATGGAAACAAGCGCCTCGGTGGGATTCAGGACAATGGACCCGCCGGATTTCAGTTTTACCCGGTTTTCAAAAATGGAGGTGATCTGGGATTCCAGCTGGTATTTTGAAAAAATGGGCTTGTCGCTCTGGTAATGTTTTACAATCTTGATCTGTTTCGGGGAGATAACACCCATAAAGGTCTTGATGTCCCGGTAAACCGACAGATCATCGATCAGGATTTCATCGGTTTCCGGTGTGAAGTAGTCGCGAATGGATCGGACGGCAAGGTTTCTCTCTTTGTAGAGAAGGCTCGGTGCTTTCAGGTCCACCCCTTTTTGCTTGATATCTTTCCACAGGCGCAGGAGGTATCGAATATCTTTGGAGAGAAGGGTTTTGGTGCAGCTTTCTCCGGCAGTCCGGACAATCAGGCCAAATTCTTCCGGAAGCATTTCCGCGATGATTTCCTTCAGCCGCTTGCGCTCGTTTTCATCTTCTATTTTTCGGGAAATGCCGATTGTCGTAGTGCCCGGCATCAGCACGGTATGTCTTCCCGGAAGCGATATGAAGGTGCTGAGCATGGCCCCTTTGCTCATGACCGGATCTTTGGTGATCTGGACGAGAAGTTCCTGACCCTTTCTCACGATTTTCTGCAAGGTGCGGTCACCGGTGGAGTTGTCGATAAAGTAGTCGCTGTGGATTTCCGTTTTTTGCAGGAAACCGTGCCGTTCCGCCCCATAATCCACAAACACTGCCTGGAGGCTGGGTTCGATCCGGGTGATAATACCTTTATATATATTGCTTCTGGTGATGGCCCTGGATGTTGTTTCAATATGAAATTCTTCCAGCTTGTTATTTTTGACGATCGCAATTCTACATTCTTCCATATCAACGGCATTGATCAGAATTTTATTTCCCATATTCTTTCCTGTAACAACCTTTTTATTATAGTATCTCTCCATGAGGGGATTCCGGTGCAATCCGGATTCTCATTGGCGATGAGGATTTAGTTTAAATAAAGAATTGAAGTAGATAAGTCAAACAGTTTTTATCCGGAATGACGACTTGCCAAGCTGGGATATAAAATCAGAACACTCTTGATTAAAAAAACAAGAATGTAATTTTGTTTTTGAGTGAACCCTTGTGTATGAATGCATTGATGATGACAGGTGGAAACGGCTGCGATAGGCAAACGGCAGCTACCAAATTTAATAATGGTATCGGCAAGCCAGTATTCTGATTTTGTCTTTTACAATTTGATAAACGAGTCGGTGCTCCTGGTCTATGCGTCTTGACCAGCATCCGGCGAGTTCGTGTTTTAATGGTTCCGGTTTGCCGGTTCCTTCGAACGGATTGCGCTGGACTTCTTTGATCAGCTTGATAATCCGGAGAGCTTTTTTACGGTCTTTTTCCACCCACCAGGCAAGATCTTCAAATCCGGCAGGATCAAACTCCAAGCTTTTTACAGGCTTCGTCAAAGGGGATACCTTCCTTACTGTTCTTTGCTTTCAGTAACCGTTTTTTCATGGTTTCGCTTTTCAGAAGATGGGCAGTCTCTTTTTCGGATTGAATCTCTCGCCAGAGATCAATGGGAACAATGACGCCGGTTATATTATTATGTTCATCAGAAATATATCTTATCGGTTCCATGGTTATCCCCCCCTTTAATAAGGATAAGACCTTGCTTTTCTTTGGGAAGACTATATGTAAAACCTTCTTTTGTGTCAACAGTATTATCTGCACAATATATGGAAGGTCGTCTGTCAGGCTGGGGACGGTTGTGTGATAACTGGTAGGTCACCCCCCTGGATATTTATGGGATGAGGAAAAAATGATTTAAAATGCCGTTTTTTAAACGCAGGTATAAGGCATGATGCAAAGGATGAATTTTTTATTGAATCCGGTAATCATATGACTGTTTTCAGCCTGAGGCGGTGGTGGATCAAGGGTATGGGGCAGTACATGCCGTTCTGAATTACAACTTGCCAAGCAGGGTATTAATTTGTATTGTCATCACAAAATGACGAAGTCGTAAAAAGTCAAAAATTACCTTTTTTGTCATTCTGACGAATGTCATAATCTAGTAATTTAAGATACTTCTGGATGCCGGATCAGGTCCGGCATGACGGAGATGAAACTTTTTACGGTTTCATCAAAAAATAATACGGTTGATAATGTTCCGATGATTAAGAGATAACCGCAATAGCGAAACATAGTCGAGGAAACTGGAAACATGCAAGAGAATTACGATCCCAGGGCAATTGAACAAAAATGGCAGACATTCTGGAAAGATACCGGATTGTTTGCGGTTACGGAAGATGACACCAAAGAAAAATATTACCTGCTGGAGATGTTTCCCTATCCATCGGGCAAGATTCATATGGGGCACGTACGGAATTATACGATCGGGGATGTGGTGGCCCGATATAAACGAATGCAGGGCCTGAATGTACTTCACCCCATGGGTTGGGATGCATTCGGCATGCCTGCGGAAAATGCCGCCATCGCCAACAAAACCCATCCGGCTGCCTGGACCTATGACAACATTGACTATATGCGGTCCCAATTGAAAAAGATGGGATTCAGCTATGACTGGAGCCGGGAGATTGCAACCTGCAAGCCCGATTACTACCGGTGGGAACAATGGCTGTTCATCAAGATGTTCGAAAAGGGAATGGCCTACCGCAAAGAATCCTCGGTAAACTGGTGTGATCCATGCCAGACGGTTCTGGCCAATGAGCAGGTGGAAGCCGGAATGTGCTGGCGTTGTGGAAAACAGGTACGCCAGAAAAAACTGGAACAGTGGTTTTTCCGGATCACGGACTTTGCCGAAGACCTTCTGCTGTATTGTGATAAGCTTTCGGGCTGGCCGGACAAAGTAACAACCATGCAGAAAAACTGGATCGGAAAGAGTATCGGTGCGGAGATCCGGTTTCCGCTGGAGCATTCCGATGACGTGATTCCGGTTTTTACGACACGCCAGGATACGGTGTTCGGCGCAACCTTCATGTGTCTTGCCCCGGAGCATCCGCTGGTTCCGGCATTATCCCGGAATACGCCGGAGAAAGAGAAGGTTGCGGCCTTTGTGGAAAAAATGTCCCTGCAGGACCGCTCCGGCAAGGCTGTTGAAAAGTTTGAGAAAGAGGGCGTGTTTATCGGCGTCCATTGCATCAATCCGCTGAGCGGAAGAAGAATGCCGGTTTATACAGCCAATTTTGCCCTGATGGAATATGGTACGGGCGCCGTCATGTCCGTTCCTGCCCATGACCAGAGAGATTATGACTTTGCAGAGAAATACGGTCTGGAAAAAATCGTGGTGGTCAATCCCCGTCATCAGGACCTGAATGCCGCAACCATGACGGAAGCGTATACCGGAGAAGGCATTCTGGTAAATTCGGGAGATTTCAACGGGCTGGACAATCACAAGGCAAAGGACGCTATTGCCGAATATCTGGAAAAACATAACCTGGGAAAGAAAACCGTCAGTTTTCGTCTCCGGGACTGGGGGATATCCCGGCAGCGCTACTGGGGTGCGCCGATTCCCATGATTCATTGTGATGCCTGCGGTATCGTGCCGGTTGCCGAGGAGGATCTTCCGGTTCTGCTGCCCGAGGATGTGGAAATGCCGGAAGGCGGCAAATCCCCTCTGACGCTGCTGCCTTATTTCCGGAAAGCGACATGCCCCAAATGCGGCAGCCCGGATGCCCGGCGGGATATGGACACCATGGATACCTTTATGGAATCCTCCTGGTATTTTGAACGCTACTGCAGCCCGCATGAAAACAATGGAATGTTTGACCGGAAAGCCGTTCAATACTGGATGCCGGTTGATCAGTATATCGGAGGGGTGGAACATGCCATTCTTCATCTTCTCTATTCACGATATTTTACCCGCGTATTGAAAGAATTCGGGCTTGTGGATTTCAAGGAGCCGTTTACCCGGCTGCTGACCCAGGGAATGGTATGCAAAGAAACGGTTTCCTGTCCGCAGCATGGTTTCCTGTATCCGGAACAGGTTGATGGAAAAGGGGATCTTCCGGTCTGCCGGGAATGCGGAAGTGAAATCAAGGTCGGTCGTGTGGAGAAGATGTCCAAATCCAAGAAAAACGTGATCGACCCGAACATCCTGCTGGAAGAGTACGGCGCGGATACCACCCGGCTTTTCTGTCTGTTTGCATCTCCGCCGGAAAAGGACCTGGAATGGAGTGAGCAGGGTGTGGAAGGCAGTTTCCGTTTTCTGAACAGAATCTGGCGTCTTGCTGCAAACATCATGGAGACCATCCATGATATCGAGCCTTATCATGGAGATATGGCGGAACTGGATGACCGGCTCAAGGAGCTTTACCGCAAAGCCCATCAGACGATTAAAAAGGTTACCGGTGATATTGAGGAGAGGTTTCACTTCAATACGGCGATCAGTGCGGTCATGGAACTGGTGAACATGATGTACGGCATGGAAACATTTTCCGAAATTCCAAAGGGCGCATCGGTTATGCGGTTTGCCATGGAAACGTCCGTACTGCTGATTTCCCCCATTGTGCCCCATTTTGCAGAGGAACTCTGGGAGAATCTGGGCAAGCAGCCAAGCGTTCTGGATGTCGCATGGCCCCGGTATCGGGAAGATGCCCTGGTGCAAGATAATATGACGATCGTGATACAGGTGAACGGAAAACTCAGGGGCTCTTTTGAGATCACGGCAGATGCGTCTGATGAAGTGATCAAGACAACCGCCCTGGGCCACCCTTCGGCCATCAAATTTGTTCAGGGAAAACCGATCAAAAAAGTCATTGTTGTGAAACAGAAGCTTGTGAATATCGTAATATGAACAGATGGATCAAACCGATTTTCTATTTTTTTATGCCGGCTCTTTTTGTTTCCTGCGGTTATCAGTTCGCAGGGATGGGAAAGATGCCCGGCGGTGCAAAAACCGTTTTTGTCACCATGTTGAAAAACAATTCCAATGAAACCGGCCTGGAAAGAATCATCACCAATTCAATCATCAACGAATTCTCCCGAAGCGGCATCACGATGATAAAAGATCAGACCAGGGCGGATGCCGTACTTTCCGGTGTGGTGTCTTCGGTCTACACGGAGACCATTGCCAGATCCAGTGCAAACACCTCTTCTGAAAGGCGCGTTTATACCAGACTGGACATGAAACTCACGGATAATAAGGGGAAAGTTTTATGGGCTCGATCCGGTCTGGAGGAAAGTGAGGCCTATCTGACAGGAACGGACGAAGACCGCCAAAGGTCCCAAGCCATTGAAGAGCTTGTGAAACGGTTGTCCCGGACGGTTTATCAGCGTCTGACAGATGATTTTTAGCCGGAACAAATCTTCGAGGTCTCCGGGATTCGGGTTTTTTACCGTGTTCGGTGCGGATCGCTACCGTGCAGAGGCGGACCGAACATCGTGGAAAAGGTTTACCGGGTTTCTTGACGATACCCTATAGGCCGCTGCTTTTCACCAAACCAAAAGGACAATCAATGCAAGAACCACATGGAATGCCGATCGAGAGTGTGTTGAAAAACCAGTCCACTTCTCCCGACCAAGGCCTGTCAGCCAACGATGCCGCGAAGCGCCTGAGCATACATGGTCCGAACGAACTCATTGAAAAGGGCAGGAAAAAGGCATGGCGAATTCTGTTGGCCCAGGTCAAGGAAGTCATGATTCTGATTCTGCTGGCGGCGGTGGTCGTTTCAGCGGTATTGCATGAATATATGGATGCCATGGTGATTTTCGTCATTGTCGTGCTGAATACCCTTCTGGGGTTCTGGCAGGAATTTAAAGCCGAAAATGCAATGGCCGCCCTCAAAAAAATGACCGTGCCCAATGTTCGGGTGCGTCGTGACGGCGCAGAGCAGCAAATCTCGGCCAAAGACCTGGTGCCGGGGGATGTCCTGTTAATCGAAGCCGGGAACGTTGTGCCGGCGGATGCCCGGCTGATTGAAGCCGTCAATCTTAAAGTGGCGGAAGCCGCCCTGACCGGCGAATCCGAATCAGTGGATAAACATACGCGCCAGCTGCCAGGTGGCGATATTGCACTGGCCGACCGCAAAAACATGATCTATCGGGGTACGGTGGTCACCTATGGCCGCGGACAGGCTGTTGTGACAAACACCGGCATGCACACCGAATTAGGCAAAATCGCCTCCCTGCTTCAGGATGTTGAGGACGAGCAAACCCCGTTGCAGCGACGCCTATCGAATTTAGGCAAATCATTGGCAATGGCCGCCGTGGGGCTGATAATCGCCGTGGCCGGGTTGATGTACCTCCAGGGCGCGGGGCTGAAAGAAACGTTTATGACCGCCATCAGCATGGCGGTAGCCGCCATTCCCGAAGGCTTGCCGGCTGTCGTCACCATCTCGCTGGCGTTGGGTGCGCAGCAGATGTTAAAGAAAAAGGCACTGATCCGGCAATTACCCGCTGTGGAAACGCTCGGCAGCGTGACCGTGATTTGTTCCGATAAAACCGGCACATTAACACAGAATAAAATGACGGTAACGGGCGTGACCTTGCCGGACCATTCCTATACGATGGATGAGGCGGTGACCAAATCCAAAGAGGACGCTGATCTCGGCTTGTTGTTCCTGACCGGGATGCTTTGCAATGATGCCGTCATCGATGAAAACACACAAAACGGCATTATCGGCGATCCCACCGAAGGCGCGCTGGTCGTTGCCGCCCGGAAGACGGGACTGATTCAACAGGATCTCAAGAACCTGATGCCCCGGGTTCGTGAATTACCTTTCGATTCCGACCGCAAACGCATGTCGACAGTTCACCTTTTGCCGGCTTCTTCTCAGGGGCAGATTCCGGATTCCATTCTATTTTCCTTGAAACAGCAGGAGCATACCGGTTACCTTGTGCTGAGCAAAGGGGCAACCGATGGCCTGATCGAAGTGTGCCGACACATTCGGATAAACGGCGCTGTTGAACTTTTTACCGAACAAAAGAAAACCCAAGTTTTGGCTGAAAACACCGCGATGGCGAAAAGCGGCATCCGGGTGCTTGGATTGGCCTTTCGCCCCATCGAAGCCGATGCGCTGGATCGACCCGAAAGCTACGAGCAAAACCTTATTTTTCTCGGCATGGCCGGCATGCTCGATCCGGCTCGCCCCGAGGCGGTCAAATCCGTGCGGATTTGCAAGCAGGCCGGAATACGGACGGTGATGATCACCGGCGATCATCCTCTGACAGCCGTGGCCATCGCCAGGGAGCTGGGCCTGACGACCAACGACAGCTTTCTGACCGGCCAGGACATTGAAAAAATGAGCGCCCAGGAACGTCATGCCCGGATTCCGGAAACTTCCGTTTTTGCCCGGGTCTCGCCCGAGCATAAGATGATCATCATCGACGTGTTGCAGGCGCATCATCAGGTCGTCGCGATGACGGGTGACGGGGTGAACGATGCACCGGCGCTGAAATCGGCCGACATTGGCGTGGCAATGGGTATTACGGGTACCGATGTCAGCAAAGAATCATCGGATATGGTCCTGCTGGATGATAATTTCGCTACCATCGTCGCTGCCGTCAAAGAAGGGCGTCGCATTTACGATAATATCCGGAAATTCGTCCGATACATCCTCACCGGCAATACCGGCGAAATCGTCGTCATGATTGTCGGACCGCTATTAGGCATGCCTCTGCCGCTGCTGCCGATTCAAATTTTGTGGATCAATCTGGTGACCGATGGCGTACCGGCTATTGCGCTGGGATTTGAAGAAGCCGAGCACGATGTGATGAAACGCCCGCCGCACAACCCAGGGGAAGGGATTTTCGCCCGGGGACTGGGATGGCAAATTCTCGCCATGGGCCTGATCGTCGGTTTAATTTCCGTGGCGGCCGGATACTGGTTCTGGAATGACGGAACAGGTTCGAAGGCCTGGCAGACCATGGTGTTTACCATGCTCACTTTCTGTCAGATGGCCTATGCGCTGTGTGTCCGAAAGCAGGAGCAATCATTGTTTACGTATTCCTGGTTCAGCAATTCCATATTGCTGCTGGCAGTGGGCGTCACACTGGCCTTGCAATTGATTTTAATCTATGTGCCATTTTTCAACACTGTATTCCGCACAACGCCTCTGCGATGGGAGGAACTTGGCATCTGTGCCGCAGGAGCTGGGGTCATCATACTGATAACGGAATTAAAAAAAATGTATTGAACGTCAAAAGATCGCCAGTGGCCTGCCGGTGCGCCACTGTGTCTGCCGGCACCTCGGAGGTGAAACTGTTTTTTGCCTTCAGAACCCTGAATCTGGCAGATGATTTTTAGCCGGTTTGCCTTACGGATTATTGGGATAAGGCAAACCGGGAATCAATCAGGCTGATTTGGAATTGACCAGTTTTGACAGACGTGAAATTTTTCTGGCGGCTGTCCGCTTATGGATAGCACCCTTTTTGGCAGCTTTATCAATGATTGACTTGGCTGTGTTCAGCGTATCTGAAGTGTCTTTTCCTGCATCCGCTGAACCAAGGCGAACTTCCTTAACGATATTCTTGACTCTCGTTTTGATCGCTTTGTTCCGCATCTGCCTGTTTTCGTTTTGTTTTGCACGTTTTAATGCAGATTTGTGGTTTGCCAACTTGATTTACTCCTTTAAGGGTTGTTATTTTTGATCAAACTGAACTGGAATAAATAATGAAACTTTCCATATCTGTCAAGTGAATATTTGAATTAAAGGGTATAAACATTATCCCCATTAATCACCACCACACCATTTTTCTGCAGCATCTTCACTGCTTCCTCCAGTTTTTCAAATCGGAATATCATGACGGCATTGTTGGAATTCGGCTGCACAAATGCATACATGTACTCGACATTGATATTTTCTTTCTGCAGGATGTCCAGAATTTTATGCAGGCCGCCGGGTTTGTCTTCCACCTCTACTGCCACGACAAAGGTTTTTCCCACCGTGAAGTTATGCTGTTTCAGGGCTTCTTCCGCCCGTTGATTGTTGTCAACAATCAGCCGCAGAACGCCGAAGTCGGACGTGTCTGCCAGGGACAATGCCCGGATGTTTACTCCGGCTTGTGCCAGGATACCGGTAACTTCTGCGATCCGACCGGATTTGTTTTCCAAAAAAACCGAAATCTGTTCAACCTTCATATCTGACCTCCTTAGCGGGTTCATATCTCAGTTGTGCTTTTAAAGTCTCCGGTTATCAATGACGCGAACCGCTTTTCCTTCACTTCTCGCAATGGTTTTCGGTTCGACCAGTTTGACGGCGGCAGAAACACCTAACAGTTCCTTGATGTCTTTGGAGATTTTTTTCTCCAGGTTCTGGAGATTCCGGACCTCATCCGAGAACAGTTTTTCATCGACTTCCACGAGAACGGACAATGTGTCCAGGTTGTCCTTCCGATCCACAACCAGTTGATAATGGGGGGCAACTCCGTCCACCTGCATCAGTACACTTTCAATTTGAGACGGAAAGACATTGACTCCCCGGATGATCAGCATGTCGTCTGTCCTGCCGCTGACACGCTTCATTCGTACATGGGATCGTCCGCAGATGCATGGCTCGGGATTCAGGGCGGAGATGTCTCTTGTCCGGTACCGGATGACCGGAAATGCTTCTTTTGTAATGGAGGTGAACACCAGTTCTCCGACTTCGCCGTAAGGCAGGACATCACCGGTTTCCGGGTTAATGATTTCGGCGATAAAATGATCTTCAAACACATGAAGGCCTTTTTTTGCCTGATAACATTCAATGGCAACACCCGGTCCCATCACCTCACTGAGACCATATATATCGACCGCCGTGATGTTCAGCTTGTTTTCAATTTCCTGCCGCATGTTTTCAGACCAGGGTTCTGCACCGAAAATGCCGAATTTAAATTTCAGATCTTTAAATGAAACGCCCATTTCTTCAGCCACTTCTGCAAGATGGAGGGTATAGGAAGGTGTGGCTGTCAGGATGGTGGGGCCGAAATCTTTCATAATAACGATTTGCCTTTTGGTGTTGCCGCCGGAAACCGGTATGATGGAAGCCCCGAGTTTTTCCGCTCCATAATGAACGCCGAGTCCGCCGGTGAAAAGTCCGTATCCATAGGCATTGTGGATAATATCACCCCGCCAGGCACCGCCTGCTGCCAGCGAACGCGCCATCAGTTCGGACCATGTTCCGATGTCGCGGGCCGTATATCCGACAACCGTGGGCTGGCCTGTGGTCCCGGATGAGGCGTGAATACGGACAACATTATCCATGGGCACGGCAAACATGCCGAACGGGTAATTATCACGCAAGTCCTGTTTGGTCGTAAACGGCAGCTTCTGTAAATCTTTCAGGGTTTTGATTTCAGATGGCGTGATCCCTGCCTTTTCAAATTTTTCCTGGTAAAATGGAACGGTTGCATAGACACGTTCAAGCGTTGCTTGAAGTCTTCTCAGCTGGATGGCTTCCAGTGCCTCTCTGGGCATGGTTTCGTATTCAATATTGAAAATCATCGTGTTTTCCTCTGTCCGGGTTCCCGTTCTCCCCTGTCGGATATCGGGAAATCTGATTATTTGTTAAGCCGCCCTTTAAATACCGGCTGTCTTTTTTCCAGAAAAGCACTGGTGCCTTCTTTGGCATCTTCTCCGGCCATGCAGATGGAGAATGCATCGATTTCCAGTTTGCAGCCGGTGGCAAGATCAACATCCATGCCGCTGTTAACAGCCTGTTTGGCAGCCCGGAGGCTGACCCGTCCCTTTGAAGCGATAGTGTTGGCTGTTTTCATCACTTCTTCCATGAGGGTTTCGGGAGGCAGGACCTTATTGACCATTCCGATCTCATATGCGGTGGATGCATTTATCATTTTGCCGGTAAAGATCAACTCTTTTGCCATATTTTTTCCAATCTGGCGCGGCAGACGCTGGGTTCCGCCAAACCCGGGAATAAGGCCCAGGGTGATTTCCGGAAGGCCGAATTTTGCATTTTCAGAGGCATAGATAAAATCGCATGCCAGGGCGATTTCACTGCCGCCCCCCAGGGCAAACCCGTTGACGGCAGCGATCACCGGAATCGGCAGTTCCTGAATCCTGTTCATGACCCGATGGCCGATTTCCGCGAAGTATTTTGCCTGAATGGAATCCAGGGTTTTTGCCAGTTCCGTAATATCCGCACCGGCGACAAATGCCTTGTCTCCGGCACCGGTCAGGATCAGTACCCGGATCTCCTGGTTTTTCTGAATCTCGTCCAGCGCTGTCGTCACCTCCAGCAAAAGTGCCTGGTTCAGTGCATTCAGTGCTTTGGGGCGATTGAATGTGATGACGGCGATGTTGTTGTTAACTTGAAAGATGATATTCGTATATTCCATGATTTCCTCCGTTTTGTAGATCGTTATGATGGCTCATCCGGATTTTTTCGGTTAAAGGCAGTCGGATTTGTTTCTTTGATATATTTCCGGATTCCATGGACGATGGAATCACATAAGCGTTCCTGATAGGTGGAGTTGCTCAGTCTTTTGCATTCGGTCGGATTACTGATAAATGCGGTTTCAACGAGAATGGCCGGCATCTGAGCGCCCAGGAGAACGTAAAACGGCGCTTGCTTGACGCCCTTGCTTTTGATCTGGTTATATTGTCCCTTCAGGGTGTGATACATGGAATCCTGAACATGTGTCGCCAGTCTGCTGGATTCATTGATTTTTGCATTCTGCATTAAATCAATGAGAATGGACTGAAGATCACTGATGTTCTTGGTGGATGTTGCATTTTCCTTGGCGGCAACCCGAATCGATTCATCATCGGTCGCCAGGTTCAGGAAGTAGGTTTCAATACCATAGGCCCTGTGATCCCTGGATGCATTTGTATGAATCGAAATAAACAGGTCCGCATTTTTTGTGTTCGCAATCGCCGTCCGTTCCTCAAGAGTCAGGAATATATCGGTCTCCCGGGTCAGGATCACATTGCAATCAACGGTATCCTTGATTTTCCTGGCCAGTTTTTTGGCCAGGTTCAACACGATATCTTTTTCATGGGTTCCCTTGATGTATCCCGGCGCACCATAATCATGCCCCCCATGCCCGGGATCGATAACGATGGTTCGGACACCCAATGCCAGCTGTTTGGCAATGGCACTGGGGGATATTTTGGAACCGGATGGAGAATGGTATCCATTGTCAGGGATTGACTTTTTGGCATACTGAACCGGCTGTCCGTCTTTACCCCATACGTCTATAACGATTCGAAACGGATTTTTTAAGGAAAAGATTTTATAATTCTTAAAGGATTTGATATCGATGACGACCCTGACCGTATCGGTTGTATATTGTCCGGCACGGGCATCCTTCAGCAGATCGTCATTGATCTGTTTCGTTTTTTCAAATGTCTTGCCGAGCCTGCTTTGATTCAGATCCACATAAAGCCGCTGCGGTTTGCTGATGGAAGGATCTTTTTTCAGAAGGTGATGGGTAAATGTGGTGTCCTTGTCTGCATCAATAACGATCCTGGTGTAATTCGGATTCGACCAGAACCGGAGATCCTTTATCGTTGAAAAATTTTTCGGAAAGGTAATGGGCGTGATTTCTTTTGCGGCCAGCTGTATTTCCGGTTGTATCAACGGTTTCGGGGGTGTATCGTTTTTTTTGGGGAGCAGGGCGGTGTTTTTTTCCTTGTGATATGTTTTGTCGGCTTTCGTTGCAGGACTATTGCCGGCGATCCGGCTGATTTCATCCGCTGCCTTTGCTTTATACCGGCTGCCCGGGTATTGATTGATAATTTTTTTAAAAATATCAATCGCTTCCTTTCTGTCTTCCTCTTTGTTGGACCATTTGGACAGTTTGGCATAGAGCACACCGGTTTTATACATCCCGGCGGCAGCCCACGGACCGGATGGATCCAGGATGTAGACCTCCTGGTATTGTTGAATACACTGCAGCCAGTTGCGCCGGTATTGCTGTTTTTTTTGATCGCCAAGAAGTTGTTTAAAGGTGGATTCTGCCTGATAATACCGGGTTTTCGGAGATTTTTCCGCAACAGCAGTGGTGCAGAAAAGCAATACGCTGCAGAAAAACGATATGACAAGGGCTGTTTTTTTGGTTTCAATCATCATCATGTAACAATACTGTCTGCTTTTTCCTTTAACTTACATAAATAGTTGATGGCATCAATAGGGGTCATTGTCAAAATATTCAGCTTCTGTAAATTCCGGATAATGATTTCATCCGGTTTTTGAAACAGGCTGAGCTGAACCTGTCCTTTTGATTCTTCACCGGTGCTGATTTGTTTTTTCAGTCCCGATCCGTTGCGGTTGTCACGCTCCACCCTGGAAAGGACCTTTTTGGCGCGCCGGACAATCGATTCCGGTATCCCTGCGAGTCGGGCCACCTGGATACCATAGCTTCTGTTTGTGCTGCCTTCAACAAGTTTTCGAAGAAAAATGATTTCATCATTCCATTCTTTTACCGCAATGTTGAAATTCCGGACCCGGGGCTTCTGGTCTGCCAGATCGGTCAACTCGTGATAGTGGGTCGCAAACAGGGTTTTTACTCCTTTTCCTTCCAGGTCGTGCAGGTACTCGGCCACGGCCCATGCGATGCTCAGCCCATCGTAGGTGCTTGTTCCTCTTCCGATCTCATCCATGATGACCAGACTGCGGGGGGTGGCATTGTTCATGATGTTGGCGGTTTCTTCCATCTCGACCATAAACGTGCTTCGGCCGGAAGAGAGATTGTCCAATGCGCCGACACGTGTGAAAATTCTGTCGGTAACGCAGAGGGATGCATTCCGGGCAGGAACAAAGGACCCCATTTGCGCCAGAATGGAGAGAATGGCAACCTGGCGGAGAACCGTTGATTTTCCGGCCATATTCGGCCCGGTGATCATCAGGATCTGATTTTCTGCATTATCCAGCCGGATGTCATTGGGTATATATCTTTCCCCGGTGATCAACTTTTCAACTACAGGATGCCGTCCTTCCCGGATATCGATCACTCCATCGGTGTTGATTTCCGGCTGCGTGTAATTATTCTGTTCCGCGACTTCCGACAGGTTGAACAGGCAGTCAACGGATGCCAGGAAATCCGCGGTCTTAAGGATTTCCGTATTGGTCATGATAATTTTTTCCCGGAGTTCGGTAAATAGCCTGTATTCAAGATCTGCCATGAGTTCATGTGCATTCAGCACTTTGGTTTCAAATGTTTTCAGCTCCTCCGTGATATACCGTTCCGCATTGACAAGGGTCTGCTTCCGGATATAATGCTCAGGCACCGATTCGGCGTGGGTTCTCGGCACTTCAATATAATAACCGAATATTTTGTTGTATTTTACCTTTAAGGAATTGATTTTTGTTTTTTCTTTTTCTGCCGCTTCCAGCCTCACCAGCCAGCCCTTGCCGTCCTGGCTGATCCGGATCAATTCATCCAGTTTTTCATGATATCCGGATTTGATCATTCCCCCTTCATGGATGACGGGGGGAGCATCCTCCCGTATGGCTTTTTCAATCAGGTCCGCAAGATCCTTCAGTTTTTCAAGGGTCTGGTCCTTGTATTCCGGATGAAGCTGAAATTCTTCCGATGTCAGTCCGCTGAGGATGGACACGATCTCCGGTATTTTCTTCAGGGAATTTTTCAATGCCGTAAGATCCCGGGCATTGGCTCTTCCCATAGTGATTTTACCGGTCAGTCTTTCCATGTCGTATATGGATTTCAGGCTTTCCCGGACCCGGAACCGGCATTCCATTTCGGATTTTCCTTCCGCCACTGCGTTCAGTCTTTTCCGGATCCGATCCATGTCGATCAGGGGATATCGAAGCCATTGTTTCAATCGACGGCTTCCCATGGCGGTTATGCACTGATCCATAATACCCAGCAGGGTGCCCGTCCGCTTGCCGGAACGGATGTTTTCCATGAGTTCCAGATTCCTGCAGCTCATCTCGTCCACCATCAGAAAACCATCCAGAGAATAGGGTTCGATATGGTTGAGGTGCTCCGTTTTCTGTTTCTGGGTTTCACGAACATAGGCCAGCAAGGCTCCGGCAGCTCCGATTCCCATGGTGGCGTCTTCACAGCCGAACCCCTCAAGGCTTCTCGTCCGAAACTGTTCAATCAGGATTTCCCTTCCGGTTTTGGGATTGAATTCCTTGTCCGGCAGAAAGGATATTAGTTTTTCCGAAAAGGCCTGGAGCAGCTTTTCGTGATTTTTGCCGGCCCTCATGGATTCCGGCAGCAGGATTTCACTGGGGGCGATGCGAAGGGATTCATCCATGACGGCATCGATTCTGTCGGACTCCGTCATCCGGAAGGTTCCGGTGGAAATATCCAGAAAGGAGATCCCCATGATGGAATGGTTGGCTGAAATGGCCAGGATGTAATTGTTGGATTTTTCATCCAGGAGGTTGTTGTCGACGATCATGCCCGGGGTGATGATCCGGATGACATCTCTTTGGACCAGACCTTTTGCAAGAGCCGGATCTTCGGTCTGTTCGCATATGGCAACCTTGTATCCTTTGTCAATGAGGCGGCCGATGTAACTGTCCGCGGCCCGCGCCGGTATCCCGCACATGGGAATGGCATCTTCATTTTTTTTGTTACGGGAGGTCAGGGTGATTTCAAGGATTTTGGAGGCGGTTACGGCATCCTCAAAAAACATTTCATAAAAGTCTCCCATCCGATAGAACAGGATGGCGTCGTTATATTTCTCCTTGATGGAGAGGTATTGCCTAACCATCGGTGTTTCTTTGGGGTCGTTCATAAATTCCGACAGATTTTTTTCCTACCGTATTGTTTTTCCGTATGGCTGCCCGTGCATCTTTGATTCAACCCTTTTTCCCACGTGAATTTTTTTCTGTCAATGGGATAATATCAAGATCCCCCCAAAGCCCGATGATATCATCAATGATGGCTACGGCACCGAGAATGCCATCCATATTTTTTGCCGCCTGTACGGCATGTTTAATATCGGAGCCGGACTGGATGAGGTTCCCGATGGCGGTTGCCGCAGCATCGGCAAGAGCGCATGAATGAGAGACAATGCATACGGCATCCGCTTTCCCGTAACTGAGGGAATGACCGATTGTACCGGAGGATGTACAGACGGAAAGAGGGCGGTCGTCCGGGATCAGACGAATGCCGAGTTTCATGCTCAGGGGAGATTTCCCGGCATAGATGCCGACGGTTGCCGGGCTGTCCAGTTTCATGAAAATATCACCGCCGTTTTCCACAACCACTTCTCTCGAGTATGCAAGCAGGTCTTTTCCCACAAATTCCGCAACAGCGCCGGCAACCGCAGCCATGGGGCCGACCCCGGCCATGTTGCCGGACCGGATCATTTCATGGATGATGAGCGGTGCAGGCGTGTCCGGATTCCATGGAACCAGGGATGTTGCAAAATCAGGATGATGTATGATGAACGTTTCGATATGACCGCGAAACGTTAATATACTTTCCCGTGCGACATCGGACAGATTCCGGTCTGCCTGCACGGCGATATCGGTTTCTTTTACCCGGACGGTAAACGATTGCAGATTTTTCCGGTTTACAAACTTTCGGTATTCCTGTTCTCGGTTCATGGCCTGCTGAAAACCAAAATAGGGTTTACACGGAGTAGATCAATTTGGATCCCATTGTTTCCGGACAGACTTCAATAAAATACCGATCCGTCATTCCTGCAATAAAATCCCTTACGATTTCAGCATGGGCAGCCTTTTCAATATAGGCATCGGACATGTCTTTCAGAAAACGGGTATAAATGAGTGAGGACCGGTTCCTGCTTTCCAGATCGTTGAGCAGGGTTTCAAATAAGTATCGGAACATCTCCTTGATGACCTTTGAATTTTTCTTGATCCGCTGGTTCAGGTAAATATGTTCGTAATTGAATGCTTTCAGCAGCTTCAAGGCATTGGATATTTCGGGGCTGAACGCAATAAAGGGTTTTCCATAACTGGTTTCGATCAGGTCGGTCACCAGCCGGTATACAATGGTTCCGTTGGTGTCTCCCAGAAGAGCGACGGAATCTTTCGGCAGGTCCTTCCGTGAAATCAAGCCCAGTCTTATGCCGTCCTCAATATCCCGTCCGATATAACTGATCGTGTCCGCCATTCTGACAACACACCCTTCCAGGGTCATGGGCGTGACCTGTTGCCGTAAGCCGGTTGTCAGCCCGGTCATGTTTTGATCCAGGCTTTCAAAGTCGGCATTTCTTTCAGGCTCCAGCATCCGGGAGTGGGTTTCGCCGTCATGGCAGAGAATGCCGTCCAGTGTCTGCAGGCATAAATTCCATCCGGTTCCTTTTTTTTCAAGCTGGTCCAGGAATCGGATGCTTTGAACGTTATGACGAAAATTACCGATTCCGGATGCTTTGCAAAGTCCGGACAGATAGGTCTCACCCTCGTGACCAAAAGGCACATGCCCGATATCATGACCCAGCGCGATCGCTTCAATCAGATCCTCATTCAGGCCCAGAAATCTTCCAATGGTTCTGGCGACCTTGGAAACAATCTGAACGTGGAGAACCCGATGGGTGATGTGATCATTTTTAACCAGATAAAAAACCTGGGTTTTATCAATATAGCGGGTATAGGCAAGGGAATGAAGGATCCGGTCGACATCCACGGAAAAGGCCTGACGGTATCCATGGTCCAGCTGATTTTCCCGGATGCGCCGGATACCGCTTCTGCTTGGGGTTGCATAAGCGGACAGATGGTCCTGTTCACGTTCATCCAATGCCTGTCTTAGCGACGCAAGGTTAAAATTCATAACGGTTTTCCAATGCCTGTTTCAATGGTTTCAGATTTCGCCGGCCGCAATCTTTTGTTCCATCAGCCGGACATAGTCAATCCCGGCTTTCTGAAATCCTGCTTTGCCGTATTTCATATTCGCTTCCAGTACGTAATAATTTCCCTTGTGAATCAGGATATCCATTCCGACATCATCCCATCCGCAGTATCTTGCGGTATGTTCCGCCAGTCTGAGTGCATCATCCGGGACCTGATCCAGTTTGATTTCAGCCCCTCTGGCAACGTTGCTTCGAAATTCACCCGGCGCTGCAATCCTCCAGTAGGCATGGGCTACACGGTTGCCGATCATCACCACACGGATATCCCGGTCGGTCGGAAGAAATTCCTGAACATAGGCGACTTTTGTCATATCACAGTATTGGGAGAAATCATCCTGATTCCGGATGAGAAAAACACCTTTTCCCATGGCCGATCCTCTGGGGATCTTGGCGACAAAAGGATATTGGAAATAATCAAGGATATTTTTTTTTTGTCTGGGGCCGTAAAAAAATCTGGTTTTCGGGTGAGGGATATTCAGCAGCTGAAAAAGGGCGGTCTGCTTGATCTTGTCCTGTACAAACTTGTAGGTATGATAACTGGGAAAGGTTGGTTTTCCCATGGTATTGAAAAGATCGGCATAAAAAGTTCCCGGATAGTATATCTTGGGGGCGTTCCGGATTGCTTCCTTTTCCCGGTCGCTGTATTTCGAAAAATTGGACTGGATACCCAATGTAACGACATTGAGACATTTTCGAAGCCGGGAACCAAGCGCGACAACTGTATGATTGCTGACCATCACCGGATAAACCGTTCTTTCAAGTCACCTGCAATTTTCAGATATGTTATTCCTTCTCTTCCGGCGGAGGTATCAGGAACATGGAGTGTTCGACCGGAACATTCGCAAAATACCGGTCGATCCTCCATTGAACGGAATCTCCGCTTTCATTGGAAAGAACCACACGGGAGGGGAGGCTGAAACCATCGATCATGATTTCACCCGTTAATTCCGCTCGATAACTCAGCGCCCCCGTGATTCCAAATATTTCAACCTTATAGATTTTTGTTTTTTTTTCATCAAGATAAATTTTTTCCGTGATACCGGTCCAGTTTTCTTTCAGAATGACAATATAGCCGCCATCCGAATCCGATCGTTCGATAGTTGAGGTTGCATGTTCACGGATGGGCACCCGGCCGATCAGAAATTCCATGACATCCTCTATTTTTACAGGGATGGAGGATAATTCCTCCAGTGTTGCACCCGGAGCATTTTTTTCAAAATAGGTGGAATCGGTATGGGAAAGATAATAAAAATGATCCTGAACAGCCGATATACTGATCAGCGGCTGACCGGACATGGCGAGTATTTCCATTCGGAACCGGTCAGGGTAGAGGCCCATCCAGGCAGTTCTGGCGATAAATGCCCCTTCACCCCTGACGAGCTCGATTTTGCCGATGCCTTTGAATGAAAAAAGGGAATTGTTTTTTTCCTGTATGGAAGTGATGACCGACAGGGATTCCCGGTCGGGCAGGGGAGAAAAAAGACCGGTGTGGATACTGCCGCACGATTGAATGATCAAACAGGCGATACAAAGCAACACCCCCCCCCGAGCCCCCCGGGGAATGGAGAGGGAATCATTGACGGACTTATTCATTGCCCTGGGAGAGCTTGTTGATTTTTTCCAGAAGGGATTCCTTGTCTTTTTCTTTTTTTAAAAGGGCTCTTTGATAGAATTCAAGGGCTTTTTCCCGGTTGTTGATTTTCATGTGAACATCACCGATATGCTCCAGGATAATCGGATCATCCGGCACCAGGGAGATTGCTTTTTCAAGCATGGCCAGTGCTTCCTTAAACTCTCCTTTCTTGTAATACAGCCATCCCAGACTGTCCGTAATATAGCCGTCTGCGGGTTCAATCTCCATGGCTCTTTGAATCAGCTGCTCCGCTTCGCTGAGATTCATATTCATATCAAGGTAGGTATACCCCAGATAGTTGAGTGCATGAGCATCCTGAGGGTCGATTCCGATTACTTTTTTCATCTCTTCAATGGAGAGATCCTTTTTTCCCCATTTGTCATACACAACGCCCAGCCGGAAATGGAGCCGTGGGTTATCCGGCGTGATTTCAAGTCCCTTTTTCAGAACCGATTCAGCCTGTTGATACATCCTGGAATCCTCATGAAAATATCCCAGGTAGAAATAAAATTCAGGATTGTCCGGCATTTTCCGGATCGCTTTTTCCAGAATCTCAGTCGCCCTGTCCGGCTGATCCTGATTTTTATAGATGTAGGCCAGATAGATGGTGGCGTTTTCAAAAAATTTGGAATCATCCTTGACCTTTTTAAAATGAAAAAGAGCCTTGTCCGTATCCTTTATTCCATCATAAGCAGCCCCGGCAAGGTGATTGATGTCCGAATCATCCGGAATTTTTTTCAGCATTCCGTTCAGGATAATCAGGGCATCATCATATTTTTTATGATCGATAAACAGGAAAATAATTTTTCCCGCAATATCGGGCTCTGTCTTGGAATTATCGGCAAGCCGGTCAAAAATTTTTTGTGCCTTCTTCCGATCACCGGTCGTGTGGTAAAAAAGGGCCAGTTCCATATTTGCCCGGATGTCGTTCGGGTACAACTCCAGAATTTCATGATACAGTTTTGTTATTTTTTCTTTATTCGGATATTTGTGGGGTTTTCCCTTTCGGATCGTGGTTGCAGCAGGTTCATCTTCCCGGAGTTGTTCGTTTTTGTAGATGCTCAGGAGTTCATATCGCGGCTCGACGAGCATCGGTTCGATATCCAGGGCTTTTTTGAATTCCCTTTCCGCATCGCGATATTGTTTCAGTCTTTCGTGGGCCTTTCCCAAAAAAAAGTATCCTGTATATGAATCCGGAAAATGGGATATCAGTTTCCGGTACACCTCCAAAGCCTTCTGGTTTTCTTCCTCATCCAGATATATGGACCCGAGAAACAGGTAGACATTTTTTCGTTTGGGATCCAGTTCAAGAATTTTTTCATAAACCGTTTTGGCCTCATCTTTCTGATTCAGATACATCCGGATGTTGCCCTTTAAAATAAGAGCCTCTATATCGTCCGGATTTTTGGCCAGCAGTTTATCGATAAAAACAAGTGCTTCTTCGTAATTATTTTGCTGCAGATAGATAAAAACAAGCTCTTTTTTCAGGAAGGTTGATTCCGGATCATTCTGAATGGCCATTTTCAAGTAGAAAATCGCGTTGTCAATATTGTCATTCTGCTTCTGAAATTGTGCGGCCGTATAATAATAATATTTATTTTCCGAACGGGACGGATCAGACCATCCGGTTCCGGCAGACTGCGGAGTGCTTTTTGGGCCCGCACATCCGCTGCTGATAATGATGGCAACAAGTATGGCAAATACCTGTGAATATTTTTGTTTCATCCTCATTTTTCCTTGCCTGCCTATTTAATCAAAACTATTCGTATATGAACTAAAATCAGGCAGTTCCCGCTTAAAATACGCTTTCATTTTTTTGATGATGTTTTTTTCCACCTGTCTCACACGTTCTCTTGAAATGTCATATTTATCGCCTATTTCTTGCAGGGTTAACGGGTTATCCGAGAAAATCCGGATATTAAAAATCTCCAGCTCCCTTCCTGTCAGGCTTTTCTTAAATTCCTTAATTTTTTCATGCAGGATGGTCTCAATCTCCTTCTTGGCAACCTGATCTTCAATAGACTCCGTTGCCGTCTTGAGAAAATCGATTCTCTCCGTATCGGAATCATTTTTTACAGGAGCATCAAGGGAGACATCCCAGCCGTCCAGGCGTTGATCCATGTCCACAATTTCCCGCTCAGAGACGCCCAGTCGCTCTGAAAGAAGTTTCGGCTTGGGGTCAAATCCCTGCTCGATCAGCCGTTGCTTCTCTTTTTTCAGCTTGAAAAACAGCTTCCGCTGGCCCTGCGTGGTTCCGATTTTTACAAGGCGCCAGTTATCCATGATAAACTTTAGAATATATGCCTTGATCCAGAATGAGGCATAATATGAAAACTTGACATTTTTGTAGGGGTCGAATTTTTTGACCGCCTGCATGAGTCCGATATTTCCTTCCTGGATCAGGTCCAGCAGGTTCTGCATCCAGACCCGTTGGAATTCAAGCGCTATTTTCACAACCAGCCTGAGATTGGCGGTAACCAGGATATAAGCGGCTTCCGGGTCATCTTCTTCCTGGACCCGTTTTCCCAATGAGACTTCCTGCTCTCTGGTTAACAGATCATACCTGCTGATTTCAGACAGGTACCGCTGGAGGGGGTCATATTTTACTAAACTCTTTTCACTGGCCTTTACCAAGGGCTTTGTGCTGTGTTTTGCTGCCGGCGGTTTGTCGTCTGCCTGTGTGCTGGTTTCCAGAGGTTTTTCGGGTTTCTGTATTCTCATATTGTCCAATCAATTTGTATCATGCAAGACCTTATGCCGGTCCGATATCTGTCTGATATGAATTCGTAGCAATTATTGAACCAAACGTCACGGTGCTTATAGTATCATGATCTCAAAAAAAATATCCAGTGTTTTATCAAAAAAATTCGTGGACAACTGAAGTCCTCTATGTTAACTATTTTAGCTTTCCAAATCCCGCATCCGCGCCTGTAGCTCAGCTGGATAGAGCAACGGACTTCTAATCCGTAGGCCGGGGGTTCGAATCCCTCCAGGCGCGCCATGAAATCAAGGGTTTACATTCACACAAGTTAACCTTTTTTTGCTTCTGGTCTCCATTTGGTCTCCACTTTCACCCAAAACCATTTTTTCAAGCCTTGAAGCCGCTTTTTGATTGACCGGCTTTAATAAGTGAGCATAGGTATTAAGCGTTACACTTGGTGTTGAATGCCCCAACTGTGTTTGAATATATTTGATGTTTTCCCCCTGGTCAATCAAAAGACTTGCAAAGGTATGGCGCAAATCATGAAATCGGATTCTTGGGATTCCGGCTTTCTTTAATGCCGGAAAAAAGAAACGGTTCAACATATGGGATTGATCCATCGGCCCCCCATCACGATTTGGAAAAATCAGATCCAGTTCGGTCTTTGGGCACTCCCTTTGCCATTGTTTCAAATCAGCAAGAACA
Source organism: Desulfobacteraceae bacterium (assembly GCA_003599865.1). Classification (GTDB taxonomy): domain Bacteria; phylum Desulfobacterota; class Desulfobacteria; order Desulfobacterales; family SURF-7; genus QZKS01. Next base: position 35,566 of record QZKS01000003.1, read on the forward strand.
GACGGCCCCATGTCTATTTTTCGGATAGATGTTTTTGTTTTTGGATTGTACCATGCCTTTTTATTGAAAGTCCGTTTGATATAGATCTGGCTTGTTGTCCACAAAACATCTGTCCACTTTAACCCCAAAAGTTCACCTTGTCGGCAGCCGGTGAAAATGGCGAGTTTAAAAAGCATGTAATACTTCTTTTTATCCGATATGCTTTCCAGCAAGGCGGGTTATCTGTCCAGGCGTCAAAACCTTTGTTTTCTCCGACTCCGGAAGCTCTACGCTGCTTTTTTTGGGCTTCTCTGCATCCCGTACTGGATTGAAATCTGTCAACCTTTGCCTTACGGCATATTTCATCACCTGGTTGAATGTAATCAAAACCTTTTTGAGTGTTGCCCTGGTCATTCCCAGGGAAAGCTTATCGGAAATGAACGCTTCAACCGTTTGCGGATTGATCCTGTTTATTTTGATAGGATCAATATCAAAGAAATAATGTTTCAAATGCCCCTGATATCCGGCCAGCGTAGAAGCCCGGACATTGTTCTTTTTCTGGTCAATCCAGTTCTCAGCAACTTCTTTGAATGCCAGTGCCTCCTTTGTGGGAATGAAAATACCCTTGGCAACCGTATCTTCAATCTCAGCACATAGTTTGTTTGCCTGTGCCTTTGTTGCTCCTTTGGGTAAAACCTTCAACCGCCGTTTTCCGTGTTGATCCCGAAAGTCGATACAATATCGGCCCTTTTTTTCATTCTGGTCACAACAGCCATAGTTAAACCTCTTTTTTTAATTTATGTTTGCTTCTTTGAATATTACACACAAATTCCTGTTCATTCCTTCCATTCGTATAAAAACAAATATCCTGTTCTTGGATCAAGGTGCTATAAACGGCTGACCTTTCTATAATCAATTTCGCAGCCAGTTTGCTGACCATAGTCAGGACCAAACTGGCGACTTGATAACCAACGATCTGTCGGACTGCTTTTGCATTTTTACAGGACGAGTGCGCCTGCATGCTGCTGATATATTAAAATCGTAGCAGTTTGTTTGATAAAAAGGCGTAAATGTCACTGCTGTGATAGACCCAGGTGAAACCAGATTTCAGGATCGTCATTGACACTTTCAGCAATGCAGCACCCATCATAAACCAGTCCAACGTGATCACCCACAGCTGGCAATTCTTTTCGAGATGATAAGATGAATTAAAGATTTTTCTTCACCTTTTTATTTATATTTGACAAGCGAAAAAGAGAATGATAGAGGCAGAAAGGAAAAATCGCATGAAAATCGCAAGATTCTTTATGCGGCCGTTATAATTTTCTATGGCAGATTCGAAAACAGACGCGATGTGACGGAGCAACACCCCCCCCCTTCCTTGTGTTTGAATTTCACTATGTCATAAAACCCTATACGATAATGCAATACTTTACTGAACTCTATGAAGAGATCTATTTACGCTGGAACTGTGCTCGTTTTCTGTATTGCCACGATATTGTTGATAAAATATTTTTTTTTCAAGGCAGATGACGACAAGGTAAATCTATCAAAAAATACTATCCCCCGATCAGTTCGATATGGTTTTACAATTCAAAACAATGGAAATCGACTGGTAAAAACCGGTCTTTTCCGCACCTGGGCACCGGTTGAAAATACAGCCACACAGCATTGCGAAAACATCAATGCTTCCATACCATTTCAAATCGTCCCCGATATGCTGGGAAACCAGATGCTTGAGTTTGTCCTTACAAACATTCCCCCCCATGGCATAAAAATCATTTCGATAACAGCTGACCTGACGCTATCGGAAGCAAATAATCTCCTGGAAAAAGATAATCCGCAAATATTTCTCAAACCGGAAACCTATATTGAATCAGATCAGCCGAATTTGATTCAACAAGCAAATTCGTTGAAGAAGGATGGTATCTTTGAGACTGCTTTGAATATTCATGATTGGGTAGCAGGGCATATTGAATATACCGGTTACATCAAAAAAGATCGAGGCGCTCTTTATGCCTTTCATAATAAAAAAGGTGATTGTACCGAGTACATGTATCTTTTTGTCGCATTCTGCCGCGCATTGGAGATACCGGCCCGTGGGGTTTGCGGATATGTTTGCAAGGAAAATTCCATCTTGAGGCCTGCCGAATTTCACAACTGGGCGGAGTTCAATCATAAAGGCCGGTGGATTCTATCCGACCCTCAGAATCGGTTGTTTCAGAAAGGTGCGGAAAACTATATTGCCATGCGAATACTGGGTCCTTCCGGCAATAATCCTCAGATGAATTTTAATCGTTTTCATCTGGAGGGAGAAGGCCTGTCCGCAAGAATGAATTAATAAAAGTGCCGTCAAAAAACAGGGAACAAAATATGAGCAAAATATTCATCACAAGACACATCACTGCAATTATCTCATTTGTTGCACTCACTCTTTCATGCCTTTTTCCCGGAAGTTCGAAAGCGGCAGACTCCCTATGTGCTGAAGTCAAGCTTGAGATAAAGCAGGAAGTCTCCCTGGAAAGACAGGCCTTTCTTGCTCATATGAAAATCAATAACGGGTTGACCAATATATCCCTTGAGGATGTGGATATTGAAGTTAACTTTACCGATCAAGACGGTAATCCAATTGTTGCCGCCTTTGATCCCAATGCCGACCCGGAAACCACAGGAGCACGCTTCTGGATCAGTGTGGATTCCATGGAGAACATCAATAACATCAACGGCAGCGGCCAGGTCTCTCCATCAACATCCGCTGATATCTACTGGCTGATCATACCGGTTCCCGGAGCGGCGGACAGTCAGCCCCAGGGCAAGCTTTACTATGTTGGTGCAACCTTGACATACACCATCGGCGGGGAAGAAAACGTAACCAAGGTAACACCTGACTACATCTACGTAAAACCAATGCCGGCGCTGATGCTGGATTATTTTATCACAAAGAATGTTTACGGGGATGATGCGTTTACCACAGAGATTGAACCATCAGAGCCATTTTCATTAGGATTGAGAGTAAAGAACATCGGTTCGGGAATTGCGAAAAGCCTGAAGGTCGATTCGGCCCAACCCAAGATTGTAGAGAATACACAGGGGCTTTTGATTGGCTTTACCATAGAAAAAAGTGTTGTCAATGACCGGCCGGCATCCAACACGTTGCTTGCCGACTTCGGTGATATCCAACCCTCGACATCCGGTTTGGCAAGATGGATCATGAGCTGTTCTTTATCCGGACAATTTGTTTCCTTCAGCGCAACCGTTTCCCATTCGGATGAACTGGGGGGAGAGCTGACTTCCATTATTAAGCAGGAGAATATCCATACCCATTTTCTTGTCCGTGATGTTCTTGCAGACCTTGCCGGAAGGGATAACATCCGGGATTTTCTTTCCATCAATGGTTCCGGCTATAAGCTGTTTGAGTCGGACAGTGATGATTCCGATGTTACGGATCTTTCCTCATCCTCTTCGATTCAGTTTCAGGAAACGAGCGGCAGTGAAATCATTTATACACTTTCCACAAATTCTCAGGCAGGATTTGTTTTCATCAAACTCCCGGACCCGCAAAACGGGCAGATGATATTGAAAGGCATGACCAGTGCCGGGGGAAAACAGATCAAGGACGCAAACTTTTGGCTCTCCAGGGAACGGAAAGCAAACCCGGCCGATGGCTGGAATCATTTCATCAATCTGTTTGATGTAAACCCGGCATCGACCTATACGGTTGTGTTTGATGATCCCGGTACAATGCCGCAAGCCCCTGTTTTGGCATTCATTCCGGATCGATCCGGCAGCGAAGGGCAGGAGATTTCATTTATAGTGGAAGCATCCGATCCCAATGGAACGATCCCGGCTCTGTCTGCTGCATCCCTGCCTGTAGGCGCAACTTTTACAGATCAGGAAAACGGTACCGGTATATTCAGCTGGACAGCCTCCGTTGGCCAGGCAGGCGACTATAATATTTCTTTTACGGCATCCGACGGTATTCTTGCAGATACCAAAAGAGCCAACATTAACATCCACACCCAGGATGATACGGATGGCGACGGCCTGAACGATGAATGGGAAATGATCCATTTCGGAACCCTTGAGCGAGACGGCACCGGGGATTATGACAATGACGGCATTTCCGATTACATGGAATATCTTTTGGGAACCGATCCCACCCGGGATGATCATCCGCCTACGATACCTGTCATTCTTTCTCCAACAGAGGACGGCACGGTAACATCCCTTACGCCGGTTCTGGTCATTGAAAACAGCACCGATCCGGATGGTGACAGCCTTACCTATGAATTTGAAATTTTTACCGATGAGACGCTAACGCAAAATATTGCCACATATTCTGATGTGCCGGAAGGGTCAGGAACTACCACCATTACCGTAACACCCGCGCTCATTGAAAACACTTCCTATGTATTTCGTGTGAGGGCTTCAGACGGCGCTGCCCGAAGTCTGTGGGCATATGGATCATTTTTTGTGAATACCGCCAATGAGGCACCTTCCGATTTTGATACCAGTTATCCTAAGGACGGATCGAGTGTGGATTCTCTCACACCCCTGATTCAGATTTCTGCTGCACACGATCCTGACCGGGATCTGCTTTCCTATAATCTTGAGATTTATAATGACAGTCAGTTAACCAGCCTGGTTACGTCAGCCGCATTTGCGCCGGAACCTTCCGACAGTTTTATTTCCTGGACGGTTAACCAGCCCCTGACAGACGGATCGGATTACTATTTCCGGGCAACCGCATCCGATGGCAACGGTGCTGAGACCAGTACTTCGGTCAGCATGTTCCATGTCAATACGGGAAACCAGGCACCTGCCATACCGGTAATCATATCCCCGGCACTGCAAAGCCAGCAGAATTCTCAGTCCGTTGAACTTGTTGTCCAGAATTCAACCGATGGTGAAGGAGATACACTGACCTATCTGTTTGAAATCGATACGGCCGCCACTTTTAACAGTCCGGACAAAATTATCTCCAGCCCAATTTTAGGGGGTAATACGCAAACATCATTTCTCGCATCAAGCCTTGCCGACAATACCATGGTTTATTTCCGTGTAAAGGCATCTGATGCTGTCTCAGCGAGTCCCTGGGCTTTTGGAACTTTTTTTGTAAACACACAAAATGACACACCGGAAAAGGCTGTTCCGGAAAATCCGGGAGATCTTGCCTGGGTAACGACTCTTTTTCCAGTGCTTTCGGCAGCTCCGGCAATTGATCCGGATGGGGACATACTCTCTTACCGGTTTGAAGTATACGCGGATTCGGAACTTACCGATCTTGCCGCAGAAGGGGTATCAGACCAGCGGACGTGGACCATTACAGAAGGTCTTGCCGATAATACTCTGTATTTTTACAGAACCCAGGCCCAGGATCCGGACGGTCTTACAGGCGAATGGTCGGAAACCGCTTCCTTTTTTACCCAAATGGCGGATACATCGCAAACCATCAGTGTGACCCTGCAGACGCAAGAGGGGACACTGCTTCCGGATATCAGAATATATGCGTTCAATGAGGCCGGGTCCTATCTTGGATTGAGTGCGGATACGGATCAAAATGGAGTTGCGGTTTTTCAGCCAATTGATTTTCCCCAGGGCAATGTCAAGTTCCGTGCCGAATATCTGGGAACCCAATTCTGGTCGGATCTTATCGCTCTTCCCGGGAGTTTTACCGCGACCATTTCGATACCGGTAGAGACCGTAACCATCTCGGTTGCAACCGCGGCCGGACCGGCAGAAAATGTAAAAGTGTATGTTTTCACCGGGACCGGCTCATACCTGGGCCTGAACGGCACAACCCTTTCGGACGGAACCGTAGTGTTTACCCTTCCGGCAGGCGCAGTCTATGATTTCAGGGCCGACATCATGGGAGGACAATATTTCAGCCAGGACAATGTCGTGACCGGCGGAGGCGGCAATCAGTTCACGGTTTCTGCCGGTGGCGGGTTATTCTCCATTACCGTTCAGGAGAACCCGACCGCTCCGATGGAAGACATCCGGGTTTACCTGTTCCGGGAAAACGGCAGCTATCTTGGTGCAAACAATGTCACCGACAGCATGGGCAATATTTCTTTTGCCGTCCCTCAAGGCAACTTTAAGGTACGTGCCGATTACCTTGGTTATCAATTCTGGAGTTCAAGCACCCTGATTGAATCCGACACAGGGATCGATCTGACCATTCCCCATCAGGATGTCACCATAACGGTAACCAGTCTTTATGATCAGGCTGCAACTCCCATCGAAAATATCCCGGTTTATCTGTTTACGGAAGCCGGATCATATATGAATCGGACAAATCAGACCGATAACGCCGGACAAGTGGCATTTCACCTGCCGGAAGTCTCCTACAAAGTGCGTGCCGATTATCGGAATCTTCAATTCTGGTCCGAACCTTTTGTATTCGCAGATGAAACCATACCGATTCCCATGGCCGATGCCGAAGTTCAGGTTGGATGGGGCGACTTTTATCTTGAAGGGGTTCCGGTATATGCCTATACATCATCGGGCTCCTATCTGAATCTGAACCAGACGACAGATGAAAATGGAATGGCTGTTTTCCGCCTCCCGGCAGCCGGCAATTACAAATTCAGGGCAGATTACCAGGCCGGCCAATACTGGAGTGAAGATACAACCCTTGTTGCCGATGAGGTCAACCCGGCACCCATCACTACCGGGGGCGGCACCTTCTCCCTTTCCGTTTTAAAAGGGGCGGATGATCCCCTAGTCGGAGTCATGTGCTATGTGTTCAGTGAATCCGGGTCCTATTTTGGAGCTTACGGCCCCACCAGCAGTGAGGGTGAGGTTTCTTTTGATCTTGCCGACGGGAATTACAATATCCGTGTGGATTATCTCGGGTACCAGTTCTGGAGTCCGGTTCTGTACGAGGTTCCGGAAACCCTGGCCGGTACGATTACCATTCCGCATCAGGATGTATCCATAACCGTCAACGGAACCTATCAGGGAGTTTTACAACCGATTCCTTCCATACCGGTCTACCTGTTTACACCGACCGGAAGTTACATGAATTTGAACCTCCCGACCGACACCAACGGCCAAGTGGTTTTCAACCTGCCGGATAAATCTTACAAAGTCCGTGCGGATTATCGCAGCCGGCAGTTCTGGTCCGGGGAATTCCTCCATACAGACACTGTCGTGGATATCCCCATGGCCGATGCGGAGATAACGGTCACCGGCGGCGGACAGCCCATTGCCGACATTCCGGTATATGTATTTACCGGTTCGGATTCCTACCTGAATATGAATCAGCATACAGATGCTGCCGGCAAAGTTGTTTTCCGGCTTCCGGCTTCCGGCACCTATAAGTTCCGGGCAGATTATCAGGGGAGCAATTACTGGTCCGACGAAGCCTCTCTGGTTCCGGATCAGATTAACCCCATAGCTGTTTCAACCGGTGGAGGACCTTTTACCTTCACGGTTCTGAAGAGTGCGGATGTTCCTCTGGTCGGAGCAAGCTGCTATGTATTCAGCGAAAGCGGGACCTATCTCGGAATGAACGCGATTACCAGCAGTGAAGGTCAGGTTTCATTTGAACTCGCTAACGGAAACTATAAATTTCAGGTGGATTATCTGGGATACCAGTTCTGGAGCAATGTCTACAATGTGCCGACTACCCTTAACGATACAATGACCATCCCTCATCAGGATGTTGTCATTTCCGTCAACAGTTTGTTTCAGGGTGTTGCAACACCGCTTTCAGGAGTACCGGTATATCTGTATACCCAGTCGGGATCTTACATGAATCGGAATCTGACCACTGATTCCAATGGACAGGTGATCTTTAACCTGCCGGACAAGGCCTATAAAATCCGGGCGGATTACCTGAACGGACAGTTCTGGTCCGGAGAATTTATCCAGACCGATACCACTGTCGATATCGCCATGGCCGATGCGGAAATTACGGTCACAGGCGCCGGACAGCCGCTCTTCTCGGTACCGGTATATGCGTTTACCGTATCAGGGGCTTATCTGAACATGAATCAGTCAACCAATACCAACGGCAAAGTATTATTCCGTCTGCCTGCAGGTGCTTATAAGTTCCGGGCTGATTATCAGAACAACCAGTACTGGTCGGGCGATAAAACGCTTGTTTCAGACCAGATCAATTCCATCCCAATCACCACAGGCGGTGGTGCGTTTACGCTTACTGTTCTCCGCACCAGCACTGACCCGCTCGCTGGAGCACGCTGCTATGTTTTCAGCGCTCAGGGATCATATCTGGGGATGTCCGGAACAACTGATGCAAATGGTCAAATTACCTTCAATTTAGCAGACGGGAATTATAAATTCAGGGTCGATTATCTGGGTTCACAATTCTGGACCGGAACCTATACGGTGCCGGACACCCTGTCCGACAATTATCTGATCGCGCATCAGGATGTCATAATAACCGTCGCGGGAATGTACCAGACAACAGCAGCGCCAATATCCGACGTAAAAGTCTATCTGTATACATCTTCAGGCGCATACATGAACCAGAACAAGACAACGGATGCCAATGGCCGGGTGATCTTTAATCTGCCTGCTGTTCAATACAAGGTGCGGGCTGACTATCTGGGTTATCAGTTCTGGTCAGCACCGTTTGTATCCGAGAATTCCACGGTAACCATCAATCAGGGACTTGCTAATGTGCATGTGAGCCGTTCAGGAGCGGGCGTCGAAAATGCACGGGTCTATCTTTTTACCGGTGCGGGTTCCTATATGAACTGGAATCAATACACCGATACCCTCGGTGTTGCTGAATTTCTTATACCGGACAGGGCATATAAGTTCCGTGCAGATAAAGATGGTGATCAGGTTTATAGTGCAGTTACTACCATTGCACCTGGCATAGAAAATGTGGTGGAGATTGGGTTGGAATAGTTTGGTTTGATTGGTTTGATTGGTTTGGTTGGTTAGCAGCGACAGCACTTGTAAAACCAGTAAGTCCGAAATGTTTGGTTATGACTACGATTAAAAGATTTGAAGATTTAGAATGCTGGAAAGAAGCCAGAGATCTGGTTCGACTGGTTTATACGTTTACACATAAAAGCAATTTTAAATCTGACTTTGAACTCAAGAATCAAATCAAAAGAAGTGTCGTATCAATTATGGCAAATATTGCTGAAGGATTTCATAGAAATAGTAACAAAGATTTTATGAGATTTTTGGATTATTCACGATCCTCGATAGCAGAAACCATGAGTCATTGTTACGTTGCTTTGGATCAAAATTATATTGATAACAATGATATGCAAAAAGTTAAATTTCAATCAGATCTTGTTTGGAAGAAACTAAATAATTTTATCAACTATCTGAATAATAACGTTAAAAACAAACAAAACCTATAAAACCGGAATGATATATTTGATTCAATGGATGGCAAAACGGCAACCGATCAAATACAAAAACCAATAAAACCAATAAAACCAATCAAACCAATCAAACCAATGAAACCAATGAAACCAATCAAACTAATGAAACCATTCAAACCAATCACCATTTTAACAACATTGCTATTCCTATCTTCAGCATTATATGCTCATGAAACGTTCCAGACCCAGGTATCATCAATTTTACAAAGATTCAAACAAGACAAAATATTCATAATTGATACCCGTCCAAAAGAAGCATACGACAAAATCAGAATCCCGGGCTCCCTGAATTTTCCTCTTCACGTGATCAAAACCAAGCCTTTCCTGAAAACCAAACCGGTTGTCCTCATCAACAACGGATTTTCAACCTCTCTCCTGAAACAGGAATGCAGCAATCTGAATCAAAAAGGTTTCAAGGCATCAGTCCTGACCGGAGGCCTCAACGCCTGGAGACATCAAAAGGGACCTCTTGAAGGTGATCTCATTGAGTCAAAAACATTCAACATGGTTTCACCCCAGGATCTTTTCACCGAAAAGGAATCAGGAAACACCATTGTTATAGATGCGTCCAAAAAATCAGGTCATGGAATCAAGGAATTATTTCCGCAAGCACGAATTCTATCATCCTTATGTGATAACTATCCCTCCAATCTCTGTGCCTC
>QZKS01000094.1 GCA_003599865.1 Desulfobacteraceae bacterium
GATGCCGATAATGCCCCCAGGGGGTAGCTGAAAGGACATGTTTTCGACCAGTAACTGGTCGCCATAGGCTTTCGTGATATTTTCCGCCTCAATGACAACTTTCCCCAAACGAGGACCTGGCGGAATGTAGATTTCCAATTCTTTGGACAGCTTTTCATTTTCCTGAACAAGCAGTTTTTCGTAGGATTGGATACGTGCTTTTGATTTGGTGTGTCTGCCCTTGGGTGACATGCGAATCCATTCCAGCTCCCGCTGGAGGGTTTTCTGTCGATCGGATTCTGTTTTTTCTTCTTGTTTCAGGCGATTTTGTTTCTGTTCCAGCCATGAAGAATAGTTGCCTTTCCATGGAATCCCGTGTCCCCGGTCCAGCTCCAGTATCCATCCGGCGACATTGTCAAGGAAATAACGATCATGTGTGACAGCGATAATCGTTCCGGCGTATTGTTGTAAATGATGTTCCAGCCATGCAACGGATTCTGCATCAAGGTGATTGGTCGGTTCATCCAGAAGCAATATGTCAGGTTTTTGCAGCAGCAGCCGGCAAAGGGCAACCCTTCGTTTTTCTCCTCCGGAGAGGATTTTTACCGGTGTATCACCGGGAGGACATCTCAGCGCATCCATGGCCATGGATAAACGAGAATCCATATCCCATGCATCCATATGATCGAGTTTTTCCTGAACCTCCCCCTGCCGATGAATCAGTTTTTCCATTTCTTCATCCGACATGGGTTGTGCAAATTTTTCATTGATCTCATTAAATTCTTTCATCAGATCGACGACTTCCTGGATACCTTCTTCAACAATTTCTTTTACTGTCCGGTTTTCATTTAACAGGGGCTCCTGTTCCAGAAAGCCAATGGTATACCCTTTTGATAAAATGGTTTCCCCATTGAAATCCTGATCAACACCGGCCAGAATTTTAAGAAGCGTACTTTTTCCTGAACCATTCAGACCTAATACGCCGATTTTCGCACCATAAAAATAGGAAAGTGATATTTCTTTTAAAATCGGTTTTTTATTATGGAACTTACTCACCCTGATCATGGAATAAATTACTTTGTTTACATCATTGCTCATGGATTATGGAATCTCCTGGTGTTCTCTTCGGTTTGTACAACCGCATTAACCCTGTTTTGATGATTAAGATTGTTTCTGTTTTTAACGGTTAACCAGACAACAGATCTGATTTACGGCTGCTTCCAAATCTGTTTTTGTCATGTTGATAATCATATGATAATTGTTCCATTTATCATAATCTTTTTTGCCGAAACGGCGGTAAAGGTTTTCCCTTCGTTTGTCTTCCACTTTGATGGCGGAAATCGTCTGTTCTTCCGTAAGATTATATTTTTTCGATAAAAATCTCTTGCGGTGGGCATCTTCGGCAATCAATAAGATATGAAAGGTATCTCCTCTTTCGGCCAGAATATACTGGCTGCCTCTGCCAAGGATAACGGCATTGCCGTTTTTGGCGATGTCTTCAATAATGAGATTCAGCAGGTCGACATAAATGATTTCATCCAAAGCATCCTGCTTGTTTTCCTTGGCTCTGTCGGCAAATGTTTTTGGCATGATACCGGAAACAAATTTCATGAATGAACTGGTTGTATTTTTTTCTGTTGAAAATACAGCGTCTTCTGATACATTGGCTTTTTCGGCTATTAACTGTATGATTTCATTGTCATAAAAAGTATATCCGAGTTTTTTTGCCACCATTTCACCCAGTGTTTTGCCGCCGGCACCGAGTTGTCTTGCAATTGTAATAACAGGCATTTTTACCTCCTTCAAAAGTATATTTTTAAATGATTCCGAATAATAGTTTTCAAGATCCATTAGGAAGCTCCGGATGATATAAACTCTATCATTCACAGGTCATAAATTCAATAAATTATTCAATATTTAGAAATATTTCGTGGATATCGGCAAAACAATTCATCCGCGTATACAGCAAGTATTGAAAATATCCAGTGTTGTTAACATATTTAAATATAAAACTCTTTTGAGATAAATTGATGATTGACTATGTTAAGCATTTAATAACAGGCATAAATAAAAGTTATATTTTATTATACATAAAAATATCATAGCACAACTATGAAAAGTCTTGACGATTTAATAGCATGACTATATTATGTTTCACATGATCGTGCTGCAAATAAGGAGACCATAGGGGGGGGGCGTATATGACAGGTATGGAAAAAATAGAAGCCCGGAAGGTAAAGATTCTGGAAACAGCGGCAAAGGTATTTTCCAAAAAAGGGTTTCAGGATACAACGATTTCGGAAATCGCCAAGGCATCCAGAACATCGGAGGCATCCATATACGATTATTTCACAACCAAGGAAAACCTGCTGTTTTCGATCCCTCTGGAATTGATGAGGCAGCTGCATGATGTGATGGAATACCATTTAAAGCTGATCCGGGGAAGTATCAATAAGGTTTATGCCGTAATGAATATGCAACTGATGTTTTATCAGGAACATCCTGAGTTTACTGCCGTCCTGTTGTTGATACTGAAGCATAATCGAAGATTCATTGATACGGAGAGTCATAAAGAGATTCGAAAAAACCTTCGTATTTTTGATCGAATTATCGAAGAAGGGGTTCAGTCCGGAGAGTTTCGGGAGAATATCAATCCCTATTACGTGAGATCGACATTCATCGGAACGATGGAGCATATTGTCATCAATTGGTTGATGGTTGGAAATCCAAAAAATTTGCTGGATGCTTCGGATCAATTGTTTGATATTTGTGTGAAGCTTTTAGAGAAAGATGAAAAATTACCGGCCTGTCCGTTTCTTTCCGGAAATTGTGGTTCGGGGGTTTTGCCGGAGAACGCTGAACTGCCGGCCGGATAACGATAGTCACCACGCCGTTCCTGAAACTTGAATGATGATTTGCTGTGAATTGTTTCAGCAACCGGATGATAATAATGAATCGAAAGAGATGAGGTAGTCGATTATGTATGTCATTGAGAGCAAAATCGATAAACAATCGGATGCGTTCAAAAAGAATTATGAGGCTATGGAAGCCCTTGTCGGGGATTTGCAGAATGAACTGAAAATCGCCATGGAAAGCAGATCGGGAAAGGCGGTCCAGCGGCTGGAGGAATCCGGCAAAATGCCGGCGAAAAAAAAATTGGAACTGCTTCTGGATAAAAACACTCCTTTTCTGGAGATTGCTCCTTTGGCGGCAAAGGGATTGTATGATGGAAAAGTTCACAAGGCAGGCCTGATTTCCGGAATCGGTATGGTGGAAGGACGAGAGGTGTTGATATCCATCAATGACGCAACCATCAAAGGCGGATCCGCCTATCCCCTGACAGTGAAGAAAAGCATCCGGCTTCAGACCATCGCGATGGAAAATCGTCTCCCGGTAATCTCCTTAATTGATTCGGCAGGAGCCTATCTGCCCTTGCAGTCAGAGATCTTTCCGGATTCCCATAACGGAGGCAGGACGTTTTACAATCAGGCCAAGATGTCCAAGATGGGCATTCCACAGATCGCGGCGGTGATGGGACTGTGTACTGCCGGTGGTGCATACGGTGTTGCCATGTGTGATGATATCGTTCATGTGAAAGGCCATGGCGCTATTTTTTTGGGCGGACCGCCATTAGTAAGAGCTGCCACTGGTGAGGAAGTGACTGCTGATGAACTGGGAGGAGCCTATCTTCACTGCCAGGAGTCAGGTGTGTCGGACTATATTGCAGAGGATGATGCGGACGCCATTTCCATCATACGCAAAATTGTAAAAAACCTGCCGGAAAATGAAAAATCCCGGTTGACCATGATGAAACCGGAGCCGCCTGTTTATGATCCAAAGGAAATTTATGGCATTGTGAGCCGTGACATCGCAGTTCCGTATGATTGCCGGGAAATTATTGCCAGGATGGTTGACGGAAGCAGATTTCTTGAATTCAAGGAGCTTTACGGAAGTACACTGGTTTGTGGATGGGCGCATATTCACGGATATCCGGTCGGCATACTCGCGAACAATGGAATCCTGTTTCCGGAAAGCGCATTAAAAGCCACTCAGTTTATCCAGCTTTGCGATAAACGAAAAATTCCTTTACTCTTTTTGCAGAATATTAACGGATTTATCATCGGAAAGGCCTATGAGCAGGGCGGCATCACCAAGAATGGCCATAAAATGGTGAATGCAGTCTCCACGGCGTCGGTACCGAAATTCACGGTAATTGTCGGAGCTTCTTTTGGTGCCGGTAATTATGCCATGTGCGGACGCGGGTACTCACCTCGTCTGCTGTGGATGTGGCCCAATGCAAAAATCGGTGTCATGGGTGGAACCCAGGCAGCAGATGTTTTGATTACCATTACCAATGATCAAAACAAAAGACTCGGCAAGCCGCCCCTGACAAAAGAAGAGGAGCTGTTTCTGCGAAAACCGATCGAAGATGCAGCGGAAAAAGAAGGTAATGCCTATTATAGTACTGCCAATATATGGGATGACGGCATTCTGGACCCTGCCAAGACAAGAGATACTTTGGGGCTTGCCATATCCGCAGCTTTGAATGCGCCGATACGGGATGATGTTTACGGACATGGTGTTTTCCGAATGTAATTGATAATCAACATCTTGAAAGGATTTAGAGGGTTAAAAGAATGATCAAAAAGATACTGATTGCCAATCGGGGAGAAATCGCATGCAGGATTATGAATACCTGCAAAGAGATGGGGATCGAATCCGTAGCTGTTTATTCGGATGTGGATCAAAAAGCACTGCATGTTTTAATGGCGGATTATGCGTATTGCATTGGCACATCAGAACCATCACAGAGCTACCTGAACATTGAAAAAATACTGGACGTTGCAAAACAAAGCGGTGCGGATGCAATTCATCCAGGGTATGGTTTTCTTGCAGAGAATGCAGCGTTTGCGGCTCGCTGTGAAGAGGAAGACGTTATTTTTATCGGGCCTTCTTCCAAGGTGATTTCCGAATTGGGGGATAAAACAATTGCCCGGCAGATTATGATTAAGGGCGGTGTTCCGGTAACGCCGGGAATGATGCAGGCGGAATCGGATCCGAAAATCATGGCCCGGGAAGCCGACAGGATCGGATATCCGGTTTTGATTAAAGCGGCTGCCGGAGGCGGCGGAAAAGGCATGCGTATCGTTAAACATCCGGAGGAGATTCATGCCGCCTGCGCTGCTGCGTCGAGCGAAGCGGCGTCGGCATTCGGCAATGGCGCCATTTATCTGGAGAAGTATATTGAAAAACCGAGGCATGTTGAATTCCAAATACTGGCGGATTCCCATGGCAACGTAATCCATCTGCTGGAACGGGAATGTTCCATTCAGAGGCGACACCAGAAAATAATTGAGGAAACGCCTTCACCTGCGGTGACACCGGCCCTTCGTGAGCAAATGGGAAACGCTGCTGTCGCAGCAGCCAAGGCATCCGGATATGTGAATGCCGGAACCGTTGAGTTCCTGCTGGATTCGGAAGGGCATTTTTATTTTCTGGAGGTAAACACCAGGCTTCAGGTGGAACACCCGATCACGGAAATGGTTACCGGAATCGATATTGTTCGCCGGCAGATTGAAATTGCATCCGGAAAGTCGCTGTCCCTCAAGCAGGAGGATATAGCCGGTCGTGGTCATGCCATAGAGTGCCGGGTTTATGCGGAAGATCCGGAAAAGGATTTTTTTCCATCACCCGGGAAAATTGTATTTTTAAAAGAACCATCCGGGCCGGGTATCCGCAATGACTGCGGGGTCTATACAGACGTTGAGGTTCCGGTGGATTATGACCCGATTATCTCCAAGCTGATTGTTCATGCAGAGAACCGGGAAAAGGCCATTCTCAAAATGATCAAAGCCCTGAGTGAATATGTTATTTTAGGGGTTAAGACGCCGGTGCCGTTTTTAATGGATGTGCTGAAGTCGGAAGCATTTGCTGATGGTGAAACCTATACGGATTTTATCGCAAAACATTTTGAAAAATGGTCTCCCGGTGAAGGAGATATCGATACGGCTTTGATTGCTTTTGTGGCGGGCGAACTATCCGTAAAAGGCAACCATCAGTTTCAATCATCATCTGCAAATGATGCGTTATCGCCGTGGAAGACTCTTGGGAACTGGAGATTGTAAAAATCAATTATAGGATGGAGAATTGAAAATTGGATTATAATCTGATCATCAATGATAAAAATATTCCGGTAAATGTGGATCTGGAAGGGGAAGATCGATTTGTGGTTTCCATCGGAGAGAAAATGATCACAGTCGGATTCGGCAGGATCGGTGATCATCTGCTTTGCCTGGAAGTGAACGGGAAAAAAGTCAATACCTATATCGCGGATACGGCGGAAGGAAGAGCGATCTTTTTCAATGGAAAGACCTACCTTGTGAGTGATGCGGATGCGTTGAATCAGTCGGGAAGTAGAAGAAGCGGCGGTGGGAAAACAATAGATGAGGTTACACCGCCCATGCCGGCAGTCGTTGTTGCGGTTAAGGTCAAAGAAGGGGATGCAGTAAAAAAAGGCCAGGGAGTGGTTGTGGTATCTGCCATGAAAATGGAGACCACGCTGTTTGCACCTTTTGACGGTACGGTTACAAAAGTGAATGTTCAGGCAGGGAACAAGGTTATGCCGGGCGACATTCTTGTTGATATTGAAAAACAGGAAGAGGGTGCAAGTCCGGAGTAAAAAGTTTATTTTACAACCGGCCAACCGGCCGACATAACCCAAAGGAGATGATATGAGCGAAAAAGATCTTTTATATAAGGTAGACAAGAACATCGCCTATGTAACGATCAACCGGGAAAAGCATCGAAATTCAATCAGCGGAGAGGCTGTCAGGCTGTTTCTGGAAGTTCTTGACCAGGCCGAGGGTGATCCGGAGGTTCGGGCGATCTGTATCACAGGAGCAGGGGATAAAGCATTTTGTTCCGGTGCGGACCTTGGGAATGTCATGGCTGGAGGTCAGGGGCAACAGGCAGATCCGCTTCGAAACTATGCAAGGCTTTTAAAACGGCTCACAAGTTTTCCCAAGCCAACCGTTGCTAAGATTAACGGCTACTGCCTGGCTGGTGGAACCGGTTTTATGCTGGCCTGTGATATCGTGATCGCCAGGGATGATGCCAGGTTCGGTACACCGGAGGTCAATGTGGGACTCTTTCCGATGATGATCGGCGCATTGATTTTTCGGAATGTGTTGCGGAAAAAAGCAATGGAGATGATTCTTCTGGGAGAGAAATTAAGCGCGGAACAGGCAATGAATATGGGGCTGGTTACGAGAGTGGTGCCCTTTGAAAATCTTGATGTAGAAGTGGAAAATGTTTTGAAATCCCTGTCTGCAAAAAGTCCCATTGGAATGAAAATCGGGAAAGAGGCTTTTAGCGCCATGGATATGATGCCGGTGGAAGAAGCGCTTGATTATCTCTGTGACAAACTCCGGGAGGTTGCGGCTACGGAAGATGCGGCTGAAGGAATTACAGCCTTCATCGAAAAACGGCAGCCTGTATTTAAAGGAAAGTAATAGTGATTCAAAAAGGACTGTTTTTGACCATATAATGGGGGACGGTATGTCTGATAACTCCTTACAAAAAAATGAAAAGCTGATTATTGCCAATTGCAGTGGTTTTTTCGGTGACCGGTTTTCAGCCGCAAAAGAGATGGTGGAGGGCGGTCCGATTGATGTGTTGACCGGTGACTATCTGGCAGAACTGACCATGGCGATCCTGTTTCGGCAGACCATGAAAGATCCGAATCTCGGCTATGTTTCCACGTTTTTAAAACAGATGGAACAGGTAATGGGACAATGCCTGGATAAAAACATAAAAGTGGTTGCCAACGCGGGCGGATTGAATCCAAAGGGATTGGCTGCCAAACTGGAAGAGCTGGCCGGAGTTTTGGGAATTCATCCGAAGATTGCCTATATCGAGGGTGATAATTTGCTCCCAAGGATACCCGAACTTCAGGAAAAAGGAGAAGCCTTTATTCATCTGGATAAAGGGATCAGCCTGAAAGATGCAAAAGCACAGCCCATATCGGCAAATGCTTATCTCGGGTGTTGGGGGATTGCCGAAGCCCTGAAACATGGAGCTGATATTGTCGTGGGAGGAAGATTGGCCGATGCCGCTCTGGTAATGGGGCCTGCTGCATGGAGATTCAACTGGAAGAGGTATGAATGGGACAAACTGGCAGGTGCTGCGGTGGCTGGTCATATCATTGAGTGCAGTGCGCAAGCTACCGGAGGAAATTATTCTTTTATTGAAGAAGTACCTTCGTTTAAAAATGTCGGTTTTCCCATTGCCGAGATGTTTGCAGACGGGTCCAGTGTGATTACAAAGCATCCGGGAACCGGCGGACTGGTTTCCGTCGGAACCGTTACCGCACAGTTGATCTATGAGATCAGGTCTCCCCGATATTTGACTCCGGATGTGGCTGCACGATTTGATACCATTGATATTTCGCAGGTTGGGCCGGATCGGGTTCGAATTGCCGGTGTATGCGGCGAACCGCCGACGGATACGGCAAAAGTATGCATCAACAATCTGGGTGGTTATCGAAATTCCATGACCATCGTCCTGACCGGACTGGATATCGAACAAAAGGCAAAGATTTTTGAGGATGCCCTTGTCGACAGTCTCGGCGGCAGGGAAAACTATGAAAAATTCGAAGTCGACCTCACACGTTCCGATAAGACGGATCCCCGAACCAATGAAGAGGCTTTTGCCTATCTGAAACTTTCGGTTCTCGATCCGGACCCGAAAAAGGCGGCCGGGTTTTCTTCCAAAATCGTGGAACTGGCATTGGCCAATATTCCGGGATTTACGGCTACGGCGCCTCCGGGAAAAGGGGCGCCTTCTATTATTCATTGGCCGACACTGGTATCCGTCAAGCATATTACGCAAAAACTTTATGTGGATCAGAAGGAAATCGAAATTGAACATACGGACATTCCGGCGGAAAGCTATTCTTTTGATCCTATCGTCGTGAACCCGCCTGAATATCCTGAGGGAGAAACGAAAAAAGCACCTTTTGGAAGAGTGTTTGCCACCCGATCCGGAGATAAAGGAGGAAATGCCAATCTGGGTGTCTGGGCAAAAACCCCGGAAGCGTATGCATTTCTGGAAAAATTTCTAACCGTTGAAAGGCTCAAGGATATCCTCCCGGATATGAAGTCTTATGAGATTGAGCGATATGAAATGCCCAATTTACTGGCGGTGAATTTCTATATCAAAGGAGTACTCGGTGACGGTGTGGCGGCGTCGTTCCGGAGCGATCCCCAGGCCAAAACCCTGGGTGAGTATCTGCGGGCAAAAATGGTTGAGATGCCGGAATCCATTATTCCGGGATAAGGAACCGCTGACGGATTCCATAAACATAGTTTGTGAACAGAACAGGAGGCAGCAATGGGAAGTGAGATGTATTTTACCAAAGAACATGAAATGGTGCGTAAGGCGATTCGAGACTTCGTGAACAAGGAAATCAATCCCTATGTGGACGAATGGGAAGAGGCAGGAATCGCACCATTGCATGATCTGTTTAAAAAAATGGGTGATCTGGGGTTTTTGGGATTGCGATATGATGAAAAATATGGCGGGGAAGGTCTCGATTACTGGCATGAGCTGGTGCTTCTGGAAGAAATCGGACATATCCGCTGTGGCGGAATTCCCATGGCGATTGCTGTTCAAACCAATATGGCAACACCAGCCATTGCCGAATTCGGCAGCGAATATCTGAAGGAGACCTATCTCACGCCTGCCATCAAAGGGGATATGGTTGCAGCGATTGCCGTAACAGAACCGGATGCAGGTTCCGATGTTGCAGCCCTGAGAACCACAGCGACAAAAGAAGGGGATCACTATATCATCAATGGCTCCAAGACCTATATCACCAATGGAACCCAGGCGGATTTTTTAACCCTTCTGGCACGGTCAAGCGACGTCCCCGGATATCACTCATTCAGCCTTTTTGTTGTACCGACCAATCTTCCGGGGTTTCAAGTCAGCAAGAAACTGGATAAACTGGGAATGAGAAGCAGTGATACCGCAGAGCTTTACTTTGACAACATGAAAATACCGGCGGAAAATCTGATCGGCGTCGAAGGAGAAGGATTTATCCAGCAGATGCAGCAGTTTCAGCATGAGCGTTTTGCCTGCATGCCCATGACCTATATCGGTGCCAGGGATATGATCGATGAGACCGTAAAATACCTGAGAGGCCGGATTGTTTTTGGCAAACCATTGATAAAAAAGCAGGTCCTCCGTCATCGTCTTGTCAAATGGCTGACGGATATCGAATGCCTGCAGCAACTCACCTACCATATTGTACGCATGAAAATGGCAGGCAAGGATGTTACCAAGGAAATATCCATGGGCAAACTGTTCAGCGGCAATCTTCTGGATGAAATGGCCGGCGGATGTCTGCAGATGTTCGGCGGCATGGGTTTTATGAATGAGATGCCGATCTCCCGATACTATCGGGATTCCAAACTGATCTCCATTGGCGGCGGTGCCAGTGAAGTGATGAGCGAGATTTTGTCCAAACTGGAAGGTTTTTAACCGGGAGAAGGCAGATGAAAGATATTTGCAAAGATCTTTATGACGAATATGAGTTGCTTGACTCTATTGTTTCCGGCCTCAGCGATGCGGAATGGGAGATGGTCACCCCGTTTTACGGATGGACCATCAAGGATGAGATCAGCCATATCGCCTATTATGACGAGGCTGCACGATTATCGGCAACGAGTCAGGAAGCATTCACCTTGCATATGACGAAAATGCTGGAAGGATTCACCACTTTTGACGATATGCACGCCAAGGTCAATCAGGTCGGGGGACGCCTATCCGTACCGGACCTTTTGGGATGGTGGCGGAAAGAACGGAATCAGCTTATTGCCGAATATCAAAAACTGGATCCAAAAGATCGTCTGCCCTGGTATGGGCCGACCATGAGTGCCAGATCATCGGCCACGGCGCGTCTGATGGAGACATGGGCGCATGGACAGGACATTGTGGACGCACTGAAGGTGACCCGTTCCGGAACCGATCGGCTGAAACATATTGCCCATATCGGCGTATCCACATTCGGGTGGACGTTTAAAAACCGGGGGATGGAAATTCCCGGGAAAAAGGTCCAGGTAGTATTGACGGCTCCTTCCGGTGATATCTGGTCCTGGAATCCGGAAGAGAAGAATGAGATGATCAAAGGCGCTGCTCAAGATTTTTGTCTGGTTGTTACCCAAAGACGCAATGTACTGGATACGGAATTGGAAGTAACAGGGAAAACTGCACAGGAATGGATGAAGATCGCCCAGGCCTTTGCAGGGCCGGCGGAGGATGGACCGTTGCCTGGGGTGAGAAAGTTGTCAATCAAAATATAGTGAGCAAGAGGGCGTAACATGGATTCCAGTAAGCAGCCGAAAAAGACATACCAGAAATACTTTACCAAAGAGCATGATCTGTTGCGAAGTGCCCTGAGGGATTGGGTGAAAAAAGAGATTCTCCCGAACATCGAGGAATGGGAAGAGGCCGGGGAATTCCCCAGGGAATTATATGAAAAGGCAGGAGAGCTGGGCTTTCTGGGGATCGGTTTCCCGGAAGATGTCGGCGGCGCTTCCGGTGATGTTTTTGATGCCATCATTCTCAATGAAGAGCTGATGCGATCCGGTTCCGGCGGGCTTGCCGCAGGGCTTGGCTCTCTCGGAATCGCCTTACCGCCGATTATCCATAAAGGCACGCCGGAACAGAAGGAAAGATTCGCCAAACCGGTGATTGCCGGCAAGAGAATCGCCGCTCTTGGTGTTACAGAGCCTGGAGGCGGGTCTGATGTGGCCAACATCCGGACCACTGCTGTCCGGGACGGTGATCATTATATTGTGAACGGCAGCAAAACCTTCATTACCAGCGGCGTCCGGGCGGATCAGCTGACCTGTGCCGTCCGTACCGGAGGCGAGGGAGCCCATGGCATCAGTTTCCTGGTAATTGAATCCGATACACCCGGGTATTCGGTCGGGAAAAAATTAAAAAAAACCGGATGGTGGGCATCGGATACGGCCGAGATTTTTCTGGATGATTGCCGGGTTCCCGCGGAAAATCTGATCGGTGAAGAAAATATGGGATTCTACACCATCATGGAGAATTTTCAGATGGAACGGCTTCAGCTTTGCGTCATGGCCAACATGACCGCCCAGATGGCACTAGGGGAAGCCATGAAATATGTAAAAGAGCGCAAGGCGTTCGGAAAATCCCTTTCCGGATTTCAGGTGACGCGTCATAAACTTGCGGACATGGCTACCCTTGTTGAGGCCAGTCGTGAGTTCACCTATCGGATTGCGGCCAAAATCGATGCCGGCGAAAATCAGGTAAAAGAGATTTCCATGGCCAAGAATTTTGCCTGCAGCATCAGCGACAAGGTTACCTATGATGCGGTTCAGCTTTTCGGCGGTTATGGTTATATGCGTGGTTATCTCGTGGAAAGGCTGTATCGGGATAACCGGATTCTGTCTATCGGCGGAGGGACCACTGAAATTATGAAGGAGATCATATCCAAGTTGATGTAGTTTCCGGTTGACGGTATCCAGAGCCGGCGCTTGTGTCATTTTCATAATGTAACCTGTTTGATGAAAGGAAATTCAATGTATCCGTATTTATCCAGTCCGATTACCATCAATTCCCTTACGGTCAGGAATCGAATCATTTACCCGGCTCTTGGCGTTCTGTATTCCTATGATCGAAAACTGAATGATCGGTACTATCATTTTTTTGAGGAAAAGGCCCGGGGTGGTGCGGGGATTGTAACGGTAGGGCCGGTGGGGGTTGATTTTATCGGTTCGGGCATTATTGTCCTTTCTCTGGCAGAGGATGAGGCGATTCCTTCATTTGTCAAACTGACATCCCTTATCAAAGAACAGGGGGCAGCACCCTGGATTCAGCTTTTCCACGCCGGAGCATACTCCCATCCGTTTATCATCGATGGAAAAGAACCCATTGCCCCGTCACCGATTTTTTCAAAATATTCCAAGGCAACACCCAGGGAAATGACACGGGAAGATATTGAAACGGTTCAGACCGCGTTTGTCCGGGCGGCTCTTCGGGCCAAGGAGGCCGGGTTTGCCGGTGTGGAAATCATCGCCTCCGGAGGGTATCTCATTACCCAGTTTGTTTCTCCCCTTCGGAATCAGCGAACCGATCAATATGGCGGAACATTTGAGAACCGGATGCGCTTCCCACGGGAATTGATTGAAAGATTGCGGGAAAAGCTGGGACCGGATTATCCGCTTACCATCCGCATGGCAGGGAATGATTTTGTTCCCGGCAGCAATACCGATGCGGAAACACCGGCGATCGCACAGGTATATGAAAAGGCAGGAGTGGATCTGATCAACGTGACCGGGGGCTGGCATGAGACCAAGGTTCCGCAGCTTCCCATGGATCTGCCGCGCTCCGGCTTTTCTTATCTGGCAGCGAATATCAAGAAAGTGGTATCTGTTCCGGTGGTGGCTTCCAACCGGATTTCCGATCCGGATGCGGCGGAAAAAATCCTGCAGGACGGATGCGCCGATATGGTCAGTTTGGGAAGGGTTCTGATCGCCGACCCCTATTGGCCTCAGAAGGCATTTCAAGGGAAAAAAGAGGAAATCCGTCCGTGTGTGGCCTGCTCACAAGGCTGTACGGATGAGATTTTCAGTGGAAAACCGGTTTTCTGTACGGGCAATCCCATGGCCGGATTTGAGGGCGAGCGGAAAATCAAAAAAACCGCCCAGCCCCAAAAGGTCATGGTGATCGGTGCCGGAGCCGCCGGACTGGAGGCAGCCGTAACCGCGTCTATTGCGGGCCATCAGGTAACGGTTTATGAAAAAGGGAATGATATCGGCGGACAGCTCTATATTGCCGGAGCCCCTCCGCATAAAAATGAAATCTGGGAATTTATCCGGTATTACCGGGCCATGATTCGCAAATACAATATTCCGGTGCGCCTGAATACCGCAGTGGACCGATCGTTCATTCAAAATGAAAAACCCGATCACATCATTGTGGCGGAAGGTGCTGAAGCGCTGATTCCACCGATCCAGGGTGTGGATGATCCATGTGTATTATCCGCATGGGATGTGCTGAAAAACAATCCCTTGCTGGGAAAAAATGTCGCGATTATCGGCGGCGGAGCTGTGGGCCTGGAAACCGCTCTTTTTGTGGCGGACCGGGGTACGATCAGACCGGATGTACTTCATTTTTTGTTTGCTTATGATGCGGAACCCATAGACAGGCTTCGGGATTTGATGTTTCATGGTACTTCCCAGGTGACGGTTTTTGAGATGCTTCCCAAGGTCGGCAAGGATGTGGGAAAATCCACCAAATGGGTTTTGTTCGGCAATCTGGAGAAACACGGCATTCAGATCCGAACCCAGGCCAAAGTGTGTTCCATCCATCATGGGACAGTTGTGTATGAGACAGATGGAAAAACAGAAAAAATGCAGTTTGACAATGTAATTCTGGCATCCGGTTCAAGGCCGGTCCAGCGGCTTTCAAAGGAAATTGCAGAACTCGGCATACCATATAAAACCGTCGGAGATTGCGTTCAGGTTGGAAAGATCAATGATGCGATTCATGGCGGATTTTTGGCTGCATTGGATATTTAACCGGGTTTTTTGAAAAATCAGCCCGGGATCAGCGTAATCAATTGTATTCTGATCCTGGGCTTTATTGCAGGCTTGTTTTGACGGCTGATCCGGATTTTGGCTTTTTGTCCGCTTGACGGATAGGTGATAGTCCAATAATGATCTCCCAAATTTTGCAGATGTACCATATTGGATGGTTTCAGCTTTTTAAATCCAAGTGCGGTTAATTGCCGTGTATCCCGGATGGAGGCTGTCAGGCTGCCCCCTTTTTGAACATGTTCCAGTTCAAGGATTGTCGGCTGAAGATCGAGCCGGTCCAGAATTTCATGCAGGGCAATGGATTCCGCATGAACGGTCATGGGAAAGATTGCGAATAAAATGAAGATCCGGATATAGATGGTGAATCGACCTGCTCTGATCATGACTGTTCCCCTGATGAAAATATTGTCAACCTGTCCGCTTCTTTTATAGACCTCATCCTTAATTGTAAAAAAACATTTCAAGTTGACCTATAGTGTACCGGATAAAAGCAATATCTGATTTTCTATATCATGAATATAGGGGAAAGACCATTGGGTGTCAACAGGTCTGATTTGGTGTGGTTCATGTTTCAGAACCGAATTTTTCTAAAAAATTCAAAATGATATCAGAATAATCCCGATACGGTTGCGTTGCCGGAAGAGTGAAGCTGTCCTGCTATGCAGGATTAAATGTCCTGTCATGCAGGACATGTCCCATCCTGTTTTTTCAGATCCTGTTTTGAAAAATGGGTTTAGCATTTCTAATTTGTCGAAATCATATTAAAAAAAAATAAATTTACGATGTCAATCTTTTGGCTTGATTCTTGAAATATTTCTGCGGCAATGGTTTGCTTTGTTAAACTTTTATTACACCGGAAGGGAGGCAAAATAATGTACTTCAAGAAAATCTTTATGGATCAAATGGGCTCACTTTCATATCTTATCGGTTGTACGGAATCAAAGGTTGCGTGCGTTGTCGACCCGGGTAAAGAAGTAGTAATGGACTATATTGAAACGGCAAATCAATACGATATGGAGATTACCCATATTTTTGATACCAGTTCAACAGCAAACCATTTGAACGGCAATATGGATTTGAAGCTGCGAACATCGGCAGATATTTATTATCTTCGCAATAATGTGGATATGTTTAGCCATTTTAAAACCATTGAGGGAGATGTTTTTGATTTCGGTAATGCCCGTCTTGAAATTATTAACAGCCCAAGACATGATCCGTACGTGAATTCCATTATGGTCACCGATACCCATGATCCCGAGACACCCTGGTTGATTCTGAAAAAAGAAAGTCTGTTTATCGGGGATATCGGTGATCCGTCCAAAAGCGGCATGAATTTGGCCGATGAGGTTTTTAATTTTATGGATTTTGATCGCCATTATTCAACTGGTGATTCTTCCTATAATAAATATTCCCCTTATGACAATGAAAGAGCTTATGCAGGCCATTCATTGGCATAGAAAAGAACAGATGGTGAAAAGGAAGTCGTAACGGATTTCATTCCGTATGAATGGTTGCAGGTTTTTACCAGGCACCTGTGGTTTGGAAGCCGGAAAACAAGCATGAAGACTACCCGTTTCCTTTATCAAGGGACTGATCGGGTTGTCTGTTTTTGTTTCTTTGTGACAGGGAAGTTTCGTCCTCCTTGGTTTTATCCCATGTAATCCCGCATTGCGCAGTTACACAAACCCTCCGAATTCCCGTCAATAGAGAAAAAGGTAAAACTTGAGATTCTGCCTCTTTCATGATTATAAACCGTGATGATAGTGAAATTCCCTTATCATAATCAGGAGGGCACGGTTTGAAAATCAGGTTTACCCATACGATTACCTATCTTGAAACAGACACGAAGTATAAGGCAAAGTTTTCTGTTTTATTCCGGTATCTCCAGGATGCAGCCATATTGCATTCGGAAAAAGCAGGATACCGGATGGATTCCTTTATTCAGGGAGGTCAGGGATGGGTTCTGAATAAAATGGATATGAAGGTATTCCGCTATCCGGAGTATCAAGAGACAATCGAAATGATTACCTGGTCAAGGAGTATAAACGGTGTAAAAGCCAAAAGAGAGTTTTTCATATGCAACAACAGGGAAAAGCTTATCGCAGCTTCCAGTGTCTGGGTGTTTGTCGATTCAATTCGCATGAAGATTATGAAAACACCCGAAGAAATGGAAGCCAGATACACCGTTGAGCCGGAAACGGCATGGAATGAAAATCTTGAACAATGGAGAGCAGACAGGATTTTGCCGGCAGACTGCGGGGAACGCATTTCAACGCGCATCTCGGATTATGATCCCATGGGACATATCAACAATACCGTTTACTTTGATTTCATAGAGACGGCAATCAGCAGAAAGATCGGCACGCCGGTACGGATATCCGGAGTGAAGATTCAATTCATTCATGAACTCCATCCAAACACGTTTTGGGTGAATGTCGGATTGCAGAAAGCGGATGGAAAATATCTTTTTACCATATCCGATGATCAGCATGTCAATGCTGCCGGTGAGTTGTTCCTGGAAGCGGTTTAGACCAATGGAATTCATCCTGGTAATAGACAGGAAAAACTGTCAATTTTTTGACTGAATTCAAGATTTTCCGTCTATGTTGATGCTTTTGCGAAGAGGTCCCGCCGGTTTTGGATGACAGTCCGACAGCGATCAATCGCTGACAAAAGAGTTGGTATATTGGGCCTTGGGCAGCGTTTGATGCCGCCGGAAGACAGATCCTAACATTTATTTTTCCTTGAACATTTTGAATCGGCATGGGGTTTGCAAAAATTGTCCCTCTGAGGAGGAAGCCATGTTTGAAAAAAATTATTATACACTTCGTGGTGTAGCAGATGAGCTGAATATCGGGGAATCCACCATCCAGTACTGGCAGGATCAATATCATTCCTGGATTCCTTGCAAGGACAATGAAAAAGAGAAATGGTATCCCCGTCAGGCCATCGGGATCTTGCGTTTTATCATGGAAAGTGCCAACTCCGGTATGAATGAAGGGGATATTGAGAAAGAGCTTTCCATCCGATTTCCCATGGTGAAAGAATCTTATAAACAGGAAATTCCGTTGGGCGGCATGGAGAGCGGGATGCAGGTCATGCACGGAGATACCGTTTCCGGAGTCCTTAAGGGGTTGCTGGAGGGATTGAGCAGGCAACAGATGAGGATTGCAGATGCCCAGGAGCGGAGAGCTGCCGCAGAGGAAAGAAAAGCGTCGGCAATGGAAAAGAGGGCGGCAGCGCAAAAGCTGATGGCGGATGCATTAAACAACGTAGCGTTTGCCTTGCAGCATACCGTGTTTCTCGGCTCAGGCGAAGGTTCCCGGGGCATCCTGAATAATAGGACTTCCATGCCCAATGAAGATCCGGCAGTAGAGACAGAGAAAAATCATGGGATGGATACCCCGGATGAAGAGGTGCTGGATATCGAAATGCAGGAGAGAGTTGTCAAGTCTCTTCTCGACGATATTTCCGATCCGGATGACCTGTCCGAATTTTTGACGGACTCATCGGAAGAAGCCGTATCGGAGCCGGATGATCTGTCGGAGCTTCTTGAGGGGGCGGAAGAGAAATCGGAACAACCGGAATCGGAACCGGATGACCTTTCGGAACTCCTGGGAGATACGGAAGAGAAATCATTATCCGGCATGGATGATCTCTCCGGACTTTTGACGAATTCATCGGAAGAAACAGTATCGGACCTGGATGATCTGTCGGAACTGATCGGAGGCCCGGAAGACAAATCAGTGCCGGCTCCCGGTGATTTATCTGAACTATTGGGAAGTCCACCGGCAGATGCGGATAACCCATTAAATGAATCATTGGAAACGATGCCCGGTTCCGTTGAAGAGTCCGGCAGACACGAAAAGGACAATACGGCCATTGCTGAAACCGCCCATGAAGCCAGACAGGCTGACGCTATTCCTGCGGAACAGCCCAAAAAGATACCCGGTGACTATAAATCCAAAATCATTGCCCTGATTATCCAGTTGAAAGAGAAAAAGGGAATGGGGATTGATGATGTTACGGAATACATGAATGCAAAAGGGTATAAGACCATATCCGGGAACGAAAAATGGGATTCCAGGACCATTACTCAAATTTTTGAACATGTAACGGCAATACGATCTGAAAATAAAGGATAACCGGTATTTCTCAAGATGCCGGACGCCTTCATGAATGGGTTAGCTTAAAGGGGGAATATAGTCGGCCAGTCTGCTGGAGGTTTCCCGCAGGTTTCTGGTTAAAAGACGGGAGATCCCTTTTAACAGTTTGATTCCGATTCTGGGGTGTTTGTTCAGGATCATATCAAACGCGCTTTTGGAAAGTATATAAAGCGTTGCCCTGCTCCTCGCCTGGATGGTAGCCGATCTGGGAAAATCATCGATCACCGACATCTCTCCAATGGA
The DNA here is from genome assembly GCA_003599865.1 of Desulfobacteraceae bacterium. Lineage (GTDB taxonomy): Bacteria > Desulfobacterota > Desulfobacteria > Desulfobacterales > SURF-7 > QZKS01. The sequence goes on from QZKS01000094.1 coordinate 19,025, forward strand.
CTGGCCTTCGCCCAGGGTTGCCAGTGTGACATTTCCGCCGGAACTTTCCGATTTTTTCAATACATCCAGCTTTCCTTCCTTGATAAAGAAAACATAATTTCCTTTGTCGGATTCCCGGAACAGGATATCTCCTGAATTCAGATCAACGGTGTCCATATGCCTGGCAACCACTTTTACCTCTTCGGCATTGATTTGTTCAAAAAGAGGGATGTTAATAAAGAAGTCGATGATTTCTTTTGGTAGATTGTCTCCCAGCATATCCCTGATCCCTGTTGCCCGCATGTATTGGAAAAACATTCCTTTTCAGGAGATTAAGTCTAAGCATCGGTTTTGTCAAGAAATTATCCATTTTTTAGAAATATAATCAAATGGTTTCCAGTATAACGCTTTGATTTTTGTATACGCGGCCTGCATATCCTTTCCAAGGGTTGCAAACAGGGAATATAATGTAGGGACAACCAGCAGGGTCAGGAACGTTGCGACCAGCAGACCGAAAATGACCACGATGGACATGGACTGCCAGTATTGAGAGGTTTCACTGACAAAAGAGATACTCATTTCCCGGAAGTTGATCGATACGCCGGTAACCATGGGAATCAGACCCAGAATAGTAGTGATGGCGGTCAGCAGAACAGGCCGGAGTCTGGTTGCACCGGCGGAAATAATGGAATCATTCAGACTCATCCCTCCTTCTTTTAATTTGTTTGTGTAGTCAATTAAAACAATAGCGTTGTTCACCACAACACCGGCCAGGGATATCACGCCGACACCTGTCATGATGATGCCGAAGGGAAATTTCATGATGGTCAGCCCAAGGAATGCACCACCTAAGGACAGGATAACCGATGTCATGATAATGACCGGCTGACTGACGGAATTGAAAATGGATACCAGAATCAGAAAAATCAGAAAAATCGCAATCAGGAATGCTTTGGACAAAAATTCTTCGGATTCCTTCTGATGTTCCTCTTCTCCGGTAAAAGCGATGGAATAGCCATCCGGCAGCGGGAATTCCCTTAACAACTCGGCGGCCTCATTCCTGGCGACGGTTCCGGGAATTTTTGTCTCATCCACATTGGCCTTGACGGTCACCACCCGTTTATGGTTGATCCGGTTGATATCCCCGATGCTTCCGGAATATTCAATGGAGGCAAGGGTTGTCAGGGGGACGACCTGCCCGGAGGGCGCAGGAATCATCAGTTTATGCAGGACATCGGTCACCTGTCTGTCCTTTTCCGGAAGTTTTACCGTGATATCGTAATCCTCACCATCTTCCCGGTACGTGGAGATTTCAGTCCCATTATAGGCCGTCTTCAAGGCAAAACCGATCGTGTTGGTGGAAAGACCGAAAAGGGCTGCTTTCTGACGGTCGATCCGGATTTGAACCGATGGAATGCTGGCCATGTAGTCATCCCGGATATCCTCTACAAACGGGATTTTCGCGATGGTATGTTTGATCTGTTCGGACAGTCTGCCCAGAACGCGGACATCTTCTCCGGAAAGCTCGATATTGATCGGAGAACCTGTGGGGGGACCGCCTTGTTCCTCTTCCACCGTGATGCGGGCTCCCGGGATTTCCTTCAGCCGGTTTCGGATCAGCTCCACATCTTCCGCAGTCGGGGTGATGCGGTCTTCATAGTCCAGGAACTGAATGCCGAGATTGTTATCCGTATACTGTGAGAACAGGGAACTTCCGGCCAGTTTTTTGGCAGTGGTTGATATATATTCAATATTGTTGATATCGGTGGGCCCCTGAAAGGTTTCACCAGTGTTGCTTTTGTGCTCCCGGAGACGATAAGCGGAAGCATAGTGTTCCGATATGGATATATTCCCTGCTCCCGGCGGAGCCGGTTCGGTACTCTTTAATTGAATCTCGATCTGTTTCAAAAGGTTGTCGTTGTAATCAAGGTTGGAGCCTTCCGGCGGTGTTACATTGATATAAGCGCTTTTGGGGTCCAGGTTGGGAAAAAATTCAACCGGCTTTTCGATTCCGATGACCAAAAGCCAGATCTGGATCAGGATGATGAGTGTTGCAAATGACATGAATACAATTTTCAGCCGGTGCCGGAGGGAATAGTCCAGAACCCGGGCATAATTGCTGAGCAGCCAGCCCTTGATTCGAATCGGTTGTTCGCCTGCAGAAGCGATTTCATCCGCACTCATGGGACGGGTTTTTATATCGGTTTTTTCTTGTTTGATTTTCATGAAGTAAGCTGCCAGCGCCGGGTTGATCACCATGGCGACAAAAAGACTTGCCGAGAGAGTGATGATGACCGTAATGGGAAGGTAACTCATGAACTCTCCCATGATTCCGGGCCAGAATATCATGGGAAAAAAAGCGGCAAGGGTTGTCAGGGTCGAGCCGATCACCGGATAGGCCACCTCGGATGTGGCTTTCATGGAGGCCTCTATCCGGGGAACACCCTGTTCCATATACCGGTATATGTTTTCTACAATAACAATGGCGTTGTCCACAAGCATTCCCAAAGCCAGGGTAAGGGAAAAAAGGACGACGATGTTCAGGGTGATACCCATGGCATGAAGGATGATAAACGACAACAGCATGGAAAAGGGAATGGCGAGTCCGACCAGGACGGCGTTCCGGACTCCGAGAGCAAACAGCAAGACACCGATCACCAGCAGCAGGCCGGAAAGGATATTGTTTTCCAGGTCTGAGAGCATCAATTCGATCCCTCTGGCTTTATTCATCAGCTTGGTGATCTGAGTGCCTTTCGGCCATTTGGGAGATTCCTTTTCGATCAGTTCATCCACCGCATTCACGATGGCGATGATGTTCTCGCCGCTCCGTTTTTTGACGGAAATGCTGATGGCCTGTTTTCCATTGAGCCGGCTGCGGCTTTCTTCTTCCTTGAAGCCATCCACAACGGTTGCCAGATCCTTCAGATAGACCGGTCTGCCGTTAAATGTCGTGACCACAAGTCCATAAATTTCATCCGGATTTTTGAATTCGCCCGGGACCCGGACCTGATACCGGCCCTGGCCCAGGGTGATGGCCCCCCCGGATGTGTTGGCATTTTCACTGGTGACCGCGCTCTGAAAGGCGGTAATGGGGATCCTATAAAAAGCCAGCTTGTCCGGATCGATTTCAATGATGATTTCCCGTTCCCGGCCGCCGCTGACATTGACTTCCAGCACTCCCGGAATGGACTCAATATCCTCTTCCAGATCATCGGCAATCTGCTTTAACGTTACTTCTCCGCAGGTTCCGGAAATGGAGTAGACAACGATGGGTAGCTCGGAAAGATTGACTTCAAAAACCGCCGGATCATCTTCCAGATCCCCCGGTAGTTCTCTCTTGGCTTCATCGACCTTGTCTTTTACTTTCTGAATCACATCGTCAATATCGGTCCCGGGAACAAATTCAATATTGATGCTTGAGGTCCCTTCGGAGCTGACGGATTTGATGCTTTTTACCGCTTCCAGGCCCTTGAGTTTTTTTTCAATCGGGATGGTGATGGAGGTTTCAATGTCCGAAGAGGCTACTCCTTTGTATGCGGTGGAAACAAAGACAAAGGGAATGGTGATATCCGGCTCGTCTTCCCGCGGAAGAACGGTGTAGGAATAATACCCGGTAACCAGAATGATGAGAGACAGGATCATCACACTGACTCGATTTTTTACGGCAATATCGGAAACAATCATCCGGACAGTTCCTCCAGATGGGAAATCGTTTTGATGACATTGACCTTCTGCCCTTCATTCACACTTCTCTGGCCGACCACCACCACATGTTCGTCCGGCTGGATTCCCTCCGTTACCTGCACTTTCCATCCTTCCTGCATGCCGAGTTCGATTTTTCTTGCCTGAACAATATTATCCTTTACGACATATGCAATGTGATCGTTGTTGATGGTGATGATGGAGAATATCGGCAGGGTGATGGCATGATCTATTTTTTGTTTGACAATTTCCACCCTGGCAAACATGTCCGGAAGAATTTTACCCTCCGGGTTGTCAATGGTCACGACCAGATCGTACAGTCTGGCAAACGTATCGGTTGATTTGGAAAGGAAATGTTTCTTCGCCGGATAGATGCTGCCATGTAATGCATCAATTTTGACCTCAAAGTGATCGATCCGGCGGATGGCATGGACATCGGATTCCGGAATTCCAATGGTTACCTTGACCTTATCGATTTGAAGAATGTCTGCTACAGGGGCGGTGATATTCAGGTAGTCACCGGACTCGATATGCAGTTTGTTCAGGATACCGGACAGGGGAGACCGGATGGAGCATCTTTCCACATTCAGGGCGGCACTGTCCATCCGGGCTTTGCTCGTTTCCAACATCGCCTCGGCATCATCCAGCTGAGATCGGGTGGAAAGTTTTTCCCGGTACAATTTTTCCATTCTTTCTTTTGATACAAGAGCCAAATGGTAGGAGGCTTTTGCGGAGATCAGGGTGTTTTCATAATCCCTTGCATCGATGACGGCAATCAGTTCTCCTTTCTGAACGGAAGAACCTTCATCCTTGACTTTCCGGACGACTTTTCCGGAGACCTCTGATAGAAGTGTCAGCTTGATCCATGGCTCGATCACTCCGGGGAGATTGATCCGATCCCGGATCGGCATGGGGGTTGCCTTAATGGTAACCACATTTGTTGCCGGCTCTTCCTGCTTTAAAGCGGCCGCCTTCTCCTCTTTTAATGCTGCGGATTTGGATGAAATCAATATGGCGAGTATAATGATCGCAGCAATAAAAAAAAGAGGAGGAAGAGACCCCCAAAGTATTTTCAGCAGGGTCAGTGCTTTTGGGCTGGTTTTGAGATCGTGATGATTTTCCATTACATCCTTCTTTGATGTATCAATTGATTTTCAGATTGTATTGTTCGACAATATTTTTCAGTAATATGCCCTTGGCCCGTTGCAGGTCCAGCAATGAAACGGAGTAATTGTATCGGGCCTCAGCCAGTTCCCTTTCCGCATTGGCGAGAAGTGTATTGGCATCAATCACATCCAGACTGTTTTTGATTCCGTTCTGATACTGGAAGGTTACTGCATTGAAGTTTTCATCGGCCCACTTATGTTTATCCTGCAGTGATTGGATTGCACTTTCTGCGGTTTTCACATTCCGGTATGCACTTTCCACTTCGACGGCAATCTGTTTTGAATAATCTTTTACTCTCAATTCAGCCTGTCTGGATCGAATCCGTGCCTGTCCTACCTCCGCATTTCGGAGACCTCCGTCATAAATCGGGAAGTTGATTTTAGCGCCGACAAAGAGATAATCATCATCCGGCGTAAACGTATCCGGGCTTGATTCTATTGCCGTATATCCCCCCTCCAGACTCAGTGTGGGCCAATAGGAACCTTTTGAAAGCCGGATATTGGACTCCGTCAACTTGTGGGCGATTTTCATGGACTGCAGGTCCTCTCGCTGTTCCAGGGCAAATTGTTTTATTTCCCGTATGTCCTGATCGACCGGTTCGGTTTCGGAATTGTCCGGCAGCTCCAGTTCAAACCCTTGCGGAAGATCCACCATTCTTTTCAGTGTGGCCCGGGAAATATGGATGTTATTTCCGGCAATCACCAGTTCTGTTCTGGCGCCGGACAGGGTCGCTTCCGTTGAATACAATTCCGTGATTTGCGTATTTTCCAGTTCCAGCTGGATCAGAACCGCTTTTCGATGCGCTTCCAGGCGTTTGACATCCGCTTCTGCAATGGTTTCTCTTTTTACGGCATTTAAAAATGAAAAATAGGCGGATGCAACCTGAAATAAATAGGTTTCACGAATTGCGGTAAGATCCAGATCTGCTTTTTCAATCTGGTCATTTGCCATATCAAGAGCAATCAGTTCCTTGCCGTTCAGGGTAAAGGACTGGTCAAATCGAACTCCCCAGTTCCAGTCGGATTTCGGAAACAGTGTTTTTTCCTCATCATAACGGGTGTACCCGCCGAATGCCGTGATTCGCGGAACCAGCACGGAAAAGGCCCTGTCCTTGTCTTTTTCAGCGATCCTCAGATCATTGTCGGCGATTTTGATGGTTTCCGAAAGATCCAGCGCCCGCTGGTAAAGATCCGATAAGGACCATCTTTTTTTTTCCGGTTCTTCCGCATGCAATCCATAAACGCGGAAACCGCCGGAAAGCATCGGAAAGAACATCAGAAAGATCAAAATCCTCTGAATAAATTGCATCTTATGGCTGTTCATGTCATTTTCCCATCATGCCGTATCCGGTATATTCGGTTTAATAATTGACGGCAATTAAACGAAACAATATATTTATTATGAATTAAGTTGTATTGTCCATCTTTTTTCAGAGATAATGCGGGAATTCATGGTCGGAAAACAGATATCAGGATTATTGAGGAACAGATGCTGAGCGTAGAAAATTTATCCAAGAGTTTTGGCGGAAATGTGCTTTTTGACGGAATCGGATTTAAAATCAATTCACGGGAACGGATTGGCCTGGTCGGACGGAACGGGCATGGAAAGACGACGCTGTTGCGAGTATTGATCGGAGATGAGCGGCCGGATGGCGGACAGATCTCCATGCCGAAATATTACCGAATCGGATATGTGCGTCAGGTTATTGATTTTCAGAAGAAAACGGTGCTGGAAGAGTGCATGACCGGTCTGCCGGAGTCGGAAAAAGATCATTACTGGAAGGCGGAAAAAATACTGGCCGGACTGGGATTCGCAGAAGCCGATATGCAGAGCCATCCGAGTCTTTTCTCCGGTGGATATCAGGTGCGTCTGAATCTTGCCAAGGTACTGGTTTCAGAACCGGATCTCCTGCTCCTGGATGAACCGACAAACTATCTGGATATCACTTCCATCCGCTGGATTAAAAAATTTCTCTGCAATTGGCCCCACGAGCTGATGCTGGTTACCCACGACAGGGGATTTATGGATACGGTTGTTTCCCACACCATCGGCATCCATCGGAAGAAGATTCGAAAAATCAAGGGGGATACGGGAAAATATTACTCTCAGATTGCCCAGGAGGAGGAGGTTTATGAAAAAACAAGGCTGAATGATGAAAAACGGCAAAAAGAGATGGAGCTGTTTATCAGCCGCTTCCGGGCAAAGGCCCGTCTGGCCAATATGGTGCAGTCCAGGATCAAAACACTGTCCAAACAGGGCGATCAAAAGAAACTGGAAAAAGTAAAAACGCTGGATTTTTCGTTTAACAGCAAAGAGTATAAGGGAAAAACCCTTATGCAATGCCGCGATCTGACCTTCGGTTATGATGCCGCCAAACCCCTTTTTACGGATTTGAATCTCCATGTCCAGTCAAGAGACAGAATCTGCATTGTCGGGAAAAATGGAAAAGGCAAAACAACACTGCTTAAAATTCTTGCCCGCAAGATGCATCCGAACAAGGGAACGGTTGTATACAATCCAGGGGTTGAACCGGGATTGTTTGAACAGACCAACATCAGCAGCCTGGATGATTCCAAAACAGTTGCCGAAGAGATTCTCTATACCCATCCGGATGTCGACCTGCAGATTGCGCGGAATATCAGCGGTGCCATGATGTTTCAAGGGGATGAAGCCTTGAAAAAAATCAGTGTCCTGTCCGGAGGTGAGAAGAGTCGTGTGATGCTGGGCAAGCTTCTGGTGACTCCGGTCAACCTTTTATTGCTGGACGAACCCACCAACCACCTGGACATGGAATCCTGCGATGCCCTGCTGGCAGCGATTGATGCCTTTCAGGGTGCGGTCATCATGGTTACCCACAATGAGATGTTTCTTCACGCACTGGCCGAAAAACTGGTTGTTTTTCAGCAGGCCGGCGCATCCATTTGGGAAGGGACCTATCAGGAGTTTCTGGAAAAAGGAGGTTGGAGCGATGAACGGGAAAGTGCCGGGATTACGGTAGAGAATGAACCGGAAGCAATGCCGGCAGAACGGCTGACCAGAAAAGAGATCAGAAAGCAACGGTCTGAAGTCATTCAGAAAAGGGCAAAAATTACCAAACCCATCGAGAAGCGGATAGCGGTTGTCGAAAATGAGATTGAGCAAAATGAGGTCAGTCTGGAACAGTTTACCCATCAAATGCAGGAAGTTTCGCAGGCCGGAGAAGGGGGGAAAATTGCAGCCTTATCCAAACAGATTCATCACTGCCGGTCGACGATTGACCGGTTATTTGACGAGCTGGAAAGTCTCACCGAAAAACTGGCGCTGGAAAATGCCTCTTTTGATCAGGAACTTTTGAAACTGGAACAGATGGAGGCATGATTTTTATGGTTGAAAAATGGAGCAAACCCTGAAACGGATTTGACATCATGCCCTGATTGGGGATATACAACACAGGGATAAAGTAACCCATTGATCGGAAACAGAATAAAAAGTCAATTTGATGCCTCGGCAACAAGAATCCATGAAAGAAAAAAAAAATATCCAATTGGTCTGGGGAATATTGCTGGTGCTGGCCGGAATCGGTGTTTTTTTTCGAATCCCGCAGGTCATGCCGAAACTGGAGCAGATAGGGCATTTTTCATCAGAATCCTTCTTTATACGGTTTTGTTTTTATTTGATCGGAGTTTTGCTCGTGGCTGGAGGAGGCCGGAAAATCATCGCCTTCTTTCAAAAATCGAAAATCGAACCATAAGGCTCGGTTTTCATGCCTTTTGCTTATGACGTTGAATGAAACGAGGTTTAGACTATGGCAGTGGATACGGTTCAGCAAGATAACTCAAATGTTCAGAGTCTTCGATCCGAGGTCGAATTCCAGGCAAAATCCCAGGACCTGAATAAAAAGATTTTTGCAGCCTCCAATCTGGATGAAATCCTGATTGATCTGAAGGATAACATCCTGTCGCTTTTTGAAGCGGAGAGGTTGACCATTTATTATGTGGACGGCATCAAACGCGAATTGGTATCCAGGTTCAAATCCGGTACGGAAATCGAGGAAATCCGTGTCCCATTGTCGCCCAAGAGTATCGCCGGATATTCCGCATATAAGCAAAAGCTCGTCAATATCAAGAATGTTTATGATCAGACAGAGTTAAAAGCCATTGATCCGATTCTGAATTTTGATCAGACCTGGGATGAGAAAACCGGTCTGAAAACAAAACAGGTTCTGGTTACCCCGATCATTTTCAAGAAACTTCTCCTGGGCGCGATCCAGTTGATCAATCGTAAAAAGGGAGATGAGTTTACGGCGATCGATGAGAAGAATATTCTCGAACTGGCGGAGACTCTCGGGATCGGTCTGTATAATCAAAAGCGGATGGCGACCGGAAAGACCGGACGAAAAACAAAGTATGATTATCTACTTGAGAATCATATCCTGACCCAGAAAGAACTCAAGAAGGCCGTTCTCGAGTCCAGGGAAAGAAAGGAACCTCCTGAAATCATCATGATGAAGGATTTTAAGGTTCAAAAGAGTGATATCGGTGAATCCTTAAGCCGATATTTTGATGTGCCTTTCATTGTGTACAACAAAAATGCACCGATTCCCGGAGAGCTTCTGACAGGTGTAAAGGTACCCTTTATGAAAAATAATTTCTGGGTTCCTCTGCGGGTGGATGAGGATGAGTCTGTTGTTATCGCCATTGACGACCCCCATGATCTTCAGAAAAGCGGTGAGATCAAATCCCTGTTTCCAGGCCGGAAAATAAAATTCAACATTGCCTTCCGGGAAGATATCCTCGAATATATCAAACTGTTTACACAGGATGAAAAGGAACTGGCCTCCATTGATGAGATCCTTTCCCAGCTTCAGGATGAGGATCATGAGGTGGATGAGGATGTTTCCGGTCTGGATGAAGAAAGCAGCGCGGTTGTCCAGCTCGTCAACAAGATTATCCTGGATGCCAATGCCAGGGGCGCATCCGATATTCACATCGAACCCTATCCGGGAAAAAACAACACCCAGGTTCGGATTCGTGTTGACGGTGCCTGTACCCTGTATCAGACGATTCCATATCAGTATAAAGCAGCCGTGGTGTCCAGATTGAAAATCATGTCGGATCTTGATATCGCAGAGCGCCGAAAACCTCAGGACGGGAAGATCAAGTTTAAAAAGTACGGAGGGCTTGATATTGAACTTCGTGTCGCCACCATACCGACCCAGGGAGGGCTTGAGGATGTCGTTATGCGTATCCTGGCGGCCGGAGAACCCATCCCTCTGGAAAAGATGGGGTTCTCAAAACAGAATTTTGAAAATTTTGTCAGCGTGGTGACCAAGCCATACGGGATCATTTTTGTATGCGGCCCAACCGGTTCCGGTAAAACCACCACCCTGCATTCCGCGCTCGGTTATATCAATAAAACGGAAACCAAAATCTGGACGGCAGAGGACCCGGTTGAAATTACCCAGAAGGGGCTCCGGCAGGTGCAGGTCAAACCCAAGATCGGGTTTGATTTTGCTGCGGCCATGAGGGCGTTTCTCCGTGCAGACCCGGATGTCATTATGGTGGGTGAGATGCGAGACAAGGAAACCACTCATATCGGCATTGAAGCCTCTTTAACCGGTCATCTCGTGTTTTCCACCTTGCATACCAACAGTGCTCCGGAAAGCATCACCCGTCTTTTGGATATGGGCATGGATCCGTTCAATTTCGCGGATGCGATTTTGTGTATTCTGGCCCAGCGTCTCGTAAGAACCCTGTGCAAAAGCTGTAAGAAATCCTACCACCCGTCACAGGCGGAATTTGATGAACTGGTCCGGGAATATGGCGCTGAAGATTTTCAAAAAATGGGAATCCGGTATACCGACGATCTGAACCTTTACAAGCCGGAAGGTTGCGATACCTGCAGCAATACCGGATATCGCGGCAGGATGGGGATTCATGAACTGTTGATGGGAACCGATGAGATGAAGAAACTGGTTCAGATGAGCGCCCCCATGGAAGAATTGCGTATCCAGGCCATGGCGGACGGAATGCGGACCCTGAAACAGGACGGGATCGAAAAGATATTTCTAGGACATTGCGATCTGTTGCAGGTCAGAAAGGTTTGTATCAAATAGGTTGGCCGGTTGGCCCGTTTGCCGGTACATCCGTTCAGGGGTGGTCAAACACATATCCTACGGACCGGAGGCTTTTAAAATAAACCGGTTTTTTGGGATTCTCTTCAAAGTATTTCCGGAGGCGCACGATAAAATTATCAATGGTTCGGGTGGATGTTATGCTCGTATAACCCCATCCGATTTCCAGCAGTTTTTTTCTGGATAGCGGCTTCCCCTTGTTGACAATAAAAAGCTTTAACAGTTTGACCTCCTGTTCCGTCAGGGTGATTTCCGCATCCTTGCAAAAGGCGACCGATTTTTGGAAATCAATTCGATTGTTGCCGAATTCATAGATCATCGGGACAATGAAGCTGTTTCTGTTATCGGATTGTGCATCCTGCTTGTACAGGGAAACCCGTTTCAGCATCCGGTCAATTCTGAGAAGGAACTCCTCGAGTTCAAACGGTTTGGTCATATAGTCGTCCACACCGTAAGAAAGCCCCTTGACCTTGTCATCCAGGGCGGTTTTGGCGGATAAAATAAGTATGGGAATCTGCTCGTCCTCAAGGCGGATGCTTTGCAGTACGGATAAACCGTCAATCCCCGGGAGCATGATGTCTAAAACAATCAGGTCCGGATTCCATTCCCGCCAGAGTCGAATGGCGGATGTCCCGTTTTTCGCAATCATGGCATCATGTCCTTGACGGGATATATTGAATTTCAGACCTTCCGCTATATGCTTTTCATCTTCGACGATGAGAATCTTTTTGTTTGCTGTCGTTGACATCTCTGCCCTTTCGAGGTTTTGTTACCCGCCATATGGGAGTGAAACAATAAATGTCGTTCCTTTCCCTTTTCCTTTGCTTTCGGCAGTGATTTTTCCCTTATGTATTTTAGCAATGTTCTGGGCGAGATTCAATCCAATGCCGCTGCCCTTGGCAGACATGATTTCCACTCTGCCGACCTGATAAAACTTCTTGAATATCTTTTTGATATCCTTTTTTTCCAGTCCGATTCCATTGTCGGCTACCTGTATTTCCAGTTTTTTCCCGGTCTGTTTAATGGTAATATCGATAACCGGTGTTGCGGAACTGTTATACTTAATTGCATTTGTCAGGAGATTCATCAACAACATTTCAAACAGGGAAAGGTCCAGGGGGTAAAATATGGAATCCTTCAGTTGATTGTGAATATGAATCCTGCAATTGTGAAAAAGGTGTTTGTTGCTTTCACAGAATTTTTGGATTGCGTTCGGCAGCTCCGATTCAATAAATTCACCCTTGTAGCTTTTGCTTTCGAGCTTGGCGATGTTCAATATACTGTTGATGTTCTCCGATAACCGGCTGATGTCGGAAAGCATATAGTGCACATATTTCTGACGTTCATCGCTTGTCAGTTCATACTTCAGGAACGTTTCCAGGTAAAGCTTGATGGAGGTTGCAGGGGTTTTTAACTCATGTGTAAAACTGTTGAGAAAATTGTTCTGGAGTCGATAAAGCTGATAGGTCTTCTGATGATAGATAAAAATAAACAGGATGCCCATCAATATGATGCCGACCAGGATAGAGAGCACCATGATCACGACCCAGGTCCGGGATGCCAGAAACTGCTCCGGATTGATATTGAGTTTTTCGGCAAGGCTGCTCAATCCTTCGCTCGCTTCGACATACCAGTAGATATAAAGGAAGAGGGACAGCCCGAGCGCCAATATCGACAGGACAAAAATAAAAATCGGATGAAATATCCATTTTGACTGGTTCATGAAAAAAAAGTATTACAACCATTCTTTCCTGTCAACTTGAGTTATGGGTATTGACACATAACCGGTAATAATTTAAAATTAAATATCCGGAATGAATGGTTGCGTCATACTGCGATATCGAATCGTCCGATGTGAAACAACAAGAAAAATCCCCTGAATTGAAAAAGTGTTTGCATGATTGCTGATGACCAATGCCGGGACAGGCGGCCCTTTATGAGAACGAAACAAAACAACAGGGATAGATAAAATTATGAATAACATTGATTATGACGATATTTTTTCAGCAGAGGAGAAGGAAATACTGCAGGAGATCATGAATATCGCCTTTGGAAATGCTACCGCCGATCTAGCCGGTGTTGTTGATATTTATGTGGTTCTGAGTGTTCCCAAGATACAGGTGATCAATATCGGGAACCTTCCGGATTATATGCGCACGACATTGAAAGCGACCGGTAAGACACAGATTGTCGACCAGCGGTTCTGGGGTGATTTCAATGGTTCCGGTTTTCTGGTTTTCCCGACAGGCGCCGGTGACGATCTGATCTCTCTTCTGGAAGACAGAAGCATGGAAGATTTACAATCAAAGCCCAAGGATGTGATTGAGAGGGAAGTTTTAACGGAGATTGGAAATATCCTCATTGGTGCGTGTGTCGGGAAAATGTCGGAGCTGCTCAATACATTTGTAACCTATTCTCCTCCTCGTGTCATTACGGAAAAAGAAGGGGAATGTGATCATCTGGTGGATCAGTTTGATCCGGATCAACCTGCGATTGTGATGAAAACCGTGTTTAAATTCAAACAAAAGGACGTGAACGGATTTCTGTTGATTCTGACCAATCAGGAGTCCATCGGGTGGCTTCGAAAATCCCTGAGTGAATTCATGGAATCCTATGAGTAGGTCATCCCTGCCGTACGATCACCGCAAAGAAATAAACATGCCGATGCCGTAACAGGCTGTTCCACGCTGTTCCGGATATGGTTATCCGGTAAACATTTTATTTATATATTGACATTTACCTCCTGATTGTTTTACTTAATCAGATTTAAAATAAAGACAGTCTTGTATATCATAAGCGGAGACAGAAAAAGATGTCTCCGCTTGTTCGTTATTATCTAATTTTCATCTGTTGATCATGGTTGCTTTACTCACGCGGAGAATGTGATGATAAACACCCTTGGGAGGCGATTTGAAGATGGAAATGAATTTTGAAAAAGGAGAACGGAACGATGGCCGATGAGAAAAAAACCAAGGAAAAACCGCTGGAAAAAATGACCTCCAAAGAGCTTCGTGTAATTGCACTGGAAGTCCCTGAAATTACCGGGGTGCATGGTATGAACAAACCCGAATTGATCAGTATCATCAAAAAGGCAAGGGGCATTGAAGAAAAGGCTCTTAAAAAAGGGGATTCCACTGTCCGGGAGATCAAACAAAAGATCAATGAGCTCAAGATGAAACGCAAGGAAGCAAAGGATGCAGATGACGCAAAGAAAGCATCGCAACTGAGACGGCGGATCACCAGACTCAAGAAAAAGACCAGAAGGGCGGCATAACGGTAAATGTATAACAAAGACATCTCTCAGCATAGCCAGAGAGAGGTAAACAGTATTGACCCCACATCCATTGCATTTGATATTGATGGTGTTGTTGCGGATACGATGTCGTTGTTTATTGATATCGCCAAGAGGGACTTTTCAATCGATACCATCCGCTATGAAGATATCACATCGTATTCACTTGAAGAATGTCTGGATATTGAACATGAAATCATAGCCGCCATTGTTCAGAAACTGTTGGATGGTGATTATTCAGAACCATTACGTCCGATTCAGGATGCCCCGGTTGTGCTCTCGGGATTGGCAAAACAGTTCGGTCCGCTGCTGTTTGTAACGGCCAGGCCTTATCCCGGCCCCATTGCAGAATGGCTGATGGAAAAGCTGTCCCTGGACTCGTCCGGTTTCGAGATTATCACCACCGGGGCATTTGATGCAAAGGCTGATATTCTGTTGAACCGAGGGATTACCCATTTTGTCGAGGACCGGTTGGAAACCTGTCATATCCTGGATCAAAAGGGGATCATGCCGATTCTTTTCAGGCAGCCATGGAATCGAAATAACAATCATTTTTTAGAGGTCGGCTCCTGGCGTGAGCTGGAAAAGCTGATTCGATTCAAATGAAGGCCAAATCGTTCCCAAAACAAATAGAATATTTCATTGATACGCTTGGTTCTGAAAAAGGATTTTCCCATCATACATGCCGGGCATATCGTAATGATATTACCGAATTTTATGCTTTTATTTCCGGGGACCGATATCAGGTGCAAGAGGTCGACCAGGTAGACAGTGTGCTGATTCGCGGGTATCTGGGATATCTGCATCAGCATCGAAATAAAAAATCATCCATTGCCCGGAAGCTGTCCAGCCTCAGGAGTTTTTTTTCCTATCTTGTCAGGCATGGAGTGATTTCGGATAATCCGACGAGTACGCTGATCACCCCGAAGCAGGACAAAACGATTCCGGCGTATCTTCCGGTGGATGATATGTTTCGTCTTCTTGATTTTTTTCCGCAGGATTCATCTGCCGGCAGGCGCAACCGGGCGATATTCGAAACCATGTATTCGACGGGAATCCGTATATCCGAGCTCGCGGGGTTGAATGTCCGTGATTTTGATTGCACAAGGCAGGTCGTCAGGGTCCTGGGGAAAGGAAACAAGGAGCGGATTGTGCCGGTCGGCCGGAAGGCGATTGAGGCGGTTCAAACCTATCGGCAGCTCCTTGTGCAGGAGAAGTCGTTCTGCCGGAACAAACCGGACTTGAGCAGCAACGGCCCATTGTTTCTCAACAAGAATGGCGGCCGCCTGACGGCACGTTCCATCCGCAGAATTCTGGAAAAAGCCGTTCAGGAATGCGGGCTTGCTCAGCCCATATCGCCTCATGGACTGCGGCATTCGTTTGCCACGCACATGCTGGAATCAGGCGCAGACCTGAGGGTGGTTCAGGAGCTTCTGGGACATAAAAGTTTGTCCACCACCCAGAAATATACCCATGTAACCATTGATAAGCTGATGGAAACCTATGACAAGGCTCATCCCAGAAAATAATGTTTGGATTATGTATGACCGGAAGATCGGATAAAAGGTAGATTTTATGGAAGGTTTTCATGGAACAACCATACTGGCGGTGCGAAGAAACGGATCCGTCGTGGTTGCCGGTGACGGACAGGTGACGCTGAATAACACCGTGATCAAACATCATGCAAAAAAAGTTCGAAGAATTTACGGCGATCAGATTGTCGTCGGCTTTGCCGGTGCAACGGCAGACGCACTGAACCTTTTTGACCGGCTGGAAAAAAAGCTGGAACAGTTTAACGGAAACCTGACACGGTCGGCCGTTGAACTGGCCGGGGATTGGAGGACCGATAAGTATTTACGGCGTCTTGAGGCCATGATGATCGCAGTGGATCAATCCAAAATATTTCTGATCTCCGGAAACGGAGATGTGATTGAGCCGGATGA
Organism: Desulfobacteraceae bacterium; assembly: GCA_003599865.1. Lineage (GTDB taxonomy): Bacteria > Desulfobacterota > Desulfobacteria > Desulfobacterales > SURF-7 > QZKS01. The sequence continues at coordinate 35,220 of QZKS01000094.1, forward strand.
TGATTTTATCAGTATCGGTTCGGGCAGCATCGCCGCACAGTCGGCTGCCGCAGCCCTGATCAGGCATTCGGATCTTTCCGCTCGGGAGATCGTGATGGAGGCCATGAAAATCGCTTCTTCCATGTGTGTATATACCAACGACTCCGTAACGATTGAAGAATTATCATGATCATCCTTTTTATGGAGATTGTGAATGATCAAGCAGACAATACGAGAATGACCCTATGAGTGATTTAAAGCCGGCGGAAATTGTTCAGGAGCTGGACAAATATATTATCGGACAGAAAAAGGCAAAACGATCGGTTGCCATTGCGCTCAGAAATCGATGGCGCAGGCAGCAGGTTGAACCGGAACTGCGGGATGAAATCGCTCCCAAAAACATTATCCTGATCGGACCGACCGGTGTCGGGAAAACAGAGATTGCCAGAAGACTTGCCCGACTTACCGATTCGCCTTTTTACAAGGTGGAGGCCTCTAAATTTACGGAAGTCGGATATGTCGGACGAGATGTGGAGTCCATGGTGCGGGATCTTCTGGAACTGACGGTCAACCGGCTGAAGGTGGAAGAAAACGAAGCGGTACGGGATAGGGCAGGCCAGATGGCGGAGGATCGAATACTGGATCTGCTGCTGCCGAAATCACAGCCTGTGAAACCGAATCAGAATCATGATGCCAAAGAGACCCATTTTGAACTGGTTTCCGATCGGGGTCCCGACACCTCGTCCTCTACCCGGGAAAAGCTTCGTCAGATGCTGCGGAATGGAAAACTCGACAATCGTTATGTCGATCTGGATGTTACGGAAAAAAACATACCGGTTGTTGAAATTTTTTCCAATGTGGGTATGGAGGAAATGGGCATCAATTTTAAGGATATGCTCGGAAACATGCTGCCGAAAAACACCAAAAGGCGCAAGATTAAAGTTCCGGAGGCAATGAATATCCTGACGCAGGAAGAAACCCAGTCCCTTGTGGATATGGAAAAGGTCGTGAAGAACGCCATTGAGAAAGTGGAGCAGTCCGGAATTATTTTTCTGGATGAGATTGACAAGATTGCAGGAAAAGATGGCGGTCACGGACCGGATATCTCACGGGAAGGCGTGCAGCGTGATCTTCTGCCGATTGTGGAAGGCAGTACCATCACAACCAAATACGGCCCGGTAAAATCGGATCATATTTTATTTATTGCGTCCGGGGCCTTTCATACGTGTAAGCCGTCCGATCTGATACCCGAGCTTCAGGGGCGTTTCCCGATCCGGGTGGAACTCAACTCCCTTGGCGCAGATGAATTTGTCCGGATCCTGACGGAGCCGAAAAATGCCTTGCTCCTGCAATATATTGCCCTTCTCCGGACAGACGGTGTGGATGTTGTTTTTGAGGATGATGCGGTTCAGGAAATATCGAAGGTGGCGGAAGACGTCAATAACCAGACGGAAAATATCGGGGCAAGACGGCTGCATACACTGATGGAATGCCTGTTGGAAGACATTTTGTTCCTGGCTCCGGACCTGGAGCATAAAAAAGTGGTCATCGATGGGAAGTATGTCCGGGAAAAATTCAAAAATATTAAGGATAACAGAGATCTGAGCAGATTTATTCTTTGATAATCACCTGATGGTTTCGTACAGTCTCATATCCGTCATGCCGGACCTGATCCGGCATCCGGCAATTTCAATAGCTTCTGGACTCCGGTTTTCACCGGAGTGATGGAATTGGGGATTTTTTACGAGGCCGGCATATTTCACCTTTTAGAATTACCGGGTTGAGATGAATATGACTTCAAACGAGAAAATAACAAAGCAGAATGCAGCGGATATTCTGATCGAGTCCCTGCCGTATATCAGAAAATTCTATGGCAGGACCATTGTGGTCAAGTATGGCGGCCATGCCATGGTGGATGAACAGCTGAAAACGGATTTTGCAAAAGATATCACCCTGCTGAAGTTTATTGGTTTGAATCCTGTGGTTGTCCATGGCGGAGGTCCGCAGATCAATCTTGTTCTCGACAAGATGGGGATCTGTTCCACGTTTGTGCGGGGCATGCGATTGACCGATCAGCCTACCATGGATGTGGTGGAAATGGTGCTGGGCGGGAAGGTCAACAAAGCGATTGTCTCACAGATCAATCAGGAGGGAGGCAAGGCGGTCGGGCTGAGCGGCAAAGACGGCGGACTGATCCGCGCGAAAAAACTCCATATCATGCATCAGGCGGATGCGGATAAACCCCCTGAAATTATTGATCCGGGACTGGTGGGGGAGGTGACCGGCATTGATCCGGATATCATCAATACCCTGACGGCCAGGGGATTCATCCCCATTATTGCACCGGTCGGAACCGGAGAGAAAGGGGAGACGTTCAATATCAATGCCGATCTTGTTGCTGCAAAAATTGCGGCGGCCCTGTCTGCCCATCGTCTGATTCTGCTGACCGATGTGGACGGGGTGATGGATCCGGCCGGAAATCTGCTGTCCTCCATCCATGCGACGGATGTGGACGGATTGATCCGGAACGGAACGGTTACGGGCGGTATGATTCCGAAGATTGAATACGCAATGGATGCCATCCAAAATGGGGTTGAAAAGGCGCATATCATCAATGGAACCAGGAGACATTCACTTTTATTGGAACTGTTTACGGACAAGGGTATCGGGACGGAACTGACGGAATGAAATCAGATATTCAACAAAGAGCGGACAAGGTAATCACCTCGACTTACAGCCGGTTTCCCGTGGTATTGACACAGGGAACCGGGTGCGAACTCTATGATGAGACGGGGAAAAAGTATATTGATTTTCTGGCAGGGATTGCGGTCTGCAATCTGGGGCACGCGCACCCCCGAATCCGTGAAGCCATCAGAAAACAGTCCGACAGGCTGTTTCACGTTTCCAATCTGTTTTATACGATTCCCCAGGTCGAGCTTGCGGAAAAACTGGTGCAGCAGAGTTTTGCCGATCGTGTGTTTTTCTGTAACAGCGGTGCGGAAGCAAATGAGGCTGCCATTAAGCTGGCCAGAAAATATTTTCAGGACAAAGGCGAGACCAGGCGGTTCCGGATCATTTCCATGAAGCAGTCTTTTCATGGAAGAACAATGGGCACCCTGTCTGCAACCGGTCAGGATAAAATAAGAGCCGGATTTGAGCCGGTCCTAGACGGTTTTCACTTTGTTCCCTTTAACGATGTTTCGGCACTGGAAAAGGCAATCACACCGGACATCTGTGCGGTGATGCTCGAGCCTGTTCAGGGGGAAGGCGGTGTTCGATGCCCGGGAGAAAATTATCTGCAACAGGTCAGAAAGATTTGTGATGAAGCCGGCATTCTGCTGATCTTTGATGAAATTCAGACCGGAATCGGACGTACCGGAAAGTTGTTTGCCTACGAGCATTTCAACGTGACTCCGGATATCATGAGTCTGGCCAAAGCCCTTGGGAACGGACTTCCCATCGGGGCGATGCTGGCAACCGAAGAAGCGGCAAAGGCTTTTTCTCCCGGCGCTCACGCGTCCACTTTCGGCGGCACGCCGGTTATCACGGCAGCGGCCCTTGAGGTGCTGAAGGTAATCGAAGAGGAGAAGCTCGTTGAAGCCTGTCGAAAGACAGGGATATATTTCAAGGAAGCCCTGCTGCGGCTGAAAGAAAAACATTCCGTTATTCAGGATGTTCGCGGAATGGGTCTTTTGCTGGGGATGGAGCTGTCAGTGCCCGGGAGACCCATTGTGGATCGATGCCTGGAAAACGGCTTTATCATCAACTGTATTCAGGATAAGGTTTTGCGGTTTGTCCCTCCCCTGATCATTACAAAAGAGCAGATAGATCTTTTAATGGAATGTATTGATAATATTTTTGATAACATGCAATAAATGAAAATGGAGAGGTTGTTTTGAAAAAGGACATTCTTACCCTTCTGGATCTGACACGAGAAGATTTCCTGCACCTTTTTCAGCGGGCTTCGGAACTGAAAAAGAAGCATAAAAACGGGGTGGTGCAGCATTCGCTCGCCGGGAAGAGTCTCGGACTGATATTTGAAAAACCATCCACGAGAACGAGGTTGTCGTTTGAGACGGCCATGATTCAGCTGGGAGGTTCTCCGATCTTCATCAGCGCAAAGGATACGCAGATTGTCCGGAATGAACCGGTAAGAGACACTGCCAGGGTATTGTCCCGGTATGTCGATGCGGTCGCCATCCGGACGTTTTCTCAGGATCTTCTGAAAGGGTTTGCCGATTTTTCGGATATTCCGGTGATCAATGCGCTGACCGATCTGTATCATCCATGCCAGGTTCTCAGTGACCTTATGACCATCATTGAGTGCAGGGGGGATTATCAAAATCAGAAGATTGCATGGGTCGGAGACGGAAATAACGTTGCCCATTCCTGGATCAATGCCGCATCCGTCATTGGTCTGGACCTGAGACTTGCCTGTCCGGAAGGATATGAACCGAAACGGGAAATTCTGGACCAGGCGGCTGCCGAGGGTTGCGGAAAAATAATGGTGACAAACGATCCCCGTGAAGCGGTGTGTGATGCGGACGTGATCTATACCGATGTCTGGGCGAGCATGGGGCAGGAACGGGAACAGACCATCCGGGTAGAGGTTTTCGGACCCTTTCAGGTGAACGAATCGCTGGTGAAGCGAGCTTCATCCGATGCCATTGTGATGCACTGTCTTCCGGCCCATCGCGGAGAGGAGATCAGTGAGAAAGTGCTGGAAGGGCCGCAATCGGTTGTCTGGGAGCAGGCAGAGAACAAAATGCATATGCATAAAGCAATTCTGGAAGCATTGATCATCGAAAGAAAGAAGGAGAAATAATCGTGTCTGATATCAAAAAGGTGGTACTGGCATATTCGGGCGGATTGGATACATCCGTTATTTTGAAATGGCTGATTGAGACATACCATTGTGAAGTCATCACATTTTCAGCAGATATCGGCCAGGAGGAAGAGCTGAGCAGGATTGAAGAAAAGGCACTCAAGACCGGCGCCTCGAAGGTATATGTGGACGATCTGACGGAAACCTTTATTTCCGATTATGTGTTTCCGGCATTCCGGGCCAATGCCATATATGAAGGACAGTATCTGCTGGGGACATCCATTGCAAGGCCGCTGATCGCCAAACGACAGATGGAGATCGCTGCGCTTGAAGGCGCGGATGCCGTCAGTCACGGCGCCACCGGAAAAGGAAATGATCAGGTCCGGTTTGAACTGACCTATCTTGCCATAAATCCGCATATCAAGATTGTTGCACCCTGGCGTGAATGGGATTTGAATTCCCGGACCGACTTAATGGCCTTTGCCGAAAAGCACGGTATCGAAGTGCCGACAACGCCCAAGAAGCCTTACAGTACGGATCGGAACATGCTTCATATCAGTTTTGAGGGGGGTGTCCTGGAAGATCCCTGGAATGCGCCGATGGATGACATGTTTGTGCTTTCCGTTTCTCCGGAAAAAGCACCTGACAAACCGGAGATTATCGAGATAACTTTTGAGAAAGGGAATCCGGTTGCCGTCAACGGTGAGTCCATGTCGCCGGCAAACCTGTTCCGGAAGCTGAACAAGCTGGGCGGGCAAAATGGTATCGGGCGAATCGATATCGTAGAGAACCGGTTTGTGGGAATGAAGTCGCGCGGGGTTTATGAAACGCCGGGAGGAACCATCCTGCGCATGGCGCATATGGCCATGGAATCCATTACCATGGACCGGGAGGTGATGTACCTTCGGGATTCCCTGATCCCCAAATATGCAAAGCTGATTTACAACGGCTTCTGGTTTTCTCCGGAGATGAAGCTGATGCAGAGCATGATTGACCAGACCCAGGAAAACGTTTCCGGTGTGGTTCGTCTGAAACTCTATAAAGGCAATGTCCAGACCCTGGGGCGAAAATCGGATTACTCCCTTTATAGCGAGGATTTTGCTACCTTTGAAAAAGACAGTGTTTACCGGCAGAAGGACGCGGAAGGATTTATCCGTCTGAATGCATTGCGGCTGCGCATTCAGAGTTTAATGCGGTCGAAATTGAAACAATCGTAAAAAGTCTCATCTCCGTCATGCCGGACTGGATCCGGCATCCAGAAGCTTCTGAAATAACTGGGTTCCGACTTTCGTCAGAATGACAAAGAAGCAAATTTTCGGCTTTTGACAAGTTTATCAAGTATGATAGCGGAGAAAAGAGAATGTCTGAGAAACCGTGGGATGGAAGATTTTCCGAAAAAACAGATACCAGTGTAGAGGCATTTACTTCTTCGATTCAGGTCGATAAGCGGCTCTACCTTCATGATATCCAGGGAAGTGCCGTTCATTGTAAAATGCTGGCAAAACAATCGATTATTCAGGAGGAGGATGCCGACGACATCCTGGAAGGCCTGGGAAAAGTCCGAATGGAAATCGAAAGGGGGGAATTCCATTTTGACGACAGTCTTGAGGATATCCACATGCACATCGAGAGAAGCCTGGCCGACAAGATTACCAAGGCCGCCCATAAGCTGCATACGGCAAGGAGTCGAAATGATCAGGTCGCGGTGGATACAAGGCTGTATCTCAAGGATTCGGTGAAAGAAATTCTGGGTCAGCTTCTGGCCCTGCGGCAGGTTTTCGTGGATCTTGCGAAACAGCACCTGGATGTCATCCTGCCGGGATATACCCATCTTCAGCGGGCTCAGCCGGTGCTGTTTTCCCATCACATGATGGCATATTATGAGATGTTTACCAGGGATTTCGAGCGTTTTTCGGACGGCCTGAAACGCATCGATGTCAACCCCCTTGGAAGCGCTGCACTGGCAGGAACAACCTATCCGATTGATCGTGACTATACCACCCGGGAGCTGGGGTTTGCAAAGGCTTCGGCCAACAGCATCGATGCGGTATCGGACCGGGACTACATGATGGAGTTCCTGTCGGCGGCCGGCATCTGCATGGTTCACTTTTCACGGATATCGGAAGAGCTGATATTATGGTCTTCCGCGGAGTTTCAATTCATTGAACTTCCGGATTCCTTTGCTACCGGCAGCAGCATCATGCCGCAGAAAAAAAATCCCGATGTACCGGAGCTGGTCCGGGGAAAAACCGGCCGGGTATTTGGAAACATGATCGCCCTCTTCACCATTATGAAATCGCTGCCTCTTGCCTACAACCGGGACATGCAGGAAGATAAGGAGCCGCTGTTCGACACGATCGATACCCTGAAAGCCTGCATCGATATTTACACGAAAATGATGCCGAAAGTTGTCATTCGGAAAGATAGAATGCTGGAAGCGACCACTACCGGTTATCTGAATGCAACCGAACTGGCTGATTATCTGGTCGGCAAGGGAATTCCGTTCCGGGAAGCGCACTCATGCTCGGGCAAAGCGGTAAGCTATGCTATTGGAAAAGGAAAAGAGCTTCAGGATCTTGAACTGGATGAAATGAAGCTTTTTTCAAAGCGTATCGAGTCCGATCTGTTTGATTTTTTAGGGACACGGGCCATGGTGGACAGACGGAAGTCTTTTGGCGGTACGGCAACGGAAAATGTAAAACATGCCATAGCAGCGGCGGAAGAACAATTGAAGACCGAAACGACCGGTACAGGGATATAGATATTCCATGAAACGAGTATATGGATGGAAACCGATCGCTCCCGGAATGAGTTGGAAGAGCGGGTTTATCTGTCTTTTTATTCTTCTGTCTGTTGCAATGACAGGCTGCGGCAAAAAGGATCTGCCGGTTCCTCCCCCTGAAGAGATTCCTCCCGGGGTAACGGATTTGACTGCGGATCTCAATGGTCAGGTGCTGACCCTGTCCTGGTCCATTCCAAAAGGAGAGAATGGGGATCTGTTGGTCGGCTATAAAATTTATCGTTCCTCGGTACCGGTGCAGGAAATGGATTGCAGGGACTGTCCGGTGACATTCCAGATGCTGGATGACGTCATGGTTGACGGACCCGGCGTTACCGATTCGGGGGACGGAAAAGTACTTTATACAAAATTCCTTGAGGCGGATGAGGTTGAAATGGAACCATCCGGAGTTCCGGAGGATGCGGTTCCATTGCCGGAAGGGGCGGAAATTCAGGAAACCAGAATCGAATATCAATATAAGGTCGTCGGATATACGGAATATAATGTGAGAAGCCCGGATTCCAATGTGGTCATAGCGGGGCACCCTGCAGGGATGAAAAAGGATCAGGACAAAGGCGGCCATGAAGAGTAAAGACCGCCATGCAGCCTTCATTTCCATCGGCTCGAACATGGGTGACCGGGTGGCGAACTGTTTAAAAGGGATACGGCTTCTGAATGACCAATGCCATACATCGGTTTTAAACCGTTCTCCTTTCTATCAGACGGAGCCGGTTGATTATATTGAACAGGATTGGTTTATCAACGGGGTTGTCCAGGTTGAAACGCAGCTGGAACCGATTCCGCTGCTGCGGTTTATCAAAGAAATTGAGCAGCAGGTCGGACGGACATCCGAAGCGGTTCGGTTCGGGCCCCGGGTGCTGGATATGGACATCCTTTTATATGGTTCCCAGGTTCTGGATCATCCGGACCTTGTGATTCCTCATCCGCGGATGCATAAAAGATGTTTTGTTTTAAAACCGCTTTGTGATATAGACCCCAATATTGTTCATCCGGTCCTGCACCGGACAATGGAGAACCTGCTTGACAGGATTGATAATGACGGCCAGGAGGTTATCCTGTACCCATGCTGAAATTGATATTTTTAGTCGGTATCCTGTATGCTTTTTTCAAGGTCTGGAAGTTCATGAAACAGATCGGCGGATCTGTCAACCGGGGGTTATCGGAGATGGAAAACCGTCAAGTGGATGATATCATGATTCAGGATCCGGTTTGTAAAATATATTTTCCCCGAAGGGAGGGATTTCACCTGAACGACAATGGAAACAATCTGTATTTCTGCAGCAAAGAATGCAGGAGCCGATATCTCATGGACAAAAACAATGTCTGATTTTCAAAAAGAGATTTTACACATTATGATGGAGGAGGAACGTTAGATGAAATTTTTTATCGATACCGCGAATATTGCAGAAATCAAAGACGCCAACAGCATGGGAATGGTTGATGGTGTTACCACAAATCCATCCCTGATTGCAAAAGAGAGCGGAAATTTTGAAGATATTATCAAGGAAATCTGTCAGATTGTTGAAGGGCCGGTCAGTGCCGAAGTGATCAGCATTGATGTGGACGGGATGGTAAAAGAAGCCCGCAAACTGGCAAAAATCAGCAGGAATATTGTTGTCAAGGTCCCCATGACCATTGACGGGATCAAGGCGACCCGCATTCTGTCGGAAGAGGAGATTAAAACCAATGTCACGCTGATCTTTTCGCCGCTCCAGGCTTTGATGGCGGCAAAAGCCGGAGCAACCTACGTCAGCCCGTTTATCGGGCGGCTGGATGATCTTTCCCAGGACGGGCTGGTGCTGGTCGAACAGATCGTCGAGATTTTCAATAATTATGCGTATAATACGGAGATCATCGTTGCCAGTATCCGGAATCCGCTTCATGTTCTTGAATCGGCAATGATGGGCGCGGATATTGCGACGATTCCGTATAATGTACTCAGCAAGCTCGCCTCCCATCCGATGACGGACAAGGGATTGCAAGCATTTTTAAGCGATTGGGAAAAAACCAAAAAATAAACGGATAACCAGCGCGCAGCAATGTTTCATCATCGAATCGTTGATCTACTTATGAATCCCAATAATCTGACCATGTTCCGCATGGCAGCAAGTCCTATTATTGTCATCCTGCTGTTGTTTCCTCCCAATCGGATTTGTACATTTCTTGCTGCGCTGGCCTTTACCATTGCCGCAATTACAGATTATTTTGACGGATTCCTGGCAAGGCGGGATGGTCTGGTGTCCAATTTCGGGAAAGCCATGGACCCTCTGGCAGACAAGCTTCTGGTCTCATCTTCTTTGATCATGCTGGTATCCTACGATTGGGTGCCGGCGTGGATAGCCTGCATTATTATCGGACGGGAGCTTGCTGTGACCGGCCTTCGTAATATTATTGCGGAAAGAGGGGAGGATATTTCCGCTTCTTCCCTTGGGAAATACAAGGTCGGATTCCAGATTGCGGCAATCATCCCGCTGCTGCTTCACTACCCGTACCTGGGGTTGAACATGCATGCGATCGGCACTTTTTTTATCTGGGGAGCCCTTGTATTCACGCTATGGTCCGGATATGATTATTTTAATCGATTTGGGAAGTTGTTAAAAAATTAGTTTATTTTCTGTTGACAAGATTGGATGAAAACGCTAAATAGTTTGCTTTGCTGAGCGGGAATAACTCAGTGGTAGAGTGC
>QZKS01000017.1 GCA_003599865.1 Desulfobacteraceae bacterium
GAATTTTTCGGACAGGTAAAATGCTTCGGAAAACAGGTTGCGAATGGTTTTCTGCCAGATTTTAGGCCTTCCTGTTGATCCTCCGGTAAAAAGAGACAAAAAGGGGAAATCCGGATTCAGGGCTCTTTGTTGTTGCAAACCCAAAGTGGAAACCTCTTCCGGTTCAAGATGGATGAATGATACTCCTGCAGGGAAATGGGACGGAACATCGGTGAGGGCCGTATCATAGGGAACCTGACGGCCCATTTCGTTCAATACGGTTTGGGAATCCGAATACGGAATGATCAGATGCGGTCCTTGACAGGAAATGGCTGCCAGCATGGCGGCTGCCATGAGTGACCGGTCCTTTGTTGAAAGGCAGATGGATTTCTCTTTCCAGTCCGGTAAGGAAAAACGAGCCTGCAGTGCACCGGCCATACTGAAAATTTCTCCAAACGTTCTTCCGGAAAACAGGAATTCCGCTTCCGGATGCTGGGGCCCCCTGAGAAGGGCTGTCAGTTTTTCCGGTAACCGGTCAAAAGAATCTTTGGATTGACCATTCATATTCTTCACTCAAGCGTCAGTGCTGTTTTATGATAGGATACCTCTCGCTTTTCCAGGGAATCCAGTTTCTTCTCAACATCGGAAAAATCCGGTTTGTCGTGATCTGAGACGGCTTTCAGGGAAAGGGCAAGGCCGGTCCAGGCAGACATGGTTTCCTTCATCATCTCCGGAAGTCCCAGAGATTCAATCCTGGGGATGTAATTTGATGCTTCCGTCAGAAATTCGGAATACATTTTCCGAAAGCCGCCCCCGCCGGTTCCACGCTTTTCGATTACCTGGTAGGCAAAACGGGCGGTCCATTTCCAGTCTTCAAAATGTTTCCAGGCCGATATTTCCTTCTTCCACTTTTGCAGGGCCTTTACACCCTGAAAATCCAATTTGTCATCCATCAGTACACGGCTGTTATGCAGGATGGAGCCCAAAATGATTTTCGGCATGTTTTCCGGAATAACCAGGTTTTCCGGTGCATATAAGTTCCCCTGAATATTGAAGTAGGCATCCTTGCAGAACCGTGCTTTTCGCATATTGTCAAACGGAACCGCCAGAATGTTTTCCCGTTCCGTATCGGTAATATAAAATACCTGTTTCATCCGGTCATAACCCCAGACGGTAATGACATGACCCGGAAAATGTGTACGGGTATCGTAATAGGGCAGGTGGTAAATGTCGGATTGAAGAATTACGGGGATGCCCTGGTCCAGGCGATGCAAAAGGGCGTTTTCCGCTTCAAGCGGATCATCATATTGTTCCCAATGAAAGTTTTGTCCGATTCTGGTGAAAAACTGTTTTTCAATATCTGCCGAGCGGACATGGATCATCCGGCTTGGTGAACTGTTCTGGAAGCCCATATACCAGATGCCCAGACCGGCCCCAATCCCGAAGCAAATCGGTTCACTCCAGGAAAAGCCGTGAAAGTTGACAATATTCCGGATGCCGGTGCTTGCGCAATGATATCCGGGGTAATGGGAAGGATTTATGATAGTCATTTTTTCCCGGTATGTTGAAAGTAAGCCATTGATGAATTGTCCTTTTGGGGAAATATCATCAACAAACGGCGGCATTGTCAAGACATAGTAAACAATATGATGGATCAATTGCGCAGGGGGAAATAAAAAAGGCAATAAATAGTATTGATTATATTTCAGAGTGGTTGGATGGTTGAAAATATTTTGTCGATGGAATCTCTGCTACCAGAAGTTTAATATTTTGCTTTTCATGTTAATCAGTTCTTCACTGGTTATTTTTAAACGATTCGCGAGCGTTTCGGCAAAAACCCGATAGAGTATGTAATAGATAGAGGTTTTATCCCTGTCGCTTAGCTGATCGATATTGGTATTGTCGATCGCCAGGCAGACGACTTCATTATCAGCAAACACACTGGCGGTTCGGGAAAAATCTCCGAGGAGGCTCATCTCGCCGAAAATATCGCCCCGTTTGTCCAGCGTGGTCAGCTTTTTCTTTTTTTTGATGACCCGGGCGCTGCCGTATATTAAAATATAAACATGGCCGTCATAACTCCCTTCTGCAATAATCTGCTCATCTTTTTTATATTTTCGAATCTTGCTGTAGGAGAGGAGCTTACGAAGATCAGGCTCCTTAAAAGATACAAGGTTTGGAATGCCTTTCAGATCATTCATAATTTTATGGTTATCTTTCAGATAAGTTGACTCGATCATTGTTAGCTCTCCTCTTTTTTTTCAGGCAAAAATTCTCATTCTTTGGACAGCCATATTGCAGTCAACCTCACCATGTCCATACCTATCAAATGCCGTTTGCCGGTAAACAGGAGCAAAAGCAAAAAACATTCCAGCATGGATCTTGACATTTTTTCATTCTGTATTTCAAGCGGTTGTTATGGAAAGAATGAAATGCCGAAAAAAATGGAGATAATCTTTTTGTGTTAACGGGCGTATCTTTTTATATTCGATAATCCTTCCATAGGTTCCGCTGTGTCCGGATATATCGGCTGGTTTGCCAGATAATTTTGATCAGCTCCACAGGGTTGACCGGGATACTGTTTACCCGCAATGGATTCCGTTTCTGTGCCTTGACCGTCAATTGGGAGAAGTGTCTGTAAAATTCCTTCAGGGGAAGTTTTGTGGGTAGAATGGTATGCATACAGTCATAGTAATGAATTGCATCGCAGATAAATTCTTTTTTGCATATCTCCCAGTCATCGGTTCCCGGTGCCGGAGAGTATACCGTAAAGGTCGCTTCCACCGGCGGCATGGATTGGATATACCGGGCAAGGGAATGGAAATCCTCCACATCAAAATCCGGCATGACCATGAATGCGGGGTGAAGGGTGATTCCGATCTTTTCCAGTATTTCAATGGCCTGGTTGTTATGATCCAGATTGGCCTTTTTATTTAGTTTTTGAAGCGTTTTTTCATGAATGCTCTCCAGGCCCACATAGACGATTTCCAGACCGATTTCATGCCAGAGCTTGAAAAGATCAGGGTTTCCGGTAATGGTATTGCTTCTGGCCCAGGAGACAAAATGTTTTTTGATTCCGTGTTCTTTAATTTTTTCAGCCAGCTCCCACATGTGCTTGGCGGAGAGAAAGGTTTCATCATCCACAAAATAGATGTAATCTTCCTGGATGGATTTCAGCTCTTCAATGATTCTGTCTGTATTCCGGGGGTAATACTTGCGTCCGTAAAGTTTATGGACAATACAGAATTTGCATTGATAGGCACACCCGGAGGAGGTTCTCATGGCGGCAATCCGTGGGATGATGGAAGCCTTCCGGTCTTTTACCGGATGGCTCCAGGCACAGAAGTATCTTGAACGATCGACGAGATCACGACGCGGATCCGGAAGAGAGTCCACGCCGGGATAAACTGGAATCGGTCCGAAATCCGCCGCATCCGGAGGATAGACATGGGGGATGGTAAAGATTGTTTTCGGGTCTATGGACAGGTGCCGGACAATTTCGGGAAAAGGGCCGCATCCTTCTCCTCTGACGAGGGCATCCAGATCGGGAATCCGGCATTCTTCCGGGATGATGGTGGCATGGTGTCCGCCCAGCACGACAAAAGCATCCGGGCATTCTTTTTTGATGATGCCCACGCATTGGGAAACCCTTCCTATCTGGTTGCTGTAGGCAGTAATCCCGACCAGATCCGGTTTGAAGGATCGGACGGTTTTTTGCAGTTGCTTCATCGGATTCTTTTCAATGGTGAGATCCAGAATCCGGATATCGTTTCCCGGAGGGACGCTTGCGGCAAGGTATTCAAGGGCAAGGGGTTCCAGATGAAGAAACGCACGGAGCCTCCTGACAACCTCCAGTTGAGAGTCGGGGTGAAGCAATAAAATTCGTTTCATTCTGTCCGTGTCTTTCGAAATTCCATGATATTCCGCCTATGATTGTAAATGATAAACAGCACCGTCAGGCAGGTGACAACAACTGCCAAAAAATGGTTCCGGTATGCCAGAATCGTCCCACTGCCCAGAATCAGAACCATGGCAAAGGATGAAATAAAGGGTTTCCGGAACAGGAGAAAAAAGACACCCCATGCAAGGGCGGAAATTCCGACCGAGACCGGCGCCAACAGTATGGTAAAACCCAGGTAATTGGCCACCCCTTTTCCTCCTTTAAAACCATGGAAACAGGGGAACCGATTGCCGAAAATCAATACCAGACCGGGCAGGGTGACATATTCCGTGCCGAGCATACTCAAACCAATGTAGGCAATCAGCATGGCCCTTCCCATGTCCAGGAACAGAACCACAGCCGCCCAGAAAATACCTGCCTGTCGATACACGTTTGTAGCACCGGCATTTCCGCTGAATCGGGTTCGCGGATCGCCCTTGCCCAGGAGCCGGAACAAAGCAATGGAGAAGTTCACCGAGCTTGCGATATAGGTGAGAGTCAGAATCATGATAAGGGTCATGGGCTCATTTCTCCGAATCAAGGGATTGCATGTTGGTGATCCATTCCGGAGGTTTCCTTCTTCCGGAGCTGACATCTCTCATCTTCAACCCGGCAATGTTTTCAAAAAACCCGCCTTTCGGATCGCATATCCAGAGATCACAGACAAGCTGTTCGGGACTGGTTTTTACCGGCGTTATCCTGGCAATATAACCATTCCCGGGAATTGTCCGGCGGAAGATCGTCCGTTTTTCAAAACCTACCGGAAAACCGATAAATTTCAGAAAACACTGGCACCATACACAGGCGGCATGAAAGGCTGCATCCAGTGGAAACGGCGAGCCCAGGGGATCGGTCGAGGCTTCACTTATCGGCGCAGAAATGTTTGCCATCACGCCGTTTTCGGAAATCAAGAGATCACCGGTAATATTATGGTAGGACGGCCCAAAGGGAACCAGCTCCCGGTAAACCGCACGGGATGATACGGAAAAGGTTTTTCCTTCGAGCGATATCAGTTTTTCAAAAGACGGGAATTCCGCTTCCGGAGTAGTTGCAGACGGAAAACAGACGGAAACATGTTCTTTTTGCCTTAAGATGGCGAGTTTCCTGGACTTCATCCGGGTGACCAGTTTGCTTTCAATGGTACCGTCCTGTTTTCGGGAAAGTTCATTAAAGCCTTCAATCGTCTCCTGATCTCTCTGCAAAATGAGAAATTTATCAAAATCGGCGTTCAGAATGAGTTCCGTGTTGATTTCCGGAAAACAGGTTTTTGCGGAGGCGGCCAGGATCTGCATGGCTTCGACAGCCGGAAAAACGGCATTGTCCTCAAACCGGTGATCCATGAGATAGGGATGCTGCCTGATCGTCAGGGGGATTTGCTGAAAATCACCTATTTGGGAAAGATTTGCCATAAATGAATTGTTTTGTCGTCAATCCCCACAGGTTTCCCGGATGTGTTGACGGCGCAATGCCTGGTAAAACCAATACAGACAATGTCTCCGGTTTCCTGGTGGGTGATGACGTAATCGAATTTCAGTTTAACCCTCTCCAGATCGGAAGGGCGCGTATAAATCAACATCGGGTCATCATAGTAAAGAGGGGTATAGTATTTGATGCCCACTTCGATGATCGGATAAACATAGCCGCTTTTTTCCACTTCACTGTAGGGATAAGCCGTATCCCGCATGAGCGAGGCCCTTCCGAATTCAAAATACCGCAGGTAATTGGCGTGGTATACCACCTGGGAACGATCCGTATCCACATATAGTGTCCGGCTTTGGCACTGGTGCCAGACCTGGTTGTCGGTTTGATTTCGGAAATAGGGTTTTTCGGGGTCAAGGGCGATGGGAATAAACGGCTTTGGTTTCATACTATACTCCTTTAAACACGATACAGCAGTTTGTGCCCCCGAATCCGAATGCGTTGGACAGAAAAATTTCATAGTCATGCTTCCGGACCGTATTGGGAACCACATCGATATCGCCAAGGTCCGGGTCCGGAATATGGTTGATGGTGGGAAGAATAAGGCCATTTTGCATGGCTTCAATGGAAAGAGCCGCTTCGATGGCAGCCGAAGCACCCAGGGTGTGTCCGATCTGGGATTTGTTGGATGAAACCGGAATCTTTTGTAATTTTTTCCCAAATACGGCGTTCAGGCATTCGACTTCCGTAAGATCTCCCCTTTTGGTGGATGTGCCGTGCGCGTTTACATACTGAATATCGTTTGTCTCAAGCCCTGCATCATCGATAGCCTGAGAAATCGACCGGATGATGGTTTCCGGGTTCGGCTTTGTGAAATGATAGGCATCCGATGTCATCCCGACCCCAAGAACTTCAGCTTTTGGCGTCAGGCCCCATGTTTGGATCATTTCTTCTGCGGCAAGAATCAGCACTCCACCGCCTTCCGACAGAACCATGCCTTTGCGGTCAATGCTGAAAGGGCGGGAAGCCTGTGCCGGGTCCTGATATGCCCGGTCCTTTGGCGTGATGTTGATGGTGGCCAGCATATTGGAGAAACCCTGTACGATTTCCGGTATGATGCAGGTTTCCGCGCCGCCGGCAAGCACAAAGTCACAATCTCCATCCCGTATCATTCTGGCGCCCATACCAATGGCGTAATTTCCGGATGCGCAGGCTCCCTGAGGGGAGAAGATCGGGCCGGTAAAACCGAGCAGCATGCCCGCCTTTCCGGATGGAAGGTTGGCACACAAGTTTGGCAGAAGATAGGGGCTCACCTTATACGGTCCCTGATGGGTATAATTGTCCATGGCAATGCGGTATGCATCGGTGCCGTTTAAGGCGGATCCGATCAGACATGCCGTCCTGGGGCCGGTTTGCCGGTTGATTTCCAGTCCGGAATGTTCCAGCGCTTCCTTGCATACCGCCATGGTCAGGATGACAAAATCAGCATTCCAGTTGTAGACTTCCTTGGGATCGATAAAATCAAATTCACCGGGGTTCCAGTCCGGAATTTCACCCACGACATTGCTCAAAGACTGGACCTCGCAGCGTGTTACCTTCCGGAACCCCGCCTTTCCCTGAACCGCATTTGCCCAGGTCTTCTCAAAGGTTTTTCCAAGGGGTGTTGCCGCGCCGTAACCGACAACAAATACGCGTCTGTTTAATGGCGCCTTCATATCTCTCCTGGTATGTTTTGATGGCAAGTCATCCCGGGCTTATATCCTTTGGAACACGACACAGGAGTTGCAGCCGCCGAAACCAAACGCATTTTTCAGAAGAAATTCCTGACTATGGTTCCGTGCGCCTTCCGCAATACAGTCGATCGGGATGTTTGGGTCCGGCGTATAGTTGATGGTGGGCAACAGCATGTTATGATCCATTCCTCTGATCGCAAAAATCGATTCAATGGCGCTCGATGCACCCATGGCATGACCGGTCTGGGACTTGTTTGCAGAAACCGGTGGAATATTGTTTCCAAACACCGCGCAAAGTGCGTCGTATTCAACCTGATCTCCAACCCTGGTTGAGGTGCCATGGGCATTGACCGCGTCGATCTGCTTCGGCTCAATCCCCGCGTCGGCAATGCTTTCACGGATACAGCGTTTCACTGTTTCAAAATTCGGTGCCACAAAATGATGGGCATCCGATGTCATGCTCCATCCGGCAATTCTGACGGTATGGCCAAGCCCGTGGGCTTCGGCAAATTCTTTTGTGGCAATCACAATGCAGCCCGCTCCTTCTGAAACGACAAATCCCCTTCGGTCAAGGGAAAACGGCCTGCTGGCCCTTGACGGCGGCTCCGGAGGTTGCCCGGGTTTGGGGGAAAAGGTGCCGTTCATGGTCGAAAAGCCGGCTACGATTGGCTCTACCAGTGCAAAATCCACGGCTCCGCAGATAGCCACATCCGCTTTTCCCTGTTCCAGCAGCATGGAACCGATAATCACGGATGTGATCCCGGTCGCGCATGCAGTAATCGTGGATGTAATCGGCCCGGTTGCTTTTGTCAAGATGGATATTTTTCCGCCGACCATATTGATGCAGGAATTCGGGTTGGTGAACGGATGGGGCAGTTTTCCTTCCGTTCTCATGCGTCTGTCCGCATGAATAACGGCGTCCTGTCCTCCGACTGCGGAACTGAACGTGACGGCAACACGGGGAGCGATATCGGGTGTGATTTCCATTCCGCTTTTTTCAATGGCACGATGGGCGACGAGCAGGGCATATTTGAAAATCGGGGATGTCCAGTGAGCCATCTGGCGGGGTGCCAGAAACGGGTATGCGGATTCATCAATGGCGTCGACCTGGCCGGCGATTTGAACCGGAAATTGATCATCAATGGGAAAACGGGTGAGCCGGCCAATACCGCTGTCGCCCCTCAGTGCTCTTGCCCATTGGGTTTCCATATCGGTCCCGAGGGGGGAGACACAATCATATCCGATAATGACTGTCTGTTTTGGATTCATATGATACTCAAGGGCACTGTTTGGTTTACGGTGTTTTACCAGGGAATGAAGCGGTAGAGTTTTGCAAACATCTCATAGACCTCGATCCAGTTTTGGAGATCCTCGGCAGTGCGGATGTGCGCCCTTTTGTTGACCATTACCCAGCTCATGTGCGCTGCGCCGTCCTTGCAGGTCGAGCAGTCTCTGGTCTCCGAGGTGCAGCAGCGGTGCATGGTTTTCAGATCCGATGCCCATCGGATAAAATGGATCAGCCTTTTCGGCTGCGGTTTTCTGTTGTCAAAGGTTTCCGTAACCGAAGGACATTCCATCCAGCCGAATTTCCGGCCAAGCATGGTTCCGGAAGTGATCACCTTGTGGTAGTATCTGGATGAAATCACCGTATCCGGATAATGATCCAGCATCTCGTCCATTTCCGCACGGATGTCGATCAGTTCCTCGTCTCTCCAGGAAAAACCATCAACCCCTTCATCATTGGACAGCAGCTGCATATGGACCTTTACACCGATATCTCTGATCTTTTTAATGATATGTTCGGTTTTGCCGATCTGCCGCGGTGTGATGGTATACAGGTAATAGGTGTATTCATCGCCTTCATAGTGTTTGCTGGAAACGGCAAAGGTGTCTTTTCCGCGGAGAATTTTTTCATCTTTTTCATCTCCCCAGAGAGAGATGCCCACCATCATATCCGGAAACCGGTCCCTGGGGACCTTGATCTGGCCGTTGGTGGCACAGAAGGTTGGCAGACGTTTGTAGAAGGCCTCCACGCGGTCCAGGCAGAGCGTCGGCTCCCCCCCGATCAGTATGGCCAGGTTGACGCCCCGTTCTTTTTCTTTTTCAATAAAACGTTCCCATTTCAGAATATCCATTTCTTCCTGTGCAGCCTTGTGTTCGCCGGAAGAAAAAAAGAAGCAGCCCTTGCATCGAAGATTGCATCGATTGGTGACATCATAGATAGAGCTTCTGATATTCAGTTTGGATATATTTTTATATCGTTCATACCATTGTTCATCCAGCAATGAACTGACAGTTATCATTCGTTGCTCCTTGCCTGCTGTTTTGCCGCTTTTTTCAATTTTTAAGCCTTGTTTCGGCCTTTGGGGGACACATGATATGGTTACAGAGATTTTTTCCTTTCGGGTATCCCCTTACCCAAACCGACAGATACGTGTCAACATAATCCAGCCATGCCTTGAATGTTTCCGGATCGGCGGCATGGCGAAACAGTTTTGCGGTGACAACCGCGCTTCCTGCCGCGTAATGCCTGCAGTCTGAACAATCCGTATCCGGAACGCAGCAGGCCATGTTTCGATCCCAGGTCAGGTCGGTCCTATATTGCCTGAAAGACCGCCCCAGGCCGATGTCCGTGGACGGGTTCATTCTGGGGTAGGGACAGTCGTATAATACATGCAGCCCGTATTGATGGGTATGCGCCACGGCATTGTAGTGGGAAAACAAGACATGATTCGGATATTCCGCAAGAAGGGTCAACATGGCTTCCCGTGTGCGGGAAAGGGATTCTTCCGTATGCCGGAGGCCTCCTTTATATCCAACCGGTGAGGAAAACATGTTGAAGGTGAGCCTGCAGTCGTTTTTTTTCAGAAACGCAGCGACCTCAAACACTTCATCGATATTTTCCCGGGTAAAGGTATAGACAAAGATCGCCCGCGGATCATTCCGGTAATTATCGACCTGCCGCTGAAGCATATTTTTGGCTCTCCGGACACGCAGGCTGGTTTCGTCATTCCCCCAGACCGAAATGTGGATATTATAATCCACAAGAGGGGAAATTTTATTCAGACCATTGGATGCGATACAGCCCAGCGGAATCTCCTGATAGCAGACCGCAAGCAGAGACGGCACAAGGGATGGCTCCGCACCGGCAAGGACCACATAGGTGATCCCTCTTTTTTTTTCCTTTTTCATGAGCTCCTGCCAGAGCAAAGGGTCTTGAATTTCTGCTGTGAACTGTTTATTCCCCTCAAAATAATAACATCCCTCACACCGGATATTGCAGTGGTTGGACATGTCATAGGTGGATTCGCGAAGAAAAAAGAATTTTCGAACCTTTTCCCATCTCTCGCGAACAATCGGATCGGCAAGGATTTCGGAAAATTTCCATTTTCCGTCCTCGTTGTTCCGTCGGTTTTTTTGATTATTTGCGGTTTCCACTAAAATTGAATCCTCAATATGAACATCTTACGGATGATTTTTTTTATGAAAGTGCATCCTTGATATATTCAGCGATCAAACGAATGGTTGTGAGTCCGGGGTAATCATCTTCATCAAAACGCATTCCATACTCATCCTGCAATACCAGCGCTACGGTAGCCAGATCCATGCTGTCAATGCCGATTTCATCAACCAGATCAATGTCCGGATCAAAGGTTTTGGGAGTCACATCTTCAAGTTTGAGTTCTTCGATCATCACGTGAGCAACACGGAGGATAATATCGCTGATGCTTTGTTCAGTCCTCATTTTTGTCCCTTTCAGTAGAAATAATGCTTTTGCTTCTAAGTGTTATGATGCCCTGGCAGGCGGTCTCTCCTTTGACCTGAATGACAAATGTATATGCATCCGGTTCAAGCCGATTCCGAACCGCCTGTATTTCAAGCCGATCATCCGGATGGATAATCTGCCGGAATTTTACCTTTTTAAATCCCTGGACCGAAAGCTTTGGATCGATTGACTGCCGGATCGTGTCCAATACAACCGAAAGCTGGGCAATACCGGGGAGTACCGGATTATCCGGGAAGTGCCCTGAGAACCACGGTGAGTCATGACGGAATTCACGGGTTGAAAAAAATATGGTTTCTGCATTCCGGTCACTGGTCATCGCAACTGTCCAAAAGAAGATACGGATGATGGATCGAGTTCAAGCTGTCGTGCCATATGATCCACAATATCCTGGATTGTAATTATTTTTTTTAAATCATCATCCGTAATCTCAATATCCGTTTCCACTTCGATCATACCGGCGATATTAAATGCATCAATGCTGTCCAGTGACAGATCTTCATACAGGCTGATCTCCGGCAGGAATCGATCTTCCTGAATTTCAAATTCTTTTATAAAATAATGTTTCAGAAACAAAAAAATGTCATCGCGGTTTCTGAATCTTTGGTTTTGTAACGTCACGGGTCTTCCCCAAAAACGATGCAATGAAATGGTTCAAACCAACCGGGAATCATCATTGATGGGATATCCATTCTTCAGACCGTAGCTTGTGAATTCAGATCCGCATTATTTTGTTGCGAAGTCTTTGCAATGATATAATCCACCACATCCTGAACCGTTATAATGGTTTTTAATTCCTTTTCATTGGTTTCAATATTCATTTCCGCTTCCAGCATTCCCACCATATCCAGCGCATCGATACTGTCCAGTTCAAGATCTTCAAACAGGCTGGATTTTAAGTTTATTTTTTTTTCGGGGATTTCAAAAGTATCCACAAAATATTTTTTAATAAACAGAAAGATATCATTCCTATCCATGGTCAATTCTACACCCTATGCTAAATTTCACATTTTAAAAACAACTTTTCTTTTTAATTTGTCATCATAATTATGTCAAGGAAATTGAATGCTTCCGTCAGGAGGCATCACAGGGGAAATCATGGGGAGAATCTTGTACAACAGTCTGAATTGATGTCATTACCGGTCTTTGTATCAGATCGGCAAGCGGGATGATCTTCCAGCCGCGTTTTTGAATATTGTCCAGGATGGTTTCGATTTCCATCAGCCAGTCTGATACAAACCATTTTTTATTCTTTGCCGGAACAATGTCATGCAGCAGAATAATATCACCGGGTTTTATTTTCCGCAGGATTTTTTGGGACAGATTTCCGATCCTCCGGTTTCCCATGTCAAAGGCACGGCATCTGTAATTCACACAATACATACCGAGCCGGGTCAGGATGCTGCCGAGTTTCGGATTCGTGATACCTGCCGGCGGCCGGAATGCCAATGGGTGAATTCCGTAACTGTTCAACAGGGCTTGCGTGCGCTGAATTTCCTGAAAAAGCCTTTTTGCGCTTTTTAACATGATCAGGGGATCATGGTGATAGGAATGGTTTCCGATGGTATGACCTTCCCGGATGATTTTCCGGATCAGATCCGGATGGCGGGAGGCATGTTCACCGGTTACGAAAAAGGTGGCGGTTGTTTTTTTTTCGGCCAGCAGGGTCAGGAGGCATGGGGTGGATATTGGGTCCGGACCGTCGTCAAACGTCAGGGAGACAACGTTGCCGGAAGGGTTCCCCCGGGTAATAACGGGAAGATAATAACCGGTACCCGTGAAGAATGGCGCAATGAAGCTGATGATGACAAAAAGAGCCAGGGGGATGATGGAAAAGGTGACATCCCATGCCGATACCAGCAGGGCCGATGATAAGGAAACCATTCCCAATAGATGGGAAATCGGTAACCGTCCGGAAACGGATTGCTCCGGGATATGTTCGTTTCTTGTCGTGTTCATGACGGAAGAAGCTCGATGGCCGTGACAAAGGTTCCGGTCCCGATCAGCAAAATGCCTTTTCCCTGAAGGAGGATATCGTTTTCACCGGCAAGCGGTGCCGGTATTCTGCCCGATTGGAGAAGCCTGATTCCGAAAACCGCCGCCGTGGCGGATGCGGATGCATACTCGCCGCTGTATTGGCGATAGTCGATCACCGGCAGGTTGAACCCGGTCCGGGACAGAAATTCCCGGAGCTGATCCTCTCCGATTTTGCGATGGGCAGCCGGTATGCCGACAAGCACGGCACCGAATCTCCGGTCGATCCGTTCCGGGCCGCCAAGACCCTTGATCAAGGCCGGGATGATATCCGGGTGTTGATCCGCCCTTTCATAAAAGCGGGAAGAAATGGTCAATCCGCCGGCAGCATCGGCGCGTTTCAGCAAAAGGGCGCCCCCGCCATCGGAATGTTCCGGGACACGGGACACGGAATCATCAAACAGATGCGACAGTTTTTCATGATGTTCATCGGCACCCATCACCAGAACGGATTCATCCGGACCGGCCGGATGTAGCAGGTCGGCGGACAACAGGGCCTGTTCAAAGGAATAGTCTCCTCCGGTGGTGGTGATATTGGCCCCCTTGGATTGAAAAAGCATGGCAACCTGACCGGCGGCTGCATTGTGAACCGATCCGATGAAATCCGTGGGGCTGCAGAACTGCCCGCCGGATTCAAACAGCTTTGAGAGAAAATCATATGTTTCGGAAAGCGCACCCCATCCGGTTCCCCAGAAAATGGATGAAGGGGGGCAAAAGGAATCGGTATTCTTTTGCAGGGAAGAAGCCAGAGATAGAGCCATCCGCGGGAGACGTTTCAATCTCCGGACGAGCTTCGGCGGCAGGTTTTCGGAAAGCGCCGCCATCGGAAATATTCCCTTGCAGGATTTTCCGTTCAGGAACCGGCTCAGGGTTGCGTCGGTTCTTCCGGCACCGGTAAGGCATTCGCAGCCGATGACCTTCAGGCTGTCTTTTGGGGCCGGAGATGCCGAATTGTTGTTTTCATCTGCCGGGCCGATCACAACGGATGCGTTGTTGCCGCCGAATCCGAATGAATTGGATAACACCGTTTTAACGGGGTGTTTCATCGGTTTCATTACCGGCATGAGAGCAAGCTTCGGGTCCGGTCGGGTGCATCCGGTATTGGCGGGGATTCGGCCGTCCCGAATACAGATGGCCGATACTGCGACCTCGATCACGCCGGCTGCGGCCAGCGGATGCCCCATTGCTCCTTTGATGGAAGACAGAAACGGTTTTTTATTGCCAAACATCCGGTTGACCGCCGTAGCCTCGGATAAATCATTATCCCTGGTTCCGGTTCCGTGCAGATTGATATAGTCGATATCGGACGGTGACAGCGCGGCATCCTCAATGGCCCGCCGCATGGCATGGTATGCGCCTTTGCCTTCCGGATGGGGTGCGGTCGGATGATAGGCGTCACAGGAAAGCCCGGCACCGAGAATTTCCGCACAGGCATTTTCCGGTATATTTTCACTGGATTCCAGAAGCAGGGCCGCCGCCCCTTCGGCAACCGTCATGCCTTTCCGGTCCTGGTCAAACGGGCGCGCACCGTCCGGATCAATGAGCTGAAGAGAATGAAATCCAAAATAGGTGAACCGGCAGAGAGCGTCTGCTGCAACAGCCAGGACTTTTTTGGCCCGGCCGGAACGGATCAACTCAAGGGCGATTGCCAGGGCGGCCGTACCCGAAGAGCATGCCGTGGAGATGGTGATGACCGGACCGTTGCATGCTGTTTGCCCGGCAATATATTCGGCGACAGAACCGGCAGCATGATATTGATATTTTTGGGGATCGGTTTCATTATCCTTCAGGAGTACTTCGGTGAGCGACATCCCCCCTGTGGAGGTCCCCATGACAATCGCGTCAACAGCACCCCGGCTGCTTTTCAGCGCATCTCTTGCCGCGATGATGGCAAGGCGGTGGGTTCTCGGGATGTCATCATCCGGAAAGGGGAGGCAGATTTCTCCGGTGGGAAGGATGGTCTGCGAAGGAAACAGCCGCAGCGGCCTGATTTCTTTATTGCCGGTTCTGATAAAGGCCGCTATCTCATGAACCCCGGTTCCGACAGGGGTGATCATTCCGATTCCGGTAATAAAGGTTCTTGCCTTCATCCAGTCAGCTCTTTGAGCGGTTTTGATGGATAAAGTCGGCCAGTGTCCGGAGGGACCGGAACACCTTTTCACCGAGTTCCTTGTTATCAATCACTACGCCATAGTCTTTTTCAATCATCATGACCAGTTCCAGCACGTCGATGGAATCGATTCCCAGATCACCGCCGACAAGCTGGGCATCGACTTGAAAATCATCCGGAGTCACATCAATCAGATTCAGCGTTTCAATCACTTTTCCCTTTAATTCATGCAGCAGATTTTCCATTTTTTATCCTGTATATTGAAAATATAAACTATGTTGGTCTTTGGAATGTTGAACAGCGGTTGAACAGATACCATAGGAAAGTGTGATCTATCAATATTTTTCTTCCCGCATATTCTTGGGTCGCACACGGTATCGGTATTGAATTTTTTTCTGCCTTGTATTAGGGTTTGCTGACATTGAATTCACCAACACCCCCCTTTGTCCCCCCTCAAGGGGGGAATGCCATATGGCACTATTATAGGGGGAATATGTTTATTAGTGAAAACAGATATGATTCCAGATCTAAGCATCGAGAGCCTGATTCCGCATCGAGACCGGATGAAACTGGTCGAAACCATTGTTTTTGTGGATCAGGAGAAGGCGATTTCCAGGGCAACCGTCAATGAACGATGGCCTTTGGTTCAGGATGGCGCCGTCAGTCCGATCATACTGATCGAACTGGTTGCCCAGACAGCGGGGATCTGTATCGGCTGGAAAGAACAAATCAAGAACAATTCCCGGGAAGGCGGAAAGGGATGGATTGTGGGGATTAAGCAGGCGATTTTTCATGTGGATGAAATTCCCGTATCTTCCGAAATTACAACCTGCTCGGAGATCGAGTATTCGCATCAGAATTATGCCGTATTCAAGGGTATAAATTCCATTGGAAAGATTACGGCCGGAGAAATCAACATACAGGTTTTCCGGCCGGATTGAGTCGGTGTTCCGGAAACCGTATTTTACAACAGGAGACAGTCAATGGATCAGCGGGAGACCAGGATAGCCATCGTGACCGGTGGAAGCAGGGGGATCGGCCGGGCAATTGCCCTGGAACTGGCAAGGAACGGGTATCATGTGATCGTGAATTACCGGTCTGATACGGCCGGTGCGGAAGAAACAGTGGGCATGATGGAAAAGGAGGGGTTTACCGGTGAAACCTCACAATTCGATGTTTCCGATGCCGAAGGAACCAAGCAGGCTCTGGATCAAATCATATCCCGTTATAAATATATTGAAGTGCTGGTCAATAATGCGGGCATTGCAGCGGATGGATTGTTTGTCATGATGCCGGAAAAAGACTGGGATGCCGTGATTACAACCACATTAAAAGGGTTCTACAATGTCACGAAACCGGTCATGAAAAGGATGATCCCCAAAAAAAGAGGCTCGATTGTATCCATTTCTTCGGTGGCCGGTTTGATCGGAAACCGGGGGCAGGCCAATTATTCCGCAGCCAAGGCCGGTCTGATCGGTGCCAGCCGTTCGATAGCCGCGGAAGTCGCACGTCTGGGAATCCGGGTAAATGTCGTTGCTCCTGGATTAATCCAGACAGATATGATAAAGGAGGCGCCGGTCGATATCATCAAGCAGATGATTCCCATGGCCAGAATCGGGCAGCCGGAAGAGGTTGCCAGGGTTGTTCGATTTTTATGTTCGGAAGACGCTTCCTATATCACGGGCCAGGTGATATCCGTAAACGGGGGGATGGTGTAGGCCGGTTTGCCTGTTTGCCGGTTGGCCGGTGAACGGGATTGGGGGTTTGAAGGTTGATTGATTCCGGTTCGGCCGGGGGATGAGTTTTGATAATGAAACGATTTCTGTATATATTATGCAGTTCTTTTTTTCTGATTTCCGGCGCTCTTGCCGAACCATGGGCCGGCACGCTGGAACAGATCCGGAAGGAGGCTGCCGGGGTTTTTTCCGTACGGGCGGAGTTTACGCAGGAAAAGCACATGAAAATGCTGGCAAAACCGCTGATTTCAACCGGCGTGGTTTTATTCAAAAGTCCGAAATCCATTCGATGGGAATATTTCAAGCCGGTTCAGAGCATCCTGATGATGGATGACGGCCGGGTAAAGCGATTTATCGAAGGGGAGGCCGGGCTGGTGGAAGATCTCGGACCCGGCAAGGAGATCATGCAGTTTGTCCTTCAGGAAATCACGTATTGGCTCAAGGGGCGGTTTGATGACAGCCCCAATTTCACCACCACGTTACAGAGCGGACGAACCATTACACTGACCCCGAAAGAGGAGTCGTTTTCCCGGATGATTGAACGGATCGAGTTACGGCTTTCGGATCAGCCGGGGGTCATGGAATCGGTAAAGATAATCGAAAATCAGGACACATATACGGAATACACGTTTCAAAATACACAAGTCAATATACCCCTTGATGACGTCCTGTTCCGGAAGATCTGATGAAAGCCTCCGGAAATCAACCATCATTAAAACCTTATGCGGCCATTCATCATTCCGGTCTGCTGTTTTGTATCTTGCTGATACTGGTATCGTGCGCAGCCCTCCCGAAGATTGAACCCTTCCGGTTGCCTTTGCCGGCGGGCGAGGAAATCCGATGCCGGTGGCCGTATTTGACGGGAAAATGGCAGCTGGTTCATTCCGTCAAAGCGGTCCTGCCCAATGGCCTGCGCCAGTCCATGATCGGAACGATCATTGTTTCACCGGAGCGGAATACGGTTCATTGTGTTCTGCTGTCCATTGAAGGGCTGGTACTCGTGGATGCTGTTTATGATCAAGAGGTGATTGTCAATCGCGCGGTGCCTCCGTTTGATGAACCGGAGGTGGTAGCGGGGCTGATCGATGATGTCCGGCTGTTGTTTCTGAAACCTTCCGGAATGCGCACGGAATTCGGTTTCTCGGAAAAACGCTCAACCATATGCCGGTACCGGAGCGGGGAGGGAAAGACCGTTGATGTGATTGCCCATCCGGACGGGAACTGGGAGATCAGGCAGTATGGTTCGTCGGACCGCATGGAACGATCGGTTAGGGGTTTTTTTGTCGAAAAAAATCGGACAGATGACGGTTTGGGAGAGATTGTCCCGGAAAGGCTTGAATTGACGGCACATGGTTTTGTGGGATATGAGCTGTCGCTGGATTTAATCGAGGCCATACCGTTATCTTCACAGGGATTTCCAGAGTGAACCTGAAACAATTAATTCGAAAATCCGTACAGGAAAAGCCTGACAAGACAGCTATTGTGGAAGGGGGCCTCGCGGTTACCTATGATCAGCTGTTCATTATAATTCAGGAGATTGCCGCCGATCTGAAACCGCTGGGTATCCGGAAGGGAAGCCTTGTGGGGATTCGCTTCCCGAACAGCATCGCCTATGTGGCCATCACATTTGCCCTCTGGGAGTTGGATGCCATCGTCGTCCCCATCGGCATGGAATTGAAAACAAGCGAAGTGGAAAATATCTGCGACACCATGAATTTAAACGCCGTGATTCATGACCGGGAATCTCTTTCCGGGGCCGCCGGTGCGGTGAGCGGATTTCCGATTCATTACTTTGTGGATCATCGATCTCCGGCAATGGAAAACCGGTACCGGGAAAAGGATATTGCCTTTATCCGTTTTACATCCGGTACAACCGGCGGCTCAAAGGGGGTTGTCCTGAGTCACAGGGCAATCCATGAGAGAATCGAAGCGGTCAATCAGACGCTTTGCATCGGCCCGGAAGATACCATCCTGTGGCTTCTGTCCATGGCGCATCACTTTGTTTCCACCATTATCCTGTATCTTGCCAATAACGCCACCATCGTCGTTGTCAATAAACTGTTTGCCGGATCGATTCTGGATGCGGTCCATCAGTCGCAGGCAACTGTATTGTATGCATCCCCGTTCCATTATTCTCTGCTGGCAGCGGACACTTCCGACAAAATGCTCCCCACCGTCCGGCTGGCACTGTCAACGACCATTGAACTGCCGGATACCGTATTCAATGATTTCTACAGACGATACCGGCTGCCGATATCCCAGGCCTATGGAATAATCGAAATCGGAATCGTCTGCATGAATACCGAAGCCTCTTCCCGTAAAATCGGGTCTGTGGGAAGGATCCTGCCGGCATATGAAATGAAAGTGCAAAATACGGATTGCTATCCGGGTGAAAGTCCATTATGTGGAGAACTCTGGTTCCGGGGGCCGGGTTTTTTTGATGCGTATTTCAGTCCATGGGCGGATGCGGATACGATCATGAAAGAAGGCTGGTTTGATACCGGGGATATCGGCCGGATTGATGCGGATGGATATGTCTATCTGTTTGCCAGAAAAAAAGATGTCATCAATATTGCCGGCATGAAGGTATTCCCCCAGGAAATTGAAGCGGTATTGAACATGCATCCGGATATTGAAGAATCATATGTATATGGATGGAAGAACGAGCGGTTCGGGGAACTGGTTGCGGCGGACATCGTTCCCAAGGGTTCTCCTTCCGATGTCTCCATAAACGATATTCTTCAGCACTGCAGACAGCGGCTGGCTTCTTACAAAGTTCCGGAAGATCTGAAATTTGTAAAGGCCATCCGGAAAACAGCGGTGACATCCAAGATCATCCGAAGAAACAATTGGCCTAAAGAAGAATAGTATCATCATGGTAAGAATGGAACAAATCAAAGAACAGCTGGTTTTTTTTCTGCAGAATGAAATTTTCGATTCTTCGATCCGGATCGATCCGGATACGGATCTTTTTGAGACCGGTTTTGACTCCTTCTCTCTGGTCAAGCTGCTGGTGTTTATCGAAAAAAAATACAACCTCCGGATTCCGGAAGAAAAGCTGACCGAAGACACACTGAGAGATGTAAATCGAATATCAGAGTTGATATATGCTTTTCAAAAAGACTGAACACATCCCCTTGAATGGTATGGATTGCCTGATGACGGCATTTGATTACCATATGAAAAAAAGCGGATTTGCCGGAAACCTGGCGCAAATGGTTTTAAAACTTCCGGTACAGATTGCGGAATTCGATTTCAGAGAGCGGATTTTTCATCTGGTTCAGCAATTTCCCATTATCCATGCCCCTTTCAGACGAAATTTTTTTACCCGGCTGCCGTACTGGGAAATCGACCCGGATCGTTCCTCTGCCTTCCCCGGAATAACGGCTTACCATCTGGAATCGGATGCGGAAAACAGCGGGGATTTTTCCGCACTCAAAAAGAAGCTGTTCAATCTCCCCCTTCAACCGGAAAAAGGAGAACAGATCCGGTTTGATCTGATTTATTTTGCCGGAGGAGGGATGGAGATTTACATGACCTGGGTTCATGCCCTCATGGATGCCCAGGGCGCCGAGTACTTTTTTTCCATGATCGGAAATCCCAGGCTTGCCGAGGATGCTTTTCAATTTGAATCCAGCCGGAAAATCGCTGAGTCGAAAACCCGCCGGAAACCGGAAAAAACAGATTCTGCCGACAAGTGGGGAAAAATCAGGCAGTCTTTTGATCATATTGATGAAATCGCTTTGAATCCGCCGGTGTCTATTTTGTCCAGGTTGCCGGAAACGGCAAAATCAAGTCAGGAATACAGGATTGTATCCTTTTCCCGCGAAGAGACAAAAGCAATTATGGCGCTGTCCGGGAAACGGTGCGGTCTGTTCAACGAATCCACCTGCTTTGCCGCAGCCGTCATGTGTGAGCTGAAGAAACTGTATGAAAAAAAGAGGGTGCCGTCCGGCAACTATGTTTTGTCGCTCCCGGTGAACCTGCGGAAAAAAGGCACCTGCCTTCCGGTTTTTTCAAACCAGTCAACATCGCTGTTGTATTCGTTCCATGCAGATTGTCTGACGGATTTTTCTTCAGCGGCCAGGCATTTCAAGGAACAGACACAGCGGGCGATCAGCACAGGATTGCTGGACGCCAATGTTGCGGTAATGGAGGTGTCGAAATTTCTACCGGCCTGGTTTTACATCAAGAAAGTCAGGCAGGCCATGAAAGGTGAAATCGCCTCCATCGTATTCGCGAACCCGGGTTCGGTTCATGGCAGCCTTACGGAATTCATGGGGATACCGGTTGATGATGTCCGTCACATGCCTGCAATCATTGCTCCGCCGGGTATCGGCGTTCTGTTTTATCGGTTTTCACAAAGGCTGACCATTACCTTTGTGTACACGGAAGGAATCCTTACTCGGGAAGAAAAAGAAGAATTTCAGCAAGGGATAAGAAGCTATCTGCTCAATGAAAGGTGAGGAATATTGAAAGTTCTGATCATTGCCATCAATCAGGAAAAATTGCCGCTGGCAGTCGCGCCCATCGGTGCTGCCTGTATTGTCCGCACCCTTGAACATATGGGTCAGGATGTGTACTTTTTGGATCTTTGTTTTTCTAATAACCTGAAACGAAATCTGGTAAGTGCCTTACAAAAGAGTGATCCGGATATCGTGGGTCTCGCCATCCGGAATCTGGACAACTGCTCCAGCACGGGCCGGAAAACATTTTATCAGACCGCACAACGGGTAATCAAGGTCGTTCGGGAAAATTCCAATGCGACAATCATCATGGGAGGAGGAGGTGCATCCGTCCTTCCGCAGGAACTGGCACAATATCTGGATGTTTCGTACACCTTTATCGGGGAGGGGGAGGAAAGCCTTCCGGCTTTTCTCAGGGAGTTTTCCAAAGGAAGGAATTTTTTAAAAATACCAGGGCTTCTGTACCGGGAGGGGGGCAACTGGCACCTGAACCCGCCGGATTTTTCCGGAGATCTGGATCAATACCCTCTGTATGCATATGAGAAAATCAACCATAAAAAGTATTTTGAACATGGCGGTTTTATCGGCTATCAGACCAAAAGAGGCTGTCCCTTTAAGTGTGTTTACTGCAATTACCGGACGCTGGAGGGAACAAGACCGAGATGCCGGTCACCGCAGCTTTGTGTGGATGATATGGAAAAACTGGTCAGGGAGACCGGTTTTCGGGATTTCTTTTTTACGGATGGGGTTTTTAACTGGCCGACGGAACATGCATTGGCGATATGCGAGGAGATCATCCGGCGAAAACTGGATATCCGTTGGATCGCCTATTGCAATCCGGTCGGTCTGGATGAGGAGGCTGCCCGCACGTTTAAAGCCGCCGGGTGTGTGGGAATCGAGCTGGGTGTGGATGCGGTTACGGACAAAATGCTGGAGAATATGGGAAAAGGATTTTCGCGTCAGGATATCCGGAAGACCTATCAGGCACTCATTCATTCCGGCATACCATTTGCGGTTTTTCTGCTTTTCGGGGGACCGGAGGATTCTTATCAGGATATGGTGGAAACACAGAAAATCCTTATGGAATTCGGAAAGGCCAATGCGGTTTTTGCATCCCTCGGCATCCGGATTTACCGGGATGCTCCCATTTACGACATTGCCATCCGGGAAGGGGTCATCACCCCGCACACCGATCTTCTGGAGCCGGTATTTTATATTTCTTCCAGACTGGGTGAAGACGCTATGAATCAGCTGGATCGGCTGGCGCGTCAGGAAGTCACCTGGAGTACGCCTACAGACTGGAATTCGTTTACGGTTAAATCGGTTCAGCGGATTTTAAACCGTTTCCGGGTGATTCCGAACTGGAAAGATATTGAGACTTACGGCACCCATATGAGAAGGAAACGGTGAAGCAGCATTACCATGTGATCGTTGTCGGTGCCGGGTCTTCCGGCATTGCCGCGGCAGTATGCGCTTCACGAAGCGGATGCCGGACCCTGCTGCTGGAAAAGAACGGATTTCCCGGCGGACTGGCGGTCATGGGAAAAATATCCACCATCTGCGGGCTGTATCGAAATTCGGGAAAAGCATCGCCGGAATTTCTATACGACGGTTTTCCGATGGAGTTTGCAACAAGGATGATGAGAGCCGATTCCCTGGCCGGACCGGTCCGGATGGGGCGGGTAGCCGTTCTCCAGACACGGCCCGGGGTATTTGAAACGGTTGCCGATGAATATCTTGCGTCACAAAAAGACCTGGATATTGTGTATGGGGCGGAAGCACTCAGGCTCCGGATGGACGGAAACCGTATCCGCCGGATTGACTTTTCAGCAGACGGCCGGGAGCAGCAGGTTCAGGCGGGTGCCGTCATTGACGCGACGGGAACGGCGGCTGTTTGCGAAATGGCCGGTGCGCCCTTGTTATTACCGGATGAAACGGAACAAGGGCCTGCGATTCTGTTTTCAGCGGAAGATGCAAACGGTGTGCTCACAAACCGGACGAACGTTATCCGGATTTTGATGAAAATCCGGCGCGCCGCGGATTCCGGAGATCTTCCCCCGGGGGCTGATTCCATCGGTTTCCTTCCCGAGATCGGGGGAAAGACAGTGACCGTCAAGCTGAATCTCGGG
The DNA here is from genome assembly GCA_003599865.1 of Desulfobacteraceae bacterium. Lineage (GTDB taxonomy): Bacteria > Desulfobacterota > Desulfobacteria > Desulfobacterales > SURF-7 > QZKS01. The sequence goes on from QZKS01000017.1 coordinate 23,331, forward strand.
GCACTGGTTGTTCGGGAGCATGGCAGCCATGGAGAGAATTTTCAGGACAAGGCTCAGGAGATGAAACAGCAGTTGATTGATTTTCTCCAAAATAATGAGGATGACTTCCTGCATATTCAATTCTCAGATGAGCCGGGAAAGATATTGCATCGTGCGGGCAAAAGAGCAAAAGGGATGTATCTCCTGACCCGGGAAGATGTACTTTCGGCTGCCCGTTTTCCGGATGCGGTAACCAGGGGATGCTGGCCCATTGAAAAATATCCTGCTTCCGGAGGGCCGAGATTCTCCTATCTTCCGAAGGAAGCTGCGTATGATATTCCGGAACGATGTCTTCGTGTTCCCGGTGTTGACAATCTGTTTACCGCCGGCCGCACGATCAGTGCAGATGATGATGCCATTGCATCCGTCCGGGTGATCGGGTGCTGCCTGGCTACCGGAGAAAGTGCCGGAAACCTTGCCGTCCGGTTTGTATCCCAAAACAAAGAGGCGGGAAATATGAAATTCAATCCAACCAACATGATAACTGGTGAAATATGATAAAATTCAAATTAATTTATCCACGCTGGTCAAAACTGTTTACCCAGACGGAGTTCCATCTTCCGCCTCATGGGCCGGTGGTATTTGCAGCCGCTCTTCCCGATGAGGTGGAAGTCGATTTTACAGATGAAAATCTGGAAGAGATCAATTTTGACGATCCGGTTGATTTTGTCGGCATATCCATGATGCTGACCATTCAGATCAAGCGCGGATGGGAGATCGCCGATATCTACCGGAAAAAGGGAGTCCGGGTCATCTTCGGAGGCATTGCCACCATGCTGCACGCAGAGGAGACCATGAATCATGCGGATTCCGTTTTCCTGGGAGAAGCCGAAGGGCGGATGGAGGCTGTCTTTTCCGATTTTCGGAACAACCGGTTGAAGAAGAAATATGATTTTCTGGAAGACCAGCCGCCCATCGGGATTGTGGGAACCGCCCGCCGGGACATCTTGAAGCGCGACCTCTACAACTACCGGGGGATTCAGATGGTCGACCTGTTCCATGCATCCCGTGGATGCCGCTTCAACTGCTACCCCTGTGCCGTGGCGTATCTCGGCGGCCGGAAATTCCGGCCACGGCCCATTGAGAAATCGATTCAGGAGCTGGAAAGTATTGACAACAACCGTCTGTTCATTGTGGACAACTCCCTTGCACAGGATGAACAGTGGGAAAAGGATCTGTTCCGGGAGATGATCCCGCTGAAAAAAAAGTGGTGCAGCCATCCGATTCAGGACAAACCGGAAGTACTGGATCTGGCAGCTCAGGCCGGCGCATGGTACGTCTATCAGGCGGTTTTTGATACATCCGACTACATCCGGGAAAGGATCAGACGGTATCATGATCATGGCATTCTGGTCGAGGGAACCATTCTTCTCGGCATGGATAATCATACCGAGGACGATATCAAACGGCTGATTGATTTTCTGCTGGAAATCGAACTGGACCTTGCCGAATTTACGGTTCTGACCCCATTCCCTCACACTCAGGCTTTTGAGGAGCTTCACCGGGACAAGCGCATTTTTTCCTATGACTGGGATGACTATTCAGCGGACAAGGTCGTATTCCAGCCAAAGCACATGGCCCCGGAAAGACTTCAGGAATTATTGAAGTATGCGTGGGATACTTTTTATCAGGATGAGCCCCAGCCGGTTAAGATGTCCCGGCTGTTTCAGCACGTCATTGCAAAAGAGAAGGCGGACAACACCTACCGGCCCAGAAGAAGAGAGCTGGCAAACTATGCGTTTGGCAAAAAAATCCGGTGATCCGGAAATGACGCATGGTAAAAACGAAAAAAAACAGCAGTTATGGATTGTCGAACACATCAGCAACAATATCCGCCAGGCGAAGGGTGTGCTGCCGTATTTCTTCATTGGTTCTGCCCGGATATCGTGCGTAGCTGATCATGATTCCGTTCAACGCGGAAAAAAGGGTGTGGGCCGTCAGGCGGAGATTTTTTTTGTGACCCGCGGTTTGGAGTGCGTTTTCAATCAGGCTCATCAGCAGCCGCATGGTCTGGTTGAGTTTTTCCGTTCCAACGCCGGACAGCTCGCCGCCCAGCATAAAATGACTCATCATCTGATAGAATGTCATGTTTTCATTCAGAAAGGAGATATGGAACCGGCACAATGCCTTGAGGTCCGGAGGTCCGTCTTTGCTCATTTCATGGAGGCCGTTTTTCATCTTTTCGGCGCTGGTCAGGAAAACATCCAGAAACAGTTCCATGAGTGTCGGGTAGTAATTATAAATTGTTCCGACACTCACACCCGCCTGCTTTGCAATTTCCCGGACCGTCACGCTTCGGAAATCCTTTACGGCAAACAGCTCCAGTGCCGCATCCAGAACCAGCTTCCGCCTGGCATCGCGTTCGATTTCCTTTAAATGTTCAAGGCTCTGTTTGACCAAGACCTGTCTCCTGAAAGCTGTTGTCTGATTCCCCTCCATCATTGTGCCATAAGGCATTCCCCTAAGGGACATAAGCGCTAAGTTAAATTAATTATTAATCATTAACAATTGATTATTAATTATTATTTTATAATTAATTTCAGCAGATTATGGACTCCGGTTTGCACCGGAGTGACGGAATTCGGACTTTTTATGAGTTCATTATTTCTGTTTTGGTAATTTTGTAAATTAGACCTATCATATTATAATAATTAATAATCAATGATTAATAACGAATTGTTAACTTAGCGCTTATGCCCCTTAAGGGGGATTAAGGGGGTGTAGGTCTGATCATTGCACCGACGGGTTGCTGATCTTTCCGTCAAACACATCCAGCATGTCTTCATCCGTAAAGCAGCGTTCCGTGATGTCCGGATTGGCGGCGTCGTCTTCCATGATTCTGCGGTCATAGGAAGGATCCAGAACCTGGTTGTAGTATTCGTGCTGGATCATCAGGTTCATGATCTGGGTCGTGCCGGTCCAGATCATGCCCAGACGGGTATCCCGGAGGGCCCGTTCAATGGGATAGACATCCGTATACCCGATTCCGCCCATGATCTGCATGGCGTTGTTGACCACATCCCATGCCGCTTCGGTTGCAAAGCGCTTGGCCTCGCTGACCAGACGCCGGACATTGGGATACTGGTTGTCTACCGCTTTGGCCGCCATGTAAGTAATGGCCCGGGCTGCATCCAACTGGGTGATGGAGTCCGCCACCTTGAAATTGACAGCCTGGTATTTCCGGATCTCTTTGCCGAACGCCCTTCTCCTATTGGAATAGCGGACGGCCAGATCCAGGGCTCCCCAGGTTCCGAGGCACCCTGCGGCGGAGGTCAGCCGTTCCGGGATCATCATCTGGTGAAAACACAGTGCGCCGCTGTGTATCTCGCCGATCAGATTTTCTTTCGGAACCTTTACATCCCGGAACACCAGCCTGCCGGTGCCGCCGCCGCGGCATCCCATCAGGCCGTACATGTATTCGGTTTCGACGCCGGGTCCCTTGTCAACGATCAGAAGGCTCAGACGGCTGTATTTATGGGCGGTTTCATCAAAATTGGTGCGGCAGTATACCAGAAAGAAATCCGCTCCTTCTGCACCCACGACAAACCGTTTCATGCCGTTCAGGACAAAGTGATCCCCCTTGAGTTCGGCCCGGGTCATGGCGCCGAAAAAATCAGACCCCCCCCGCGGCTCGGTCAGGGCTTCTGCGGCAACCAGCTTGCCTTCGATATAGGGCTTCAGGTATTTTTCCTTCTGCGCTTCCGTTCCGAACTGATTGAGCGCCTCTCCGACAATGGACGGCATGACAAAGGCGCAACCCAGGGCCATGCCGAGGCATCCGATTTCTTCCGTGGCGGCGACTTCGGCAACCCAGCTCATTTCCCGTCCGCCGTATTTTTTGGGAAACCGGATTCCCCGTAAATTGATGGCGGCAAGTTTTTCCACAAATTCCCGGGGATAGGGGATTTCATCTTTATCCATTTTCCGCAGGAAATCACTGGAGATTTCCTCCCGGACAAAGGTTCTGGCCAGTTTTTTTAACTCCTGTTCTTCAGGGGTTAACAGAAAATCGTACATGAGGCCCTCCTTGCATTATTTTTCGAAAAGGATGAATGGGTGATATCTGAACGTAGCTCAAAATATTGAACATCGCTCAGATTGTCAATATATTTTTATTAAGGATAGGTTTGCCCTGACCAGACAAATAGCAGGGTCATGGTTTCAAATGCTTGTCATCCTGAATGATCGTTGATTTTGATCAGATTCTTCTTGAAAAGATCGAGGGGGAAACATATCAAAGAGATAGAATTTATCTTGGGGATTGAATGAAAATGATACCGGACAGGTTCGAATCCGACCGGATGGGGTTATACAAATCCGATAGCATGAAAAAGACAATATTACTGATCATCATCATGATTCTTGCCGGGTGCGCCGGCCTTGTACCGCATAAACCGGAACCCTCAGTCGCGCCCCGGCCCGAAGATCAAACAGCGATAAGAAATAACACGCTGATCAGGAAAAAGCTGATGGATCAATACGCTGAATGGAAAGGGACCAGGTATCGGGCCGGCGGGTTGAGCAGGAATGGGGTGGATTGCTCGGGGTTTGTCTATCTTACCTTTCGTTCAAAGCTGAATATTCATCTCCCAAGGTCGGCGGATTTGCAATCAAAGTGCGGCGTGCCCGTTTCCAGGAACAATCTGAATCCCGGGGATCTGGTTTTTTTCAAGACCGGGTTTTTTGAACGACATGTGGGGGTCTATATTGGTGAAGATTGGTTTCTCCACGCATCATCCACGAATGGCGTCACGATATCCAAACTATCGAACGAATACTGGGCATCCGCATATTGTTTTTCAAGAAGGGTTACCATCCGGCAGGATCAATCCGGATTATAATGCAGGCAGAAATGCAACCGCCCAGGTGCCGGGACCGGTATGAACCCCGGAGGTCAGGGAAAGGGGGCGGATCATGATGGTGGATGAGGGGAATTCCGTTTCCATTCTTTTTTTGACGGTCGCAGCTACCCATTCCGGATTGTCCGTGTACTGAAGCAGGATCAGCGCGGTGGATTCCGGCAACAGGGCGGCATGCATCCTGTCAAACAGAATGTTCAGCTGATCCTTTTGGTTGCGGGCCATGGCAACTTTTTTGGCACCCTCGGCAGTGGGTGTGACCACGGGTTTGAGATGGAGCATGTCGCCGAAAAACGCACTGGTCTTGGAGGTTCTGCCGCCCCGTGCAAGGTATTTCAGGCAGTCCACAAACAGATACTCCTGACACCGGTCAACCGCGTGTCTCGCAAATTCTTTTACCTCATCCGGGTCATCGGTTTTGTTTGCATGCATGGCGGTGGAGAGGGCGAGAAGCCCCAGACGGCCGGAAGCAGCGCCGGTATCGATAATGGTAAACCGGTTTTCCGGGTCGTTCTTCTTCTTCCAGTCCGTGGCAATATCATAGTTGCCGGTATAAAAGGAGCCGACGCAGAGATATAAGACCTGATCGTATTGCGCCAGGGCGCTCTGGTAGTGCTGATGCCTTTCAAAGTCCGAGGCCTGGGAGGTGGATGCTTTTTCTCCCTGTTTCATGATCCGGTACAGGTCATGGGGAGCAAAGCTGGTTTCCGGAAGGGATTGATCGCCTGCCGTGATATAACTGTCCAGAAGGGTCATTTCCAGATGGGCGGCGTCTTCCCGGGTAACGGACCCGGCGGCATCCGTCATGATGTGAATGGATTGGGTCTTCTGCCTGGACTGGAAATTTCTGACCTGGGTGATCAGGTCCTCCTCCGACCATTTTACCAGCGACCCCATCGATTCCATTTTTTCCCGCACCGCATCCTTGTCATCGGCATGCAGATGGATTTTAAAAAAATCATCCTCCGGTACAACGACGATGCTGTCACCATATTCGGACAGTCTGTTGATATCTTCCTGCGTTACATTTTCAGGTTTGAGCACCATGTCGATGCAGTAATGCTTCTGCCCGGTTTCATGAAAGGATGTCCTGATTTCCAGACGATTTTCAAAGATCGAGGTGATCGGCCTGAACGGTCCCATCCGGCCGCTCAGGCAGGTGAAAAAACCATCCAGATAGATAAACATGCCGAGCGCTCCGGAATCCACGACGTTGGCTTCCCGGAGACGGGAAAGCTTTTCTGTTGTAGCGTGTACGGCATGCTGCAAATGGTCGATCACGTCAGGTGAGGATTCCGTGATACGGTCCGGGGTTGTTTTTTCCGTGATCTCCGCAAGGGCGTCAAATATGTCCAGCATGGTTCCTTTCCGGGGGCTTCGAACCGCCTTCCATGCCAGATCCCGTCCCAGCCGTGCAGCCCGGGGAATGGATTCCGGGGAGTCTGCGGTCAGGAATCCGGAGAAAAAACGGGCGGCGATAATCCCGGAATTTCCGCGGGCCGACATCAGAAGGTTGCTGATGATCCTTTCCGGATCGGTTTCTATGTTTCGAATCGGGCCCAGGGTAACGAGAAGGTTGCGTCCCGTATCCCCGTCGGCAACCGGAAAAACATTGATGAGATCCAGCAGGTCCGACCATGCGGCAACCCGTTCCACACCGACAACAAAGGCTTTTGAAAAATCATGATTCATGATCGGAAAACTCCAGCGCGTTGCGGATATCATCCGGTATCCGCAGCAACAGTTCATTTTCCGGCAGTTTTACGGCTGCCTGGTCTCCTGTGCCTTTGCAGCAGATTTCATTGCGGTCCCGGTACCGGATCTGAAAATCCATGACGATTTTTGCTTGTGCCTGTACAAGGGTTGCCCTGCACACGACCCTGTCCCGGTGCCGGAGCGCGATGATGTGCTTTGTCGTGGTCTTGATGATCGGAAAAATGATGTTTGTTTTCCGGTAATAGTCCTGAAGATCGATATTCTGTTTTTCAAACAGGGCAAAACGGGCCATGTCAAAATATTTTAAATAATTGCCATGCCATACAATCTGCAGCGGGTCCAGGTCATGAAACGGAACCACAATATCGATTTCCACGCTGGGAAGATGGGTATTCTTCATATGTTGTTGTCATCATGTGTTCAGTTTTTGAATCAGCATCCGGGTCAGCCATTTTGAAAATGTTTTTGCATACCGGCTTCCGGCCAGAAACATTCCGCCCAGGAAGACCAGATGAGAAAATCCATATACCAAAGGCCCGCCGATAGCAATGATTAACGGCTCCTTAAGATACAGGGAAATCGTACCCAGCACCCCGACCGCAGGCCAGCCGATTACATAGCTGATGGCAATCAGAAACAGCCCGAATGTGATTTTCAGGTCCGGACGCTCCCGGAACATGCTCAGGTCCGCTTCTTCCCGGACGGCATTCCGGCCGAATTCCGTTTTCAGCAGAAAGGCGGCGACTCTTTTTTTGATGCGCAATTACGATTACTCCCTTGCCAATTCCCACCTCCCCAGGCCCCATAAGCGCTAAGTTAACAATTCGTTATTAATCATTGATTATTAATTATTATAATATGATAGGTCTATATCAACAAAATTACCAAAACAGAAATAATGAACTCATCAAAAGTCCGAATTCCGTCACTCCGGTGCAAACCGGAGTCCATAAACTATTGAAGTTAATGAGAAAATAATAACCAATTGTTAATGATTAATAACTAATTTAACTTAGCGTTTATGCCCCCAGGCCCCCCTCAAGGGGAGAATTTAAAAAGTTGACATTCCAAATGCGGTTACCCTGCATGCCGGACTTGATCCGGTATCTGTCCGGCAAGTCATAGGGTTATCAAAAAAAAGGCAGGGAGACAATTCCTTAAGTTTAAAATCAATTCTTTTCCGTAAAAAATTTTGATGGTTGATTATGGACTGGTTTTTTCTATAATAGGGATGGTTCGGAAATCCGGTAAATCCTTTTCATGAGCGCAGGGAAGAGTGGAACGATATGAAATCAATCGGTCGATATGAAATCAGGGCCATGCTGGGTCAGGGCGGCATGGGCCGGGTTTACAAGGTTGTCATCCCCGGGATCCAAAAGGTTGCGGCAGTCAAGAGTCTGCAACCAGGCCCCAAACTGGTTGAAACCATGGGCATGGATCGGCTCCGGGAGCAGTTTGTCCGGGAAGCCTCGATCATTGCCAATATCCGTCATCCTCATATTGTGGAGATCTGGAGTCTGGAAGAGACGGAAGATCAACTGTTTTATGTGATGGAGTATTTTTGCCATAATCTGGGCACCCTGATCGGTGAGGCCTACTGGGCGGATGCGCCCACACGGGTGGTCCGGGTGGAAAAAGCCGTGCAGGTTATTCTGGAGGTCCTGCAGGGGCTTTCCCGGCTTCACCATGCAGGCATCATCCATCGGGATATCAAACCGTTCAATATCATGTTCACCGATTCGGGAACCGTGAAAATCGTTGATTTCGGACTTTCCCGGAAACGGGGGGAGGCACCGGCAGAAAAAGCGGGAACCCTGATCGGCACCGGCTTCTATGCCGCTCCGGAACAGATTGCCTCTCCGGAGAAAGCGGATCACCGGGCGGATCTGTATTCAACGGGAATCATGCTGTACCGCATGATCACCGGAAAGCTGCCCGGGCCTGTATTCGAGCCTCCCGGCAGTCTGAACCCGGATCTGGACGCATCATGGGATCAACTGATTGTCAAAGCAACGGATCCGAACCCGGAGAAGCGGTTTCAGGATGCCAAAAGCATGGGAGAAGAGATCCGGGAAGTTTATGGAAGATATCGGAAAAGGAAAGAGATGGATTGTCCTCTGCCGGATGCTTTGGCAGTATCAGCGGAATCGGAAAAAGACGAATCACCGTTACAGACCTTTCTCCGTTCCCAGGCAGGGCTCATCCTGGCCAAACAGGGAAAAGCCGCATTCGGGATTGACGACCTGTATCGACCAAAGACCTATATCCGGAATCGAATGGAGGCTGTCCATAATGATTTTTTCATGGATCACGCAACCGGCCTGATCTGGCAGCGTGCAGGCTCCGAATATCCGGTTTCCTTCCGCCAGGCCCAGGATTATGTAGAGAAGATCAATGAACAAAAGGCCGGCGGACATGATAGCTGGCGTCTGCCCACCGTGAATGAGCTCTTGTCTCTGCTGAATCCGCCGCCGCCGGGCGAGGATTTCTGTTTTGCATCGCCCTTTTCATCCGTTCAGAAATGGATCTGGAGCGGGGATACCCGTTCCGTCAGGGCATCCTGGATGGTGAATTTTGAAATGGGGTTTGTCATGTCCGGCGATGTGATGGATTTTTTTTATGTCCGGGCGGTTTGCAGTCTATAATACGTCTCCGCTCAATCGAAGGGCGAATTGTTCCGGGATGCCGGCATCAATAATCTTTTGGGCGGCTTTGGCAATATCATAGGACACGGACCGGATTTCCAGCCGGAAGGTGGAGGAATCCCAGATCAGGTATTTGGCGTCAGGGTCGCCATCCCTTGGCTGGCCGACACTGCCCGCATTGATGATGTATTTCCGGTTCCAGCTCAATTGGATATGCTCGTTCTGAAGTGCCCGGGAATGGATGCAGCCGTTTTCCGGATACACCAGACGGAGTCTGTGGGTGTGACCGACAAAACAAATGGATTCTTTCATCGCGCTGAAGGTTTGTAGAAGTTTTAAATCACTGATTTGAAACAGATAAAGTCTTTCGGAGTCGGGAGGGAATCCATGCACGAACAGACAGTCGGCCATTCTGAAGTTCGGTTTCAGGCTGTGGATATAATCTTTGGAATCCTCCGAGAGGTTTTCCAGCACCTGTTTCAGGGCCTGCCGGGCATCTTCCCGGAACCATTTCTGTACATTCGGATCCATCACGGCAAGTTCATGATTCCCCAGAATGGAAATGATGTTATGCTTCCGGATCTGTTGAATGACGGCTTCCGAGTCTGCGCCGTAACCGATATTGTCGCCCAGTGAAATGACGGATTCCACCTGTTGCTGCCGAATATCGTTATAGACGCTTGTAAACGCTTCCAGATTGCCATGAATATCTGCAATAACGGCAATTTTCATATTTGTCGGCTCCGTGATGATGTTTGTCGGCAGACAGGATATCATAGATTCCATCTTTTTACCATGATTCAGAATCACGGGATAATTCCGGAAGCAGGGTATGGCGCAGTTGACTTGCCGCCATTATCCATTTATAGTTTTTTTCAAAAAAAGGCAGACAGCATGCATGCAATGCGCGGGTGCGGTCTGCATTTGAAAAAGAAACGATGAGACGGCGTTTAACAAAACATTAACCGGGCAGGAAATCTTATTATGCGCTATTTCCATGAAAAGAGTTTGTTCTTATGGATATTGTTTGTTTTCATCACCAGTCTGGTCTTTTCCGGGCCGTCTGCCGCTTATGAAACACCCGTGTTCCCGATTCATGAAAAGGCTCTGGAAAGAGAAACCGAGCATTTCCGATTTATCTATCAGGAGCCGCTGGAAGAAACCGTCCCATTGATTGCTGCGTATTTTGAAGAGGCATATGCGGTGTTGACGCCGATTTTCAACTGGCAGCCCTCCGGCAAAACAACGGTCCTTCTCCAGGACGGGTTTGATACCCACAATGGATGGTCTACAACCGTACCCCAAAATGTCATGTCTTTGTATATTGCCGGTCCGACACCGGTGACATCCATTTTCCAGGATGGAAACTATATGAAGCGGACGATCTATCACGAATTGACCCATCTGATCAGCATGGATATGCGGCTGGGATACAGCAAGTATTTTTCCAGGGTGTTTGGAAAGGTCGAGCCCACGGATGTTGTCTCCATGGGGCTGTTTCTGTTTACCTCATCCCCTGTGCAGCTGGCGCCGAGATGGTTTTTAGAGGGGATGTCGATCTGGTCGGAAACGGAGTTCTGCCCGCCGGGAAGGGGACGGTCAACCTATGCGGATATGCTTTTCCGGCTTGCGGTGCGGGATGACCAACTGCTTCCCTATTCAAAATGGTATCTGGAAATTCCTTACTGGCCGTATGGGGATGCCGCATATCTCTATGGCATGAAGTATTTTCAGTATCTGTATGAGAACAGCCCCCGGAAAAATGTGGTCGGGGATGAGGTTCAGGGTCTGGCCAAATCCTTTTTATTCAATCTGGATTCTCCCAATCATACCATCACCGGCAAATATGCCTGGGAGATGGCCGGGGAAATGCTGGCTCATGAAGAACAGGCGCAGAAGGACAAGCTGGAGCGCCTCCATGCCTATACCCCCACGGAAAACAAACGGCTGACAGCGGAAGAAATATCGGTTTTTCATCCGGTCTTTGCCGGGAACAGGATTTTTTTTCTGGGAATGGAACCGGAAGACCGGGATACCCTGTATGCCTATGATCCGGCCACCCGGGAAACGGAAAAGATGTCCTGTGCGCGGTCCACATCGGTTTATGGAAGTCTGTCCGCTTCATCCGACGGCCGATATCTGTATTATACGGTTCTGGAGTTGATGAAGAATGAAAATTTCTGGTCCGAGGTTCGACGGTATGATGTCCGGGAGGGCAGGGACAAAAGGGTTACGGATCAGGGCCGGTACGTTTCCGTTGACCTGTCTCCGGATGGGACAAAACTGGCTGCGGTGAGCCAGCGAAGCGGAAAAAGCTATCTTGTGACGACGGACCTGGATGCGGACGGCCATGCCGGGGAAGAACGGATTCTCACCGGTACGCCCTTGTTCCATGTCCTTTCCGCCCCGAAATTTTCGCAGGATGGGAAACGGATCACATATGCGGAAACCAGCCCGGAAGGGTATTTTTTAAAGGTGTATGATTTGCCGGGTAACAGGGCAACAACCGTTTATCAGGGCAGGAATCAGATACTGACGCCGGACTGGCATCCGGCAAAAGACAACCTGCTGGTTTTCAGCAGTGATCTGAACGGCGTATACAATCTGTATGCAATCGAGGCGGAACATGACAGCGTACCGGTTGCCCTGACGCATGTCACCGGCGGGCTGTTCTCTCCGAATGTATCTGCGGACGGGGGACAGATTGCCGCAGTGGGATTTGATGCAAAGGGGCCTTATCTGACCATGATTCCGTATCCGGTGATCGGGTTTGCCGTGAGCGCTCTTCCGGCAATCGGGCCATCATGGGAAGGCGGGAAAGCAAAAACCCTCCTTGCAAAAGAGATTCCGGAAATCACGACAGCTGCGGAAAAATCAGTTTCCGGCGGCACATCGGAATCCTATAATTCCTTTGCCGGTATCCGGCCGGATTACTGGTCTCCCTGGCTGGACGTGGATGCGTTCGGATTGCGGACCGGGGCAGGCGTGTCCTTTTCCGATCCCACCGGTTATCAGAGTCTTAAAATTTCCGCAGGCTACACGTTTGAATATGACGCGGTTCTGGGGGCCCTTCATTATACATACAGCGGCATCTATCCGTTGATTCATATCTATGCGGCCGCAGATCAGGAGCACTATCCGGATCTTCTGGTGGACCAGCGCACCGGGTTTCATTATGACTATACGGAAGATATGTATGGGGCGGGTGCCGCCCTTGAATTCCCCTATGCCAAGGTGGATCGGCAGATCCTGTTCCGATGCGGGTATGAATTTTCCAAACGGGAGGTTGTCGAGGAAACCGAATGGGAATACCGGTATCGGAGATTATCGGTATTTCCCACCGGGGAAGATAGCGGCGAGATGTGGGCAAGGATTATCTATTTTGACGGAACCGCATTCAACAGCAGCAGCTCGGTCGAGGATGGCCGTTATATTTCACTTGCCGCCAGCGTCTCTGATGAAGCCCTGGGCGGCGGATATTTCCGGAAGCTGTTCACTTCCGAATGGAGAGAATACCTGCCCATGCCATGGCTTTCCAATCATGTGCTGCTGGTTTCCGGATTCTATGGATACGGCGACGGCGATCCGTATGCACAGGGTTATTTCGGACTGGGAGGAAGTCCGGGCGCGTCTCTTTTTGCCGGCGATTCCTTCGGCATTTCCCGGACGGTTGGGATCCGCGGATATTCGGGAAACGATCAGGTCGGTGAGAAGATCACCCGGGCCATCGCTTCCTACCGGTTTCCCATTGTCAATTTTTCCAAAGGATTCGGCAACCGGTTTCCTTCCTATTTCCAGCAGATTCACGGCGAAGTGTATTATGAAGGCGGACGAACCTGGGATGAGATCGGCCGGGGGGATGAACTGGAATGGCTGAATGCGGCCGGTACGGAGGTGAATCTGTCCATGACGCTTCTTCGTTATCTTCAGTTTGCGCCCGGTCTGGGGGTTGTCTATGCACCGGATCAGCGCCTGGAAGATGAGGAAGAAAACGAGGTGACGGCCTACATCAGTGTCAAGGGCTGGGTCAGCTTTTAGCTATTGAATTTTTCATCTATATGAAATAATGTAACAATAAACTTAATGAATGGTCAGTTAGCGTTGCATTGTTGTCCGGGAGGAAAAAATGGCGGTTACCACGGTTCGAACCATATGTTTTGAATGTCATTCCCGCTGCGGGGTGCTGTTATCCGTCGATGACGGAAAGCTTACGGGAATCCGGGGCGACAAGGACCATCCCTTCAGCCACGGCTATATATGCCCCAAAGGAAGGGCATGTATGGAACTGGTCTATCATCAGGACAGAATCACAAAACCGCTTATCAACACGGGAGGGAAAAACAGCGGCAGGTTCCGGGAGGCCACCTGGGATGAGGCCCTTGATCTCATTTCGGATCGCCTGCTGGCCATCCGGGAAAAAAATGGACCCGAATCCATTGTCTTCGGGTCCGGAACCACCAGGGGGATGGCTCCCTACCTGAACCGGTTTTTAACCCTTCTGGGCTCGCCCAATTTTATGGCGCCGTCCAATATGAGCGGCGGACCCATTGTTGTGGGCAGCGCTGCAACATGCGGTTTTGGTCTGGTGGATCCGGATTATGCGGTAAGCCGATGCATTGTTCTCTGGGCCCATAATCCGGAAAATTCATGGCCGGGACTGTATCTTCATGATATCAAAACAGGGCTGAAAAACGGTGCAAAACTGATTGTCATCGATCCTCGGAAAACCAATTTTGCCGGAAAAGCCGACCACTGGCTTCAGATCCGGCCGGGAACCGATGTGGCGCTGGCCCTCTGCTTCATTCATCTGATCATTGAAAACAATCTCTATGACAAAAGCTTTGTGGAACACTGGACAACCGGATTTGATCAGCTGCGGGAACATGTTTCTTCATTCACTCCCCAAAAGGTTTCTGAAATCACCTGGCTGGACCCGAAGGATATTGAAGCGGCCGCATTCACGCTGGGAAGCGTCAAACCTGCCAGTATCGGTCCGGGCATGGGCGGCGTATGTCAGGCCAATGATGCCTTTGATCTGGCACGGGCACTGACCATATTGAGCGCCATTACCGGGAACCTGGAGGTTCCGGGCGGAAATCTCCATTGCAGTCCTCCTACCCGGAAGCGGAGCTGCTATGGCCCGGATTACTGTGCGTTTAACAATCTTCCCAAAGAGCAGGCCCGGAAAAAGCTTGGAATCGATAACTATCCGCTCCTGGAGTTCATCCCGATTCCGTCTCCTCCCCAGACGGTCTGGCCGGCGATTACCCATGGAAAACCCTATCCGGTCAAGGCGCTGGGATTGTTTGCCAACAACAGTATCTGTGCGTATCCCAATTCCATGCATGTGGACCAGGTTCTCCGGTCCCTGGAATTCCTGTTTGCCGTTGATTATTACCATACCCCGACCACGGATCTGGCGGATGTGATTCTGCCGCCGGCCCATTGGAGTGAACGGGATGATGTGGAAGATCTCCTGATGAAAAATCATCTTTTTTGCCAGCAGAAGGCGGTCGAACCCCGGGGTGACTGCCGGGATGAAAAACAGATCCTGATCGATCTGGCCGGGAAAATGAGGCTCGACGGATACTGGTCCAGTGTGAAAGAAACCCTGGATTTTCGGCTCGAACCGGTTGGAATGACCTTTGAAGAGTTTCGAAAAAACGGCTTCCTGTCCACGCCGATTCAGTATAAAAGTTATGAAATCAAGGGAAAATTCAGAACACCTTCGGGAAAGGTGGAACTGGTTGCGGATTTCCTGAAGCTGCTGAACATTTCTCCTCTTCCCCTGTTCCGGGAGCCGGATGAAAGCCCGGTCGGCAGTCCGGATTTGTGGAAAGACTATCCCCTTGTCCTGACAACCGGCGGGAGAAATCTTGTCTACTACCATTCATCCCACAGAAACATTGATTCTTTGAAGAAACGGTCACCGGATCCCCTGCTGGATATCCATCCGGAAACCGCAAGGGAAATGTCGATTCAGGATGGCGAGTGGGTATATCTGGCCTCTCCCAGAGGACGGGTTGAGATCAGGGCAAACTATGATCAGGATCTTCATCCCCGTGTGGTGCATGCTCCTCACGGCTACTGGTATGGGGTGGCAGATGGATGGAAGCGTCTGAATATCAACATGCTGACGGACGACCAGCCGCTTTGTCCGGTCACCGCTTCGGTTCCCATCAAGGCCCTGCTTTGCCGGGTGGAAAAGATGCAGCAAACCCGATGAAAAGGAGAAAAAAATGACAGCAAAGAAAACTTTTGAACAGGCAATGGTCGGCGGGATTGCAGTGAAAAACAGGATTGTCCGGTCCGCCACCTTTGAAGGAACGGCAGTAAAAGGAAAAATCGGCAGTGCTATTTTGGATATGCACCGTAATCTGGCCAAAGGAGAAGTCGGCTCGATCATCACCGGATATTTCTGTGTTTCGACAACCGACAATCCGGCCAAGGGAACCGTGGTGATTACGGATGATTCATCCATACCGGGTTTGACGGAACTGGCCCAAACCGTTCATGAGCATGGAACAAAACTGATTGCCCAGCTCAACCATGCAGGCGCGCAGCTGTTCGCACAGCCACGGGGCCCGGTCTACGGACCTTCCGATGTCGTTGATCCCATCAGCGGCATCAAACCTTCTCCCTTTACGGAATCCCAGATCCGGGAGCTGGTTACGGAATTCGGGGATGCGGCTGTCCGGATCCAAAAAGCCGGACTGGACGGCGTTCAGATTCATGCCGCCCACGGATATCTCCTCAGTCAGTTTCTCAGCCCGGCCATCAACCGGCGAACCGATTCCTATGGCGGAAACCCCGAAAACAATTCCCGGATCATCCTGGAGATCCTGAACGAGATCAAAACCCGATGCGGAAAAGACTACCCCGTATGGATCAAGCTGAACTGCTCTGATTTCCATCCGGCGGACAAAGGGCTGACGCCGGAGGATTTTCTGGTCATTGCCAAAAATCTTGCCCAACATGGAATGGATGCCATTGAGGTGAGCGGGGGCACCCTCAGTGGAAAATATCTCCCCTCCCGATCCAAAAAACATTCAGCCTACCATCTGGAATATGCAAAACAACTGGCAGGAGAAGTAGAGGTTTCCGTGATTCTGGTGGGAGGACTCAGAAGCATTGATGCCATTGATCGGATTCTTTCCGAAACCCCTGTCGCGGCCATATCCATGTCACGGTCCCTGATTCGCGAGCCGGGACTGGTAAAAAGGTGGATGGAGGGAGACCGCAAGGATGCGGCCTGCATCGCCTGCAACGGCTGCTTCAATCCGAATGGAACAAAATGTTTTTTCACACTGGGAGAAGAGGAAAAAGCCGTTCAGAAGGAAATCATGAAATTCATGGGTTCGCTGGGGAAGCAATAAGTATGTTATATGGCAGAGGCCCGATGTCTTGCGGTGACCAACTCGTTCCATAGCTCTTTCCCGGTCCAGGTTCGGTTTTTCCCCGCTTCTGCATCCCGGATCAGTTCCATCAACCGGGTGTTCACCGGAGCCGGGCGTCCCAGCTTTTCCGACATGCGGACAATCTCGCCGTTCAAATAATCAATCTCCGTTTTGCGCCCTGCTTCCAGATCCTCCCACATGGAGGATCTGGCCAGAGGATCGATGGCCAGCATTTTACCGGCGATCATCCGAAACAATCCGTCCGGTGCATTGAGCAATCCGGGAATCCAGTTTGCCGGCAGCGGCGTCAGCCTTGCCGGTCGGATATGAGCAGCATCCAGGATGGCCAATGCTTCCTTCTGCGCCATGGCAAAGCATTGCCGGAACGGTCGTTGTGAAAGCTGCGCCTTGAGCGGCAAGTTGGAAAGTGCATTAATCGGGTTGTTCAGGTTGATCAGGAGCTTGGCCCACTGTACGGATTGTATGTCCTTGCGCTGTTTTACCGGTAAGCCCGCCTGTGCAAAAAAAGGGGTGAACGGTGCGAAGTCCGGATGATGTTCCACTTCCAGTCCGCCTTCCGATCCCTGATGGAAATTCCCCAACCCGCGGTTCAACACATTGAACTGGACCACTCCGGCCAAAACGGTCCGGCGCGGCAATGCCATGCGCAGCAATTCGGTATTGCCCATCCCGTTCTGGAAACTCACGACGACCGCATCGGTTTGCAGCCGTGACGCAAGTGTTTTTCCCGCCTCCAATGTTCCGGCCGACTTGACGGTGACAAGCACCAGATCGGCATCTGCAGCGGCATCGGCTTCGGTCTCAAAACGAAAACCATCCGGTGGGACATGTATATCCGTACCGCAAAAGTCGGTGATGTGGAGGCCGTTGCCGCGTATTTCTTCACGGATGCGCTTTCTGCCGATCAATGTCACATCACATCCTGCCGCCGCCAGACGCCCGCCGACATAACAGCCGATACTGCCCGCGCCGAAGATGCAAAACCGCCTTTTTCCCATCGAAGATTCTCCATCATATCAGGTAATGGCAAAGAGTATTCTATAATGTCGAACAAGGTATTGTATTATTAAATAGTTTTTAAACTGCCGGGTTGATGATGTCAAGGATTATGTGTTCAAGACTCAGGGTAACCGCATTTGGAAATAATATCCTTATTCAACCGATTCCCCCCTTCAAGCTAACGTTTAGCAGGATCGCATTTCAAATGTGGGTACTCTGCTGGATTTACAGTCTGTCGATATTTTTTACATTATGGCTGTACCTTATTTTTCTCGACCGGGTTCTGTAACAATTTATCAAATTAAATCAATAAAATATATTATTAGAAGTTTGATTTTTTCTGGCACATGCTTTGCGTTTCCAGCGGATAGGATGATTGGAACTATTGATGCGTGCTGCCCGGCTCCTGTTTCTTTTTACTCATGCGAAAGGAAGTGCCATGAACCTATCGACCAAAATACGGCTGCTGGCCCATATTATCCGCTGGCGGCTGACGTGGAACCGAAAAGACCTGGATTACAGACTCGAAGGATTGGACAATTCGAAATTCATGTCCGCCATGGAGGCGGTCCGGCTGATACCGGACGGGACAACCACGTTTTCCTGCGGCATGGCGGCCAATTCCCGGCCGTCCGTGTGGTTCTGGGCCATTGCACGCAGTTTCCGGGAAACCGGTCATCCCCGGGGGCTTACGCATGTGATCGTGGGCGCCCAGGGCGGCCGGGGCCGGGTTCCGGGCACTATCGAGGAACTGGGCATGCATCCGGGGCTGATCACCCGGTTTATCGCCGGTCACCATGAGACGGTCCGGTCCATGCTGAAGCTGGCGGATCAGGGCCTTGTGGAACTTCACACATTCCCCCAGGGGATAGAGGCGCTTCTGATCGAAGCCCAGGGCAGGGGCCGGTTTTTTATGGAAAGTGAAACCGGGGTCGGCACGTTTCTGGACCCCAGGGTGGGCGGCGGCAGCGTGGTGGTCCCCGGCAGGGGGAAAAGCATGATCGAGGCGGCCGGTGACAAGCTGCGATACAGTCTTCCGAAAATAGAAACGACATTTTTCATTGCCCCGGCGGCTGACCGGGAGGGCAATCTGTATGTGAAAAACTGCGCCCTGTATACCGAAAGTTATGAGTCTGCCCTGGCGGCAAAGGCCAACGGCGGACGCGTGCTGGCAAGCGTGGCGGAGATTATTGATAAGCAGTCGGATGATATCTTTCTGCCGGCAGACTATGTGGACGCAGTAGTGGTGCATCCATACAACGAACAGACCGGGGCTGTTCCCCAGAAAAAATACTGGCCCATGTTCACGGAAGGCGCAACGGTAAATCTTCCCGAGGCTATGGAAGAACTTCGGTTCATCAACCGCATTCTGGGCATCACCCCGATCCGGGGAAAGGTGGAAGATGCACTGGCCCGATTGGCAGCCTCGACGTTTACCCGGTTTGTCAAAAAATGCTGCAATATCATCATCGGCGTGGGACTTCCGGAAGAAGTGGCCCGGCTGATCCATAACGGCGGCCTGTTCCATGACGTGACCTTCATGTCGGAAACCGGCGTGGTGGGCGGGCTTCCCGCACCGGGTATTTTTTTCGGTGCAGCCGTCAACCCCAAGGAAATCATGTCTTCGGCCCAGGTGTTTCATCTGTGCTATGAACATCTGGATTGCGCGATTTTAGGGATACTGGAAGTGGACAGCCAGGGCAATGTCAATGTATCCAAGCGTGGGGAAGGACCGCTCAACTATGTGGGCCCCGGCGGATTTCCGGATTTCTGCGCGGCTGCGGGCACCATTGTTTTTGTCGGAAGCTGGATGGCGCATGCGAAGATGGAAATCCATGAGGGCAGACTCCAAATCACCAAGCCCGGCACGCATAAATTCATGGACAGGGTCAGTGAAATCACCATGAGCGGCGAGCAGGCCCGAAAAAAAGGAAAAACCGTTCTGTATGTCACCAATGTCGGGGTATTCCGGTTGACGGAAAAGGGCATGATGCTGATCGAGGTGATGCCGGGTGTGGATATTGAAAAAGATATTCTGCAGGACTGCCTCATGCGCATTGTCCTGCCTGATTCCGGATCGGTTCCGGTCACCTCGGATGCCATTGTCACAGGGGCCGGATTCCGACTGCAATGGCAGTCCTGCAGTACGGAAAAATAGTCGCCCCATCCTTTGCTGCGGAACTGACGGGCGGATGGTCGGATGTGTCTTTCATCAATGACCGGTCACGCCATGGTCTTTTTCCGTAAGCGGCCCATGGAAAAGAAAACGCCGATGATGCAAAGACCGCAGAAGATCATCAGGCTGACATGCATGCTGCGAAGAAAGGCGTTTCGGGTCTGCTCGCTCACCGGCTGTTCTCCCAGGTAGTAACGGAAAATGAGGGTAATCAGCGTCATGCAGGAGAGCATGCCAAGGGTTCGCATGGTGGCCAGAAAGCTGGAGGCAATGCCGTATTGCCGGGGGGTTACACTGCCCATGATGGTGGTGGTGTTGGGGGAGGAAAACAGGCTGAAACCGAGACCCATGAGGGCCAGCATGCCCATGATGACCGGAATGGGGGAATCGGCATGAACCTGGGATGCCACGCCCAGTCCGGCGGCGCATAAGGCCATTCCTGCCGTGGCCAGACCCGGGGGGGAGATGGTATCGGACAAACGGCCGAACACGGGGGATAGGATGGTCTGGACAACCGGCTGGATGACCAGGATCATCCCGGCGGCTTGCGGGGAAAAACCCCGGATCACCTGCAGGTACAGACTGAAAAAAAAGCTGATGCCGAAAGATGCGGCGTAGTTGATCAGGGTGGCCAGATTGCTCAGGGCAAATACCCGGTTGTGAAGAATCAGGTTCACATCCAGAATCGGGGAGGAGGATCGGTATTCAAACAGAGAGAAGATTATGAGCCCTGTAATCCCGGCAGCGATGAGAAGATGATACACACCGCCGTCTCTCTGGTTCAGGGTTCCGTAAATCAGACAGAACAGGGAAGCACAGTACAGAACCGTTCCGATCATATCAAAGGGCTCTCCCCGGGCGTCCGCCCATTCGCCTTTGAGTTTCAGAAGGGTCAGTGTCAGGCAGAACAGTTCGATCACCACACCGAAATAGAAAATCCACCGCCAGCCCAGATGGGTGATCATAAAACCGGAAAGCACCGGGCCGAGAGACAGGCCCAGGTAGATGCAGCCCACAATGATGCCCATGGCTCTTCCCCGTTTTTCCGGAGGAAAGACCGAGGAGAGAATGGCAATGCTGGTGCCGGTGATCATGGCCCCGCCGCTTCCCTGAAAAAAGCGGAACAGGATAAAGCTTTGCATGGTAAAGGAAAGGGACACCATGAGCGTTCCCAGCGTAAAGACCAGAATGCCGATGGTGAAGATGCGCTTTCTTCCGTATATATCCCCCATCCGTCCTGCCGGCAGCAGAAACAGGGAAAAGGCGAGGATGTAGACGGTTTCGATCAGCCCGAGCTGAACGGCACTGGCGGAAAATTCCCGGCCGATGGTCGGCAGGGCCACGCCCACGGCAGACAGCATGAACGGAGTCAGAAACTGAACGGCACTGACGACAAAAAGGATGACAGGGCCTGATGCGGCAAAATCCGTTTTTCCGGATGGTAATGGCCGGTTCGGACGTTTATTTCGATCCCTGGTGATTCCCATGCTGTCCCGTTGTTTGAGGTCCCCGTTCTGTGTGTGATTACAATAAAGGAAAAAGATAATCAAGAACAGGTGTGGTGCTATCGGATGTTTAATTTGAACCGGGAAACCAGTACTTGCATCTGTGCGGCCTGGCTGGATAATTCTTCGGCTGCAGAAGCGGTTTCTTCAGCATTGGCCGTGTTTGCCTGGGTTACCTGATCCACCTGGGAAAGGCCCTGATTGATCTGACTGATACCCTGTGCCTGCTCGTTGCTGGCCGTGGCGATTTCCTCAACAAGGTTGGCAACATTTTTCGCACGGGTGACGATTTCATTGAGCGCTTCAGCTGTCTGGTTGAGGATCAGGGTTCCGTTCTCTACATTATTGACCGCCCCTTCGATGAGGGTAGTGGTTTCCTGGGCCGCTTTGGCGCTGCGATGGGCCAGGTTTCTCACCTCCTGGGCGACCACGGCGAATCCCTTGCCATGTCTGCCTGCTCTGGCCGCCTCGACTGCGGCATTCAATGCCAGCAGGTTGGTCTGAAATGCTATATCGTCAATG
>QZKS01000080.1 GCA_003599865.1 Desulfobacteraceae bacterium
TCGAAAAAATACTGGACAGCGTCACCCCGTTATACAAACACCGCATGGATAAGCTGTCCCCCCAGCAGCAGGAAATTGTCGATTGCATTGCATTGAACTGGGATGCCATTACAACAAAGGAGATTGCCAAAAAAACCAGGATTCAAAGCAAGGCGGTTTCCGCACAGCTGGGGCAACTGGAAAAATTTCATATCATTGAAAAAGAAAAAACAGATACCAAAAACCACCTATACCGGATACATGAACGATTTTTCAACATCTGGTACCTCATGCGCCTGGGGCGGACATGGGATGAGAGGCGAGTGCGCTTTATTGTCGAATTCCTGCAGATCTGGTGCGATGAACACGACCTGGAAAAACGCGCAAACCGCCATCTGGGGGCGTTGAAGCAGGGAAAGCTGGATGACCGTCATGCATTTATGATGACCGAAGCGCTTGTCCGGACACAGCTCAATCGGGAACTGCAAAATCAGCTAATCGAAACTACAAGAACGTATCTGGAAAGTCGGGGATCGGTTTTCTGTGGATATTTATCCCCATGTGAAGAAAAGCCAATTGAAAACAATTTAAATGATATTAAAAAAGCCGAGATAGTCGATCTGAATGAGAAACTTGAACAAAAAGAAAAGAAAACTCCGAAAGATTTAAATTATCTTGGTATATTACATATGATATCAACAGGAGATATCGAAAAAGCAGAAATTTATTTACTTCAGGCAGTAGAACAAGGCCATGTCGACGCCATGTTTAATCTGGCCCTGCTGTATCAAACAGAATTCAAGGACATGAAAAAAGCCGAAGCTTATTACCTTCAGGCAGTGGAAAAAGGTCATGCCGGCGCCATGTTTAATCTGGCCCTGCTGTATCAAACAGAATTCAAGGACATGAAAAAAGCCGAAGCCTATTACCTTCAGGCAGTGGAAAAAGGTCATGCCGGCGCCATGAATAATCTGGCCGATCTATATCGGACAGAATTCAAGGACATGAAAAAAGCCAAAGATTATTACCTTCAGGCAGCGGAAAAAGGTCATGCCGGCGCCATGAATAATCTGGCCCTGCTGTATGAAACAGAATTCAAGGATATGAAAAAAGCCGAAGCTTACTACCTTCAGGCAGTGGAAAAAGGTGATGCCGATGCCATGAATAATCTGGCATACATGCTCTTTGAACAAAGAAAAAACAAAGAGCATGCCATCAAATTATCGGGAGAGTCATTTTCCAAAGAGAATACCCGTATCAAAGCCCATACCCATGCCACGATCCTGTTATGGGACAATCAATTTGAAAAATGTCTTGCCGTTGCAGAAACTTTTTTAAGGGATGAAGAATTTCTTGAGAAAGCTGCACCGGATGTAAATCTGTTTTTGATGCTGCTGATCGCCAAAAAACAGTTTCATTCAGCCTTACGAATTTTCAATGAAACTTCCCATCAGCTTAAAGATCGGTTTAAACCTGTGTATTATGCTCTCATGGGATTCATGAAAGATGAATATCCCAATGAATACCGGAAAATGGGAGGGGAGCTGAAGGAAACCGTGGATGAGATTGTGCAAAAGATAAAAGATCTGGGGAAGAAATATCAATAATCCATCGGCATATCCTGATATATATCAAGATAGCGGGGCGGATGATTTTTATTGCACTGACCAGGAAGCCACCGGTCTTCGATAGTTGCTGCCGCCGCCTGTTCCGGCCGGCAATGCCAACAATCATCCATATCGGCCATAAAATGTAGTTGACACACACAGAGGCTTTAACTATAGTCTTTATCAAAAAAAGCAAACGCTTATCTCTTTATATCTCTAAACCCTTGGCCTTGGTATTCGTTTCCGCATGCAATCAAACCCTGTGATCATTTGCCATGAATGCGACCGGATGCAAAAAAGACCGGATGCACCGATTGAGGGTGTCCTCCGGTGTGTTCAGTGTGATGCGATACTGCAAAAAAGCGCAGCAGACAATACGGATGTGACCCTTGCACTGGTCCTGGCTGGAATGATCCTGTTTATCCTGATCAATGCCTTTCCCTTTCTGACGTTTCGCATGGGCGGTCAGATCCAGGAAACCACCCTGATTACCGGCATTCATATGTTTTTTATCCAGGGATGGTGGCCCCTCGGCCTTCTGGTTTTTCTGGCAACCATACTGGCACCGGCTTTTCACCTGATGGGGCTGTTCTATATTCTGCTTCCGCTGAAATTCGGAAAGACGGCAAAATGTCTGCCGTGGATTCTGCGCACCATCTCCGCATTGCAGCCCTGGAACATGATTGAAATTTTCATGCTGGGCATTCTGGTAACCGTGGTCAAACTGTCCAATGACGGCGAGATCACATTTGGCATTTCCCTGTTTGCATTAATGGCTTTCACCTTTGTCCAGGCAGCGATATTTTACACCTTCAATCCTGTAGTGATCTGGGAAAAGCTGGATCGTCTTTCAGACCGGCACATGGAAAAAACAATCTGCCGCAAAGATCTGGTCCAGTGTCATATCTGCGGTCTGGTCTGTTCCACGGAAAACATGACAGGCAGGCTGTCCTGCCGGCGCTGCGGCGCTGCACTTCACAAAAGGAAGCAGAACAGTGTCTCCCGAACCTGGGCATTGGTGCTGACGGCCGGCATTTTTTATATCCCCGCCAATGTATTTCCCATTACCAATATCATTTCATTTGGAGAATATACTACCGACACGATCCTGAGCGGCGTGATCTATTTTGTCAAAACCGGGATGTGGCACCTTGCCCTGATCATTTTTACCGCCAGCATCTTTGTCCCCTTGTTAAAACTGGTGATTCTATGCTTTCTGCTGATCAGCGTTCAGTTGAAAACAACCTGGCGGCAGAAGGACCGCACCCGGATTTACCGGATCACGGAAGCCATCGGCCGATGGTCCATGGTGGATATATTTGCGATAACCGTACTAATCGCCCTGGTCGACATGGGGGCGATTGCAACTGTCCGGATTGAACCGGCTGCCTTGTATTTTGCCGCCGTTGTGGTGTTCACCATGTTTGCGGCGATGACATTTGATCCCAGACTGATCTGGGATACGGAGAATAACAGTCATGACTGATACCGATACCCATTCTTCCCAGGACCCTCAGATTCCGACAGCGATTATGGCAAACCGGAACCGCCGCATTTCCATTGTCTGGCTGATCCCCTTTATCGCTCTGCTGATCGGCGTCTGGCTGGCATACACCACCATTTCCCAAATGGGTCCCACCATTACCATCATGTTTAAATCCGCCAAGGATCTGGAAGCCGGAAAAACGCGAATCAAGTACAAGGATGTGGAACTCGGCAAGGTCACATCCATTCAATTGAGCGATGATCTTTCCCATGTTATCGTAAAAGCGGAAATGTCCAAACAGGCGGAAAAACTGCTGTCGGACCACACAAAATTCTGGGTGGTGCGGGCAAGAGTCGCTGCCACGGGCATATCCGGACTCGGGACATTGTTCTCCGGAGCATATATCTCCATGGATCCGGGCCCACCCGGTAAACCGTTAAAAGATTTCAACGGAAGCGAAGACCCGCCGGCGGTCACCACGGATGCCCCGGGGATGATGTTTTCCCTGCAGGCCTCCCGGCGCGGTTCCCTTGAAAAAGGATCACCGGTTTTTTATCGTCAGATTGATGTGGGCCAGGTAACGGATTATCATCTTTCCGAAGATGGAACATCCGTCAATCTTCAGGTTTTCATCAACGACCCCTACCACAAGTTTGTCTACCGGAATACACGCTTCTGGAATGCCAGCGGTGTGGAGGTGGCATTGAATACCGAGGGGATAAAGGTCCATACGGATTCCGTCGTAAGCCTTCTGATCGGCGGTATTTCATTTGGTATCCCTCAGGGAGAAGTCCCTGGAAAATCCGCGGAAAACAGGTCAAAATTCCTTTTGTATGAAAGCCTGGATAAGGCCAAGGAAAAAGCCGGCCTGATCAAGGAGAAGTGGCTCCTTTACTTTGATGAGTCGGTTCGGGGTCTGTCACCGGGAGCACCGGTTGAATTGCAGGGCATCCGTATCGGTCAGGTCCTGGACGTACACCTTGAGTTTGACCGGGAAAAATATGAATTCCGCATACCGGTCCTGATTGAACTGGAACCGGAACGGGTTGTTTTTGAACAGTATGTGGGAAGTGAAAGGGAAGAGATCATGGAGAAGCTGGTCGAAAAAGGATACCGGGCGCAACTGGATACCGGCAATCTTCTTACTTCCCAGCAGATGATTGTTGTCTCCCTGATTCCGGATGCCCCGCCTGCCGGCATTGTCTGGGGCGGCCCCTACCCGGTTTTTCCGACAATTCCGAAAGCCATACAGGGAATCAAGGAAAAAGTGGCCAGAATTATCGACAAGATTGACCGGATGCCCATCCGACAGATCGGAGATGATTTGCGGGATACCATACATGGCGTGAAAAAGCTGGTCAACTCCCCGGAGATGGAAAGAGCGCTGCACAATCTGGATGCTTCTCTGGAGGAAAGCCGGATGCTGCTTTCCGAGCTTCGAACCAATGTGGCGCCTCAGCTCAGCGCAACCATTGATGAAGCAAAGACAGCCCTTGAAGGAGCCGGAACAATGTTAAAATCCGATTCCCCATTGCAGATCAGAATGAATGGAGCACTGGATGAGGTTAGCAAAGCATCCCGTTCTCTCCACCACTTACTGGAATACCTGGAGCGGCACCCGGAATCACTCATCAGCGGAAAAGGGGATACGGAATGAACCGGAAAACTTCCGAAAATGTATTATCCATCATCATGATAACGGTATTGCTGTGTTCCTGCTTTGGGAAAACACCCCCGGCAGCCTTTTATACCCTGAGCACCATACAGGAAGAAACGCCGCAGGATAAGCTTCCGGCAGAATTTTATCTTGCCGTCGGACCGATATCCATTCCATCGGAACTGGACAGACCGCAGATCATTGTCCGGGATCACGAAGGCAGAATCAAGCTGTCGGAGTTTCATCGCTGGGCCGGTTCTTTTCCGGATAATATCGCTTCCGTCCTGTCGACGAACCTTTCCGTCCTTCTGGGGACAGACCGCATTGTTCCGAGACATCATGGGGATCTGTATCCCCTCACCCATTTTATTGTTCTGCACATCAACCGGTTTGACGGTCAACTGCAGGGAGAAGTGCTGCTGGATGTGACATGGAGCATGCAGAAGATCAACCATCTGGAACCGCTGATCGTCAAAAGATCCGTCATTCATGAACCGGTCCTGTCCGGCGATTACACCGGTCTTGTCGCTGCCCAGAGCAAGGCCCTTGCCGGACTCGCCGGCCAGATTGCCGATTCCGTTCCGATGATACAGGAATAAGTTCGGAATGCTTTCCGCTTTTTGATAAAATTCTATTGACAGTAACCGCAACAGCATATAAACAAATATTTATATGCTGTTGCGGTTCATATCCTAAATACCAGCTAAACATGCATCTGCTCAAAATAAAAAATGGAGGGGAGGTATGCCGGAAAATCAGAAGTATGATTTGATCATTATAGGTGGAGGTCCTGCGGGTTTGACTGCCGGAATTTATGCTATGCGCGCAGCGCTTAAAACCGTCTTGATCGAAAAAGGCGTCCCCGGCGGACAAGTGGCCATCACCAAGGACGTTGAAAACTATCCAGGATTTATAGAAATCGGTGGATTCGATCTTTGCCAAAAATTCCTGCAACATGCCAAACATTACGAACTCAAGATTTTAGAAGAAGAGGTACTCACGACCGAACCTGGGATTGAATATCACTCCGTGCGTTTCGCAGATGGGACCATATTGAAGGCCCACGCGATCATCCTTGCGGCCGGCGGCACGGCACGAAAATTAAACATCCCGGGTGAAAACGAATATTTCGGCAAAGGGGTTTCATATTGCGCGACATGCGATGGTTTCTTTTTTCGCGATAAAACGGTTGCTGTTGTGGGCGGCGGTGACACCGCCTTGGAGGATGCTCTTTACCTTTCTAAGATAACCCGTAAAGTTTACCTTATTCATCGACGAGAGGCTTTTCGGGGAAGCCGAATTCTTCAGCAACGTGTTTTCGCTGAGCCAAATATTGAAATTATATACAATACGGCAGTTACCGCAATCAACGGTGGCGACAAGGGCGTCCGCAATATCTCTATCAAAAACCTGGAATCCGGTGGTCAGAGCAATATTGATCTTGAGGGTGTTTTTATTTTTGTCGGCTTCGCGCCTAATAATCAAATCGTTCCTAAAGGAATAAAAATCAGTAAAACAGGTTATGTCATTACCGACGAAAAATGTGAGACAGATATCCCAGGTGTTTTTGCCGTAGGAGACCTTCGTCAAAAATATGCCAATCAGATTGTTCTTGCCGCCGCAGATGGTTGTACGGCGTCCCTGGCGGCTGCGCACTATATTGAAGCCCGTAAAGCGGCTTTACGGGTTAGAATGTTGGGTTGAAAAATGGGTAGAACGCAAAACATTTCATCAAATGACGATACAGACCCGAGTGCAACGGTTCACAACGATGATCTCCAAAGTGCCGCCTTTCTTGCTAAAAGTCTTTCCGACGGAAACCGTTTGAGGATACTGATTCTCATCAGCAGCGGCAGGAAATCGGTTTCCGCCATTGTCGAGGAACTTGGTTTATCACAACCTCTGGTGTCGCATCATCTGAAAGAGTTGAAGCGATCCTTGATGGTCAGGGTAGAGCGCGAGGGTCCTTTCATTTACTACGAACTGGCGGATGCAAGGATATTGAATGTATTAAAAATCCTGAGTGAGATAGCAACGGACCTTTTATCTGATAGAAAAATGTTTTGAATGTAAAGGGGGCAAACCAACCGTATGGACAAATTTTTTGAAATTATTGCCGACATGGCTCCGGAAGAGGCTTTATCAGAAATAACCAGGGTCTTGGGAAGGCTATTGCAAGACCTGGATAATGAGGCACGAGAGCGCTTTTTGGTGAATTTTATCGGACAGTCCGAAGGTGACAAGCTTTCCGGAATGGTGCATTTATGACTGGCGGAATGTATGGGCGAAGGTGTCGACCCAACGCAGATGTGCCATAGCCTGGTGGATAAAGTAGCCAGGTCCGAGCAGCTTTTGGCGATTGCCGATCCGGATCTGCTGGCACTTTTCGAAGACTGGCTGGAGGAACTGGAAGCGGAAGCAATGGCATTGATGAAAAATGAGTCGTTAGATGACGGTACACTGGCCGAAAAGCTCGGTTTATCGCGCAGAGGAGCGACATTTCTGCTTTCAAAACTCGAAAGGAAGAAGAAGCAATCCGGTTAAAAAATATGAAAAAACAAACTTCATTTTTGTTGGCACTGACATCCGTCATGATCACGATCCTTTCGGTTTGGTACATTCAACGCCCCATCGAACCGAAGCAGACCACCTGGGAAGATGTAATCGTCGAGGCTGAGGCCGGCGGTTATAAGATCATTACAACTGAAGAACTTGCCGACCGCTATCGCAAAGATGCCTCAAACCTCATGTTGATCGACACCCGTCAGGAGTGGGAGTATCGCACCGGACATATTGAAGGTGCGCTTAATTTTTCCATGAAACCCACATGGTGGGAACGCCGGCAGAAAGCTTCGCAATTAAAAGATTTTTTAGGACCGAATCCAGAGCGTGTCCTGATCTTTTACTGAGCAGGCTTGACATGAGTCCGCAGCGACTCGGCGGCCAGGGTGGCCGTATCACTTGGTTATAAAAACGTCTACCGTGACCCATACGGATTCCCAAAATGGCAGGAAAATGGCCTGCCTATCGCCGGCAGTCCGATGGGACCAACAACTTCCGGTGAACCATCAACGAAAACGGCAGCCGACCGATCCCTCCAGGGCTGGACCATGCTCTGGACCCTCCTTGGCATTTTCGCAGGCGGTGTGGCGCTGAACCTGACTCCCTGCGTCTATCCGATGATTCCCATCACGGTTTCGTTTTTCGGAGGTCGGGCAGCAAAGGGAAAGCCCAGCCAGATCAAGCTGGTATTGCATGGAATCTGCTACCTGACCGGCCTGTCCCTGACCAACTCCATTCTTGGAGTGGTCGCCTCACTTACCGGCGGCCTGATGGGGGCACTGCTTCAAAATCCCATCGTTCCGGCCCTGGTGGCCGGCGTCCTGATCCTGTTCGCTACCAGTCTCTTCGGGCTTTGGGAATTACGCCTGCCCGGAGCCTTGACGCAAGCCGCCGGCAAATCCTACACCGGCTATTTCGGCAGCCTGTTCATGGGCCTTACCTTAGGAGTTGTGGCAGCCCCCTGCATCGGCCCCTTTGTGCTGGGGCTGCTGACATGGGTAGCCGGTATGGGTAATCCATGGATTGGTTTTCTGGTTTTCTTTATTCTCAGTTTAGGCCTGGGTCTGCCCCTTTTTATACTGGCGCTCTTTTCCGGACAGCTTCAACGACTGCCTAAGGCAGGCGGCTGGATGCTGTGGGTGCGCAAATTGATGGGCTGGGTTCTTGTCGGTATGGCGGCATATTTCATCCGGCCGATTTTGCCCGACATCATGAAAGTCATACTGCCGGTTGCCGTAACCCTTGCTGCAGGTCTGCATCTGGGATGGTTAGACAGAAATCAGGCAAGCTTTAAAGCCTTTCCCTGGTTAAAAACCATTGTCGGTACCGGATGTCTGATCCTTGCCACTTTCTGGATCACCAGTTGGGCCATGCGCGGGCCGGGGATCGAGTGGTATTCGTATTCGGAGCAAACCCTTCAGCAGGCGGTCGCCCAGAAAAAGCCGGTGATCATCGATTTTTACGCCGATTGGTGCACACCATGCAGGGAACTGGAGGAAACGACCTTTTATCACGCCGACGTGGTCCGTCAGGCCCGGCAGAATTTTATTATGGTAAAGGTTGATGTAACCCAGGCCGGCGATCCATTTCAGGAACAGCTTTTAAAACAATACGGTATCAAGGGGGTGCCTACCATCGTTTTTCTGGATGCGCGGGGTAAGGAACGTACGGATCTGCGCCTGGTGGACTATCTGCCGCCCGAATCATTCCTGAATCATATGGCCGCATTACAGGAATCCGTTTCCACACGGAATCACCAACCCCGGAAGACACAATGAAGGAGATGATCATGCTCAAAGTCCGCTTTTTTCTCAATGAGCCGAATGGCAGTCCCTGAAAGCATTTCAAACGGATGATGCCTAGGCTGGGCGCAAAATATCAGATTGAAATCGATATCACCTCAAAACCCAAAAATGATTACCAGACCGACGAATACTTCGAGCTGGAACTGCCTGTGGCACCGGCGGTCATGGTGGGCGATGAGATTGTGGTGGAAGGGGCAGATGTGTCTGAACACGAAGTGGAAGTATGCATTTGCCGCCTGTTGGGGCTGCCGGAACCCGAACCGCCGAAAAAAGGAATACTGCGCCGTTTATTAAAAACAGATTAATTAGATTAAATCTCCTGTCTGCCGAAGGCCGGTTGATTCTCCTTCGGCAGACGAGATGTCCATACGGCATTTCATCAGGAAAGAAACAGTTTGTAGATAAATTTATGAATGAGCCTTCCATAGGGCGGATAGATTAACTTCCCGCTGTTGAACCGCGGCTTGATCAGCACGCCTTTTGCCTTTGAAAACGTCAAAAACCCTTCCCGGCTGTGGTATTGCCCCATGCCGGATTCACCGACCCCTCCGAAGGGCAGGTCATCCATGGCAACATGAATCAGCGTATCATTGATCACCGCACCGCCGGAATGGGTATGGGTCAGAACATAATCGACATTTGCCTTTTCATAATCAAAATAATACAAGGCGAGCGGCCGGGGCCTTTGATTGACATATGCCAGAGCGTCTTTTAATGTGTTGTAGGGGATGACCGGCAGAAGCGGCCCGAAAATTTCATTCCGCATCACATCCATGTCTTCCGTCACCTGGAGAAGAAGATGAATCGGAAGTTTGCGGGATTGATCAAAGGATTCATTGGCTGGATTGATTTTTATGACACGGGCCCCTTTTTTCTCGGCATCGGCAATCAAGGCCTTGAGACGTTCATGCTCTTTGGGATTAATGATGCTGGTATATTGCGGATTCTTGTCCATGCGGGGATACATGGCGGAAACCGATTTTTGAAAGGCCGCAACAAACGAGTCGATCCGGTTTTCCGGGCAAAGGACATAGTCCGGTGCAACACAGGTCTGCCCTACGTTGAACTGCTTTCCGAACGCGATTCTCTCCGCAGCATCCTCCATAGGCACCGATTGGCTGATGATGGCTGGAGACTTCCCTCCCAGCTCCAAAGTGACGGGAGTCAGATTGTCGGAGGCTGCACGCATGATCCGCCTACCGGTAAACGTCGATCCGGTAAAAACCAGATGGTCCCATGGTTTGCCTGCAAATGCCGATCCCATTCCGTCCTCACCGGTAATTACCGCCACGAGGTCTTCAGGAAAGGTTTCCTGAATCAGTCCTTTGAACACTTTTCCAAGTTTCGGTGTATTCCGGCTCATTTTGATCATGACCCGGTTCCCGGCCGCCAGCGCACCGGTCAACGGACCGACGCTCAGATACAATGGATAATTCCAGGGAACAATCACACCGACAACTCCCATAGGCTGGTAGATGACTTTTGCCTTTGCCGGCTGGAACAGCATGCTGACATGCCTTCTGGATGGTTTCATCCATTTTTTAAGATGTCTTTCCGCGTACCGGATGCCTTCCACACCTGGAAAAATTTCAGCCAGAAGGGTTTCATCCCTGGACCGGCAACTGAAATCTTCATGAACGGCGGAAATGATGGTTTCCTGGTTTGCAATCAAGGCCTGTTTAAGCCGCCTGAGATTATCCTTCCGTTCCTGAACACCGGGCATGGGATTCCGGCTGAAAGCTTCCTTCTGGGCCTGAAATATTCTGTCCAGTGTCGTAATCCCGGGTGATGCCGGTTCACCGGCCAATTCATTGATACGTATAACCGATTCCTGCATGATCACTGCCTCCTTTCAGTTATGTGACATCCGTTACATTCTTTCCAATCGAACAGCACAGGCCTTATATTCGGCTGTTAACGTAAAAGGGTCAAAGGCTGCGTTGGTCAGCCAGTTGGCATTGCCTTCATTAAAGTGGAATGCCATCCATACCATGCCTTCCGGCACTTCCGGTGTGACGTTCGCTTTTACGCAAACCGCTCCGCGTCTTGATTTTACCTGGATTCTTTCACCATGTTCTATACTCATTCGACTTGCATCCGCAAGTGATATATCCGCTGTTTCCTCCCCCAGAAGGTCATTCAAACCTTCACAGCGTCCTGTCTGGGTCCGCGTATGGTAATGATACAGCCGCCTGCCGGTACTGAGTACCAGCGGATACTCCTCGTCCGGAACTTCCGCAGGAGGTGTCCAGTCAGCCGGAGAAAACCGTCCCAGTCCGCAGGTGAAGTTACCGGATCGATGGAGAAAGGGCGTACCGGGATGATTTTCGGTCGGACAAGGCCATTGCAAACCATCTTCCTGGATTCTGTGATATTTGATTCCTCCCAGATTAGGGGCCAGCATGGAAATTTCCGTATCCCAGATTTCTTTCCCACTGTCGGCTTTCCAGTCATGACCGAACCGTTTGGCGATCTCCCTGAAGATCCACCAGTTTGGTTTGGCAACTCCCGGCGGCGGGCTTGCCGTGCGGACACGGCTGACCCTTCTTTCGCTGTTGGTAAAAGTGCCGTCATTTTCACTCCAGGCAGCAGCCGGCAGAATTACGTGGGCGAATCGGGTGGTTTCCGTCTCAAAGATATCCTGACATACGATAAATTCGGCTGATTTCAGTTCATGGGCCACCTTGTTCATGTCCGGTTCCGTGTTGGCCAGATTTTCCCCGAAAATGTAAAACCCCCTGACACGACCATTGGTCAACCCGTGCATCATTTCCGGAATCATCAATCCCGGTTTATCCGACATTCCGGTGACACCCCAGGCGGTTTCAAATTTTTTCCGGGCAGCCGGATCATCCACTTTCTGATAACCCGGATACACGTTGGGGAGAGCGCCCATATCGCAGGCGCCCTGAACATTATTCTGTCCCCGAAGCGGGTTGACGCCACCATATTCCATTCCCATATTGCCGAGAAGCATCTGCAGATTGGCAACCGTCATGACATTGTTTTTGCCGCATGTGTGTTCCGTAATACCCAGGGTATAGCAGACCATCACCGGTTTGACGGAGGCAAGTTCCCTTGCCGTCTCCCGGATGATGCCCGCTTCAATCCCGCAAATTTCAGAAGCACGCTCCGGGGGGTATTCCCCAACCTTTTCCGATAGCGCTTCAAATCCGGTACATCGGGTGGAAACAAATTCTTGATCATACAAATTCTCCCGGATCAGCACATGCATAATGGAATTCAGCAGTGCAATATCGCTTCCGACCTTGAGCGGCAGATGACGGGTCGCAAAATTCACAAGGCGATGCCTGCGGGGATCGATCACGATCAGTTTCGCACCATTTTGAACCGCATTCTTGACAAATGTTGCTGCAACCGGATGTGCTTCCGTCATATTGGAACCGATCACCAGAAACATACGGGCTTTGGAAAACTCTGAAAATGAATTGGTCATTGCGCCTGATCCGAAAGTTGTCGCCAGACCGGCGACGGTAGGAGCATGTCAGGTACGGGCGCAATGATCGATATTATTGGTTTTGAACACCGCCCGGAAAAGCTTCTGCATCTGATAGGAGTCTTCGTTGATGCTGCGGGCGCAACTGACACCGGCCAGGGCGTCCGGCCCGCTCTGGTTGATGATTTCAATGAATTTGGAGCTGACCAGATCAAGGGCCTCATCCCAGGAAGCTTCCCTGAATCTATCTTTGTCCCGGATCAATGGCGTTTTCAGGCGCTCATCCGAATAAATAAAATCAAACCCGAAGCGACCCTTGACGCACAGACGCCCTTTGTTCGGGGAGCCGTCTTCCACACCGGTCACTTTGACAATTCGCTTGTCCCGGACGTGCAGGTTTAACTGACAACCCACCCCGCAATAAGGGCATGTGGTCCGTACTTTTTCAGAATCCCATGGCCGCCATTGGTATCGTGATTTTTTTTCAACCAGGGCACCCACCGGACATGCCTGCACGCATTCCCCGCAAAATACGCAATCCGAATCCTTGAGAGGTACATCGGACCCGGCAATGACTTTCGGGTCCGTGTCCTGATTACCCAATCGAATGGCTTTGTTGACCTGGATTTCATTGCAGGCCTGAATGCATCGTCCGCATAAAATACAGCGTGAAAAATCCCTGATAATCAGCGGATTGACGGTTTCCATCGGATAGTTGACCGGCTTTTTGGCGGATGTCCCTCCTTGAACCTGATACTGGTAGGCCAGATCCTGAAGCCGGCAGTCACCCCATGCAGGACAAAGTTCTTCGGCGCCGTCATCGGTCAATACTTTCGCTTGAAACAAAGACCAGTCCCTTTCCTGATTGGTTCCGATAGAGCAATTGTGATTTCCGGATGCAAGAAACTTTCGGATGGTTTCCTTTCTGGATTCGATTACCCTGGCGGATTCCGTTAACACAAACATTTTGTCCTGAGCATGGGTATTGCAGGCCGTTGCCAGTTCCGGCAGGCCATCAATTTCAACAACACAGACACGGCATGTGCCGGTTGGTGATGCGTCTTTGAGATGACACAAAGTGGGTATCCGGATGTTGTTTTCCGCAGCAACTTCCAGGATGGTGCTGCCCGGATTAAACCTATATTTTTTATGATTGATTACGATTTGCCGCTGTTCCATATCAACTGTCTCCATTCATGGTTCCGCCATCGATTCCCGGTATCCTCTTTCAGGGCCCGTGCCTCCATTCGAACATTATTTTAAGCATATTCGGATTCTTTTTCTGTTTTTCAATGATTATGCAGGTTGCCATCTATCATAGCCAAAGCGCTATGTCAATAATGGCATAACGATGATTCTGTTACGGCATCTTTATTATGA
Organism: Desulfobacteraceae bacterium; assembly: GCA_003599865.1. GTDB lineage: Bacteria > Desulfobacterota > Desulfobacteria > Desulfobacterales > SURF-7 > QZKS01. The sequence goes on from QZKS01000080.1 coordinate 13,934, forward strand.
TCTTTGATATTAAATAGTTGAAAAATAATGGCAATACGGAAGCGGGAAACCGGTCAGAGTATTGTTTTTGCATACCGGTTGGCGACATATAATAAAACACCGGACAGCCCGGTCATTAAAACAACCATCACATGGGCCTTTGCCCATTCGCCGCTGCCGGAAAGGCTGTAAATCGCAATCGGCATCGTGTCGGTCCTTCCCGGCAAATTACCTGCAAGCATGAGCGTGGCTCCGAATTCCCCCATTGCACGAGAAAAGGAAAGCATGATACCGGCAATAATACCTCGTTTTGCCAAAGGGATAACAACCTTGATCGCGGTATCAAATTCCGAAAGCCCGAGAGTATACGACGCTTCGATAAGGCCTTTGTCAACAGAATCAATGGCCGCCCTGGCCGTCTTGATCATGAGAGGCAGGGCAACGATAAATGAAGCCAGCACGGCAGCATACCAGGTAAACATGATACTCCAGCCGGTCCATTCATAAATGAATTTCCCGATCCAGCCGTTTCTTCCAAAAACGATAATGAGATAGTATCCTGTGACGGTAGGCGGCAATACCAGGGGAAGCGTAAAAACAACATCGAGGAGCTCCCTTCCCATAAAATCCTTTCTTGCCAGAAGGTAGGCTGCGGGTATGCCGATGAGGACAATCAGGAATGTTGACACAAATGCCACTTGAAATGAAAGACGTATGGAAACAAGAAATGATCCGTCCATGGATGTTTAATCAACCTTTTTAAAACCATATTTTTGCAAGATCGTATTGCCGTCCCGGGATAAAACCATCGAGATAAAAGCCCTTGAATCCGCCATCCTTTTTGTTCCTTTCACAGCACAAATGGGATAAACAATCGGCTTATGGCTTTTCTCAGGAGCAACGGCAATCACCCTGACCTCTTTTGACCTGACGATCGCATCCGTTGCATATACAACCCCGGCATCCACCTCATCGCGGGCGACATAATCCAGAACCTGCCTTACGTTTTCAGTATATATGAATTTATTTTTCAATACCGGGAGCTGCCCATAAAAATACAACACTTCTTCTGCATATCGACCGGCGGGAACCGTTCTGGGGTTTCCGATCGCTATATATTGAATACCTTTTCCGGTCAAACCGTCAAAAGATGCAAGCGATACCGCACTCCCTGACGGAATGATCAGAACGATACCGTTGGCGGCAAAATTAACACGCGTATCAGCATGGATGAGGCCCAGTCCGGCTGCTTCATCCATGTCCTTTTGGGAAGCGGATGCAAAGACATCCACAGGCGCACCGCCTGCCATTTGTTTCACCAGATCTCCGGATGCGCCAAAATTGAAAATGCATTTCATCCCATATCGCAATGTATACAGATTCCCTATTTCCTCAAATGCATTTTTCAGGCTTATGGCCGCTGAAACGGTAATGGTTTTTTCCGGTTCGGCAATGGACGTAAACGGGGCCGCAGGACAGAGCATAATGATCATCAAATACAACAACAATTTTTTATTCATTTCATATCTCCTCGAATCGCGGAGTACCACATGAAAAACGCTATGTCAATAATAGCATAACGTTTTTACATGAAATACTCTTGAGTTTCTTCCGGTGCCCATGTAACATTTTTAATCATGAAACAGAAGATTAAAAAGATTACCGTCAGATCCAAAATCTGGCTGTCCGATGATACGGGAGAAGTGATTTTCGGTCTGGGGCGCTTGCGGATGCTGGAAGCGATTGAACGCAGCGGTTCCATTCAGGCTGCGGCAAAGGAACTGGGGATGAGTTACCGGGCCATATGGGGACGGATCAAGGCCACGGAGGAGCGTCTGGGGGAACCGCTTCTCCTCCGGAATATCGGGGGACGTTCCGGAGGAGGTTCTGAATTGACCGATTTTGCCCGGCATCTGATGCAGCAGTTTAAAAAACTGCACCAGATGGTTACCGAATCTTCGGACCGGCTTTTTGCGGACCTGATCATCTCAAAATAATCAGACAAAAGCCTGTGTCAGCGGCCTTTCCTGTATCGCGTTTACTCTTTTTCCGATATTCGCCCGGATTTCATCCAGTGATTTTGCCGGTTGTATGGCATTTTCCGGGCAGAACTGAACACAGTTGAAGCAGTCAAAGCAGGAATCCGTGAATTTTGGATAGGGATTCAGCTCGATGGCCTGCACCGGACACTCCTCCTCGCACAGACCGCACTGGGTACAGGCATAGGTGTCAATCTTTTTGGAAACGATCATCCATGGTTTTCCCATCCGGCTTTTGCATTCTACGGACATTTCCGGCGACTGATAATCCAGGTCGTCCGGATCCAGATTCCTTACGGTATTGGTATCAAACCTTGAAATCAGAAGATCGATCAGCCGGACAACTTCCTTCTGATCGTCCGCGTCCGGATGTCCTTCTCCGATCGGATGATCCAGATTCCGCATCATGGAATGAACTGCCGCCACCTTGGCCGCTCCGGCAATCCGGAAACCCTGTCCAAGAAGCGCTTTTCCCATCTGCCATAAGGCAACACCGCTGCATGCGTGCCCCCATGTGACAAAAGGGACGGCCCATGCGTTTTTCTTTTTCGGCAGCCGTTGTATAAAATCCATGACCGGCGGTACCGCCATATCCCGATAAACCGGTGACCCGATCAAGATGCAGATATTTTCCGCATCTGCAACTTCCTCGATAAAATCAGGAATCAGCGATTGGTCCGACAGGTTCAGGGATGCAAAATCCTGTCCGGCCTCGGCTAACTGCTGTAAAAAAACATCTGCTACCAATCGGGTGGACCCGTTGGGCGAAATAAAAACGACAAAAAATTTAAATCTCATGATTACTCCTTACAGGTTTATTTTTCATCATATTATTTTCCATCTAAAACGTCGCGTACCGTTCTGGCCAATTCGGTGACCGTCAGCGGTTTCATGATCACCGTTTTGATTCCTGCTTCCGACAGCTGTTTTTTCGTCAGTTCCTGCCGGAAACCGGTACATAGAATAATGGGGATATCCATTCTGATTTTCATAATTTCTTTTGACAGTTTTTCTCCGGTAATTTTCGGCATGGTCATATCGGTAATGATCAGATCAAACCGATCCGGGTGGTCACGAAAGACGGCAAGCGCTTCAAAAGGATCAAGCCGGGCCTCCACCGAATATCCCAGTTCACCCAGCATCCTGGTTCCGATTTCAACCAGGTCTTTTTCATCATCCAGAAACAGGATATGTTCCGTACCCTTTGGCAGGAGTTTTGTTTTCAGTCTCCTGACTTCTCTTACCCCTTCCTGAAGGCAGGGAAAATAAACATTGAATGTGGTCCCCTCATTCAGGCGGGTCTTGAAATCAATGGCTCCGCCATGACTTTGTACGATGCCGTGGACAACCGATAATCCCAGACCGGTTCCCTCCCCTACTTCCTTGGTGGTAAAATAGGGATCAAAAATTCTGGGCTCGACATCAGGCGGTATTCCGCATCCGGTATCACTGACCGATAATTTGAAATACCTGCCGGGTTTCAGATTCGGGTTCATGACTTTCCGGGCCTGATCCAATGAAATGATATCCAGTACCACTTCCAGGATTCCGCCTTGTTTCCGCATGGCATGGCCGGCATTTGTGCAAAGATTAATCAAAACCTGATGAATCTGGGTCGGATCGGCGAGCACGGTCCCCATATTGGACTGCACATCGGATTGAATATCGATGGTAGTCGGCAGGGAGGCGCGCAGCAGTTTCAAGGCCTCTTTAATGATCAGCGCAATATCGACCGGCTTTTTTTCAATTTCTCCCTTCCGGCTGAATGCCAGGATCTGCCTGACCAGCCCTTTGGCACGGTTGCATGCGTTTTCTACCTGATTGAGGTATCCCAAAACCGCTTCTTCATCTGTAATATTCATCTGGCTCAATTGGGTGTATCCGAGAATGGCACTCAGAATATTATTGAAATCGTGTGCGATGCCGCCGGCGAGCGTACCGATGGATTCCATTTTCTGGGACTGCTGCAACTGCTTTAACAGCTCTTTTTGTTCGGTAATATCAATGATGGCGCCTTCGACAATGTTTTCCTCCGGAACCTGACGGGAGGTGAAGCTGACCCATACAAGAGAGCCGTCCTTTTTTTGGAACTGGGTCTGGAAATTCCGGACCCGTCCGTTCTGTTCCAGTTCCTTGAGGATTTTTTCACGGTCTTCGGGAATGACATAATTCTGAGTGGGTTTCCAGGTGGATATCAGTTCATCTCTTGTATATCCGAGCAGATGGGCGCAAAGATCGTTTACGTCCAGTATTTTTCCGTCACTGAGCCGGGATCGGAACAGTCCGACCTGTGCATTGTTGAACAGGGTCCGGAATCGATCTTTGCTGTTCCGAAGAGAGGCCTCGATTTCGACCCGATCCGCTATTTCAAGGTTCAGGCTCTTGATGGTTTCATTCAGGTCTCTTGTTCTGGACTCGATCAGGATCTCCAGATTTTTCCGGTTTTGCTCTAATTTTTCCGCAGCGATCTGCCGTTCCAGGACATTGCTCACCCATCGTCCCATAAGCCGGACAAAATCACGATCAGACTGGGTGAACGGTTTTTCAACCGGATCGGGACTGGCAAAAAACAAGGTTCCGAATAGTTGTTTACCAACGACAAGCGGCACGCCGATATAGGTTTCAAATGAAAAAATCCGGTAACAGGGGTGGGAGGCATATGGGGATAAGCCCATATGATTGATGGCGACAACATCCTTGTCGGCGATTGTTAAGGAACAATAGGTATCGCCCAGTTCGAAAATCTGTTTTTCCGGGAGAATCGGTTTTCTGGCATATTGATGGAAAACCGTATATTTTTCTTCCGCAACCTTGCCGACAATGCCGATATCCAGATTCATCATCTCGACGCCGGATCGAAGGGTAAGCTCAATCTGTTTTTCAAACGGGAGGGATTGATCGGATGAAATCGTATATAACGTTTTTAACCGGGCGCGCTCTGCGGCCAGGGTTTGTTCGATACGCAGGCAGCTTACATTCTTCCCTTCCAGCTGCCGCACCTGCTCTTTTAATGCATGAATCTCATCCTGCAGTTGTTTTGTTTCGGGATTTTCGGATTCCATTTTTATTTCAAAAAATTAATCGCCTGTCTACCGGTGTTGTCGGATTAAAAAATAGATATGTCATCCCAGCGGAAGTATGGATAGAAAATGGTTTTGTGTCAACAAAATAAAACAAAAAATCCGGTCCATAAGGACCGGATTTTTTACATGTTACAACCATATTGAAATCAAAAAGGATATGAAAATAAGGCAGCCCTGCTACCATGTCATGTTTGTTTGTCTTCGTCAGATGCGTTTTAATAAGAGATTTAACTTCAGGCCCGGATGATTCGTTTTGTTACTATGGTTGTGTTCCTGTTTTCCGCGAATCATCTTTTGCCATCTCTTTCTTAAGATATTCATCCGGTCAAGAAACAAATCAAATTCAACGATTTAGGCCAGTGGCTTTGCGTCCCACCCTTTCGGCGTGGTTTGCTTTTAACTTGAGGTCAGCTTACCGCAAAATCCGGAATAAAACAAGAATTTATTTTATGAAAGAGGGTTCAACCGCTTTACCGTTGCGATGGTTCCGGACCATCCGTAACGCGATCAGAAGCAGTAAACCCGCTCCGGCCGAAATGAAAATCCACATCCCGGCGTTCCATCCCGGTCCGTTCTTTTTTTCCGCAGCGTGCGTTGCAATCCATTGATGCATATCCGCTGCAACCTGATCCGGGATTTCCAGTTGCGGAACATGCCCTGCGTTTTCATACAAAATGGTTTGGATGCCCGGCACAGCCTGTTTCCATTTGGATACATGGGAAACCGGAATCCAGATGTCTTTTTCACCCCATATCAGCAAGGTCGGCACGGACAGATCGGCAATGTTCCGACTGAATGCAGGGTCATGGTTCAGTTTTTTCAGGGAGTCCATAATCCCTATCAGCGCACCCCGGTTCCCCGGACGGAGATTCAACTCGTAAAACCGGTCAATGATCTGATCGGTAACCTTGGATGGATCTCCAAAGACCTGTTTCAGGCTCATCTGAAAAATCCAGCGCGGTGTGATCCATTTTGCCACATGACGGATGCCTGGTGTCTCCGCCAGATTCAGCGGCCACGGAATCTCCATGGGGTATCCGGCCGGATCGATCAGGACCAGTTGATTCACCATCTCCGGATACGCAAGCGCAAAATTCCACGCAATGGCTCCGCCCAGAGAATTACCCACGATAATGCCATTTTCGATTTTCAGCGCATCCATAAAGGTTTTCAGAAAACCGACAAAACCATCCTTTGTATATATTCCGTCCCTGGCCGGGCCTGTCAGCCCGAAGCCCGGGATATCCATGCGCACAATCCGGTAGTGGGGAACCATCTTTTCCGTCCATTGGTCCCAGGTATGCAGCGAATCGGCAATGCCGTGCAGGGCAATGACAACCGGCCCTGTCCCCTGATCACAATAATGCACGGGTGTTCCATGGATTGAAATATATCGGGATTCGGGTTTTTCATATTTGGCCTGCAATACCGCAAGCGGAATTTCCCGGATGCCCAGTTCGTCCCGGTAGTAAATCGTTGCCGAAACAGCGGTAATGATAAAACATAAAATCAGTAAACGATGTATTTTGTATTTTTTCATGGTTCTTCCTGTCGGTTTTATATTTCAGACCATCGGGAGACGTGCTGTCTGATTGTATTTTTTCCATGCCATTTTATACAGCAGTCCGCATTTTCTTTTTACCGGCTGATGCTTCAGACGGGAGATCCACTGGTTTTCCGTTTCCATCCATTGGTCAAAACAATCCCTTACAAAAGCGGACCGGGTGTTGGGCTCCGCTCCAGACATCTCTATGGCACGGGTGAAAAAAAGTGTTTCCAGTTGATCCCGGTCTTTTTGATAGTCCGAAAGCAGCGGGTAAAAATCGTTCAATATTGTCCGGTGCAGCAGCTCATGTTTCCAGAACAGGGAGGCCCCATCAAAATAACGGGAAGGTTCCTGGTCTTCCAATGGCCATTTTGTATCAATCCAGACCGGTTTAAACGTGCTGGTGCAGGGGGCGGCCGTACCGGTAAAAAAATGGACGGCATTTTCCGCTGTCAGGTGAGAAATCATGGAACCGGTTGTCTGGCTGATTCGGACCGGCCCAAAGCCCGCATGGTTGCAAATGGTGGATTGAATCCAGCTTTGGTCCGGCCCCCATGATTCCGCAGCGGATGCCCCGTGGTCCCGCAGAATTTCCGCCATGTCCGGAATGCCGATCCTGCCGGATTTGGATTGCAGCAGATCCATGGCCCTTCCCCGACGAAATTTGGCGAAGCTGAAGCCGGTATATAACCGATCGGAATAACAGCGGGCAAATGAAAAGTCGGCTTCCGATTTGCACCATCCTTTCCGGATTGCGTGTGAAACCAGATCTTCGGATGCGATATCCCAATCGTTTTCAATGGTCAAACGGTTTGAAATGGCATACACACCGGTAATTTTTCTGGCTGCCCAATGGTTTCCGGCGGTTTCCAGCAGCCAGGTTTCCCGGGGGTCGGCGAGAAGGTAACTGTTGTGATAGAACATTTTGTTCCGGTATCCGCAATTGCCGCCCTGACCATGGGTTTTCATGAGTTCCGTAATAATGGTGACCGCCTGGGCCGCTGTCTCCCCTCTTTCCAGTGCCAGACGCAGCAGGTCCATGCCGGTCAGTGCATCTGCCTTACGGCAGGGAATCCTGGTAAAAACCGCTTCATTCCCAATGGCAAGACCATGTTCATTCACGCCCATTTCCGCGCCCCACATCCAGAAGGGTCTGGACAACAGTACGGCATGGGTTTTCCGGACCTGTGGTATGCGGATGTAGGTACATTGAACAAAGCCGTCATCCGGATGTTCCATGGCTGGCTTCCGGCAGACATATTGCGCTTCATTGGGTTCCCGGTCTGAATTTTTCCCCAAAAGGGTTATCCCGTCTTTCGTGACACTCCCGGTTGCAACGATGGTATCACACATTTTTTTCTCCTTATCGGTTTATTTTTCCGGGAAGGATAAATTCATATTGTTTTCGAAGAAGCCTGGTGGTCAGAAAACGATCCATTTTCCGAAAGGCCAGAAAGAGTGTCCAGATCAGTTTGTCTTCCCGGTAGTAATGGTCCACCTCTTTTTGGGTTAGCGGTTCGTATTCATCGAACAGGAAACGGTTTACCAGAAGGATGGCCGAAGAGATCAGATCGGGTCTCTGTTCTTTGTAGAGATTGGCCACCAGATCGGTGTACACCAGTTTGGGGCTGTAATACCGGGTCATCACATCTTTTAAAAAAAACAGCCGGATAATCCATCGGAGAAAGGATGGTGCGCTTTTCAGCATCAGTTCCGGATTTTGCTGTTCCACGCCGTTCTTTCGATACAGGGGCGTGCTGGTGTCGATATAAAACAGCCGGCCATTGCCTTGGGGTTTGGAATACACCCAGTTGGAGAGCTGTCCGTCGATGGCCAATTCAACGGTTTGAGATGCCTGCCGGTTATAGATCCAGATTTTATGGATATGCGACAGGATCTGCTCCATCAGCAGAAGACTGTAGGATTCGTCCGACGTCCGGACCAGATGATTGCAGAGCCGCTCTCCCTTGAATTTCTCCTGAATAATATAAAGACATATCGGTCTATCCGGAACGGAAATGATGCGGGTTTCATGTTCCGGCAGACACAGACCGGCCTGTATCAGAAGATTGCTGTATTCATGATACATGGCTTCATACGCGGCCGCAGCCGCCTGTTCCTGAAACAGCGGCAGCCGTTTGAATACGCATGCTTCATTCCCGTTGATCTGAAAAATTGCCGATATTTCACCATATCCGACAATGGTTGCCGGAATGGCCGACCGGTTCAGATGTTGAGGATCCAGGCCGGATTCAAAGTCATACAACAGAGAATCATCTATTTTCATAAAAATCCCATCCCCTTGATAAAATCATCGGAGACTACAAACCGAGAAATCGTTTTGCGTCGTCCAGTCCCTTGTCTACCCGTTCCAGGATTTCTATGGCAAGCTCCGGATCAATCGTCAGGGGTGGAAGCAGCTGGCTGACACAGGTGTTGTTGTTTGCGTAGACGCTGAGAATGCCGTTGTCGAACAGGGTTTTTGACAGAACCGGGCCGCAGCTTTCATTCACCATTTCAATCCCCATCATCAGACCGAGCCTGCGAAGGGAAACCAGGATCTCCGGGTGTTTTTCCTGTAATGCCTCAAATCCTGCCTGAAAAATTTCAGACAGATGCACCACATTGTTCAGGAATTCAGGCCTTGATGTATACTCAAGGACCGTCTGTGCAACCGGGCATCCGATTTCCGCACCGCCGAACGTGGATATATGGATAAAAGGGTTGTTATGAAAAAAGATTTCCAGCTCTTTCCGGAAACAGGTGGCGGACATGGGATAGATGCCTCCGGATAACCCTTTTCCGATCACCATGATATCCGGAACCACCTGAAAATGTTCAATCCCCCACATCCGGCCGGTTCGTCCGAGTCCGGTTTGCACCTCGTCTGCGATCAACAGCGCACCATGTTTCCGGCAGAGATCATATGCGAATCGGTAGTAGTCCGGTTGCGGAATCGGAATGCCGTAGGTCGCCGGTATGGTTTCAAAAATGACGGCAGCGGTCTGCTCGTCAACTGCCGCGGACAAGGCTTCCCGATCGTCAAAAGGGATTTGCAGAAAGCCGGGGGGATTGGGGCCGAACGGTTTTCGATATTGTTCATCGCCTGTTGCCAGGGCAAATCCCGTATGCCCATGATAACCGCCTTTTGCGGATATGATGCCGGTCCTGCCGGTAAACCCCCTGGCCAGTTTAATGGCAAGATCAATGGCCTCCCCGCCCCCCACCCCGAAAACAGTGTATGTCAGGTCTCCGGGAGTCAGTTCGGCGAGTTTTTCCGCCAGTGCGGCCCTGGCTTCACTGACCAGATGATGATTGCCGATATCGAGTTCTTCCATCGCAAGTCGCAGCGAATTCATCACTACCGGATGGCGGTGGCCGAGATTAAAGACGCCTCCGTTGCAATGGCAATTGATGAGGCGTTTGCCGGAATGGGTATCCCAGACATAGGGCCCTTCTCTTCGTCCAAACACAAAGTCAATTCCGACATTCTGAAAAAAGTCCGCCTTACCGGATGAGACATGGTTTCGAAACCGGGAAAAAATATCCGTCTTGCCGGACTGTCCGATATAATTCATTTTTTTCTCCACATGAGAAGTCACACTGTCATTATTCGAAACAGGAGATGATCGCGTAGTTGTTTAGTCAACCAACCTAAATAAATATAATCCATTTGTCAATAATGGACAGATGAAAAAAAATGAGAAAACTCCCTGTCCCGAAAAGACATGGATACGAAGCGGAGGATACGGTTACAGGAAGGACTGAATCATGCTTAACAACTCCCTTGCCTGAAACGGTTTGTTCAGAAAGCCGTCGGCTCCCAATTTTTTTACCGGCAGTTCATTGTCGGGATCTCCGGACATCATGATACAGATTTTAGCGGGATACCGTTGTTTAATTTGTGTGAGGAGCTGCAATCCATCCATTTCCGGCATATTGATATCGGAAAGGATGATGTTCGCACTGTCATGGTCCTTCATATAATCCCAGGCAGCCTTGCTGCTTTGAAAAGAAACCACATTTTCATCAATATCATGCGAAACGATCATTCTTGTCATTTCCAGAAACATATTGTCGTCATCGACTACGGCAATCTTGATCGGATGGGCTGCTTTGTTCATGTCTCGTTACCTAAAGTCTTGATGAGGGTCGGTTTGTATGGATGGCGTCTGTAAAAAAACGTTGTCAGATTTATTGTATCTCCGCAGGGAAGTCAAGCTGAAAATCCCGGGTTTTCACTCATCGGGGCAATCCGTTATGAACAATTTTTAACGGTTTATTTCCTATTGAAATGACATAACATATCGGGTGTCGGAAACCGATTGTTTCATCCGGCGGGCGGAAAAACAGTATCGTATTAAACATCCTGATATCAAATTGTTATGAAGTTATGAACATGTTATGAACATTTTATCAACATCCTCCCGGATCTTTTTTTTCAATCGATTCCTTTGATTCTCTATCACTTTTGATGCACTCGTAAAAAGTCAAAAATCACCTTTCTTGTCATTCCGTCGAAAGACAGACACGCAGTGAAGCGTAGCGCTATCCAGTTTTTTCAATATGATCTGGACTCCGGTTTCCACCGGAGTGACGGAATTTGGACTTTTTAAGGTTTCATCACTTTTATCATTTTGAAATCTCTATGTTTGATATTGAATGATTCCGTTTTTTGGTTGTATATAGTGAAGAATTGGCTGGATTTGCTTTCTTTGATACATCTCATGGTATGGTGAGTCATGGATATTTATTATATTGACGGACAATATGTACCGGCGGATCAGGCAGTGATTCCGGTAAATGATCTCGCATTGCTGAGAGGATACGGCGTTTTCGACTTTTTGCGGACCCACGACGGATCTCCCTTTCTCCTGCAGGAACATCTTGCCCGTCTGAAGGATTCCGCCAAAAAGATCGGTCTGTATTTTCCCTGGACACGCAAGGAATTGACGGAAATCGTGAATAACACCATTCAAAAAAACAAATACGGGAATGCGACGGTCCGGATTATTGTCACCGGAGGCCCGAGCAGGGATTTTATCACTCCTGACGGCAAGCCGCGCCTGCTGGTGATCGTATCTCCCGCACCCGCCTTGCCGGAATCCTGGTATACGGAAGGAATCAAAGTGATCACCATCGAGCTGGAAAGAACCATACCCGGAGCAAAAAGCATCAACTACCTTGATGCAACCATGGCGTTGACTAAGGCCCGGGATCAGGGAGCGGTGGAAGCCATATACACGGATACGGCAGGTTTCATCAAGGAAGGAACAACCTCCAACCTGTTTGCATTTTATCAGGACTGCCTGATTACTCCCGGAAAAAATATTCTGTCCGGAATCACCCGCAAAGTGATCCTGAAAATTGCAAAACCCTTATTTGAACTCAAGATCCGTGAAATCCGGCAGGACGAGCTGTATCGGGCAGATGAGATCTTTATCTCCGGCTCCAGCAAAGGAATCGTGCCGGTTGTTCAGGTAAATGATAGGGTGATCGGCAGCGGAAGGCCGGGCGATCGTACAAAAGCCCTCATGCAGCAATTGCAGGAATATATAAAAACCGTAACCCCTTCCGGCAATGATTGAAATTCTTATGCATTATCCAATTGAATAACGCTCCAGGATTTGGTAAGGTCGTACTTCAATTTACGAGTGCCTGATCCACTTTACACCTGACATATGACAATATTTTTTCATCGGAACCGTATCCGGAACTGTTTTTTTACAATACTTTTTTATCATCACCAAAAGGAGGAATACCATTATGGCAAGCCTTAAGGGAACAAGAACGGAAAAAAATCTGCTCACTGCTTTTGCCGGTGAGTCTCAGGCCAGAAACCGATATACCTATTTTGCCGGTAAGGCAAGAAAAGAAGGCTTTGTACAAATAGCGGATATTTTTGAAGAGACCGCCAACCAGGAAAAAGAGCATGCCAAACGGTTTTTTTCATTTCTGGAAGGCGGAGATGTGGAAATAAGCGGCTGTTTTCCGGCAGGCGTGATCGGAACCACCCTTGCCAATCTAAAAGCTGCTGCTGCCGGGGAGCATCATGAATGGACGGACATGTACCCCGGCTTTGCCAAAATCGCGCGTGAAGAGGGTTTTGAGGCTGTTGCCATGGTTTTTGAAAAAGTCTCGGTTGCGGAAAAACAGCATGAAAAGCGGTATAAAGACCTTGCCGCCAATATTGAAAACGGCCGGGTTTTCAAACGGTCAAACAGCGAAAAATGGCGATGCCGGAACTGCGGCTATGTCCATGAGGGCAAAGACGCGCCGGATATGTGTCCGGCCTGCGCCCACCCGCAGGCTCATTTTGAGCTTCTCGGTGAAAACTGGTAAACAGCGGCTGCCGTCCGACGGAACAGCATCTTTTCAAGGGGCTTGATTCCATATGAAGTTCAATGGATCAGCCCCTTTTTGTATTCAGGTAACCCCGTAGCCGTTTTTGGTGGATCGTTTCACCGAGTACATAATCTGGTCTGCCTTGATCAGAAGCTCTTTGGGGGCAATTGCATCATCAGGATACATCGCAATACCGAAACTTGCCGTAAGGTGAACCGGGTTTGATTCCTCGGGAAGATAGGATGTTTTCCGGATGCTGTCCAGAATTCTTTCCACGTTTGTTATGGCCTGATTCCGATTGACATCCGGAAAAATGATCACATATTCATCACCGCCGTATTTTATCAAAAGATCCCTGTTTTCCATATTTTCATTCATGGTACGCCCGACTTCCCGCAATACCTGTGATCCCTTCAGGTGTCCGTATGAATCCACGATATCCTTAAAGTTATCAATATCGACAAAAATGATGGCAAAGTGCTTTTGGTGATCCGGATCATTCTGAACCAGATCCTCGAGATGCTGGTACAGGAACCGTGCGTTATACAATCCGGTATATTCATCCCGGATGCTCATCTGGAATACCCGGTCACAATAATGGGAATTCTGAATGGCGATTGCCGCAAAATCAACAAGAACCTTTAGAATGGGCAGATATTGGACCTGAAAAGCGGCGATATCTTTTACATTGATGATTTCCATCACACCAAGCACCCGGCCCTGTGTCTTTAAAGGAATACAGATGACCGAACGCGTTTGAAACCCGGTAATCTCATCCACTTTTCTGTAGAAATTCCGATCCTGCTCAACATCGTGCAGTATTTTCATCTCACCGGTTTCAAGGACATGTCCTGCAATGCCCTCTCCCGGCGACAGACGGATGTTCTCCGTGAGTTTTTTATCAACCCCTACGACAATATCAAAAGCCAGTTTCCCTGTTTCCTCATCCTTCAGCAGCAATGACCAGTTATCCGCCGCAATCAACTGGCTGACCTTTAATACAATCACCTGTAAAATCTCTTTTAAATCCAGCGTGGATGTCAGCAGCTTCCCCATTTCGACGCAGGCTTCAAAGGCCTGCATGCTAATATCAGGTTGATTCCGGTTTGTCATTGCGTCCTCTCTGTGATCTGGTCTTTTGTAAATTTTTCCCTTAACTTAGAATCAAACCATGGAAATTTCAAGTATTAGAATATGCTGTCTGAATCAATACCCGCAACTTATATTCCCTGTCAACTTTGGCAAAAAAATAATAACCATTTGAAAAATAATTAAATTATTGATAATATCATAAGCATGAAGCAACAAAAGTTTCCATCGGGTGGAGATCTCTTTTTTTTCCATGATGGTTATTCCCAAAATTTCCTGATGTTATTCATCTGACTCAATACTGGCATATGGCTTGCAAATCTCTGGGACTGAACACCATCACAGATCAAACCAGATATTTCAGAAAAAGGGGAAACCATATGAAAACCATAAAACAACAATTTCAGAATGTAAAATTCGCAGCGCTGTCCGGCCTGCTGGTCATCTGCCTTGGATTCCCGGTCAATGCGCCGGCTGAATTAAAAGCCATGACCGACATGGAAATGAAGACGACCCGGTTAAATGATTTTATCCGTCCGTTAAGCAGACCGATCATCGTGGGACAACTGGTCGATGACAAAAAGGACATTGAAAAGGAATTGCGGGAGGTTCAGGCTCCTGTGATCGTCCAGACGGAAGTATATGATCCTCAAGCGATTATAGAAGATATGCAGGCTCAACTGGATCGGATCAACAATGGAGAGGCCCCGGTAATCGGCCTGTTCCCTTTTATCCAGACCCAGGCCGACAAACAGCATCTCTTAAAACAATAAGCGGTCTTTTCTTTTTCCGCCGGAGCGTGTATAACGTGTAGAAAAGACCGAGAATAATCAATCACCCAAAGGAGGGTTCCATTGTCTTTTCAGCTCCCGCAATATACACCGCCCGACTTTTCAGCGGAAAATCTTCGCAACGCTCCGAAAATCAAGACGCAGCCTGCACCGCAAAAAGGTGTTGCCCCCCGACAATTTCACGCCACCTCCAATCATCCGGAATATCTTCACCTGGGCAACGGCAAATGGGTCCTTGCCGGGGAAAACAGGATGGATTGCGTCATGGTCGTAAAGGACGGCCGGATTGAAGTGGTCGAGGCCCGAAGGCTGCAAAAAGGAGATCCGGTCGTTATCGGCCGAACCGAAAACGGTGAAGACGGGATTCTGGTTTATACCACCGGTTTTGACGAAAAAACGGAAAAGAGAGAGGACAAGTTTTCCTTCCGCACCAGGGGAACCAGGGAAACGCCTTTCTCCAGAAGCTATGACCAGCTTTATGAGATTTTAAAACATGACCGGGATCATGGCTATATTGTCTGGGTACTGGGACCGGCGGTCGCATTTGACAAAGACAGCCGGGATGCCATGCAGGGACTCATCGAAAGCGGATTCTGCGATGCCTTGCTTGCCGGGAATGCCCTGGCGACGCACGACCTTGAAGCCGCCTGTTTTAAAACCGGCCTGGGACAGGATATCTATACCCAGGCATTGCAGCCCCTGGGGCATTATCACCATCTGGATATCCTGAACGAGGTCCGGGATGCGGGTTCGATCCGAAAGGCCATCGATACCCTGAACCTGAAAGACGGAATCATCTATGCCTGTGAAAAGAATAACGTTCCCTATGTGCTCGCCGGGTCCATCCGGGATGACGGACCTCTCCCGGAAGTCATTCCGGATGTTTATGCGTCTCAGGACATCATGCGGACATATGCCAAAAAGGCAACCATTGTCATCACACTGGCTACGCAGCTCCATTCCATTGCCTTTGGGAACATGACCCCCAGCTATCAGGTTCGGGAAGACGGTTCCATCCGGCCGGTGTATTTCTATATTGTGGATATGACGGAATTCAGCGCAGACAAGCTTGCCAACCGGGGTTCCGCCCAGGCGGTAGCGATCTTGACCAATGTGCAGGATTTCATGATCAACCTCTGGAACAACCTTGCCAGAAACAAAAAGAAAACGCCGTTATGAAGGGCTCCATCCGAATCATAGGCGCTCCGGTCGACCTGGGGCAATCCCATCGCGGTGTGGATATGGGGCCCAGCGCCATACGCTATGCCGGACTCCTGTCGCGTCTCCGGGAACTGGGCTACAATGTTACCGATGAGGGTAATATCCAGGTTCGTGTCCGGGATTCCCTTTCCGAAGACAGCCTTCTGAAGGAAATCACAACCGCATGTGAAACAGCGTACCAGCTCGCCCGCAGGGCAATTGAGGACAACTGCAAACCCATTTTCCTCGGCGGGGACCACTCCATATCCATCGGAACCATCGGCGGCGTATCTCACAGCGATGCCGTCGGAGTCATCTGGATTGATGCACACGGTGATTTCAATACACCGCAAACCTCCACTTCCGGCAATATCCATGGGATGTCCCTGTCTGTTCTATCCGGCAATGGACTGCCGGAACTGGTCAATATCGGCAGGAAAGGTCCCAAGATCAAGCCCGGAAATGTCGTACTCATCGGCGTCCGCTCCTTGGATCCAAAAGAGCGGGAAAACCTGAAGAAAAGCGGGATCGTCGTGTATACCATGAGGGATATTGATGAAGAAGGAATGAATGTGATTGCCAGAAAAGCCCTGATGCGGCTGAACCGGCTTTCCCGGATTCATGTAAGTCTGGATATTGACAGTCTTGATCCCATTGCCGTCCCGGGTGTCGGAACACCGGTGTCCGGAGGATTGACCTACCGGGAGGCCCATCTGCTGATGGAAGTGATCGCCGACTCAGGACTGGTATGTTCCATGGACATTGTTGAAATCAATCCCATCATCGATCATTGCAACCAGACCGCCAAAACAGCGGTGGATCTTGCCGTTTCCCTGTTTGGAAAACGCATCCTGTAAGTAATCCGACCTACACAGCCTGCAATATTCCTTTCCAGATGGCGTGCAGGGCAAGGCGCCACCGTTGATTCTCAAAAGCCTTTCCGCGCCATTTCCGCCCTTCCCTTACCTGATGCTCCAGCTCCCGCCATCCATTGTCGTAATCAAAATCCTTCCACATGGCTCCGGCTTTGTAGATGAAGGGAAGGTCCTTCCAGGCCAGCAGGGCTTTTGAACCTTCTGCGGTATCGAATATCCTCCAATGGGTTCCTGCGTAAAACAGGAACTCACTGTTTTGAAGTTTTACCAGGGCTTTCATTCCTTCTGAAAAATCAAACTGCTTCCAATGCAGACCGGCATAATAGATATGCCTTGCGCTCTTGAGGGAAACGAGCGCCTCCAAACCCTTTTGAAAATTGAAGGCCGGCCAGTAGATCCCGGAACGGTAGATGTATTCATACGCGCGGAGTTGAATCAGCGCATCCAGGCCGTCTTCATGGTTAAACAGATGATCCTTGCGGCCTTGGCAAAAAATCTTTTCCGCATCGATGGCGTTATTCATTGGATTATGGTTTTCCATTGGTCACGGTTTTCATCATCATCACTTTTCCAAAAGGAGGATGAAACGGTTTTTCCTTCTCTTCGGGGATCACCCAGAGGGTTTGCGGATAGGGCTTCAACCGGTCCAGGTCAAAAATATCCCCGTCCGTGATAACGACCAAGGGCTCATGATGCCCCTTCATGAAGCCGTCAAACAGCGGTGAAAAAAAAGTCGTGCCGGAACTCCCGGTCCGGATATGCCGCCAGTCGCCCTTCTGATATAGATAATTCGTACCGGTTTCCCGGATTTTTTGCAGGGTATTGTTCTGTCTGAACGGAACAAATACGGTTTCGTCAATGCAAAGCAGAAACACCTTGTATTGGTTCAGGAGGCTTTCAACCACACCAAAGGCGGCCTCAAGATTTTCCGGATGCATGACCATGGAACCGGACACATCCACCGCAACGGTGACCGTCATTTTTTTCCGGTATGTCCTTCCGGGCGCATACAGTCCGGATGCAAAGTAACGCCGGTCAAACCGGCTTGCCGTATAAGCCCACTCTTCGGACAGGGAAGTACTTTCCAGAAACGCTTTGAGAGTTTTGAGCGAGAATGATTTTTCGATTGGCTGTATCTGTTGGATCATGCCGGCAATGGATTGAAAAAACCGTTCGTCCCGGCAGTCCTCATCCCGGCTTGCATAGCGGATCATGCGATTTTTCAATGCTTCCACGGAAGTCCGGTCGGCGCTGTTTCCGAACAGATGAACGCCGGTCGGCAGATTTTCCATTTCCGGATGATGAAAGGAAAGCCCTTCCGGACCGGTTTCCATGATGCCTTCCGCAGCCATCCCGGACAGGGAAAAAGGATTCAGCCGATACGCTTCCCAATCGGCTTCCTCTGCCTGATCTGCGGCATGTTTATTTGTCTTCTTTACCAGCCAGGCATACAGGTTCTCCCAGGTCGTATCCTGTTTTTTGCCTGCACAGCATTCGTGAAAAAATGCCCTGGGTATCCTGGGAAGTCCGGCCGGCAGGAGAAGATCGGGATGATCCCGTCTTCCCTGATGCATTCTGGAAAAAAACATTTCCTTTTGATCCATCAGATAGCTGTTGACTACCATGTCCTGAGCCAGGTTGCGCAGAGCCGGATCATGATGCGGAAGGCTTCGATGATCATGGTTCAGGACAATATGCATCATCTCGTGAATCAGCAGGCCGATCAGTTCTTCCGGAATGATCCTGTCCGGAAATTCCGGATTAAACAGCAGGGATAAGCGATGGCCTGTGACATGAAGCGCCAGTGTGGGGATCTTTTTTTCTTCCTGGAATTGTACGGACTGGTAAAAATAGGATGCGAAGCGGCTTTGTTCCCACAAAATCCGAAGGACTTTTTCCATCCTGGGCATCATTGGGCTGCCGATTCCTCAAAGGGGAGAATTTTTTGTTTCCGTAACACTGTCCTCTTTCGGTCTGATCCAATCCTCAAACCTGGCCAACAGATAGTCGGAATCACCTTGATTCTCAATGGCCTTCAGCGCAGCGGGTATGGAAGTAAACAGGCCGCAGTCTCTCAGCAGCAGGTAGAAAAAAGACATGGAAACATCGGCCCTGGAAAATCCGATAAACTGCAATACATTCGCCAGCATGCGAAGATCTGTTCTGCGGCGGGATTCCCGGGCATCTTCGTCAAGCTCCCGCAGATGTGTGATCGCCCCGGAAAGCGCCCAGAGAAGATCTTCCGCCGGTATCCGGTTCTGTTTCAGTTTTTCCAGCTTATCCGGACTGCCGTCCAGTACTTCCGCGGTTGTCAGTTCCCGCGGCGTGATGTATTGAAGCAGGAAATCCGTTCCCGCCTCAAGACCGACCAGGGAGCAGATCAGCTTTTTGAGTGATGAATCCGGATGGTCCGTCAGATGGCGGGACAGGTCCTCCTCCCGTTCCATTTTATAACACGCCCTGAGTGCCTGTGAAACCTGATGCCATCCCCTTGGATTGGGATTGATATTCCGTTCATCCCATAATTTATCCGGAAACAGGGAAATATATCGAACGACAGCGGGTTGAATCTTCTCCTGGTCCGCCCATTGAAGCCAGTCCCGGGCGTTGGGTTTCAGGTGAAACAGGGCAAGCCTTCCATCCAGAGCCGAATCCTCAAAATCCGTTACCGTAGTCCGGTCCATTTCACCCAGATTCCCGGAAAGAACAATGGCGGTTTTATCCGGCAGTTCATGCTCGCCGCATCGTCTTTCCGTGATAATCTGAAACAGGGTCTGGATCACTGTGGGGTGAGCCCGGTTGGCCTCGTCCAGGAACCACAATATTCCGTTATATTCACCGGGTATTTCCACCGGAGGGATGAACTTGGGCCGGTAGTAGATCATCCGCCGGTCGGCATGGTCCGGGACCGGATACCCCCCAAGATCGATATTTTCTTTAAATGCCAGCCGGGTATCGATGAAGTAATGGTTTTTCTTCCGGGCCGCCTGCCTGACAATTTCCGATTTGCCGATGCCGGGATGGCCGACAATCTTGATCGCATAATTCACGCGGGAATCCGCGTCCAGATAGGTTTCAAGAATGTCGGCAAGCTCCCGGACGGTTACTTCAATGGGCTGTTTCATTCCATCCTACGGGTTCATGTGATAGGTGTCCACCAGCGAATACACATGCTCTTTCAGAACCTTCTCGAACCGCTCCATGTTTTTCACCGGTTTTTTGATCATCTTCAGACAGATTCCCTGCTGCTTTTCCGTAGCGGAATTTTTGGAATAAATGTCCAGTGCATATTTGGAGAAATCCCGGACCATGAAATCAAAGATCTGGTCCAGGAGGTCATCATCAATCTTTTCCATGGCAGCGCTCTCAACGATCAATTGCGCATAGGCCACCAGGGTAAAGATCTCTCCGACCGCCAGCAGAAAATCAAAATCATTGAGCATCTGATCTCCCAGCTCCATGCCGGAAGCCATCAGGAATTCCTCATACACCTTGATCTGTTCCTTGAACATATTGATGTTCGGCAGGTCTTTTGTGGCAAATGTCTTCCGGAAATCATGGAACTGAATTTTGGCATATCCCTTTGTCGGTCCCTGCTGGAAAAGATAGTCGTCGTTTTCCGCACCATTGAGCCTTGGAACCACCGGGAACTCTCTGGGGTTGAAGAAGTAGCTTGGGATCAGTTTGGCAATCAAAGCCATGTTCACATGACGGGTGCCTTCCAGTTTGGGGAAGCCCCGCAATTCAACCACGGCCTGTTCAAAATAGATATCCTTTTCAAAACCGCGGGCGGCAATGATGTCCCACAGCATCTCATGGACCTCTTCTCCCTGAATGGCGACCTTCATTTTCATGATGGGGTTATACAGGAGATATCGTTTGTCATCCGAAGATGCACATCGCATATAATCGGTTGCACGGAGCCCGAACAGCTTCATGGCGGCAAGACGGCAGAAAGAGTCCAGGAAAAGCCGCTTCACATGGGGGAATTCCGTGACATACTTGCCGTACAGGTTCCGGTGGGCTGCATGATTCAATGCTTCGTAAAAAGAATGCGTCACAATACCGGTTGCGCCGGACCCGATATTGAACTTGCAGATATTGATGGTGTTGAGCATGTCATCCCAGGCTTTCTTGCCCCTTGAGGTGATCTCGGCATCGGTGATGGGATAATCATGCAGGGCGAACTCGGAAACAAAATTCTGGGCATTGATGACATTCTGGATGCACTCGTATTTCTCATGTTTGGAATCCACAATAAAAAACACATACTCATCCGTATCGGCGATTTTTCCGAACACGGATACCATGCCCGCTTCATTGCCGTTTCCAATATAATATTTGGAGCCGTTGGCAAGGTAGGTACCGTCCGCCTGCGGATACAGCTTCATGTCGGATGAATAGATATCCGCCCCATGTTCCTTTTCCGACAGGCCGAATGCGCAGAGCGGGTTTTCCCTCAATTTCTGTACGGCCTTGTGCTTGAATTCTTCATTGTCTCCCAGAAAAACCGGGTCCAGCCCGAGTGTGGAAACATGATACATGTACCAGTAGGCGGTTCCATAAAAACCGCAGATTTCGGAAAACTCAAACATTCGGTAAGTGCTGTAATACTGGTCTTTCTCACCATATCCCTGGGGCAGGAAAAGGGTTTCAAAAATCCGTTCTTTTTTCACAAATTCAGCGAAATCATAGGTAAACTGACAAGACCGGTAATCTTCCTTCATCTTTTTCAGTCCCTTGTTTTCAAACCATTCAATGGTTTTCAGCATGATCTCTCTGGATCGCGCGTCAGGGTAATTTCTGTCCTGATATTTTTTGGGGTTTAACAGAATCATTTTTTCTCCTCATCTCATTTTTTTTAGTTGTCCCGGCTCTTTACAAAGTGACCTTTTATATATTGCCGCATCCGTATTTCTGTCAAGCTGATTCTTCCCGGAGCTATTCCGGCAGTTCCCATGCAAGCGGCGCATAGGTAAAAGGCACCTGATAATAATTGAAAACCTTTGCGGTTTTCCGGAAAGACAGGTCGGAAAACACTTTGGACAGATTGATGCCGATGCCCATATAAAAATGGCGGTTTTTCTCTTTGTTATCATCGGAATAACCACGGGCATAATACCCGATATGATATTCCAGGAATTGCAGATAACGGTTTTCCACCGCATCAAACCCGTCCAGTTTAACCGCCATCAGAAACTTCATGTTTTCATAATCGGTTGACATGTCATCTGCTGAAAAATCCGGTAAATATTCAATCCTGAAATCGATTTTCCGGCCATACTCCGGATACCGGTAGAGCAGGTATCCGGCATAACAGCCAAGGGTATTCATGAAAAAATCCTCAAAAGACAACCCGTAATGACTGAAAGAATCGCCGATCTCGATAAAACTCATCAGGCCAAAGGAAGACAAGGCGCCATATAAGGATGATTTCTGAATGGAATAGCCCCAGGATTCACAAAGGGCTGCGATACCGTGAGAGGTCAGATAGCTCGCATAAAAATGAGCCGCCTTGTCCGCCCCGCCTTCTGTTGTGTCCTGTTCAAACCAGCCTTCCGAACGGGTATGGGAGCTTCTTTCGCCATAATCCCAGCTCATGATCCCCCATGTTGTTAAAACGGCAAAACCGCCGAGATTGGCAATCAGCAGTTTATCCTCTTTGGCAAACGATTCATTCCCTTCATCTTTTTCATCCGCCAGGACCGTCTGACCGGTCAGCACCACCACAGTCAAGAGGAAAACTATGAGAATTCGAAAAAATTTCATGACCCTTACCATTGTTGATGAAACCGTAAAAAATCTCACCTCCGTCATGCCGGACCGGATCCGGCATCCGGAAGCTTTTGAAAAGACTGGATTCCCTTGCTTCGCAAATAAGGGAAATGCCGCTAAAAGTGACGCTATCCGGAATCATGCCTCTCGATATGGAGGATCAGGCATCGTATGGTAAGCAGGCGGATTGGAAAAGAATCATGGTGCAAAACAGGAACTATTGATTTTCAGTATGCATAAGCGTCAGGATCTGCTTATTCCCATATCAAATCCGGACGGTTTATGCAAAACAAGAAAATACCGTATTGCGGAAAACCTCGCTACAACCGCTGAATCAGATAGACAAACACCGGCAGCCTGCTCCGGCTTTTAATCTCATAAAACCGTGGCAGCAGTTCACGCCGCTTCGGGTTGTCCTGCATTGGAGACAGGTACACCGTCCCTTTGGCATGGGAGGAACCTTTCGCCTCGGAAAGCAACTCCGCCAGGGACCGGTCATGCTCCCCGGACAACTGCTCGCCCAGCAAAAAATTACCGGAAATTTCGATATTTGTATGCAGGGAATTCATATGCTGCATCTTCCGGAACGCCTCAAGGACCGTCGATGCATCCACCGGTTTACCAATCAATTCCAGTGTCGACTGATCAACCGACTCAAATCCGATGTTGATATGGGTGTAAAACGGCAGTCGGCTCAATTGTTCAAACAAACTGTCTTCCGCCTTGAGCAGGGAATCGATGCTTCCAAACAGAAACAGCATCGGCGTACCAACCTGCGGTTTGCCAAAACCAAAGGCGGCAGAGGCTTCTTCAGCGGCAAAACAGATCAGTTCCGCACCGGATGCCAGCGCATCGTGATTGCCCAGAAACAGGGCGTGATAATTTTCCATATTCCGGCCGTAAAAGGATTTCAACTGCCGGATCTGCTCTGATATGTTTTCTTTGGATCGAGTCTGAAATTTCCGGGCGGTTTTCACACAGCAGAATTTGCAGTGATACAGGCACCCGTCCGCAATCATGAGCGGAATGACCTCATAATCCACATGCCGCGTATCCGGCGGCAGTACCGAAACCTGTCCGCCGATAATGGTATGCAGTTGGTTGGCCCGTTCATGCAGCACATTGTCATTATTCAGCATGATTCGTTCCACCAGCTCTCCGGCCCGGGAATGCAGACCGGTATTCTTCCCGGCCATGTACAGATCCGCATACAACTGCGACCAGGCGGAAAATGCATTCATAATCACGGGATTGGCAAAATAATTGACCTCCCACACGGAATTGCTTGGATAAGGAAGGCATGGCAGGTAATATTCCCCGAGCCACGAGATAATACCGCGGTCGCCGCTTTGGTCGCCCACCGTATAATACATCCAGTCATTGCCGTCGGTCCGCTTCAGCTCTTCGGCCGGGTGGGGCCAATGGGGAGAAAGCCCCCGGATGGTCTTGATCTCGCCGTTCAGGTTAAACCGGAATTCAAAATCCTGCGTCCGGATTTCGGAATATTTCCCATGCCGGAGCGGAAACCGGTCTTTCCTGAGGTTGGGAGAGCTTTGTTTTTCAACGACAATGGAAAAGGGAAATCCATGCAGACCTGAATGAAGCATATGATTCATGCGTCAACCTGTCATCCTTTCAATGGCTGCTTTCCATTTCATAACATCCGTCAAGGCCCATGCCATGGAATCCTCCCCTTCTCCCATATCGTAGGTTACACATAACAGGGGCACCAGTACCGACTTGCCGTTGAATGATCTGGGCATGGTTACACTTTTGATGGAACGGATTGGTATTTTATATTCCCTGCAGGGAACCGCCCGTATAAAAAATAAAGCCTCGCGTGTGAGCACGATTGCGCCATTTCCTCTTATTTGTCTGCCGCCTGTGGATTGAATTCCAAGAAAAGCAGCCTTTGTATTGACGCAAAGCAGCTCTTCTTTTGTAAATTTTTCCTGAACGATCTTTTCTATCTTCCTTCGATTTCCCGAATAGACAATAAGCAGAATAGCCAGGAGAAACGACACGGCCAGAAGAATTGAAACAGCAATGATCAAAAAAGTGTTCATCTCAAATTCCTTCTACATTGAAAGCAAACCCACCTGCCCGCCTCGTTATACCGGACCTGATCCGGCATCCGGAACAGACCTCATCCTTTTTTTACCAGCACTGCAATTATTTTCAAGATCAGCAGTATCCAGGGAAATCCATGCAGCAACAGATCAAACCAGTCAATCGGCCTTACCAGTGTTCCCTTGAACAGCATGGACAGCTTTTCCACAATATGCGGTGGGGAAAACGGGGCAAGGCCTAAGGTAAGGCAGAGTATGACGACAATGCCCCAGTTCATGGAGTCGATTATGGTGAGGAGGTTTTTCATGGTTTGGGTCCTTGTGGTTGAAATAATGTGATTTTGGATTTTTAAAAAAATTTAACGCCGAGAAGACCTGACACAAAAAAGCCATGATAGGTGTCCGACTATGAAAGCTTTCCCGGCTTTTTTGTGCCATGTGTATTTTTTTGTTGAGTGATATCGGCTGGAATTTCAAATTCAATTTGTCCGTTTTTCCAGATGGGTATTTTATAATTGTTTCTTCGCGCATCTTCTGCAACTTTTTCAGCGGCTCTTTGTAAGGCTCTAAGCCCAAGAATGGCGTATTTACTATGTTTTTTCATTATATTTATTCATTTCCTTTTTCATCAATAATTACCGGAATGTGGCCAGAGGTATCAAAAACAATCCATGAATCTGCTAATGGTTTGTATAGCAAATTGAAATTTTCCCAGCTTCTTTTAAAACGCCTCCTGATCACACTTTCCGGAATATTGTGCCCGCCACGCGCGACTCTCAATTTAACGCGCTCAATTGCAAAATCCACGGAGGGGATTTTTAAAAAGTATATGATAATCTCATATCCCATTTTTTTCCACTCAGTAATTTTTTTAACATAACCTTTGCCGCTCAGTGTTGTTTCAAAAGCAAATGAATCATTCTTTTTTGTGCATTCGGCAATATTTTTAATCATTAGCCGTCCGGCTTCAATAGCCATTTTTCCCGGCTGAAAAGGTGACAGGCCTTGAGCTATTAAATCAGCATTTATGAAATTCAGGCACTCGGCTTCAATCGGCAGAAATTCATTTGCAAAAGTGGTTTTTCCTGCTCCATTGGGGCCTGCCAGTATGTAACATTTCAGATTTAAAGCCAATTTATTATTATTCTTTCACCGAACGATTGAGTTGTAGGGCCGGGGGACAATAACCCCAGGCTGATTTAAAAACTCTAAAATTTCGTCAACCAAGGCCTTAGGAAAAACAAACGGCTTTTCCTGGGCCCCACAAGCGAATGGTTACCTGGCACTTTGATTTATTTCAACAAGGATCTCTTGCCCATTTTGAATTTTTTCTTCTAATACGGGCTTTTCGAGAGCTTCAACAAAATATTGGAGATCTTTTCTCAGTTCAGCCATCGATTCCCCCATTGGTTCAACGGGTGATGCGGTCCAACTTTCAATTTTGTTATCATCATCGTAATAGACTTCATGAATTTGAAAAGTGGTGATATGGACTTTTTTATCGTGTCTTTTTATAACTCTGTGATTCCAGTGAGACATCATACTAAATCCATATTTTAATGACAGGTAACACTGCCCTTCACCCGCCTGGCGGAAAACCGGGAAAAAGGGTGACAGGATGCAAAACTTTTTCCGAAAAAGGACGAGCCTGTTTCCAATCACTGGATGAATTTTCCGCTTCCCAGAGATCAAAGTTCTTTTGCAAATTCATGCACAATTCAAGTGTCGAGCCAAAAGCTCTGGACAGTCGCAAGGCCATATCCGGTGTTACAGGCCCTTTTTCGTTCAGTATCTTGGAAAGTGTTTTTCTGGTTTGGTTTTCGCTGCATTTTTTTCTTCATACTGAATCCTTTAGTGGAAATCGTCAGCATAAGCAATAATATAGGAATCGTCATCAATTCAGGCACGTCATGCCGGACTCGATCCGGCATCCAGAATAGACCTCATCCTTTTTTACCAGCAATGCGATTATTGTCAAGATCAGCAGTATCCAGGGAAATCCATGCAGCAGCAGATCAAACCAGTCAATCGGCCTTACCAGTGTTCCCTTGAACAGCATGGACAGCTTTTCCACAATATGCGGCGGGGAAAACGGGGCAAGGCCTAAGGTAAGGCAGAGTATGACGACGATGCCCCAGTTCATGGAGTCGATTATGGTGAGGAGGTTTTTCATGGTTTTGGGTCCTTATTATGATATTATGACGCATGATTCTTTCATAATTTTTATAATCTTTTCATCTAAGCAGGAGCGTAGAAAGGTATTCATCGGTTTCTGATTACCAGTTTCATAAAAATCGAGCATCAATTGATTAAACTCTAATTGTCTCTTCGCAGGAAGATTAATCGCAGGGTATCCGCAACTCAACAAAAGCCCATTCATAATAAAACGCCCCATACGCTTATTAACATCATAAAAAAATTGGCATCTCGCCATTGTAAGAAAAAAATGGATAGCACGATCGTAAATATCGGGTATACTATATGAGTCATTAACCATTTTTTCAAACAACTCCGGTAACGAATCAGCCTGTGGCGGCATATAGTCTGTCCCTGCTATAGTAACCCCACCAGATCTAAACTGCCCCCACTCCAATGCCTCGTCCTTACCCGCTATGAGATGTAGGGCACAGACTTTTTCACAGGTGATTTCAAACTGATTTTTATCAATTAACCCAAATAACGCCCGCCATGTATCGGCTTGGTTCAATGCTATTTGTTGGTCGGATAATTTATGTCCTCCAACTGTAATCCCATCCAGTAATGTTTGGATCTCCGGTAAGGTTAAATTAATCCCTTCCAAGTTAACTGCGTCAAATACAAACTCAGGTAGTTGACGTTTAGCAAGCATTATTGCTTTTGCTTTATTTGGTTTCATGTTCCATTGAGTTTCATTCATTTCTCTCACCGACTGAATTATATAGTATAGGTTTCGAACCGGTATTTTCACAGGCGCCGGCAGTTTGGCATCCTATGGAGTGCGGTGTTGTGCATTTTTTATTGATGCCAATTAAATGAAAGCTTTCGGTTGGACTGAACACAGTCACGTAAATATAAGTTGATTAAATTTTGGTACGGGACGCCCGTTTCTTCAGATAAATTTTTAAAATAATCAATAACGTCGACGCCTATCCGGATGGTTACCTGTTGTTTTAAATGTTTGGCAAAAGGATTTCGCCGCCCTTTCATTTTGTCAAAATCATATTCTTTTCGCATCATTACCTCCTAAAATAAGCGCCTTGCTCCTTTTTAGTTGCTTTCCTTGCCGAAATTATATGTATTTTTAAATCTTGGCTTCGATAACAATGGCAAACAACTAAAACCTTAAGGCTTTGACAAAGGCCTAAAAGAATGAACCGTTCCTCTTGGATGGAATGGTCCGGATCATCAAATTCAATGGCATTTTCATCAAAAAAGACAGTCTGCGCCTCTTCAAAGGAAACACCATGTTTGCGTATATTTGATGAATTTTTCTTGTCATCCCATTCAAAAATCAATTTTTTCATAATTAATCTATAATTATATTGTAATTAATTGTCAAGGGACTTGAAGAGGTCCATTTTTTGTGCAGAATGACGGCGGTCAGCGAGCAGCCAGGGCTTCCACTAACGCTTTTAATAAACGATTAATTCCAATTTCAAACGAACTTTCAAAAATGCGCCCGCCCTGGATGTCGGCTATACTGCCTGGTAACACGTTTTTGAGAGTTTATTGATACATTTCCCCGCCATGATTTAACCAACCCTCTTCATGCTGCCCATTAGGGTCATGGTGAGTCCAGTGAATAACACCACCATTTGAATTCCACTCGTATTGACCATAAAAATTAACATGATCATCGACTTTCAGGTTTTCAATTTTTGGAGCAAGATCGATGTTGTGTGCGATCAGCAGTGTTTGGCTGGAGTTCAATTCGAGAATAAAACGTTGGTGCCTGCTACCTTGATTATCATCCGGTAGAATTTTGATAACTTTTCCTGACCCACCAACCTGAACCCCGCTAATTTTATTTTTAAAAAAATTTTTTAGAGCTTGATCGCTTGTGGAAAGCTCTGTATTTGCAAAAGGAAGGAGTGCTTTTATTGAGCCTGTGGAAAAATGTTCAGGATATCGGGACACAACTGCATATGCGCCAATACAAATTACAATGATTATAAGAAATTTTTTCATTTCAACTCCCAGTTACATCAGTACTGACGTGCAATACCCGAATTCATGGGCCAGGCGGCAACCGGTCCGAAACGCCCAAGGCGGCCGGCCCCTGCGAGTCCTTTGTGAATGGCGTGGTCAGGGCAATTTTTTATTGACCTTTTCCAAACAAGCACTTATGCTCTTACATAAATCTTACTTATGTTTTGGAGGATGCCATGCAAACAACCAGATTATCCAGCAAAGGGCAAGTGATTATACCGAAAATATTAAGATCTCGATATAATTGGAATGCCGGTCAAAAGTTGTCCGTAATTGATACGGGTGACGGCATTCTGTTAAAGCCTTCCCGCTCTTTCAAACATACCCAACTCGAACAAGTGGCTGGAATTTTGAAATATTCAGGGAAACCAGTTTCAGTTGATGAAATGGAAGAAGCGATAAAAAAAGGCGCCCTGGAGCATAAATAATGATTTCAGTAGACACCAACATTATTGTTCGCTTGCTGACCGGTGATGATAAACCACAATTTAAAAGAGCGAAAGCACTATTCGAAAATGAAAATATAATGATTACAACATCTGTAATTTTAGAATGTGAGTGGGTCCTCCGTTATGCATATCACTTCAACCAATCTGAAATCATGAACGCTTTTCAATCCTTATTTGGGCTATCAAATGTCCAATTGCACGATCCGGATGTCATTGCCGATGCAATTGAATGGCATCAGAATGGAATGGATTTTGCCGATGCCATTCATTTAGCGCAATCAAAGGACACAGAAGCTTTTGTGACATTTGATAAAAAATTCATAAAATCAGCTTTAAAAAATACTGCTGTTTCCGTCCGAGAGCCTTAACGGCCACAGTATAAGGCGCGGCGGCTTTTTGCCGACGCTCTTTAATGCTATGGTTGGGCTATTGATCTATTTGCATGAACTGCTTCCGCGTGCAGTTTTATACCAAGCGCACTTATAACTTTAAGAATTGTATCAAAATTTGGACTTCTTTCTCCTGAGAGGGCCTTGTAAAGACTTTCACGAGACAAACCGGCATCACGTGCCACTTGAGACATGCCTTTGGCCCGTGCGATATCTCCCAGAGCTTTAGCAATAAGGGCAGCATCGCCATTTGCCTCCTCAATGCAAGCTTCTAAATACGCAGCCATCTCCTCAGGAGTTCGAAGATGTTCTGCAACATCGTATCGGGTTGTAATGGTTTTAGCCATAATTGTCTCCTATAAGTTCTTTGCCAGACGTAAAGCGGTTTTTATATCTTTTGCCTGAGTGCGTTTATCACCACCTGCTAAAAGAATTATCAACTTACGTCCATGTTTTTTATAATACACACGATATCCGGGGCCATAATCAACACGCAATTCTGAAATACCTTCGCCAACCGGCTTGACATCACCAGGGTTATCGGCCGCCAGTCGCTCTATCCGGACAAGTATACGGGCACGTGCACGAATATCATTCAATTCAGCAATCCAATTGGCGAAAGTTTCTGTCTTGCGAATTTCAATCATAGCCAAACTGTATCCCAAAGGCTACATATTGTCAATATTTTTTGTGAATTTAACGAGGGGGCCAACGAAAAGCTCAGCGGCGCATCTTTTTTGCGTCCGCTGAAGCGCCTTGTTCGGCTTGCCGATTAGATTTATGTTCTAAATCGCTTAAACTTTCCCTTACTATCTTAGAATATTTATTCTTTTTCCCAAAAACAGTTTCCATTATTGTTAGAGCCTTTTGATAATTAGTCCTTGCTTCATCAGTTCGCCCTATCTTAATGTAAATCCCTGCAAGGTTATTTAAGATCCGGGCAACATCTGGGTGGGCATACCCCAAAGACCTGCTTACTATATGATGTGCATGTTCATATAGTTCTAACGCTTTTTGATAATGACCCGAGGCTTCATAAACAGCTGCAAGGTTATTCATTGTGGTTGCTACCGAAAGATGCTCAGGACCAAGCGCATTGCGTGAAATATGAAGGCTGTGTTCGTATAGCTCTAACGCTTTTTGATAATGACCCAAGGCTTCATAAACAGCTGCAAGATTATTCATTGTGGTTGCTACTGAAGGGTGCTCAGGACCAAGCGCATTGCGTAAAATATGAAGGCTGCGTTCATATAGCTCTAACGCTTTTTGATGATGACCCAAGGCTTCATAAACAGCAGCAAGATTATTCATTGTGGTTGCTACCGAAG
>QZKS01000046.1 GCA_003599865.1 Desulfobacteraceae bacterium
ATGCGCTGGTGATTAAAAATATTTTATATGATCATTCTCCGAAACCTTAAATGGTTCAAAAAAATCAATGCCTCTGTTTGTTATTCATTGGCAAGCGAGCCCTGTCCGGTTGAATCGAGTACGGTCTGCCATAGTTTCCCGTTGGGATCAACCTGCTTGCGCTTTCCTGCTGAAGTATCGATCGGGATATGGACAAAATGATTGTTCCAGTGACCGACGATCAGTTTTGTTTTTCCGGCCATGCCGGCATGTACGGCATCCCGCCCCAGAAACCCGCAGAATACGCTGTCATTCGCATTGGCCGGAAGGCTCCGGATCATATAGCTGGGATCGATGTATTTCAGTGAAATATCAATATTTCGGGCTTGAAAGTATTCCGTTATTTTGGTCTTCAGATACAGACCGATATCTTTCAGACGAATATTGCCTGAGGCATCCCGTTCTTCTGCAGCCTCAAAAAATTTCTGGCCGGCGCCTTCCGCAACAACGATAACCGCATGATTCCTGTCTTTCAGCCTTTTCTCCAGCTTTGCCAGCAGGGCTTTTGGGCCTTCCAGGTCGAAGTCAACTTCAGGAATCAGCACAAAATTCACTTCCTGCTGGGCCAGTACCGCAGTGGTTGCGATGAAACCGGAATGCCTCCCCATCAGCTTGATCAACCCGATTCCATTGGGATAGCTCTCCGCCTCATTGTGTGCCCCCTTGATCGACTGGGTTGCCACATCGACCGCCGTATCAAAACCAAAGGAGCGGGCAACCATATAAATATCATTGTCAATTGTCTTGGGAATCCCGACAACGCTGATCTTGATTTTCCGATCCAGAATGGTATCTGCAATCTTTTTGGCTGCCATCAGGGTACCGTCACCTCCGATCATAAAGAGGATTCCGATATTCATCCTCTCCAGACAATCGACAACCTCATCAATATTCTGCTCTCCCCTGGAAGATCCCAGTATGGAGCCCCCCATATCCAGAATACCGCTGACAGCTGTCGGCGTCAGCTTTTCCACATCATACCCATATTTGGGAATAAACCCCCGCAAACCGTAGCGAATACCATAAATATTCCGGACACCGTATCGATAATAAAGCTCAAGGACGATTGCCCGGATAATATCATTCAGTCCCGGGCAGAGTCCTCCGCAAGTAACCAGCGCACACCTGACCTTGCTGGGATCAAAATAGATTTTGCTTCGGGGACCCGCGGTTTCAAAAGAAGGTATTTCCTTTCCATCCGCAAAAAGGTTTCGAAGCTTTGCAGCATTGACATCAATTAAAACCCTTTCATCATCGGAAATAAAATAATCTTTCGAGAGTTTTTCTTCACTGTTAACAGGGGAAGGTATCCTGGCTTCACCAAGAGTGATTATTCTGGTATCAATTGAATCAAATTCCATATATACCTCAATTTTCATTTGGATTGTGACAATAACGGCAGGGTGACTTTCGGTAAGTAACCCAGTCAGATGGATCGGACTAACAATACACCAATATCATCTGAAAAGTCAATAGGATAAGCAAGGCATTCCTGCCTTTCTTCTTTTATTCCGGCGCACCGTTGAATTTAAAAGCGCCTTTGCCAAGGATATCATGCAAATGAAGCATGCCTTCGACCTGGCCGGCAGGATTGATAACAGGCAATACCGTAATCTGATAATGTTCCATCAGGTTCAGCGCATCATACACCGGCGACTCCCGATGAATGGTCTGCGGATTTTTCGTCATCAGTTCATCCACCCGGTATTGTTGAAATGACTCTTTTTCCATTACGATCCGGCGGATATCTCCATCGGTGATGATTCCGGTCAGAGAAAGACGGTTGTCAATAATCAGCGCCACGCCCAACTCAAAACGATTCATGACTTTCAAGGTTTCCATGATCGTTGATGCTTCCGGAACAATCGGCAGATCGGTTCCATGCAGCATGATATCCGATACCTGTAACGACAGCCTCTGCCCCAGCGCCCCTCCAGGGTGTATCTTTTTGAAATCACTTTGTTTAAACTTTTTCTTGTTGATCAGGACAACCGCCAGTGCATCGCCCATTGCCAGAACAGCCGTGGTGCTTGCTGTGGGTGCAAGTCCAAGAGGGCAGGCTTCCCGCGTAACCCCGACATCGATTACAATATCACTCATTTTGGCCAGCGAAGAATCCATTCTGCCGGTAAACGCGATGATTTTACAGCCAATATGCCGAATCACCGGAACCAGAATATTCAACTCTTCCGTTTCACCACTATTGGATAACGCCAGCA
The DNA here is from genome assembly GCA_003599865.1 of Desulfobacteraceae bacterium. Taxonomy (GTDB): domain Bacteria; phylum Desulfobacterota; class Desulfobacteria; order Desulfobacterales; family SURF-7; genus QZKS01. The sequence goes on from QZKS01000046.1 coordinate 2,259, forward strand.
AAATGTCATCTTTTCCGACAACACCAAGGTCACCATGCATTGCCTCCACAGGATGGAGAAACAATGCCCGTGTTCCCGTGCTGTTGAGCGTTGCAACGATTTTCTGACCGACGATTCCGGACTTTCCTATTCCGCTGACAATCAATCTCCCGGTTGAACCAAAAATGAGTTCCACCATTTCAGCAAATCGATTGTCCAGACGATCGACAAGGCTGAGAACACCCTCTGCCTCAATCCTTAACACTTCCTTTGCTTGATCAATAATCATTTGTGTTTATTACCTTACCATGGTATATATCCGTCATTCGATCTCTCATGCAATGAAACCGGTGACCGGGAAAATATCAAACTGCCAACTATTCGCATGAAAATCAAGATATCTTTTTTGTTCCACAATATTGACCCTGCCAAATATTTGATTTTAAATTTCAAAAATCAGGGTTGACAAGGTTTTATAACTGGATTATTTTTAGTGCCTTAATTACCATTATATTATTATCATTTTTTTTAAGGAATCAACAAGGGTTAGGAATATGGGAAATATTACGGAAAGATGCAAGGGATGTTTGAAGATTGACAACAATGAAAACTGCATGGTGTATCCGAATCCGGCCGTCCAGATGAGATGGGTGGATGGCAGTTCTAAAATCGGATGTGCGTTCAATCGCAAAACGCATGTACAGGAAAAAGCCGCTACACAGAAGGTCCGTGTAGGGCAACAGAAACAGAAGAAAAAATAAGCAATCCGATTGTGCTGTTTACCGATATCTCAATCCTGTTCGCCGGTATGCGAAATCAGCGGGTCCGTTCCGGATTTGCAACCTGCAAAAACGAACCGGAAAGGACCGGAAGTATCTGAATGTCATGTTGAGAATCGTTAATCCTATCATAATAAACCTCACTCCCTTTTCGAGTGGGGTTTTATTATTATTGGCCCGCATTCCTGAACAAAAATAATCCGGCCGATACGGATCAACAGATCGTTGCCGTTTTGCCAACCCACAAAAACAGTTGCGACATATGGCCATTCTGAAAAGGATCAAATCAAGCTTTCCGCAATATTTTAATCGGAAAAGCCCTGGACAGATCGCCTATGCCGGTAAATGGTTTCTGTATTTTATTCTCATTGGTGTGATCGCCGGTTTAGGCTCTGTTGTGTTTCACTATCTCTGCCGGCTTGGTATCCATTTTTTTATGGATGCCATTGCAGGCTATCGGCCACCGGCGCCGGCCGGAGAACATCACCTCCTTCCGCCGACCGAAACACCCTTCAACAGATGGCTGCTTCTTTTCCTTCCTGCCATGGGAGGGATCATCAGCGGATGGCTGGTCTATACCTTTGCCCCGGAAGCGGAAGGACATGGCACAGACGCGGCGATCGATGCCTATCATCATAAAGGCGGATACATCCGGGGACGTGTGCCGATCATTAAAACCATTGCATCGGCGGTTACACTCACAACCGGCGGCTCCGGCGGACGGGAAGGTCCCATCGCACAGATCGGTGCAGGATTTGGATCGTTTCTGGCAACAAAGCTTAAATTATCTCACCGGGAAAGAAGAATCATGCTTGCCGCCGGGATCGGTGCCGGCGTTGGCAGTATCTTCCGGGCCCCCCTTGCCGGAGCCCTCTTTTCCGCCGAAGTTCTTTACCGCGATCCGGAATTTGAATCGGAAGTCATCATCCCTGCCGGAATTTCCTCGGTTGTGGCTTATTGCATATTCTGTCTTGTATTCGGATGGGGTTCCTTGTTTCAATCTCCGGATTTCATGTTTCAAAATCCTCTGGAGCTGGGTCCTTATACCGTATTGGCATTCGTGCTTGTCATCACAGGCGTCCTTTATATCAAAACCTTCTATGGCGTCACCTCCCTTTTTCGGGCGTGGAAAATTCCAAACCATATCAAACCGGCTATCGGCGGGCTCATCACCGGAATGATCGGATTCTTCCTGCCGCATACCCTTGCATTTGGATACGGATTCATTCAAATGGCCCTTCACAACCAGGCCACCATATCCTTTCTGCTTTTTCTGGCCTTTGGAAAAATCTTAACGACATCCTTTTCCATCGGATCAGGCGGAAGCGGCGGCGTCTTCGGCCCTTCGGTAGTCATCGGAGGCGCCATGGGCGGCGTTGTCGGAAAACTGTTTCATCAGATCATGCCGAAGGTGGTATCCGAGCCCGGCGCCTTTGTCGTCGTCGGGATGGCGGGTTTTTTTACGGCGGTTTCCAATACGCCGATTTCAACCATCATTTTTGTAGGCGAGATGACCAACTCCTATCGCCTTCTGCTGCCCAGCCTGCTGGTCTGCTCTCTCTCCTATCTTCTTTCCCAGAGATGGTCCATCTATCAAAAGCAGGTAAAATCCAAGATCAACTCCCCTGCCCACGCAGGTGAATTCTTTGTGGACGTCCTGCAGGCCCTGAAGATCAGGAACCTGATGCATCTTGTAAAAAAAACCGAGACCATACCCGAAGATATGACCTTTTCCGATTTCAAACGATTTTTCTCCGAAACAAAGCAGCATTACTTTCCTGTCACGGACCGTTATGACCGGCTGACCGGGATCTTTTCCAGCACCGACATCCGGGGTGTGCTGTTCTCCATGGAAATCGAATCTCTGGTTGTCATGAAGGATATCATGACATCCGACATCATTGTAACGACGCCTTCGGAAGATTTGAACACGGCACTTCAGAAATTTACCATTAAAAATATTGACAGCCTTCCGGTGGTGCAGGAAGATGACCATGGTATTCTTATCGGGATGTTAAACCGAAGAGAAGTGATTGATTTTTACAATCGGCAGATTCAGCGAATGAAAAATCCGGATCAGGAGTAAAACAGCCGCTCTTTCTGCCGTAAAACCCATAGAATGAAAGAGCGACGACACCTTCAGGGAGGTCCCGCCATGAAACCGGAACAGCATCTTCAGGAAGTGCTCCGGCAAATCAATGGAAAAGGGTATAAAGCCTATAAAAAAATACAGGGTGAATATACCTGTAAAGGTTATCGCCTGATCATTGATCATGTCCAGGGCGATCCATTCTCAACCCCCAGCCGGATACGGGTTCAGGTTGAAAGAAACGATTCGGGATTCCCGCCGGACACCACCGGAAATCCAAGTCGAAGTATCGCCCTCCGTGACTACCTGACCCGATGTTTCCATCAATGCTGCCGGCAGAAATCAACTTCCGGCCGCGGCATCGGAAATTCCGGTCTGATCACCATTGCCCGACCATTGCAGGAAATCCTGGAGCGAAGTTCCATGATCATCGGGCCGGCCTTTATAGAAGCAAGATTCTTTATGGGGCTGCCCGCATCCGGGCGTACCATCCTGGGTGATGTTGCCGAAGAAATGTTTTTCCGTGAGCTTCCCGATATTGTCCGGTCTTCGCTCGTTTTCAGCAATCTTGACCCACATTCCGTTTATGCGCACATCGAAACAGCGGAAGATTCCGACTTTCTGAGATCGCGCCTGATGGATATGGATCTCATCTCCTTTATTGCCGATGGTTCCTTACTTCCCAGGGCCAGCGGAATCGATCCCTCGCCGATGGATCAACGCCATGCAATCGTATTCCGGTCCCCGAAAAAGCTAAGGATTGAACTGGATCTGCCCAATAAAGGAAAAATCACCGGCATGGGAATTCCCAGAGGAATCTCCCTGATTGTCGGCGGTGGATATCATGGCAAATCCACCCTGCTGAAGGCAATCGAACTGGGAATTTACAACCATGTGCCCGGCGATGGAAGAGAGCTTGCCGTAACCGTGAAAAATGCCGTCAAAATCAGGGCCTATGACGGACGTAGTATTGCGTGTACGGATATCTCTCCGTTTATCCGCAATCTGCCCTATGGAAAGGATACGGTATTGTTCTCCACCGGAAACGCCAGCGGAAGCACCTCCCAAGCGGCAAGCATCATGGAAGCCATTGAAGCCGGGGCAGCCGTGCTGCTTCTGGATGAAGACACATCCGCCACCAATTTTATGATTCGTGATTTTCGGATGCAGCAGCTTGTCCGGAAAAAGCACGAACCCATCACACCTTTTATTGATAAGGTGCGGCAACTATATTCGGAAAAAGGGATCTCGACGATTCTGGTGATGGGCGGTTCCGGAGATTATTTTTCGGTAGCGGATCATGTTATCCGGATGACCGGTTACCTCCCTGCAGACGTCACCCGAAAAGCGCAACAGATTGCCAGGGAAATCGCTGACAACCGGATGGAAGAAGGAGGACAACGGTTCGGCGTCATCCGGCAGCGCATCCCGGATGCAGACAGTTTCCATCCGTTGCAGGAGAACGGAAAAATGAAAATCGCACCAAGAGGACTGCGGGAGATTCTTTTCGGAACGCAGACCATCAACTGCCGGGATCTTGAACAGATCGTCGAGGAAACACAGACAAGGTCTATCGGATATGCCATACTGTATGCGGTTCGGTATATGGATGGGAAACGTTCGTTCCGGGAAGTTCTGGAGAAGGTCATGAAGGATCTGAAAGAAAATGGTCTGGACATCCTCCCGCCCTGGATCACCGGGGATCTGTCCGCGTTTCGAATATTTGAGCTGGCATCAGCGATCAATCGCATGCGAACCTTGAAAATCAGGTAGGGGTAATCAGTTCCCGGAGTTTCCTGGACACCTCCTGCTGGGTATAGGGTTTCATAATATACCCCTGAATACCCAGTTTTCTTGCTTTTTCCGGTGACACCTTTTCATTGAATCCCGTGCACAGAACAATGGGAATGTCCGGACGGATGGCCAGCATCTTCCGGGCCAGCTCGGCACCGGTCTGGTGGGGCATGGTCATATCCGTTATCACCAGGTCAAAAAACTCCGGCTGTTCGCGGAATATCATCAGGGCTTCTGCCGGATTGGAAGTGGAAGTGACATGATATCCCAACCGCCGGAGCATTCTCTGCCCCGCATCAATCAGCGCTTCTTCGTCATCCACAAACAGAATGGTTTTTCCTTTTCCATTTTCCATGAACTTTTGTTCAGAATGCACAATGTCGGTATCCCCGTTAACGGCCGGCAGCAGAATCCGGAAAGAAGACCCCTGTCCCGGCATGCTCTTGACCGTTATGTTTCCCCTGTGCTTAAGAACAATACCATGCACCACGGAAAGCCCCAGACCGGTTCCTTCTCCGGTTTTTTTGGTCGTGAAAAACGGATCGAAAATTCTTTCCTGATGTTCCGGTGCGATGCCATGGCCGTTATCCGAGACAATAAGTTCCACATATCGGCCGGAAGAAAGCCCGGCGGCATGGGCAGCTTCTGGCTCCAGAACGATATTCTGAAGAGAAATGTGGAGATTACCCCCTTTTTCCTGCATGGCATGGGCGGCATTGGTGCAAAGATTGATCACCAGCTGCTGAATCTGTGTCGGGTTTGCCATGACCGTCCAGCTGTTTGCCGCGATATCCCGGCGGATCAAAATGGTGGAAGGCAGCATGGCCCGCAGCATTTTCAGCGTATCCCGGATTACCGAATCAATCTTGATCTTCTTCCGATCCACCTCCGCATTTCTGCTGAACGTCAGAATCTGATCCACCAGCTCCTTTGCCCGCTGACTGGCCTTCAGCACCTGATCCAGCGCATGCTCGATTTCCGTTCCCACCGGAACATCATCCAGAGCCAATTCCGTGTTTAATACAATTGCCCCCAGAATATTGTTAAAGTCATGGGCAATACCGCCGGCAAGAGTTCCGATTGCCTCCATTTTCAGGGCATGCTGAACCTTTTCCTCTAAGGTTTTCTGCTGGGTGATATCCCGTATGATGCCGCGAAACCCGATGGCATTGTCGGCCATATCCCGGATCAGGGATATGGAACCTTCTGAAAAGCGTTTTTCCCCACCCCCTCCAATCACCGGAAACGCATACCGTTTTACCGGTTTATGGGTGGCATAGACCTGATTAAACTCCTTCATCATCACTTTGGCGGTATCCGTATCCGTGTACTGCCGATAGTTCATTCCAATCAATGATTCACGGGGATAACCGAAATGATCACACAGGGACTGGTTGACAAAGATAAAATTACCTTTTAAATCAACCTCATAGTACCCATCCTCAATATTGTCCATGCCGGCCTGATACTTTTCCAGAACCTCTTTCAGCTGTTTTTCCGTCTGCCGGTATTCCGACAGGTCAATAATGGCGACCCGGAGAAGATCAGGCTGACCGTTTTCACCCTTCATGCCGATACTTTTCAGGCGGACCGGCAGCGTCCCTTTCGCCGCATCCGCCAACAGTTCAACCCGGCATGTTTTTTCCGCGCCGTTCACCAGACATTCACTGACATGCCGCTCAAAAAGGTGATGATCTTCCGGATGAACAAAATCCGCAAAGGATCGGCCGATCAACTCTTGCCGATCCATATTGAGCAGTTCGCAACCGGCAAGATTGATTCCGGCAATCCGCCCGTTTGCATCCAGGGTGACAAAAGCCACCGGCGCCATGTCAAACAGGTCCGGATACCGGCTGCATGATGTTTCCGGACCGGACTTTTCAGACACCAGTTCCTTGACAAGATTTTTTACGGCAAGCAGGTTGGACCGGATCGTCTGCATTACCTTACGGCGCTGTTTCGGCGACAGGCTTTCCATGCTCTCCGGTTCCGGACAGCACAGCAGGCTTTCAATGCTTTCTTCCAGTTTCCGATATGGATGTGTTTTTTTGAATTCCGCCATGACCCGCCACCGGCGCTTCTAAATTAAAAAACTTTTAAAAGCCCATTTTATTATCATTTCAAACAGCTTATGACGACCAACAGAAAAACAGCCGTTCCGCCGTTGAACGGATTGAGGGAAAACCTTGCATCCGTCCATTCAGCGCGGAAACGCTATTCAGGAATCGCTGCTGCAAGTGTGGTTGAGCGCAGGGCAGGAACCGGAGATGGTGCAGAAGGATGAAAAAACCATATTTCAGCAGAACTGAGTTATCTACTTTGGAACGATTTCTGATCTGCCGCACTCTATTTTTTTATTTTCGGATTGTCAAGTAGAAATAACTATGCAATTTTGCAGTATTTTTTAAAAGCATAAAGCGGCCGGTATCGGTCACGGCCGCTTTATGTCTGATTCAGGAAAGAACCGGATGAGAATAATCGAGGCTACAGAATTTCAATGGCGCATGCCATGGAAACACCGCCGCCGCCGCAAAGCGTGGCAAGCCCAAGGGATTTTCCGCGGTTTTTCAGGGCATACATCAGTGTGGTCATGATCCTTGCGCCGGTCGATCCCACCGGGTGCCCCAGACCGATGCCGGAACCATTGACATTGGTGATTTCCCGGTTCAGGCCCAGTTCCTTTTCACATCCGATATACTGGGCGGCGAACGCCTCGTTCACCTCAACCAGCTCGAAGTCTTTGATTTTCAATCCGCTGCGTTGCATGAGCTGTTTCACGGCAGGCACCGGTGAAACACCCATAACGGAAGGATGACATCCACCCATACCGGTTGCCACGATCCTGGCAAGCGGTTTGAGTCCCAGTTCTTTGGCTTTATCCGCAGACATCAGAATCATCCCGGTGGACCCGTCGTTCAAACCGCTCGAGTTGCCGGCTGTGACCTTGCCGGTCTTGGGTATAAAAGCAGGAGGAAGGGATTGAAGATTTTCAAGGGTCAGCCCGGGCCGGAAGTGCTCATCTTTTTTAAAAACAATCGGCGGTTTTTTCCGCTGCGGAACCTCAAGGGGAACAATCTCATCGGCAAACGAGCCGTCGCTGTTTGCCCGTTCCGCCTCATTGTGGCTGCGCAAGGCAACCGCATCCATTTCCTCCCGGCTGATTTTCCAGTGCTGGGCGATAAATTCGGCGGTATGTCCCATGATGTAGGGCTTGCCCTTGAAATAACAAAGCGGGGCCTCCTCTGCATTCACCGGCCCGTCTTCCGGATTGGGCATTACATGGGAACCGCAGTGCAGCGCCCGGATCATGGTATCGACCATGGTCTGATCCTGAAGTCTTGCACCCCATCTGGCGGAAGGAACCGTATACGCCACACCGGACATATGCTCCACGCCGCCTGCAAGGATGACATCCGCCATGCCGGCCTGGATCATCGCCATGCCGGATATGGCGGCTTCCATACCGGAAATGCATACCCGATTGATGGTCACGGCTGTCTTGGATTCCGGAATCCCGGCCAGCAGTGCGGCGACCCTGGCCACATTCAAGGTATCCGCAGGCTCCAGACAGCATCCATACCGCACATCGTCAATCAGGTCCGGATCGATACCCGCCCGTTCAATCGCGCCTTTCATCGTAACCTTTGCAATATCCGCCGCGATCACATCCTTCAAGGTTCCGCCAAATGTACCAATCGCCGTCCGGCAGGCCGAAACAATCACCACATCTTTCATGTCGCTCTCCTTTGATAAAATAATAACCCTATTAAAAAGCCGGATTCCGCGCAATTTCCCAGAAACAACAACGTGTTCATATGGTGATTCATCCAGAATGAAAGATCACGACAGCGCAGAAACATAGCCCGTATACACCTGTAAAAAAACAAGCTCTTTACATAAAGCTTTTCACAACCGGGTGTCAAGAAAGGAATTTTCGGCATGAAAAAGCCGGTACAAACTCTCCAGTCAGCCCTTGCAGAGTTGCGACATCTGACATCAAAATTCCCCCCTTTTTGAGGGGGGACACAGGGGGGTGTAAATTTCATAACCACACACCAGCCCCGCTCCATGAATAATTTTAAGACTTCGTCGTTCAAACTCATGAATAAGGGCTCGTAAGCAAAAAACAGGGGGTGTAAAATTTAAAGAACGCTCTCAATGCTTCCCAAATATCGGAATCAAACAGCAGCCGGGAAATAAAACTGTTTTTTGCCAACGATCCCTAATTCATTCAGACAGTGAACGACTTCGCTATAAAATCATTCATTGCGCTAAAACCGGGGAATATCCCCATTCAGAATCTTTCGTTGTTTAAACTGGTAGCAAGGTAATCGTTGGCAAGGTGATAAATCTGAACCTTTTTCTATTTATGAGTCATTGTACTTATCGACCTTTATTTAGAGATATCCCAGCCCCAAAAATCTCCCCTGAAACCTTGACCCGTTCGTTTCCCTTTCCGGTTTAGGGTGCTGCTTTAGTTTGCTTTATTGGAGTTGGATAAAAATCTGGAACGCATTTCGAGTGGTTATTACTGTTTATTTTGGAGGTTCTTAGATTCTATCCGGAGTACACCGCGGTAATAATCGATAAAATCATCCATGGGTTGAGTGAATTTGTCTTTAATGAATTGGTCTATTTTAATTTGGTAATTGCGAAAATATTTTAGAAAATCCTCTTTGTTGTTTATCTTATGATCGGAAAAAGATTTAAAATCACCTGTAGGTGCAAGTTTTTCCAATTTTCCCACTGTGACAGGGTTTGGGTCTAATAAAATAAGAGTTTCTAATGCTTGATAAAATTGTTTGTCGAGCTCATATCTTCTTTCACTTAGGTCATTGGCATTTTTTTGCATCAATTCTATCATATCAGTGGTTTCCTGATCTGTATTTGTTGGAAATATTTCTAAATCCTTTCCTATACGATTGGCAAAAATATGTTCCTGTAATAATAGCTGATTGCGATATAAATGAATAAATGTTTTTCTGAGCCCCACTAGTTCACTAAAATTTTTCTGTTTTTTTTCAAGTTGTAATTTTGCCTGGAATTGACTCTGGCGTTGGTTTTCAGCCCTCAGTTTTCGTTCATTAATAAACATGTTTACCAGGGCCATAAGCAGAACACCGGCCAAGGCAAAAAGAGCACTTGCATTTTCATACCAGAATCCTCGACCAGAAAGAATATCAAAAATTTTGTCCAGTTGATCTTGGACCGTAACAGTTTTAAAAAAAGTTTCTGCTGGGATGATAAACGGTTCAGCCATTGTCCACCTCTATTCTATAGGCTATAGGTTGTGGTGTCATGGTAGCATGGTCTGAATGATTACGAATTTATCATAGAGGTGTCAATCTTTTGTTGCAATTTTAAATACTATAAAAAATACCCCGCATCATCCACAGCTTGTTCTGTTCCATGGCAAAAGCGGAATGAATGATTTTATAGCGAAGCCTTGTAGGATGCGCTTTTAAGCGCATCTTAAGAGGTTGAAATCAGATCAATCGGTGCGCTTGAAAGCACACCCTACCTGGCTACGATTTTTCCCCAGGATCGGTAATCACCACGATTACTATCCCTTTGTTATATTTCACAGCATCTTATGAACCTCAGCGCGATAATTTTTTCCAAATTGATGAAACCGGAAATGAGGATATTTTCCGGGAAATAGCGCAATGAATGATTTTATAGCGAAGTCGTTCACTGTCTGAGCGGATAAGGGGGCAGTTTCCCTTATCCGCGAGTTTGAACGACGCAGTCTTAAAATTATTCATGAAGCGGTGTTCATTCTAAAACGATTTCAAGGGAGATCCCTTTCGCAACAAGACCGTATGAATAAATATTTGACAAATCAAACACCTTACCCTATTGTAAGGACATCGCTATTTGGTAAGGAGACTTATATGATTACCGCAACGGTTACAAGCAAAGGTCAAATTACGATCCCCAAAGACATCCGGGATCAACTTAAAATCCAGGCAGGCGACAGGATTCATTTTTTTATCGATAATTCTACCGGAACAGTGACATTTTTGCCGGTTAAAACAAACGTAAGAGAGCTTAAAGGAATCGTACCAAAACCCCAAAAACCGATCTCAATAAGTGATATGAATGAAGCGATTCAGGCTGGTGGAAGCAAGATATGATTGGAATCGATACAAATGTCTTGGTGCGTTACCTCGCCCAGGATGATCCGGATCAAACCAGGATCGCGACCGAATTAATAGAAAACAAATGCAGTGAAACAGATCCTGCCTTCATCAATCATATCGTTTTATGCGAAACCGTATGGGTTCTTGAAAGACTTTATGATGTAAAGAAATCGCTGATAGCTGAAATTTTAGAAAAAATTTTAAATACGGAACAGTTTAAAATCCATATGATCGATATTGTTTGGAGGGCACTTCAAGAATTCAAACTGAACAATAAAGTTGATTTTGCCGACTGCCTTTTATCCCGGATTAATACGGAAAATGGCTGCATGGAAACGGTAACTTTTGATCAGGCAGCAGCCGAAACCGCCGGATACAGCCTATTATGAAGAGAAAACAGGATTCGTGAACACGGTAGTCTTACAATGATTCATGGAGCGGTGTTCATTAACGGTCATCAGGTGAGGTCATGTTTCAGGTTCCCCATGGCCTTCACAATATCCAATATTGCCTCATGCATGCCTTCGGCACCGGCATCTTGTTTTGATTTTCCTTTTTTCGTAATCCTACCCTGAACCCTGGATTTGATATTTTTCAAATTTTGAGCATGTATTTCAAACTGCAAGCGATGTTCTTCCTTCATGTTGTCAATGCAATCGGAATCCAATTGGGATATGAGTTGATCGGCCTCAGCCATCAATTGCTCAATCGTCTTTGATTCTGCTAATTTATTGGTCATCATGTGCCTCCTTTCCGTAAATCCTTGTCGGTCTCAGGATTCATCCCTTCTCTAAAACCGGCAGTTATATTGTATATGGGAATCGATACTTTTTATATTTCAATCTTTGTGCCAGGTTTCCATCACGCACGGCAGTGTTATGATACTACTGATTTTTTTTGCGATAACGGGTTTGATATGGATCAACCCTTTTCGTATTCCGATTTGGAACACCCCTATACAATAACGTCTTTGAATCCGAATACTACATCTGATAAACGCCATTTTGGCATAGACAGTATTGGCGTGGTCAAAAGATGGATCCAAACAATACATTCTGTTTCGGGTTGAGTATGGTAAGGTTTCCGCACCGTATTATCAGGCAGCATGTTTTATCACCCGGATCACCTCATGCAGATTGACGGGACCTCCTTCCCGGTCAGTATCCGGAGTGAACTCCGCGATGATCAATTCCATACCGGGACGCAACCGGTTTTGGGGAATAGCAGACGTCATCGAAAGGTTTGTCTGAGGACAAGCTCGTGACCCTGAATGTTGGAAACCTGGCACAAAGATTGAACTTATAAAAAAGCATAAAAAGCAGCAAATGTCCGCAAACACAAAAAGAAGAACCGCCTGCCGATGATTTTCTCAGGGTTCGCAGGAGCTGCGGACCGGTTCGGCAGTAATCCATTCCTTTCAGAATCATTGAGGTGCCGTAATGACAAGTCTGGTACTCCTTAGACATGGTGAGAGTATTTATAACCAAGAGAACCGTTTCACCGGATGGGCGGACGCGGACCTCTCGGAAAAAGGAATTCAGGAAGCAAAGCAGGCCGGAAAAATCTTGAAAAAGGTGGGATACTCCTTTAATGCGGCCTTTGCCTCCGTGCTCAAACGGGCGATCCGGACCCTGTGGATCGTCAAGGATGAGATGGATCTTATGTGGTTACCGGTTACCATCTCATGGCGATTGAATGAACGGCACTATGGCGCCCTGCAAGGTCTGAACAAGACGGAAACGGCTGCAAAATATGGTGAGGCAAAGGTCCTGAAATGGAGAAGAAGTTTTGATATCCGGCCGCCAAAACTGAAAAAAACGGATCAACGATACGCAGGCAATAACCCCATGTATAAAGACCTCGACAGCAAAGATATTCCATTGACGGAAAGCCTGAAAGATACGATGGAGCGGATTCTCCCTTACTGGCACGGGGTCATAGCGCCGCTGATTCTCTCAGATCAACGGGTCATCATCGCCGCTCACGGAAACACCATCCGGGCTCTGATCAAATATCTCGACAGTGTATCGGATTTCGATATAATGGATATCGATATTCCCATGGGAATTCCACTGATCTACGAACTGGATGAAAGCCTGAAACCAATTCAACATTACTATCTGGATGATCCGGGTAAGATCAAGCAGGCCACCCGGAAAATGGCCCTGCAGGAAAAAAGGTATGATATTTCTCTTCCCCCTATTCAATGGCGAAGATCCGGATAAACACATGGCCCGCCCCGTATCAATACACCCAACCCTGCTTCGAGAAGGGCGTTGTTGAGCAGATCGACAATGCCGGTTTCATTCTCTACAGTAAGCGCCTGTCCGGAAATCACTTGAGCCTGTTGCTTGGTAAAGCTCCGGATGGTCCATTTGACACGCGCAAGGGAGGAGGGATTCATACTCAGCGAATCGACTCCCATGCCCAGCAACAAAAGAGCGGATGCCGGATCACCTGCCATTTCACCGCATACACCGACGGTTTTTTTTTGGCAATGCGCTCTCGCGACGATATCATGGATGACATGGATTACGGCTGGATGGAGGTTGTCGTAAAAGCCCTGAACGCGCGGATTGTTTCTATCCACAGCCAAAAGATACTGGGTAAGGTCGTTCGTTCCGATGGAAAAAAAATCCACCCGTTCCGACAGAGCGGCAATGGAATAGACGGCCGAAGGCACTTCAATCATGGCACCCAATTGAGGCTTTGTTGCGGTATGGCCTTCCGCCATCAACTCCTGATAGGCTCTCTCTATCAGATCAACCGTTTCATCAATCTCACTTACCCTGCTGATCATGGGGAAAATGACTTGCAGATTGTCAAGCCCGAAATTGGCTCGAAGCAAAGCCCGAAGCTGGGTCAGAAAGATTTCGGGATGATCGAGCGTAAAGCGGATTCCTCGCCAGCCAAGAAACGGATTGGCTTCATTGATGGAAAAAAATGGCAGGGCTTTATCGGCGCCCGTATCAAGCGTTCGAATGATCACCGGCTTGGGTAAAAATGTTTGAAGCAGATTGCGGTATAGTCGATACTGCTCATCTTCCGTGGGAAGCGTTTTGCGTGATATAAAAAAAAATTCCGTTCGATAGAGACCCACCCCCTCATACTTCGGGGCGGTTATCGACAAATCATCGGCGCCGATTCCGATATTCACAAGCAGTGGAATCCGGACACCGTCCGTAGTTTCGGCAGGCAGATCGCTCAACATTTCAAGTTGCGCGGACATAGCCTGCCCTTCCAATAGGCATTGCTCGAATTCAACCAGATCCGAAGGTGATGGGTTAATATAGATACTTCCCTGATTCCCGTCGACAACCACGTTGCAGCCCTCCAAATCATCCATCGATAGATCGGTCAACCCCATGACGGCGGGAATTCCAAGTGCCCGGGCCATGATTGCAATATGAGATAAAGCCGATCCGTTTCGGCAGATGATGCCGGCCAACAAGTCCCGCGGAACACTGGAAATTTCAGCCAGACTGAGTTCCGTACCCGCCAGAATGCACCGTTTGGGATAGCTTCCCGCGGCCGGTGCTTCTCTCTGCAAATGACTCAGAATATGCCGCCCGACATTGCGGATATCTTCCGCTTTTGCGGCGATATAAGGGTCTTCAATCCGCTCAAAAACCCGCACCAGTTCCCGAATACTGTCACTCAGCGCATCCCGCGCCCATTGTCCGGCGCGAATCCGTGCGATTGTTTCCGAATTCAGCTTGCCGGAATCGAGCATCAATATATAAACATCAAACAGAGCCAGAACCTCGCGGGGCAGATGGGTACTCATGCGTTCCCGGCTTGATCGTAATTCCTGTTTCGCCATGGTAACGGCCACCTGGAAAACGGCTTCTTCAGCATCCCTGTCAATGGCTTTATGATCCGGTATCGAATGCAGCTTTGCGGGTTCAACCGGCGTAATGATGCCGATGGCGATTCCCGGAGAGCATGAAATCCCCCGTATTACCACTGTTTCATTATAGTTGCCGCCTGCCTGTCTGAAATTGCTGCATCCCAACGCCATCCTGCTTCTCCAATACCGGCGGAAGATAATTTTTTTCCAACTCCCTGTTCGCTTTATGCATTTCCACTTTTTGACCGGAAGATGGGGAGCCCATCAATCCGGTTACAGCCTGGTTAATCGCTTTGCGCGTAAACGGTTTGGATACTATTAAATCGACATGTTTGCACTTGTTCTGCCGATATTCGGCATTAATTGCTTCACCCGTAATCATAATCACCGGCGTAAGGGGTGATTTCTGCTTGATTCGTTTGGCCAGAATCGATCCATCCATCACCGGCATGTTGCAATCCGTGGTAACGAGGTCAAAGGGTTTTTCAGAAAACAGCCTCAATGCTTCGTAACCATTTACGACAGCCGTGACCTCATGTCCTGTGCTTACGAGCAAAGCCGACAGGAGTTCGCGCATCATCAGGTCATCATCTGCGATTAGAATTCTTGCCATCGGTCGCTCCTTTATTTTGAAAACCATGTTTATCGATCAAGCCATCATCCTGTGAGGGATCATCTGCATTATGATTTACTTCGGATATGCAGATTTCACATTCAGGAAAAATCTTTTGAAGCCGGGTAGCCATTTTATGGAAAGCATGCGGCCGTCCGGTTTTAATAACGATTTTTTTCATCTGTCACCTCCGGGAATGAAAAAATGCACCGGTTATTTTTTATAGCTGTCTTTTACCATATCGATTATGGCAACCGGGGTTAAGAACAATATCTTCAAGTCCAGCAAGAATGACAGGCTCCGGATATATTGAATATCCAGCCGGATCATTTCATGGAAGGTAAGCTTGTTTTTCCCGCTGACCTGCCAGAGTCCGGTAAGGCCCGGAACAATATCGAAACGCCGGCTGAACCAATTTTTGTATTGATCGACTTCATATGGAATCGGCGGTCTGGGTCCGACCAAACTCATGTCTCCCAGCAGAACATTGATGAGCTGCGGCAGTTCATCTATACCGGAGCTTCTCAATATATTGCCGAATGGAATCACCCGGGAATCATTTTCGATTTTTTTCATGACCTTTGTTGAAGCCGGCTCGCGATCATTTTCATCTGCGTTGATCAACTTTGCGAGATATTCCTTATGTATCGTGGTATCCGTATTATGTGCCATTGTCCGCAGCTTGAACAAGGTAAAAATTTTCCCGCCGTATCCAACGCGTTCCTGCATAAAAAGAACCGGCCCTGGGGAAACAACCTTAATAAAAATGGCTACCAGTAATAAAAAAGGAAATAAAAATAATATCCCCATGGTTGCAAACAAGATATCCATTCCACGCTTCCAAACCGGCATTTCCCGCCCAAATACCAGTTCATTGCCTACCAGACGGGTAGGAACGTTCCAATGATATTTTTCGCCTATAGTAAAATTACCTTTGGCAATGGTTGAATGTAATTGCATACTCAAAAAACTCCTTTAGCGGTTGTTATGCGAAACGGTTTTGGCTGCGTTGATAATGCTCGGCAGAATAGGATAAGCCGGTATTCTAAGCCCCGGCAGGCTGTCTTTCCCGGCAGATCTTCTACAAATCATCAACAACTTTCTTGAGCTGCCCCACTTTTTCCTGCACTTTCCCGTCCAGATTTTCAACCGTGCCTTCGGCTTCCAGATCCCGGTTCTTGAATAGTTTTCCGACAGACTCCTTGATCTTACCTTTTGCTTGATGTAACTTCCCTTCTACATTATCTCTTGTGCTGGATTTCATGATATTGCTCCTGTTTGATTGTGGTGATCACCTGAACAGCCAAAAATATACCGACGGTCAGTCGATTTCGGGCTTCCTATACGGTCATGTTGTTGATCACCTTGTTTACGCCATGGACATCGTTCACGATTTTGGTGGTCAGATCCCTTACCGTTGCATTCCCGGCCTTTCCCCCCAGACTGACCACGCCGTCCTTTGTCTCAACCGTTGTTTTAAGGGTGCTGGTCGAGCGATGATACAGCAACGTCGATTTGACCATGGCAGTGATGGACGCGTCATCAATCGATTCGATTACAACATCCATTTTTTCCCCTATCTTTTTTCCAACCGGCTTTTGCACGGCAGCCAGCACTGTCATTTCATTTTTAACTTTTTTGACGCCTTCCACATCCTTGACATATTCGGTCGTCAAATCCTTCTGAGCCTGACTGGCCGCTTCTCCTCTCAAAGTGACCGTTCCGTCTTCTGCAAGAACCTCAGTTCCCGTGGCACTCACGTTCCGATGGAACAAAAGTGTGGATTTCACTTTGGTAATGAGCCACGGATCCGAGTCCTCAGAAGAAACTTTGCCTTCGAATTCCATTTGATTGTCCACGCTTTTAACGCCGGGCAGGTTCAGCACGGTTTCCTCGGCCAGTGTTTTATGATCTTTTTCGTTAACCGTCCCCGTCAGGGTGACGACACCTTCTTCAGATTCGATCTTAACATCATCATCCTTGAGGAAGGTCTTGAACACATGAGACTCCAGGGCGGATGATTCGATGCGGTCATCCATATCGGATGCGAACACCGGGCCGTTGATGATAAACAAAACAGCCACGGCTACTATCCATACTGATTGATACATTGTTTTTTTCATGGTGCTTTTCTCCTGAATTTTGTTGTTGTTTTTATGAAGCGATCTTTACTTGTACATATCAATTAATGTGCCAGGTTAAAAAATCCGGTGTTCTTCTTAAAAAGTTGATGTAATATCAGTAGTTGTACAGAATAGGCGGGAAGGCGGGGGCGGTTTGGGACTCGAATCGGACTTTTCACTATCCCGATTTGGAATCCCTCGCTGTAAGTAACTCTTTAGATTCAGATAGGTTAAAAGTGAAATGCCCTTTTTGGCATAGGATGAGATTGGAACATCGAGTGAAAATCAGATCAGCATCATCCTACGCCATAGGATTTCAGTTTTCTTCTCAGGGTGTTGATACCGATTCCGAGAAGTGCGGCTGCCTGTGACTTGTTTTGATCCAGTTTATTATACACCTTGAGAATATTTTCCTTTTCCATGTCTTTCAATGCCACAAACGGATCGGAGCCGGGCTTGAGCGTAACTGCCGACAGACTTTTTCTTTTCCGGAATTCAGCAGGGAGCACTTCGACGCTGATGGGTTTCCCTTGAGAAAGATTCACTGCGGCCTGAATGATATAGCGCAGCTCCCGGATGTTTCCGGGATAATCATAATTCAGAAGCAAAGCCAGGGCGCTTTCTTCCATACCGTCTTTTCCTGCAGCGCCGCCGAATTCTTCCAGGAATTTCTGTATCAGCAAGGGTATATCATCGCTTCTTTCCTTTAAAGGCGGCAGATGAATCCAGCCTCCTCTGAGGCGATAATATAGATCCTGGCGGAAGGTTTTTCTGGCCACCATCATTTCCAGATCCGAATTGGTGGCCGCGATAAAACGGACATCGGCTTTCTGCGGAATACTGGTACCCAGCTTCATATATTCACCATCCTGCAACGTTCGGAGCAGCTTCCCCTGAAGCTCAGCGGACAGTGAACCGATTTCATCCAGAAAAAGGGACCCCCGGTTACTTTGTTCCAGATATCCCATCCGATTTTTATCCGCACCGGTAAACGCACCCTTGGTGTGTCCATAGAACTCAGCGTCAAATATACTACCGGTCAGGGAAGCCATATTGATGGGAGTAAAGGGAAACTTCGCCCTGGGACTGGCCGCATGAATGGCCTTGGCCAGGAGTTCCTTGCCCGTGCCGCTTTCCCCGGTGATCAGGATCGGCGCATTGCTTTGGGCATGAAGTTCGGCCTCCTTGAAAATTTTCAAAACTTTTGGTGAATTCGTTATCATCGTTTTAAAGGCCTCGGGATTTTTCAATCCGGGCAATCTCCTTGTTTTCCCAAGATCCAGGAGGTCGACCAGTCTTTTTCTTTCCAGCGCCCGGTCGATGGAGGAAATCAGATCCTCTCTTGAAAACGGTTTTACCAGATAATCATACGCGCCCTTTTTGAGACAACTGACCGCGACCCTTGCCTCATCGACCGCCGTAACCATGATACATTCCGTGCCCGGACTGATTTTCTTCAGCATTTCAAGTAGCTCCACCCCGCTCAAATCCGGCATGTTGATATCGATCAGGGCGATATCAAAGTTCGCTCCTTTCTCGAAGAGCGCGACGGCTTTATGCGGATTTTGCTCCAGCGTAACATTCTGATAACCATACGTTACCAATCCTCTTTTAACGCTTTGCAGAAAATCCAATTCATCATCTACAACGATTATGCTGTTATCCATTTCAAATCTTCTCCTCCACTCTATTCTCGCTTCTCCGTTCCATATCGGGCAGGATCACCCTGAACGTACTGTATTTTCCGACTTCGGTCTCCACTTCAATCCGACCCCCTAACCCCGTAACCAGATCATGGCATACATATAACCCCAGACCGGTTCCATCATTCGGTGCTTTGGTGGAAAAGAAAGGATCAAAGATATGTGCGATGTTTTCTGCATCGATACCACAACCGTTGTCCGTGACTTCAATAATCGTATGATCGAGCCATGTTTCACCCGTCATCGCACTCAGCTTGATCAAGGAGTCCGCCTTATCCGAGGCTTGCGCTGCATTCATCAGGAGGTTGATCAGGATATGCTCCAGGGCGTTTGGCTCGGTGTGGATCTGTGGAAATGTTTCCGGAATATCATCGATATAAAATTGGACCGTCCTTTTCAGCTTGCTCCGGCAAATGTCAAAAGCCTTTTTCGAAAGCGCTTTTAAATCCACCCAGGTTTCCTTGCCCTTATACTTCGTCCAGGAAAACTCCTGCAGGTTGGAAACGAACATGTTGATTCGTTCCGAACCATGCTCCAGGTTGCCGATCAGCCTGAAAACGTCCTTGCGGAATTCCGGGTAAGGCATATTACATAATTCAAACGCAGGCGTATTCCCTCTGTCATGGTCGATCATGCCGATCAGTTGCTCGATATACTCTCTTAAAATCGGGAGATTGAAGGCAATAAATGCATTGGGGTTATTGATTTCATGGGCGATGCTGGAGACCATAACGCCGAGGGCCGCCATTTTTTCATTTTGAATGATTTGCTTATCCAGCAACTTTCTCTCTGTGATATCACTGATACGGTAAATAATGTTTTCGGTCGCGCCTTGCCGGTCCTTTACAATATATAAAAAAACTCTTTCATATCGGTGAGGGTTTTTAAAGCCTTTCCGTTCGAATTCCACGTTCCCGGACTTGGACAGCATCAGGGGGATCCGGCATCCCTCGCAAAAATCCGTTTTGCCTTTAAAAGCATTGTAACAAATCTCGCCGACAACTTTCCGGGAATCCGTCACGCCAAAATACGCAACCGCGCTGTTGTTCATTACCCGGATTCTCATATCGCGATCCAGCAGTACAAGCGGCTCCGCGATCCCGTCAAATACTTTCTGAAGCATGCTTCTGCTTTCAAGCAACAGTTTTTCAGCTTCTTGACGTTCTTCGATCTCCATCACCAATTGTTGATTAGACCGGGTCAAATCACGGGTGCGCTCCTGCACCTGCTTTTCCATCTCATTATAGGCCTTTTGCAGTTGGTTCTCATTTTGTTTTAAAGCATCCAGCATTCGATCGTTTCTCAGGGAAACAGCAGCCAGTTGCGTAAAGGCCGTGATCAGGTGGATGTCATTTTTGGTAAACCCGCCTGCTTTATTGATAAACCCCAAAATACCGACCGGCTGTTTATGGATCATCACCGGTGCCAAAAGGATGCTCTCCAGGCGGACATGACCGGCGGGCAGATATTCCATCCAGGGACCGGAAAAAATATTATTGTCATAGACCACCTTGCCAAAACGATAAGCCTTTTCCCGCAACGCTCTTATCGGCATGAGCAAAACAGTATCGATGCTGCAGGAGATATCGCCGGCTTCAAAAAATACGATCTTATGATCTTCTCCTCCATCGGAAAACAACTCCAGGTATCCGGCCGCAGCGCCGGTAAGGGTGCGGCAGATATCAAAAATTTTGCGGGAAGCTTTGGTGAAACTGCTAGTAGAGAGAACGATTTTGGCACTTTTCAACAGGGCGGTAATTTCCTGAGCCCGCTCCTGGGATAGACGGGTCGTTTTCCGGATCGTTTCCTCCTGATGTTTTCGTTCGGTGATGTCACTCACCGCAATCCGCATTTGCCTGAAGCCGGTCTCACTATCTGTAATGACCAGACACTCCAGCCGCGCGTAAAATTCCGCTCCGCCGCTTTTTAGCAGACGCAATTCAAAGGACGTGGGTGTTTCGCTTTCCAGGAGAGCTCGCCGGTTGCGATAATAAATATCCTGGTCATCCCTGAAAATAATCCGGGTAAACGCTTTTCCGATCAAGCTTCCCCGCGCAATGCCCACCATATCCGCAGCGGTGAGATTGACCTGCTCGATGATTCCTTTTTCATCCACATTGAAATAGCCAAACGGCGAAAAGTCAAACAAATGAGAATACCGGTTGCGCGATTTTTCAAGCTCCTCCTGAATACGGCGCAGCTCTTCGTTCTGCATCTTCAACTCGATCTGATGGACCCGCAACTCGTGAATCAGGCTCGCCGATTCTTCCGGGGAAATTCCGGGAGAATCCGGGCCTCCGGCAACCGTTTCGGCAATTATTTTTTCAGCACGCCGGCGGAGCCCGGCATCCGTCGGTGTTTTATGATTCTTTTTCATCTGCTCCTCGGTTTAATCGATACATGAGCCCTGTTCCTTACCGGGCAGCGTGTCGGCGATGTTCAGTCTTGTCTTGTGACACGAAGCGGGTTCATCAATTGAATGGCTATAGTCAAATCCTATAACACGCCTGAAAACCCAAAAGCAAAATAATATTCCCGTTACCGGGGCTGGTGATGACAGGTCTCCCACCTTTTTCTTTAGATTGCAGCCAGCAAATTGTCCAACATATTATTTTGCGTCTCAGTGAGTTCAACCAATTTCAGCCCGCGTCTCCTTTTTTCCTTGCCACTGAAACTCCGACCCTCGGAAAGGACGCCGATATCGTAAACCAATTTACAGGCTATGTTTATTAACCCGCCTTGATCACAACCACTTCCGACAATATCAATGGTCTCTGATTCGATTGTTTCTCCGAAAATGGGCGTATATTGAAATGACAAACCGCCTTTGCTGATATCCCTGATATTCCACCCATCCGTGGAGTTATGAGTAAAAACGCGCAACGCCCCCGGCATGGGCGTGTATCGGTTAAACTGTTTTCGCTTCGGCATCATGTTATCTCCAATCGTGCTACCACTATCATACCGGCAGGATTAACCCATCCGACATTTTTGGAAAAAACGGTTATTATACTGCAAAAGCGTACCTATCAAATATTATGCCATTCAGAAGCAGAAAATGGGTGACCATCAAATTCCCCGATTCGATTCCGCAGCGGACCCATGGGTCTTTGAATTATCAGGGAATAATCATGAAACAAAATCCCCCGGCCGGATCATCGGAATGTTCGAAAATCGAATATCAGGCCAGGGTTCGGAATCTGCCAACAAGAACCATGCTAAAATGGAACAGGCTGTTTTAAGTGTCCGGATTCAAGCAAGTTAATGACACCGGGTATGCCAAATCAGGATACCTTATGGCTATATTCAACCCATCACCACTGACCTCATCTCCAAACCATTCCGATATACATGCTGATATTACCGCTTTTTTTTCGTCTT
Source organism: Desulfobacteraceae bacterium (assembly GCA_003599865.1). Lineage (GTDB taxonomy): Bacteria > Desulfobacterota > Desulfobacteria > Desulfobacterales > SURF-7 > QZKS01. The sequence goes on from QZKS01000046.1 coordinate 24,713, forward strand.
CTTTGAATATTCCTGATTGGCATATTATTTGATTAGATAATTCGACCGATAGATAAGATTAACGATAACAAAGGATGGCGGAAAGGCCGCTTTTACAACAAGCCGGTTTGGATGAAAAAATAAGCACGGAAGAACAGGGCCGATATCATGATTATACCCAACACCAATACCGAAAACCAGCTGCACCTTGCCAACACCGAACTGAGCAGGCAGATCGCCCTGCTGGAAGAAAAACTGCTGGAAAAAGAGAGGACCGGAGAGGCCCTGAAGGATTCCGAGAAGCGCTACCGAAGGCTTTTTGAATCCGCCAAGGACGGCATCCTGATTCTGGATGCCGATACCGGCAAGGTGGTCGATGTCAATCCGTTCCTGCTGAAGCTCCTCGGTTATTCCTACGACGCGATATATGGCAAATATATCTGGGAACTCGGTGTGTTTAAGGATATCGCCGCATCCAAGGACGCTTTCAGAGCCCTACAAACCAACGATTATATTCGCTACGATGACCTGCCGCTGGAAACCATGGACGGGCATCCCATTGCCGTGGAGTTTGTCAGCAATGTGTACCTGGTGGACCACAGTACGGTGATTCAATGCAATATCCGCGACATCACCGCGCGCAAGCGGACCGACGCCGAACGCAAGCAATTGATGGCGGCTATCGAGCAGACCGGGGAAACCATTATCATGACCGATGCCAAGGGGATCATCCAGTTCGTAAATCCTGCCTTCGTGCGAACGACGGGCTATTCCCGGGAAGAGGTTCTTGGCCGGAATCCGAACATTCTCAAGAGCGGCAAGCAGGATGACGTCTTTTACCGCAACCTCTGGGAGACTATCTCGGACGGAAGAATCTGGACGGGTCTCATGGTCAACAAACGCAAGGACGGGAGTTTGTACACCGACGAGACGACGATTTCACCGGTTCGCGATCCTTCGGGCCGGATCACCAGCTACGTGGCGGTCATACGGGATATTACCGATAATCTCCGACTGGCGGCCCAGCTTCAGCAGGCCCAGAAAATGGAATCCATTGGCCGATTGGCGGGCGGCGTGGCACATGACTTCAACAATATGTTGTCGATCATTATGGGCCGCGCGGAGCTGGCCATGATGAAGCTGTCGCCATCCGACCGGGTCTACAATGACCTCCGCGAGATCGAGGCTGCCGGCAGGCGCTCCGCAAATCTCACGCATCAGCTTCTGGCCTTCGCCCGTAAGGAGACCATCGCGCCCATTATCCTGAATCTCAACAGCGTGACGGGAAACATGCTCAAAATGTTGCGGCGAATGATCGGTGAGGACATCGACATTGTCTGGAAGCCTTCCATAGACCCATGGCCGGTAAAAATGGATCCATCCCAAATCGATCAACTACTGGCCAATCTGGTGGTCAACGCCCGGGACGCTATAAAGGGCGTGGGCAAGGTCATCATCGAGACGAAGAATATGGTGCTGGATGACGGTTTTTGCTCGGTTCATGCCGATTTTATTCCCGGACACTACATACAACTGGCAGTCAGCGACAGTGGCTGCGGCATGGATAAGGAAATTCTGGCGAATATCTTCGAACCCTTTTTTACAACCAAACCCATGGGTCAGGGTACGGGACTCGGCCTTGCCACGGTTTACGGCATCGTCAGACAGAACAACGGTTTCATTAATGTCTACAGCGAACCGGACGAAGGAACGACCTTTCGGATGTATTTTCCTCGATATAGGGGGAAATCCGCGGTCGCTTTAACGGAAACGGCCACGGAAGCGGCGATAGGCGGTTCGGAGAAGGTGCTGCTGGTCGAGGATGAACCGGCGATTCTGAAGATGACCGAAACAATGCTCCAAAAATTAGGGTACACCATCCTGACCGCAAGGTCACCGGGCGAGGCGATCCGGATCCATGAAGAGTGCGTCGGAGAGATTCATCTGCTGATAACCGACGTGGTAATGCCCGATATGAACGGCCGCGATCTCGCCAAGCGCCTGCTTGCAGGCCATCCGAACCTGAAACATTTGTTCATGTCGGGCTTCACGGCCGATATCATCGCTCGCCACGGCATTTTTGATGCGGGGCTGCATTTCATCCAGAAGCCTTTCTCCCTGAAAGAATTGGCCGTCAAAGTCAGAGAAGCCCTTGGGGATGTAAAAGTGCACTGAATGAACAGCCATTTCAAGAATGCCCCGATGTCAACCGGCGGAATCGATTTTCAGAAGCGTATTCCAAGGACCGGATAAGCGATTACAACAATGACCTGCCCGTAAATAGACGGGAAGTCCGTATGCTGTTCACGATGTATGGCATGTCCTATGAAGGAGGCACAAATCTTGACGTCAATTTTTCGAACCATACGCCATTGGAAGGCCTATATCAGTCGAAGCGGCCTGAAAAAAGACTACCAAGGCGAAGAGCCGCCGCTGCGGTCGGAACTGTTCAGCAGTGAGCAGATGGCGCGGCACGGCAAGGTTCTGGCGCACTCACACCAGCTGAGTTCACAACATGCCCCGGATAGACTTTTGAAGCGTCTTTCCGAGAATGAAAGCGTCCTGATCGAAGTCCGCAATCTACTGACGGAGGCGGTTAAGGCCAACTGCCGGATTGCACCGGCCGGGGAATGGCTGCTCGACAACTATTATCTGATTGAGGAACAGATTCGTATGGCCCGGCGGCATTTACCGAAGGGCTACAGCCGCGAACTGCCTCGCTTGAAGAACGGTCCATCGGTCTGGGTTCCCCGTGTGTATGATATCGCGCTGGAGATCGTTTCGCATGGCGATGGCCGTGTGGATCCGGAAAACCTCCAAGGTTTCGTTGCCGCCTACCAGTCGGTGACGTTCCTGAAACTCGGCGAATTATGGGCTATCCCCATCATGCTGCGCCTCGCCCTGATCGAGAATCTTCGACGGGTTGCCGCCCGGATCGCTGCCGACAGGATGGATCGAAATCTCGCCAACTATTGGGCCGACCTGATGACGGAAACCGCCGAGAAGGACCCGGGGAATCTGATTCTGACCGTGGCCGACATGGCGCGGTCGGATCCCCCGATGTCCAGTGCTTTTGTTGCGGAGTTTTCACGCCGGTTGCAGGGTCCCGGTTCCGCTCCGGCCCTGCCGCTAACCTGGATTGAACAGCGGCTGTCCGATTCCGGTATGTCCATTGAGCAACAGGTGCGTTCCGAGAGCCAGCAACAGGCCGCAGATCAGGTTTCCATGAGCAACAGCATCGGCAGCCTCCGGTTCCTGGGTGCAATGGATTGGCGTGAGTTCGTTGAGACGATGAGCATTATCGAGCTGACCCTGCTGGAAGATCCCGTAAATATCTATGCCAAGATGGATTTTGCCACCCGTGACCGCTACCGCCGTGTTGTGGAAAAAATTGCGAAAAGCTGTCCTCTGTCCGAAAAAGAAGTGGCGGACATGGCGCTCCGGCTGGCGAATGAAGCCGCTGCCCAAAAAGGCAACGACAGTCGTGAGGCGCACATCGGTTTCTACCTGATCGACAAGGGATCGGTCCGGCTCCATCATTCGGCGAAGGTGAGATTGTCGTTCGCAGGCGCTCTGTGCAAGGCAGGCCGTCAATTTCCCATGCTGTTTTATTGCGGCGCCATCCTGTTGATAACGGTCATGATCGCCGGATATTTTACGGCAATGTCCTATGCCGGTGGGATGCATGGCTGGATGCTCGGGCTGTTTGGGTTTCTCACGCTGTTATGCGCCGGCCAACCGGCGGTAGCCATGGCAAACCGGCTGGCAACATTGCTGACGTCACCACGCCTGTTACCGTGTATGGATTTTTCCAAGGGAATCCCACGGGAATCACGCACGTTGGCAGTGATCCCGACGATACTCGCAAACCCCCGGAGTGTCGAGGATCTGGCCGAGGCCCTGGAGGTCAGCTTCCTGGCCAATCGGGACGAGTACCTCCACTTTGGTCTGCTGACGGATTTCCAGGACGCAACCGGGGAAACGCTTCCGGAGGACGAATCTTTGTTGCGGCTGGTTCAAAAAAGAATCCGGGAGCTGAACGAAAAACACAATGACCGGAAAACCGGCAGGTTTTTCCTTTTTCATCGTCCCCGCCGCTGGAATCCTCAGGAAAAAATCTGGATGGGTTACGAGCGGAAGCGGGGAAAGCTGGCGGATTTGAATGCTCTTCTGCGCGGCGATGCAGGGGATCGTTTCTCTCTCATTGACGGGGACACCGCCGTATTGCCGGAGGTGAAGTATGTGATCACCCTGGATACGGATACCCAGCTTCCCCGGGACTCGGCATGGCAGATGGTTGGAGCCATGGCCCATCCGCTGAATCAGGCGCACTACAACGAAGGCCGGCAGCGGATTGATGAGGGTTACGGTATCCTTCAACCCCGGGTGGCTGTCAGTCTGCCGGAAATAAATCAGTCTCGATATGCGCGGTTATGCGGGAGTGAGCCGGGCATCGACCCCTATACCCGTGCGGTCTCGGATGTATATCAGGACCTGTTCGGTGAGGGCTCATACATCGGCAAGGGGATTTATGATGTCGATGCGTTTGAGCAGGCACTGAAGGATCGTCTTCCCGAAAACCTGATTCTCAGTCATGACCTTGTGGAGGGTTGCTATGCACGGTCCGGGCTGCTCAGCAATGTGCTGTTGTACGAGGAATATCCATCCCGCTATAGTATAGACATGAGCCGTCGGCACCGCTGGATTCGCGGGGATTGGCAAATTGCCGGCTGGCTGCTGTCCAGCGTTCCCGGTCTCGATGGCCGCCGCAGGAAAAATCCGATCTCCGTTTTGTCCCGATGGAAAATTTTCGATAATCTTCGCCGCAGTCTCGTGCCGGCAGCCTTGACCGTTTTGTTGCTCTTCGGCTGGACGGTCCTTTCCCCTGCCTGGTTATGGACCCTCATGGTGATCGGAATCATCCTGGTCCCGACCGGATTGGCGTTGCTTATGGATTTGTTCCGGAAACCGGACGATATGCTTCTGGGGCAGCATCTTGCGGAGACGCTGCGCACGACCGGCCTGCATTGCACCCAGGCCGTCTTTTCCCTTACGTGTCTCCCCTATGAGGCCTACTCCGATCTGGATGCGACTGTATCCTCAGTCTTACGGATGTGGATTACCCGCAAACGGCTTCTGGAGTGGAATCCGCAAAAAGACGCGGATCACCAGAACCGTACGGACCTCGCCGCATCCTTTCGGACAATGTGGTTTGCGCCTTTTCTGGCCGTTATCGTGGGGAGTTATCTGAGCATTACCATGGCGATGGACGTGCTGATCGCGGCCGGTCCCATCCTGGTCCTCTGGTTCGCTTCCCCCGCCATCACCTGGTGGATCAGCCTGCCGATCCCTCGCCGTTGTGAAAAACTGACAAGCGATCAGACCCTTTTCTTACGAAAATTGTCCCGAAAAACCTGGGCGTTCTTCGAAACGTTCATCGGTCCGGAGGATCATTGGCTGCCGCCGGATAACCATCAGAAACATCCCGTTCCCGTAACCGCGCACCGCACCTCGCCCACCAATATAGGGCTTGCCCTGCTGGCGAATTTGTCCGCGTACGACTTCGGGTATATCCCGGCCGGACAGCTTATTGAACGCACCGCGAAGACGTTCCACACCATGGAAGCCCTGGAACGAAACCGGGGCCACTTCTACAACTGGTATGACACCCAATCCCTCAAGCCGCTGCAACCCCTCTACATTTCGTCGGTGGACAGCGGAAACCTGACGGGACATCTGCTGACGCTACAGCCGGGTCTGCTCGAAATCGTCGATCACAAAATCCTGGGAAAACGTGTTTTCGAGGGGCTTAGCGATACCCTTGAGATTGTCGCGAATGCCGCGGCCGCCGTTCCGGAAAAAACCGCTCGGGATCGACTTGCCCGGCTTCAGCAGGATATCGCATCCGCGGTCCGTTCCAATCCCGGTACAATCAAGGCTGCGCTATCCTGGCTTGAGCGGTTGGCCGTTTCCGCCGCTGAGCTGGTCGCCGGGATAGAAGCTTTTGAAGCCGATCCCGAAAGCCCCTTTAGATGGTGGGCCAATGCGTTTGCCGGTCAATGCCGGGACGCCGTCGATGAACTGATTTTTCTCGCTCCATGGACGAAATTCATTTCTTCCCGGGACAGCCTTGGCGGCTCTTTCGATCTCGACCGGATCCCGACACTGCGTGAATTGTCGGAACAGAAAGTGAAATTTTCGCCGTCCCTTTTGCAGCAACCGGATTCTTCCATGTCTCCTGAGAAAAAAGCCCGATTGGATGAGCTCCAAGGTCTCATCACGACGGCTGTCCGGCGCGCCGCGGACAGGATCGCGACCATCGAGCATCTCGCATTGCAATGCGGCGCATTCGCGCAAATGGACTATGACTTCCTGTTCAATGATAAGATTCATCTTCTGGCCATCGGTTACAATGTAGGTGAACTCAAACAGGATGCAAGTTACTATGATCTTCTGGCTTCCGAGGCGAGGTTTGCCACTTTCGTAGGAATTGCCCAGGGGAAATTACCGCAGGAGAGCTGGTTCGCCATGGGACGTCTGCTCACGGTTGCCGGTGGAGAACCGATTCTCCTTTCGTGGAGCGGTTCCATGTTCGAATACCTGATGCCGATGCTGGTGATGCCGACTTACGAATACACACTGCTCCACCAGACCTGTAAAGCGGCCGTGGCCCGGCAAATCGATTATGGGAAAAAGCGCGCCCTGCCGTGGGGTGTATCGGAATGTGGTTACAATGCCATCGATGTGCATCTCAATTACCAATACCGGGCCTTCGGCGTTCCCGGTCTGGGACTGAAACGAGGACTCGCCGAGGATCTCGTGATTGCGCCCTATGCTTCGGCGCTGGCACTGATGATTGCCCCCGGGGAGGCCTGCCGGAACCTCGAGAGGCTTGCTGCGGAAGGGCTGGAAACCCGTTACGGCTTCTACGAAGCCATCGACTATACCCCATCACGTCTGCCACGTGGGAAATCGAGTGTCATGATTCAATCTTTCATGGCCCATCACCAGGGGATGACGATTCTATCCCTGGCCCATCTGCTACTGGAACAACCGATGCAAAAACGCTTCGAGTCCATCCCCATATTCCAGGCGACCATGCTGTTGCTCCAGGAGCGAATCCCCAAGGATACGGCCTTCTATGCCCATACCACGGAGATCTCGGAGCACCATGGGGCTTTCAACGTTTCAGATTCACCCATTCGTGTTTTCAGCAGTCCCGATACGCCGAACCCGGAAGTGCAGTTGCTCACGAACGGGAGATACCATGTGATGGTCACCAACGCCGGCGGGGGATACAGTCGCTGGAATAACCTGGCCATCACACGCTGGCGGGAAGACGGGACCTGTGACAACTGGGGCTCCTTCTGCTATATCAGCGATGTGACGAGCGGAGAATTCTGGTCCGCTGCCTATCAACCGACCCTCAAACGATGGAAGCATTCTGAAGCCATCTTCTCGGAAGGCCGGGCGGAGTTTCGCGGGAAAAACCATGACTATGACACCCACACCGAAATTGCCGTTTCTCCCGAGGATGATATCGAGCTGCGCCGAGTCCGCATCACCAACCGTACCCGCACCCGGCGCGCGCTGGATGTTACCAGTTATGCGGAAGTGGTTCTGGCGCCTCCCGCCTCGGACGCACTCCATCCGGCATTCAGCAATCTGTTCGTACAGACCGAGATCATCCATGGACAACGAGCCATTCTCTGCACTCGCCGGCCCCGTTCCGAAGGCGATCAACCCCCCTGGATGCTGCACCTGATGGTTGCGCATGGGGCGGAAATCGGAGAAATCTCCTATGAGACCGATCGCATGCAGTTCATCGGCCGCGGCAACTCCGTCGTTAATCCACAGGCCCTGAGCGGCAGGGCTGATTATTATACGGGAGCGCTCTCAGGCCGGGAAGGCTCCGTGCTCGATCCGATTGTCGCCATCCGTTATCGGATAACGCTTGCTCCCGAGCAATCGGTAACGATAAACATTGTATCGGGCATCACCGAAACCCGCGATGCCGCCTTACGCCTTGTGGAAAAATATCAGGATCGACGTCTGGCGGATCGTGTTTTCGATCTGGTTTGGACGCATGGACAGGTACTGCTGCGTCAATTGAATTCCTCGGAAGCCGACGCCCAACTGTATGGCCGCCTTGCCGGTTCAATCATATACGCCAATGCTTCGCTTCGCGCCGACACGAGCATCCTTATCAAGAACTTTCGAGGACAATCCGGTCTCTGGGGATACGCCATATCCGGCGATCTGCCGATTGTATTGCTTCAGATCGAAGATCCGCTCCATATCAATCTGGTGCGTCAGCTCATACAAGCACACGCCTACTGGCGTTTGAAGGGAATTTTGGTGGATCTGATCATCTGGAACGATGATCACAGCGGTTACCGGCAGCTTCTTCACGACCGGATCATGGGACTGATCAGCGCAAGCACGGAAGCCGGCCTGACAAACCAGCCGGGCGGCATTTTCGTAAGACCTGCCGACCAGATATCGGAGGAAGACCGCATCCTGATACAGACAGTCGCCCGCGTCGTCATCACCGACAGGAGAGGAACCCTGGAAGAGCAGATCAACCGGCGCGGTTTCATGGAACCTGTCACACCGCTCCTTACCCCGACCCGAACCCATCGCTCCGAACCACCGGTAACAATTGCCCTGCCTCGCTCCGATCTGACGTTTTTCAATGGAATCGGCGGATTTACCCCGGATGGCCGCGAGTATGTCATTACCACCGCTCACGGGCAAATGACTCCGGCGCCCTGGGTGAATGTGCTGGCCAACCCGAACTTCGGCACCGTCATCTCGGAAAGCGGGTCGGCTTATACCTGGAGCGAGAATGCCCATGAGTTTCGTCTCACGCCTTGGGGGAATGATCCCGTCGGTGATACAAGCGGAGAGGCGTTTTACATCCGTGATGAAGAGCGCGGACATTTCTGGTCTCCGACACCGCTCCCCCGACGCGGCACCACGCCTTACGTCACCCGCCACGGATTCGGCTACAGCGTTTTCGAACACACCGAACGCGGTATCCACTCGGAGTTGTGGGTTTACACGGCGCTGGATGCACCGGTCAAATTCATGGCGCTTAAAGTACGAAACGAGTCGGGACGATTACGCCGGCTCTCCGCCACCGGATACGTGGAATGGGTGCTTGGCGACCTGCGGGAGAAAACGGCCATGCATGTGATCACCGAAATCGATCCGACCAGCGGGGCCGTGTTCGCACGAAATCCCTATAACATGGAATTCTGCGGCCGGGTTGCATTCTTCAACGTGGGTGATACAACCCGCACCGTTACCGGTAATCGAACCGAATTCCTGGGCCGCAACGGTACGCTCGGAAATCCGGCGGCCATGCTGCGAACCCGCCTTTCCGGAAAGGTAGGAGCCGCAATGGATCCCTGTGCTGCGATCCAGACGGCATTTGAGCTATCCGACCAGCAGGAGCATGAAATCATTTTTATGCTCGGCGTCGGGTGTGACGAAAAAGATGCCGTGAATCTGGTCAACCGCTTCCGGGGACCATCCGCCGCGCATGGCGCGCTGGAAGCGGTATGGCGACACTGGACGCACACCCTTGGGGCCGTGCATGTGGAAACACCCGACCGGTCTCTCAACCTGCTGGCCAACGGCTGGCTCCTGTACCAGACCCTGACGTGCCGCCTCTGGGCGAGAAGCGCAACCTACCAGTCCGGAGGCGCATTCGGATTTCGCGATCAGCTGCAGGACGTGATGGCACTCACTCATGCCATGCCGCATCTCGTGCGCGAGCACCTTCTTCTGTGCGCTGCTCATCAATTCGTGGATGGCGATGTTCAGCATTGGTGGCACCCCCCAACGGGCCGGGGAGTGCGCACTCACTGTTCGGACGATTATCTCTGGCTGCCGCTCACCACGTGCCGCTATGTCCTTGTCACCGGAGACACGGGCGTTCTGGATGAGACCGTCCACTTCCTCCAGGGCCGACCGGTAAACGCGGATGAGGACTCTTATTATGATTTGCCCGGACGTTCCGAAGAGACGGCGAATCTTTACGAACATTGCGTCCGCGCCATTCTTTACGGCCTCAAGTTCGGCGAGCACGGTCTGCCGCTCATCGGTTCCGGGGACTGGAACGACGGCATGAATACAGTGGGCGAACAAGGCAGGGGCGAAAGTGTCTGGTTGGGTTTCTTCCTTTATGAAGTGCTCATGCAATTCATGGAAGTCGCCCGCAGGCGAAACGACCCGGCCTTTGTCGAACGTTGTGGGAAGGAGGCGGACCGACTGCGACAAAATATCGACCGGAACGCCTGGGATGGAGCGTGGTACCGACGTGCCTACTTTGATGACGGTTCGCCGTTGGGATCATGGGTTAACCCCGAATGCCGGATTGATTCCATCGCACAGAGTTGGTCTGTCCTTTCAGGCGCCGGAGATCATGAGCGATCGCGCATGGCCATGGAAGCGCTGGATGAGCACCTCGTTCGACGCGAGCATGGGCTGATCCAACTGCTGGATCCTCCCTTCGACAAATCGGCACTGAATCCCGGCTATATCAAAGGCTACCTCCCGGGAGTCCGGGAAAACGGTGGTCAATACACGCACGCCGCCATCTGGGCGGCAATGGCCTTTGCCCGTCTGGGAGACAGCCGGCGCGCATGGGAGCTTTTTACCATGATCAACCCGGTGAACCACGCAAGATCCATCGAGGAAGCCGAAACCTACAAAGTGGAACCCTACGTCATGGCCGCCGACGTATATGCGGTATCACCCCATATTGGCCGAGGGGGCTGGACATGGTACACAGGCTCGGCCGCCTGGATGTACCGGCTGATCGTGGAATCACTTCTGGGGCTCAGACTTGAAAAAGATACGCTTCGTTTTGAACCATGCATCCCGGCGGATTGGAAGTCGTTTAAAGTGCATTACCGGTATCGGGAAACCGTTTACCACATCAACGTCCTGCAATCGCCGGACGTTACAAGCAAAGCCGGCATAAGCGTTGACGGAGTCGCGCAACACGACCGGACGATTCTTCTTGTGGACGACCGCCGGGAACATATCGTTGAGGTGAGACTACCCCAAAAGACGTGATTGACAAATTGGGGGCGGTTTCCCATAAGCGCTAAGTTAACAATTCGTTATTAATCATTGATTATTAATTATTATAATATGATAGGTCTATGTTTGCAAAATTGCCAAAATAGAAATAATGAACTCATAAAAAGTCCGAATTCCGTCACTCCGATGCAAACCGGAGTCCAGAATCTCCTGACATTAATGAAACAATAATAATCAATAATCAATTGTTAATAATTAATAATGAATTTAACTTAGCGCTTATGGGGCGGAATTCACGGGTATCGTATCTAAAAATTCACAACTACCGGACCATGCATTCCCGAACATGTTGTGACGCCATCGCCTGAAACCCTTGAAACTCTTCATCGGAAAACCCGCAGTTTCCGCTTTCAAAAAAAGAAGGGTTCAGCAGTTTTGTAAAATGAAACTGCTGAAGGACATACCGCCGGGCGCCCTGTATCCGTGTCAGGACGGCTTTCAGTACCTCTTCATCAAACAAAGGCTTGACGCAGGTGGTCCGGAACTCATACGGAACGTCCGACCCCATGAGAACTTCAATGCTTTTGATGATCCGGTCTGCGACCGGCTTTCGGGAAAAAACAGAAGAATAGGCCATTGGATCGGTCTTGATGTCCATGGCACAATAGTCAATCAGTCTTTTTTCCATCAGGTCACGGATCACCTCCGGGTGGGTCCCGTTGGTATCCAGCTTGATCTTGAAGCCCAGCTCTTTCACCTTTTCGCTGAATGAAAAAATGCCCCTGGAAAGAGTCGGCTCACCGCCGGTAATGACAATTCCGTCCAGCAGCCCGATCCGGGTTTTCAGAAAATCCATGACCCAGGCTTCATTTAAATAATCGGGAACAGGGCCATCGCCCCTTACCAGTTCGGGATTGTGACAATAGGGACAAACCAGATTGCATCCGGAGAGGAACAGCACACAACTGATGTTACCGGGATAATCAATGAGCGAGGTTTTCTGAAAGCCGCCGAAATTCATGCCGTCACCAACCACCCGCTGAACCGTCAGACCGTTGAACGCTGATGGTTCGGCAGGTGGTTTCAACTCCTCAAACCGCCTTTTTTTCCGGCATTTCTTCGACAAAGGTTTCCGGCAGACAGGGAGTCTGTTCGCGGCTGTCCAGATTGTATGTCTTGCGCATGGTAAACTCGGTCTGCTTGCCGTTGTTCCACTGCTTGACCGGCCGCAGATACCCGACGACCCTTGAGTATACTTCCGTTTCATGGCCGCAGACCGTACATTTTTCATGCGCGCCCTTGATATATCCATGGGAGGGACAGACACTGAAGGTCGGTGTCAGCGTAAAATAGGGAAGCCGGTAATTCCCGGCAATCTTGCGAACCATGGCCTTGGTGGTTTCAATATCCGATATCTGCTCTCCCAGGAAAATGTGCAGCACGGTTCCGCCGGTGTATTTGGTCTGCAGTTCATCCTGAAGCATCAGGGTTTCAAAAATATCGTCCGTATAATTGACCGGAAGCTGCGTTGAATTGGTATAAAACGGATCTTCGTTTTTCAGGTATCCTTCCTGATTCATGCAGATGATGTCCGGATAATGCTGCTTGTCCAGCATGGCAAGACGGTAGGAAGTCCCTTCTGCCGGGGTTGCCTCCAGGTTGTAGATATCGCCGGTTTCATCCTGAATGCCGGCAATCAGGCCTCGCAGGAAATCCATGGTCCGCAGGGAAAACTCCCTACCCTTCCGGCTGCCGATATCCTCACCAAAAAAATTGAGACACGCTTCATTCATGCCGATGATGCCCACGGTGGAAAAATGATTTTTCCAGTATTTGTCCGACCGTTTTTTGATGTCTCTCAGGTAGAATTTGGAATAGGGATACAGATTGTTCTCCGTGAACGATTCCAGGATTTTCCGCTTGATGATCAGACTCCGCTTCGCGATCTCCACCATGTCCGACAACCGGGCAAAAAATTCCTCTTCGGTTTTAGCCACATATCCGATTCGCGGCAGATTGATGGTGACAACGCCGATGGAACCGGTAAGGGGATTGGCGCCAAAAAGACCGCCGCCCCGTTTCATGAGTTCGCGGTTGTCCAGACGCAAACGGCAGCACATGGATCTGGCATCTTCCGGCGACATGTCGGAATTGACGAAATTGGAAAAATACGGGATGCCGTACTTGGCGGTCATTTTCCAGATCATGTCCAGGTTGGGATTGTCCCAGGAAAAGTCTTTCGTAATATTATAGGTCGGAATCGGAAAGGTAAAGACCCGCCCCTTGGCATCCCCTTCCATCATGACCTCGGCAAATGCCCGGTTGATCAGATCCATTTCCGGCTGAAATTCCGAATAGGTTTCCGCCTGCTCTTTCCCGCCGATGATGACGGGATGATCTTTCAATGTGGAGGGTACTTCCAGATCCATGGTAAGGTTGGTGAACGGGGTCTGGAACCCGACCCGTGTCGGAATGTTGATATTGAATACAAATTCCTGCATGGCCTGTTTTACACCCTGAAAATCAAGGCCGTCATGCCGGACAAACGGAGCCAGGAGCGTGTCGAAATTGGATATGGCCTGGGCGCCGGCTGCCTCTCCCTGAAGGGTATAGAAAAAATTGACGACCTGGCCGAGAGCGGAACGCAGATGCCTGGGCGGAGCGCTCTCCACCTTGCCGGCAACACCTTTGAATCCCTGCCGGAGCAGATCCTGCAAGTCCCAGCCCACACAGTAAACCGAAAGAAGACTCAAATCATGGATATGGATATCCCCGTTTTTATGGGCGCGCCTGATCTCCGGCGGATAAATCCGGTTCAGCCAGTATTCGGAAGTGACATCCGAAGAAATATAGTTGTTCAGCCCCTGAAGGGAATAACTCATATTGCTGTTTTCTTTTATTTTCCAGTCCATCTTCTGGATATAGTTTTCCACCAGATCCACGCTGGCTTTGGTGGTGATATTCCGGATCTGGTTGTGCTGCTCACGATAGATGATATAGGCCTTTGCGGTCTGATAAAAGGTCGAGTCGAGCAGCACCCGTTCAACAATATCCTGAATTTCCTCCACCATCGGCATCTCACCCAGACGGATTTCATGCGCCAGGGTGAGCACCCGGAGCGTCAGCTTTTTCGCTTCCCGCTCTCCAAATTCACCGGTGGCCAGCCCGGCTTTGGCGATTGCATTCGTGATTTTGGTGGAATCAAACTCCAGCACCCTGCCGTCTCTTTTTTTTATTTTCTCAAACATTTAGCTGTCCTTTTCAGTACATTTCCATTTTTTCAGATCCAGTGAGGAATACGTGAAACAGCACGCCAACCAAACGAAAAAAAAGTCTGTGTAAATCCAATTTATCGTACGGAAATCCAAGAGAAAACTCTTGAAAGGTGAGAAAAACTGATAGCACAACATATTGTTATGTGTCAATTAGAAAATTCAATATATAGCGCTTTTAAACCGCTTTTACAAAAAAATCAGTAGGAATATCAAGTCAATATACCGGAAAAATTTCCCATCCCCTTGCTGGTTGGACTTTTGCTCATACCGTCTGATTGTTTTCGTCTTTTCACCAATAAAAATCATCTTTGAAATAAGCATGTTTCCTACAGCCGGCTGGTGCCGGAAAAAAAATCCAGCCCAGTTGACAAATATACCATATAAAGGGGGCTCTCCACATTACTACACAATATATTGTTGACAAAGCCGGCCGGATGATTTATCTGTAGCTACACTGAACAGCCGGATTGCCATCCAAAACCACTTTTTTGAGGGATTACTGTCATGTACAATATTCTGGTCATTGACGACGAACAAGCGATTGGCATGCTGTTGACCAAAGTCCTGTCAAAATATGGCTACCGGGTCGAAACGGCTCTGGACGGCCTGGAGGGAATCAGAAAATTTGACGAGTCCGATTTTGATATGGTGATCACCGATATCCGAATGCCCGGCCTGGACGGAAACGGCGTCATCAAGCATATCCGGGAATCCAAAAAACGGCTCACACCGGTTGTCGGTCTTTCCGGAACCCCGTGGCTGATTGACAAAAAAAGCTTTGATGCGGTTCTGTCAAAGCCGTCCTCCATCAAAACCATCATTGATACGGTCTCCAGCAATATGAGGCATCATTAATCCTGCAACCGCTGGACTTTTTTTCTTCCCCATTCCGTCTCCGTGATCTGCCTTTTTTCAAAACAGCGGTTCCGATTTGAAACTCAGGATTTCATGGGTTGCCGGATGCTCAAAACTTAGAGAAAACGCATGCAGCAGCAAAGGGTCTCCCGGACGGCCGCTTCCATAAAGCCGGTCACCGACAATGGGGCAATTCAATCCCAGCGGGTGGGATGCATGGAGCCTTAGCTGATGGGTCCTTCCGGTTATGGGTGTGAACAGAATACGGGTCCGTTGATCTTCAACGGATATTTTCCGCCATTGGGTAATCCCCCACTTGCCATGGACAGGATCATGGATCTGGTAAGGCCTGTTGGTAATATCCAGCCGGAACGGAAGCCTGATTTCGCCTTCCTCTTGTGCAACGATTCCGTCCAGCACGGCGATATAGCATTTTTTCACACTGCGGTTTTGAAACTGGCAGGAAAGATGCTGATGAGCATCGGCTGTCAGCGCAAGAACCATCAAACCGGATGTATCCATATCCAGCCGGTGTACGGAAGGCTGGGCAATACACCCGGGAAATACCCGGCGCACCCGGGAGACAATACAGTCCTGCCTGTCCGGCCCCCGGCCCGGAACCGACAGAATGCCGCCGGGTTTACGGACCACCACAATGGATGAATCCTGATAGACCATATGAAGATCGCCGGATGCTTCATCCATGTTGCGGCTCCATCCCCTGCATCATAAACCCGAGGATGGGCAGGCACTTTTCCGTGCATGGCAGGTAAAACATGCTGTGCCGGCGGGTTCCGGAACGATTGGACCTACCCCAGAAAAATTCCGCAAGACCGACGGGTTTCAATCCGGTCCGGGCAGCATGATTCAGCAGTTTGGGCGCACAGCAGTCACCGGCTCCGGTGGGGATGCCATGGGGAAAAAAATCAGACAGCGGTTTTGCCTGGGATCGGAAATTGAAGACATGGTAAAGCGCATGAATCTCTTTCATCAGATTTTGGGACATTTTTTTTCGCCGGACAGCCAAAAGGCGCCTCTCCTCTCCTTCGGGCAGCCGGTCGATTTGATTCCCCAGTTCTTTGATCTTGTGATCCGTTCCGCAGACCAGTTCATCAAACCGATCCACATTGAAAAGCGGCGGCACCCATCCTTCCACCTTCCAGATACCGTTGTACTGGCCGGAAAACGCCTTGAGGATCACGACTTCACCATCTGCATCCGCACACTCCAGAATGCCGAACATCTGCCCCCTTGCCTCGCCGAACAGATAGTCCAGCGACAACCGGGGATCGGAAGCCTGTTCCGGAACCTCAAAATCGATCCTGTTTTTTTCTTCCAGGATGCGCATCAAATCATGACAATGCTTCCCGGCATTTCCCTGCTCCAGCTTGATGGTCACACCTGCAGGCATATATTCCCCATGAAACTCCCCCTGCACGGCAATTGCCATTATTTCTTTTGAATGTGAATTGCCGGAAAAAAAAAGGGCTTATCATCTGACAGGCCCTAAGTCATAATTACAAGCCTGAAACGATAACCCCTTAAAAACCCGGTGGTGGAGCTGAGGGGGATCGAACCCCTGACCTCATGACTGCCAGTCATGCGCTCTCCCAACTGAGCTACAGCCCCGCAAATGAGGTTGATTACCAAAAAAAAAGCAGGGGTGTCAACACCTAATTTTGCCTGATTTCCGGACCCGGTTGATTTCCTTTTGTAAAACCGCCCGGAAGGAACAACCCCCTTTTTTACGGGATGGAACAAGTCATTGTTGACAAACCCTTCGATAAAAAATATGAATTTAGCGTTTTCTTGAATGTTTGGGATGAGGATTCGTCCGGTTCAGACCGCCATATGAAAATACGACCAACCTAGAGAGATGAAAAGGAAAAGATATGCTTCAGGCTATGCGGGAAAATGCATCTTCATGGATTATCAAAATACTGCTGCTGGCAATTGTGGTTGCCTTTGTTTTCATGGGGTTGGGGTCCTATGAAGCCCAGCGGGCTTCCAAAATAGCAACCGTGAACGAACAGGCCGTATCGGTTGACGATTATCGGGAAACCTACAACAATCTGCTGCAAAAGGCCCGGCAGCAGTTCGGCGGCAATCTGAATGATGAGATCCTGGAAATGATGAACCTGAAACAGCAGGCCATGGATCAGCTGATCATCAGGACGCTGATCCTCCAGGAAGCTGAAAAACTGGACCTGTTTGTTTCCGATGAAGAGTTGACCGGTACCATTCAGGACATGCCGTTTTTTAAACAAGAGGATTCCTTCAATGTGGCTGTTTACGAAAAAATGCTCAAACGGGTCGGCCTCTCTCCGGAACAGTTTGAAAAAGATCAGCGGAGCCAGATGCTTGCGCAGAAACTTCAGCAATTTATCACCGGCAGCATCCATGTATCGGAAGCAGAAGCCAGAGAATGGTATGACTGGGAAAATGCCCTGGTGAATATCCGCATGGTTCGTTTTGATCCGGAAACCTATACCGATATCAAGCCGACGGAAGAAGAAATCAGTGCCTATTTTAATGAAAACAAAAACAGCTATCAGACAGAACCAAAAGTAAAAGCCAAATATCTGCGGTTTTCACCGGAGAAGTATACCAAGGACATTCAGGTTTCAAAAGATGAGGTTCAGGAATACTACGAAAACAACCTGACCGCCTATTCGGTTGAAAAAACCGTTGAAGCCCGTCATATTCTCATTAAGCTGGATGAAAATGCCCCGGAGGAACTGGTTCAGGAAGCAAAAACAGAAGCGGAGCGCATTGCAAAAGAAGCGCGGGACGGCAAAACAGAATTTTCAGAACTGGCCAAAAAATACTCCCAGGACCCTGGAAGGGATAACGGGGGTTACCTGGGTAAATTTGTCAAAAACGCCATGGTACAGCCCTTTTCAGACAAGGCGTTTTCCATGAATCCCGGAGAGATCAGCGACCCGGTAAAAACCCGGTTCGGATGGCATATCATCAAGGTTGAAAATGTATTCCCGGCCAGTACCCGAACCCTGGCGGAAGTGGAAGCGGAAATCCGTCAAAGCCTGATGGAAGAAAAAGCTAGAAATATCGCCTATGATGAGGCGGAATCCTTTTTTGATGCTGTTATGGAGGGCGATGACCTGTCAATCGAAGCGGGATCCAGAGATCTGGAAGTGACGGAAACCGACTTTTTTACCCGGCAGCAGGGACCCGTCGGGGTGGGAGATCCTGTGAAATTCGCATCGGCGGCCTTTGAGCTGCCGGAAAAAGAAACCAGTGATATCCTGGAGCTGGAAGGCAGTTATTACCTTCTCCAGGTTACCGGGAAAATCCCCCAGCAGATTGCTGAATTTCAAACCGTTTCGGAAAAGGTGAAAAACGATCTGGTCCAACAGCTCAAAAGCAGGAAAGCCGCTGAAGAGGCCGAAGCCTTTTTAAAGTCAATCAATACCGACAACAGTCTGGCCGACCTGGGTGCCCGGAAAAATGTCATCACCACCGGTTTTTTCAAACGCAATGGAGAGGTTCCTCAGGTTGGATATGAAAAGCCGCTCATGGACGCCGCCTTTCTGCTTTCAGGCGAAAAGAAATGGCCTGAAAAGGTGATCAAGGGAAAAACAAACTATTATGTCATTGAGTTCATCGATCGAAAAAAACCAGACCCGGAAGAGTATCAAAAAGAAAAGGAAACCGTCATCAACAGACTTTCCCAGAGCAAAAGACGGATTACCTTTGATGCTTGGCTGACAAAGGTCCGGGCTGCAAGTGACATCACCATTGAAGAGAGTTTTCGCTAGCAAAAAAACATTGGCTTTCCGGTACCCGGGTTTCAATCTTTTAATCCTGTAAGAGGGTGCAGCGATCATGAAAAAAACAGGCCACAAGCATCAAAAAAGCATCGATGCAAATTACAAAAGATGCCCTGAATGTTTCACGAAGCTTCCATTACAAGCGACAAAATGCCCCTCTTGCAATCAGAAGGTTCAGGAGGTTGGGAAATACGGCCTTGCCAAAAAACCGGTCAACTGGTTTGGGTACCTCTCTGCCATGGGATTATGGATCGCCCTTGGCCTCTATGTCTGGTGGGCTTTTTTTAAATAAACAAGAGAGAGAAATCTGCTTGTCAGGACAGCATGGCCTGCATCATATCACCTGCATGCTCGGCATAAACGGATATCAGTCCGATGGATTCGATCAGCCTTACCATAAAAAACACGGTAACCGGATCAATCTCCAGGGCCAAGGTTTTACGAATCAGAGAAATTTCGACCTGACCGGCCTC
>QZKS01000043.1 GCA_003599865.1 Desulfobacteraceae bacterium
ATTCCAACTGCCGTAGCTGACTGTTGAAAAGCCCGTGGTGGTTATGGCCGTCGCTGTCTCGAAGACAGCAACCCGGATCGACTTCCCGAGCTGGGGGTAGAGAGTCCGGCTCGTCAGGAGGAACATTACTGCGGCTGATAAAGGAATCAGCACCGCTAACAGGCGCACCTCGCCGTTTCGGGCCACCATACGCAGCTTGCGGCGCCACAGCAACCAGGCAGTCACAAAACTTAAATTCCCAAGCAGCATGAGCGGCAGGGTCACGGCCTCGATGGCGGTTGAATCCCAGTATCCGATACTCTCCACTCGCGTGGAAAATCCGCCTGTGGAGACTGCGGCAAAGGAATGGTTGACGGCGTCAAAAAGCGACATGCCTGCCATCCGGTATGCAATGGTTCCGGCGAGGGCATAGCAACCATAGATCATCAGAACCAACCGCGCCGACTGCCGGACATGCGGCAGTAGTTGGTCGCTTCGGCCCTCCGCGCTCGATATGCCGACGCCAACGGGACCGACGATAGCCGACATCATGATAATGGCCAAACCTGCTCCGCCGGCCAATTGGATGATGCTGCGCCAGATCAGAATCATTTTGCCGGCGCTTGTCAAGTCCACGACCGAAAGTCCGGTGGTGGTCCACCCGCTAACTGATTCGAATAAAGCCCGTGAATACGGAAGACCCAAAACGGATGTAAAGGGCCATGCGGAAAAAAGGATGACCACTATCCAGCTCAGGAGAACGATGATGCCGCCCTCCTGAATGGTCAATGTGATGTTGGACCGGGAATGAAACGCCTTCCACAAGGCAATTCCTACGACAAAAAGGCAGGCCGCGGGCAGGCCGAATGCCCATGCGTGTGTTGCTTCCCCAGGATGGGATATGAGAATAAGAAGCGGCGTCAACATCACCCCGCCGGACAGAAGCAGGATCATTCCGACTGAAGAAATGATCGCGGTATAGCGTTGTTTGAGATAGTCTTTTTCTCGCAAGGCACAGTCCCTCTATATCTGTTCGCCGGTGAACACCTTGAGCACCGGGCCGTGGTTTTCCGGCAGTGTTATCAGGACCACACGGTCGCCCGCCAGTAATTCATTGGCGCCACGAGGGACGATCGGCTTATTGTCGCGGATCACGACCGCGACCAAAGCGTTTTCAGGCAGATTGATATCCTTTAAAAGCTTCCCGGCGACCGGGGAATCGTCATCAAGGATGATCTCGGTCACATTGACCCGTCCTTGGCCCACCGGCAGCAGATTGAGGATCTGTTCCAGGGATGCCCGCTGTTCAATCAGGCTGCCGACAATATGGGTGGTGGAAAAGGCGGCAACCCCCAGCTTTTCAAAAATCTCGACATTCTCCGGGTCATTGGCCAAGGCAATGGCCCGCGGCACGCCGAATGTAAGGGCGGCTAACTGGCAGATCACCAGATTGTCCTGGTCGTTGGGAGTGATGGCCAGTACCACATCCGCGCCCATGGCTCCGGCTTCCTTGAGGATCACGTCATCGCTGCCGTCACCGCAAACCACTGTGGCGGAAAGCCGACGCGCCAATTGAACGCATTCTTCCCGGTTGCGATTGATGATAACCACCGCATATCCCTTGGCGGTGAAGTTCCGGCAAAGAAAATAGAGCGTCTTGCCGGAACCGACAATCAGTACCTTCATGGTTTTGCATCTCCTTGAGCAGCCCGGCCGCCGGCAACGGCCAGCATAAATATCTCCGCGGCCACCGATGTCGGACAGATGGTTTCAATACCCAGTTGGTCATAAACCTGCTCGCGCCTCGGATCGAAGACCCTGGCCAATACATGCGCAACGTTAAACAGTTTGCGGGCGATCTGGGCCACCATCAAATTGACGTTGTCCTCGTGCGTCGTGGCGAAAAGGACGTCTGCCTGTTTCAGCTTGGCCTCTTTGAGCACCGCTATCTGTGTTGCGTCCCCCACGACGCGAAAACCGCTGAACCCAGGGGACAGGTCATCAAAGGTTTCCTCATTGGCGTCAATCACAACGACCGAATGCCCCACACGGCTCAACTGGTTGGCCAGGTAGGATCCCAAACGTCCACACCCGACAATCACGATGTAAAGGCTATTTTTCATTCAGGTCCTCTTTGGCGCCGTCTTCCCGGGTCGCGGGGTGCTCTTGATCCGGTCCAAGATCGATCCTGCCGAATTTGTTCCAGGACGTGGTCCGATCCAGGTTCACCCAGGCCGGTTTGAAAGTGGGATCGATATCCAGGGCCGCCCGGTAGAACTTCTGAGCCTCCAGCCAATCACCCTTGATTTCAAGCAATGCGCCAAGCAGGTTATATGCTTCCGGCTGGGCCGGGTCCGCCGCTATGGCCTTTCGAGCTGTTTCACGAGCAGTGGAAAAACCATGATCCGAGATGTGACGCTTGGTGAGCTCGATCAACGAGACGTAGTCGACAGCGTTCTTTTCGCTCAGCGCCTCCCGCTGCAGCACTTGGGTGGCCAGCTCTCGAATCTCACCGGGACTGAATGGTTTCTGAATGAAATCCACTGCGCCGAGTTTCATGGCCTCCACGGCGGATTTAATGGTCCCGTGGGCCGTGATAATGATCACCCGGACTTTCGGCCAGTCATCCTTGATCTGCCGAAGAACCTCCATGCCGTCTATCCCCGGCATCTTCAAATCCAGAAACACCAAGCCGAACGAATTTTTGCGAAGCTTCCCAAGCGCTTCCTCACCATTCACGGCTGTCTGGACTGGGATTCCCAGAGGTTCCAATGACTGAGATATGGTCAGACGGATGTTCTTTTCGTCGTCAACCACCAGAATGGGTTTCTTTTCCATGTGTTCCTCCTATTGAACCAACGGCAGGGTGAATGTGAAGGTGCTTCCGCGACCGGAGGGCGATTCGACCCAAATAGCGCCTCCGTGGGCGCGAACGATTTCCTTGCAGATGGCCAGACCCAGACCCGTCCCGCCCGCTTCCCGGCCCTTAACTTGGACGAATTTCTGAAATATCCTGGATTGATACTCGGGCGGAATTCCCGGCCCGTCATCTCGCACGGAAATGTGAATATGAGGCCCGATCCTATGGGCAAAAATATTTATATGACCACCCTTGCTCACGTATCGCAGGGCATTGGAAATCAGATTGCTCAATACCCACGTTATCTTGTTGGCATCGGCGCGGATCTTGGGTATGTCACCAGTGAACTCCGATCTCAGTGAAACATTCTTCATGTCCATTTGACTTTTAAAAACCGCTTCAACATGCTCGAACAAGGTTGAGACCGGAACACTTTCGAACTCCAGTTCGATTCTGCCCGCCTCGATTTTTGAGAGGTCAAGCAAGTCATTGACAAGCGCCTGCATGCGGTGGACTTCCTCATGAGCCGCCTGGAGGAGATCCCGATCCTTTTCGGCCAGGCCGGCGGCGGCGTGTTCCATGAGAAGGTCCACGCTCATGCCCAGACTGGTCAGTGGCGTGCGAAGTTCATGAGATGCGGCCATGACGAATTCACTCTTGAGTCGCTCCACTTCCTTCAGGCGGGTTACGTCCCTGAGTAAGAGCACGATGCCGGACAGATTACGGTCCCTTCCCCGAATTGCCGTAATGGAAAAAAAATAGTGTCTTGAACCATCGCCCTCCGGGAAAATAATAATCCGCTGTTCATCGGGGACATTCGGTTGTACTCCCGTCTCGACTGTCTTGCGGATAAGATCGCAAACCTGCGGGTCCGGCAAAATGTCCATGCACTGCAATGTGGAACTTTCAGTGAATTCCAACTCCAGCAACCGGCGTGCAGCGGGGTTGATGCCGTCTACCTTGAGATGGGTATCGAAAACCACCAAACCATCCTCGATGCTCGAAAGAATTGCCTCCCCCTTGTTCTTCTCTGAGATGATCTGGTCGATGTTCATTTCATTGTAGCGGACAAGCTGAAGAGACATTTGATTGAACTCTCCGGCCAAACGCCCAAGCTCGTCGCCCGTTTCCACGGGTACCTGGACAGTATAGTCACCGGAGGAGATTTTCCGCGACGCCTCCATGAACCGGCGGACCGGCCGGACAATCCGCTCGGCGAGAAACAAGCTGAACATCAAGGCCACGATCATTGCCGATGCGGCCACGAGCGCCGTTGACCAGATAGCGCGTCCAGCCACATTACCGGCCCTAATGCTGGCAGCGTACATTGTCTCCTCGTTGAGGTTGCGCAGGCCGATACACACCTCACGAACCCTGGCAAAAAGGGGATAGACCATTTCCTGATAATAGGCGGGGTTCAGGGGCACTCTGCCGGTTTCACGCAAGTCGGTCAGGATGGAGAATTGTTTCCGGTAGGTCCCATAGTCGGCATCGATAACCTCTACAAGTTCCGCCTCGCCGGCAATGGTGATATTGTCTTTGGCTCGAGCCAACCATTCCAGAAAAACTGCTTCATTTTCCCGGAATTGTGTAATTCCTTTTTCTGCGTCACCCAGGAGCATGAGCAGCATGCCGCTGTCTTGACGCTCCAGGGCATCCACCATATTCTCCGCAGCGAGGATGCTCCGGTAGTTCTCACTCAGGATGGACTCGGTCGCCTTGCCCAGCGATACCAGGTTCGTAATCGCCCAAACAACCACAAGACCCATGAGGGCGAATACGACGCCATATCCTGTTAAGATCTTTTTTTTCAAGGTCATGAAACACAACCCTCCGTTAGATTGCCGTTGTAACCATTGCATACAGCAACGGGCATGCCATTCTTAAAAGTGAACTATTTCGGTGTGCTATGATAAAAGCCAAGGTGATTGGCCTTGAAACATGAAAGGATCGGATAAAAATGACCTTGCAAATTGCAAGGCTCATCGAGATGAAAAGCAATATCAGATACCGTAGGTTTTCCTTCTGCGCCAGAGCGTAGCCTGGTCGATACCCAGAATGTCCGCTGCTTCCTGGAGCGAGGAGGAGGTGGCCATGATTCTTCTGATATGCATCTCTTCGATGGTGGACAAGGGCACCTTATCGCCAATGGCTGGAATTCCGGTGATGGGAGCAATATTGTCGGGAAGATCCGACAAATCGATCCGTTCCCCGCCGCCCAGGATGACGGCACGCTCGATGGTGTTGCGGAGCTCCCGAACATTTCCCGGCCAGTCATGGCTCATCAGTGATTTCTCGGCCTCCTCGGTAAACCCAAGGAGCGTCTTATGATTGGCGATGCGGAAATGTGTAAAAAAATCCATGGCCAGAGGGATAATGTCCTCCGGTCGATCCCGAAGTGAGGGAATCGTAAGGCAAATCACGTTCAGCCGGTAAAACAGGTCTTCCCGGAAGCGGCCCTCGGCCACACGTTTTTTGAGATCGGCGTTTGTGGCGGCTATGATGCGGACATCCGCCTTGCGCACCTTGGATTCCCCCAGACGCTCATATTCCTTGTCCTGAATGAAGCGAAGCAATTTGGCTTGCATTGATGGAGCCAAATCCCCGATCTCATCCAGAAAAAGTGTGCCGCCCTCACACGCAGCGATACGACCTGGGTTATCCCGCACCGCCCCGGTGAAGGACCCTTTGGCATGTCCGAACAACTCGCTCTCAAGGAGATCGGGAGGAACCGCCGGACAAGATACAATCCCCATGGGTTTTGCCGCCCTCGGACTCCAGTTGTGGATAGCCCTGGCAAACACCGATTTTCCCGTTCCGCTCTCCCCGCAAAGCAGGACAATCGCCTCCGAGCAAGCGGCCTTCTTCGCGGTCTCGATGACTCGCTGCATGTTGGTACTCAGACTGTGAAGACGATCCTCCGGACCAAGCCTCTGCGCGCCCTCCTTGAGCACTGCGATCTCGGTTTCCAGTTCCCTGATTCTGCCGATCCTCCTGGTTATGAGCTTAACCTGATCCGGGGTGAATGGCTTGGCAATATAGTCGGTGGCGCCTCGTTTGATCGCCTCCACGGCGCTCTCAATGGAGGCATGGGCCGTGATGACCACAATTTTGGTCCAGGACGAGTTGGACAGCAGGACCGGAATCAAGTCCATGCCGTTTTCCCCACCCAATTTGAGATCGACAAAGGCCAAATCAAAGGAACGTGTTCTCGTTTCCTCGGCGGCATCCGCCGGATTGCTCACGGCAATGACCGTATGCCCCTCGGCCGCCAGGCAGTATGAAAGCGTCTTACGGATATTGGCTTCATCGTCCACGATGAGGACGCTTAGGTGGAAGGTTCTGTTCATTTGGCAAACCAAAACCCGATCAGTATGATCCTCGGTAAAGGATGAAAAAAAAGATCACAAAACTGATGGTCAGAACAAAGAGCAACTGATCGGGTTCAAATTTTCTCATGGCAACCACGAATTCTCCGGATCAGATCAGCATGGTTCCTTATCCAGATTAAACGCCGAATGCAGCACACGGACTGCGAGTTCCGCATATTTTTCTTCAATCATGCACGAAATGCGGATCTCCGACGTACTGATCAGGCGTATGTTGATATTCTCTTTGGCAAGCGCGGAAAACATGGTTGCAGCAACACCGGAATGATTTTTCATGCCAACACCGACCACCGATACTTTCGCAATATTATCCGCAGTCAGGACCTCGGTTGCACCGATCTGTTCAGCCACTTTTTTCGATATTTCGGTTGCTTCCCTGAAATCCGCTTTGGAAACCGTGAATGTCAGGTCTGTCTCTCCACCGGTTCTCGTATTCTGAATGATCATGTCCACTTGAATCTTGGCATCCGCCAACGGCGTAAATATTTTTGCGGATATCCCCGGCTGATCCGGAACTTTTTTCAGGGTGATCCGCGCCTGATCCTTATTACAGGTAACGCCGGAAACAACCAGCCGCTCCATCGCATCATCCTCATTGACAACCATAGTCCCTTCCTCCTCGTTAAATGATGATCTCACATGCACCGGAACATTGTATTTCTTGGCAAATTCAACCGATCGGATCTGGAGCACCTTGGCACCAAGACTGGACATTTCCAGCATTTCATCATAACTGATCCTGTCCATCTTTCTGGCCTTATGACATATATTGGGATCGGTTGTGTAGATGCCATCCACATCCGTATAAATTTCGCATGTATCCGCGTGAATTGCTGCCGCAATCGCCACTGCAGACGTATCTGATCCGCCCCGCCCAAGGGTGGTGATATTTCCTCTTTCGTCATGCCCCTGGAACCCGGCAACCACCACGATATGCCTTTCACGGATCAGATCCTGTATTCGATCTCCCCCGATGCTGATAATTCTGGCGCTGCATGATTGGGCATCGGTTCGAATATCTGCCTGAAATCCGAGAAGTGAGGTTGCGGAATATCCCATATCCCGTAATATCATGGATAATAAAGCGACTGTGGTCTGCTCGCCGGTGGAAAGCAGAACATCCAGCTCTCTCTTGTTGGGACGGGGTGACGCCTCATGTGCCAGCTTGATTAAACTGTCGGTTACACCGGCCATGGCAGACAATATGATCACCACATCGTTTCCCTGATCATGTGTTTTGGCAACACGTTTTGCCACATTTCGGATACGGTCAACACTCCCGACAGAAGTACCTCCGTATTTCTGAACAATTAGTGCCATTTTTTCTCCTTAATATTTTCTTCCGATATATGCCATCAAATCCTTATTTCCAAGCCTGTCCGCGTTAATGGTTATCCTTCGGGTATCTTCCCCCGTGACAAGAATGTTTACAGAAAGATAAGACGTCAAAATTGTGTCCGGCAACCTGTCTGCCCATTCAATCACGGCAATTCCCTGTCCGGATAAAATCTCTTCCAGACCGAGATCATATACTTCCCGGGGATCGCTCAATCGATATAAATCGATATGAAAAAGGCAGAGCCGTCCAGGATATTGATTAATCAGATTATATGTCGGACTGGTGATATAATACCGGTCAGGGACCGCCAATCCTTTCCCGATCCCCTGCGCAAAGGTGGTTTTACCACTTCCTAGATCCCCGTCAAGGGTTATCACGATACCCGGTGTCAGTGCATCCCCAAGATACTGCCCTAAAACACGGGTTTCCTCCGGCGATCGGGTGGATATCGTTATCTCGGAAGTCACACGACACCCTGTAAAAACGGTATCCGCAATGGATTCTCCGGGCTTTGCCTGTCCAGCAGGGAAATCTGTGACGGAATCCCATCCCTTACATCAGATGCCAGATAACCGACAATACCCTTGGTTTGTGATAAATCATCCGCCGCTGCGCCATGGATCCATACACCAAGATGTGTCGCTGCCTGCGGTGAATATCCCTGCGTCAAAAATCCGGCAATGACACCGGTCAGCACATCCCCCATGCCGCCGGAGGCCATGCCCGGATTTCCGGTCGGATTGATATAAACAGTGCCGTCCGGATGAGCGATAACCGTGCCTGCTCCCTTTAAAACCAGGTGAACATTGTACTTCACGGCAAAATTTCGGGACACGGTGATCCGATCCTGTTGAATTTCCGCAGGGGTCATGCCGCACAATCTTGACATTTCTCCGGGATGAGGCGTTAAAATCACAGGCGCTTCCAGGGAGTGCAATACATCCTTATGTTCAGACAATATGGTGATGGCATCGGCATCCATTACGACGGGAATGTTGAGATCCCGGAGGATGTTGAAAAAGAGTTTTCGGGTTGTCGGGGCTGTCCCAAGACCCGGTCCGATAGCCAGGCACTTTTTACTTTGCAGGGCAACGCGGATGCTCTTTTCCGAAGATTCATGAAGCATACCCTCTTCTGTTTCATGCAGAGGAAGGGTCATCACTTCCAGCACCTGCGATTCCAGGACGGCATTCAATCCGGTCGGGATGCCGAGTGTCACCAATCCTGCACCGGTTCTCATGGCAGACAGGGATGTCAGGGCAACGGCTCCGGTTTTACCGGGCGATCCGCCAATGACCAGAAGATGTCCGGCATCTCCCTTATGTGCCCAGGAAGACCGCGGTTGATATTCTTTGCAGATCACACCCGGTGTGAGCAGACCTTGTTTTGGGCGCATCTTCTCAACAACCGGCGACGGAATTCCGATATCCACGATTCCGAGCCTGCCGGTATACTCTTTTCCCGGATACAGGACGTGCCCGGATTTTGCAAAACCGAATGTGGCCGTGGCATCCGCCCTGATGCTGATTCCATGAGGCCGGCCGGTATCGGAATCCAGACCCGACGGAATATCTACCGAAAAGACAGACGTCCCTGAGTCATTCACAAATTGAATCACATGACGATAAAATCCTTTAACCTCGGACTGCAAGCCGGTTCCCAGAATGGCATCCACCCATATTTCCTGCCGTTCAAACAGCGCTTTATGCTCTTCAAACATCTTCTGATCCGGTATTTCATACACCGGCAGGGAAAGTCGGGAAAGCAGGGTCAGATTTGCCTTTGCATCGCCCTGAACCTTCCGGCTTTCCGACAGCAGAAAAACCGTTACCGGAACACCGTATTCTTTGAGATAACGGGCCATGACAAAGCCGTCACCCCCGTTATTACCGCGTCCTGCAATAACGCCAACCTTTTTTTGGCAGGCATCCGGAAATGTTTCGATGAACATGCGTGTTGCGCCGCGGCCTGCATTTTCCATGAGAAGCCGGCCCGGAAGTCCAAAATTTTCAATGGCATCCTGATCCATTCTCCGCATTTCATCCGCAGTCACAAGGTACATCCTGCCACTCCTTATCAAATGAAGTCATTCACGAACGGTTATGGTCTGTGCTACAATTGCCGGATCAGATCCCTCATTTCCTTCACCGCTGCTTCCATGCCGGTTAAAACAGCCCGGGATACGATACTGTGACCTATACTGAATTCATCAATTTCATCCAGTCCGTGAAAGTCCTTGATTGTATTGTAACAGATCCCATGTCCGGCATTGATTCCCAGCTTTAACTTATGGGCGAACTTGACCGCATTTACAATCCTGTCAAATGCCGCATCCTTTTTCGAAGGCGTTGCCGCTTCACAAAAAGTGCCGGTATGGATCTCGATCATGGATGCGTTCGCCCGGTGAGCGAGTTTGATCTGCTCCGGATCCGGATCAATGAAAATGCTCACCGGAATACCGCTGTTCTGAAGCGTCTCAACGGTTTCAGCGACATTGTGTTTATGAATAATCATGTCCAGGCCGCCTTCCGTTGTCAGTTCTTCCCGTTTTTCCGGTACCAGTGTGACCAGATCCGGCTGAATATCCAGAGCGATCCCGACCATTTCAACCGTGGCCGCCATTTCCAGGATCAGCTTGGTCTGAACCACATTTCGCAATATCCTGACATCCCGATCCTGAATATGTCTTCTGTCTTCCCGCAGATGCACGACAATGCCGTCCGCTCCAGCGACCTCGGCAATCAAGGCAGCCGCCACAGGATCCGGATAACTTGCTTTTCTTGCTTCTCTGAGTGTTGCCACATGATCCACATTTACGGCTAATCCCGCCATTCATCTTCTCCTTTTTTCCGCAGCAAGACCAACAGCTCCCGGCTTTTTTCTTCCATTATTTTTTCTTCCTCCCTATCAACTACATGGTCATATCCGAACAAATGAAGTATGCCGTGTACCAGCAGCTCATCAAAGCGTTCTTCGATATCGATGCCGGCGTCCCGGCTCTCGTTTTCGGCAGTATCGATGGAAATGACCACATCTCCCAGCAAACCGGGGTTGACTCCTGAAAAATCGCCTTCCTGCATGGGAAAAGAAATAACATTGGTAGGTCCATGATGGTGCAGATACTCCTGATTGAGTGCGGCAATCTCCGCATCATCGACGATGACAATGGAAAGCTCGCTCTCAGGACTGTCCAAGGCGTCTAAGATGGCTTGTGCTTTCTTTTTTATCCTCTCCAGCATTATCGGCAGGCGATCCTGGCGGTTGCTTATCAGTATTCCCATTTTTTCCCTTTCCACTCGATGAAACCGGAGCTTCCGGATATTCAATCCGATGATGATAGATTCCATCCAGGATCTTGATAAAACTTTTCGCGATATTGTTCAGATCTCTCAAGGTAAGCTCGCAATTATCCAGCTGCCCGTCGGAGAAAATTTTGTTGATCAGGTTTTGAACCAGTCCCTGAATTCTGGATGGTGTCGGGTTTTCAAGTGTCCTGGAGGCTGCTTCGATCACATCGGCAAGCATGACAAGGCCCGCTTCCCGTGTCTGGGGCTTGGGACCGGGATACCGATAATCGTCGATATTGACGGCATCCTCACCTTTTTGCTGTTTTGCCCTGTCATAGAAATAACTGATCAGGCTGGTTCCATGATGCTGACGGATCGTATCAATGATGGCTTTTCCCAGCTTGTGCTGTTTGGCAATTTCAACCCCGTCCTTGACATGGGAAGTCAGGATCAATGAGGACATGGATGGAGCAAGCTTGTCGTGCCGGTTTTTTCCATTTGTCTGGTTTTCAATGAAATACAACGGTTTGTTAATCTTTCCAATGTCATGATAATAACCGCAAACCCTTGCAAGAAGAGGGTTTGCCCCGATTGCGGAGGCCGCAGCTTCCACCATGGAACCCACAATAATAGAATGATGGTATGTCCCGGACGCTTCAATCATCAGCCTTCTTAAGATCGGACGATCCAGATTCACAAGTTCCAGCAGCTTGATATCCGTTGTATACCCGAATATCCCTTCAATGATCGGAGCAATGCCGGCTGTAATAATACCCGCCATCAATCCGCCTAAAAAAGCAAAGAACCAGTCCCAGAGAATCTGAACAAACGAAAAATCCGCCATATAGATATCAACAGCGGTTACAAAAATAACATTCAGCAAGCCCAGTTTCAGTCCTGCCTTGATAAAAACGATTCGCTCCCGGCAGTGCTGCATCCAATACGCCGCCGTGGTATTGCTCAATAAAAAGAAAATGAAAAAATCGAATCGGTTATTGAAAATTATGGCGGTTCCGACAGCCATGAGAACCGCAAACGGAACGGCAATTTCCATTCCCATGAACAAACAGATAATCATCGCTCCGGACGCCATAGGGATACCATAATACATTGAAGTGCCCGGAATCATAAACGGAGCAGAGGGTGCAAGGGAATCCGCCAGTGAAACGGAAATTCGGGTAAGCAGTAAAAACAAAATCAGGACACAGGTAATAAACGTGAGGGTTTTGTTCGGATCACGCTCCATAACCGGATGACTTTTAATATGAAGCATATAGGCTACCATGATCAGACACATGACAACCAGCGTCGTACCGATTCGGCTGGTGATAATCTGTTCATTCTGCATCTGTTTCTGCATGGCTTCCAGTTTTCGCAACTGAAACTTATTGACCCGCTCACCTTCTCTCAGCAGCATTTCGCCGGCCTTGATCTCATATAAAAACGGCTTGATCTCTTCTGCCGCCCTTTTTCTTCGTTCTTCCGTCTCATTTCGATTCAGCGTGATGTTGGGTTGCACCAGTCTTTGGGAAAAATCAACAACCAAACCTTTCAGGGTGTAGCCCGTATTTTCAAGAAGAGGCTGACCGATGACACGAACCATGGTTTTGGCCTGATCAAGGCTGTAAAATCTCCGCAATGTTGTTTCAATGGTCTCTGTTTTGGTTTCCAGGGTTCGAAGGGTTACTCCCTTATCCCCTTCCCATAACAGTACTTCTTTGTTGGCAACCACCCCGTTCAATAAAATTTTGGTCACGATTTCACGGATAATATTTTCAATAAACTCTGAAAATTCCTCTTTTTCCAGAATCTTGAATGCACCGTTTGTCACCTGAATACCGATTGTCTTTTCAAACCTGTCCTTCCTTTCCAACAGATAGTCGGAAAGCGTCTTGGTACCGGCAGCCGTTTCATTTGCCGCATCATCCCGGACCTGCGCCTTTGCTTTTTCATTGAATTGCTGTTTATACGTCTGGATGGCTTTTCTCATGTCGGAAAACGCTTTTTGAAGACGCTGATCAACATCCCGGGACATGGCGACATCATGGTCATAGACCGTCAGCACAGACTCGAAAGCCTGTTTGCGATTGGCGGAGGTTGCATCCGAATCTTCGATCAAAAAATCAAACGGGGCTTTGATATCTCTCTTTGCCACATCCCCCAGCCGATAAGAATACCGGTTAAACGCCAGGTTCGGATACAGGATCAGTGTAAAAATCACCGTGACCAGCAAAAAGAGCAGCCATGAAAAGCTCTTATCATTACCCAGAAAACGGTTGATTGTTTTTTTTTGAAGTTCAATATTCATAATGAAATACTGTCATCGAACATGCCGGCCATCATTTAATTTTTGTCCGATAACAGTTTATCGGGAACCTTGTCAGCGCTCCCTGTTCCCTCCCTTTTCATCATATGCCTTGATAATCTGCTGCACCAGTTTATGGCGCACCACATCCTTGTCCGAAAAAAAAACAAACTTAAGCCCCTCGATATGCTGAAGGATATCCCTTGCCTCGATCAATCCGGAAGAACGGTCCAGCGGCAAGTCGATCTGTGTAACATCCCCGGTGATGACTGCTTTGGAGCTGAACCCGATTCTGGTCAGAAACATCTTCATCTGTTCGGTGGTTGTATTTTGTGCTTCATCCAGAATGATAAATGAGTCGTTCAGGGTTCGCCCTCTCATGAAGGCCAGCGGAGCAACCTCGATTACCCCCTGCGTCATCAGGTTGGATACTTTTTCAAAACGCATCATATCGTGAAGAGCATCATAAAGAGGCCGTAAATACGGATCCACCTTTTCCGCCAGATTTCCCGGTAAAAAGCCAAGGGCTTCCCCGGCCTCAACCGCCGGTCTGGTTAAAATAATCCGGCTCACAATCCCTTTTGACAAGGCAGAGACCGCCATCGCCATGGCAAGATACGTTTTTCCGGTTCCTGCCGGACCAATGCCAAAAACAATGTCAAACTTTCTCATTGCCTCAATATACTGTTTTTGTGCAAATGTTTTGGGTGCGATCGAACGTTTCTGGGATGTGACAAAAACCGTATCTAAAAAAATATCTTTCAGGTTGGCGCGGTCATTTCCAGAGAGTATTCGAATGGCATGGTCAATATCATTTGGATAAATCGGGTACTTCTCCTCCAATAGCCCATATAATTGTTTAAGTATGTTTTTAACCAGGTCGACCTCAACCGGATCAGCCTTGATCAATACTTTGTTACCCCTTGCGTGAATATCCACCTCCAGGGCGTCTGCAATTCGCTGAAGGTGGCAGTTGTGTTCTCCAAAGAGCTGAATGGTCAGTGCCGGATCAGCAAATGAGATGGAGGATTCTGAGTTGTCCTGGGTTGTATCCAATATCATCCCTCTGATTTTTTCCAGTGATTGAGTGATTGATCGATGGGATCATGGTCCCGCATAAATTTACCGATCTCATATCACATTAATTTGAGGGATTGCAAATACCAAATATCCGTCCGAATGCCAAGCCTTTCCTGGATAAAATAACCTTGACTCCCTATCGGTGTGGTGTTAACTCTTGTTCCCTCTGATCAAATTGATTTTGGATTTTTTGGGAAAAAAAGGGAAAATGCAGCATGAACCTGCTGGACATTTTGATTATCATCATCCTCCTGTTTTGCCTGATTCGTGGTCTTTTCAGGGGTTTTGTTCTGGAACTGTCTTCCATCATCGGCGTACTGGCGGGTGTGTATGGTGCAAGCACCTATTATCCGGCGGCTGCCCGGATTCTCTCAAAATGGATTACCGATGCGTCCTACCGGAATATCATCAGCCTGATCCTTGTTTTCATATGCATTTTTGTGGCCATCAGCCTGCTGGGGAGACTGATTAAAATAATATTGAAAATTGCCTTTATGGGATGGTTTGACCGCCTTTTCGGAGCCGGATTCGGGGTGTTCAAAGGTTGCCTGATCGCCTCTGCTCTGTTATTCGCCTTTACGACATTTCTGCCCAAAGGAACCTCCATTATCCAAACATCCAGATTATCCCCTTACATTTCCATTATTTCAGGGAATATATCCAAACTTGTTTCTCATGACATGAAACGTTCTTTCATTACCAATATAGATGGGGCCAAAACAAGTGGAAAAGCCAAAACCACCCGTTAAAGAAAATAAGCAGACCGAATCCGAACTCTTGAAAAATCTTGATCCATTCGGCCGTCTCATGCAACTGGTCGAGGTATTACGAGGAAAAAACGGATGCCCATGGGATCGGAAACAGACCCCGAAATCAATGACGATCCACCTGCTGGAGGAGGTTTATGAACTGATCGATTCAATAGAATCCGGGTCGGATCATGCGGTTTGTGAGGAGCTGGGAGATGTCCTGTTTCATATTGTATTTATTGCCAGTTTATATAAGGATGGTGGAAGTTTTGATCTGCCTGCTGCCGCAACCAAAATCACGGAAAAAATGATCCATCGCCATCCCCATATTTTCGGAGATCGAAACATCGAAACTGTTGAAGATGTTAAAAAACAATGGAAACAAATCAAAGACGAGGAAAACCGGCAGTTCCCATCATCTTCTATCCTCGATTCCATACCGGCAAAACTTCCGGCCCTGATGAAAGCCTATAAAATCTCGGAAAGAGCTGCCGGGTCGGGTTTTGATTGGGATACGATGAATGGTGTAATGAAACAGGCGGAAGAAGAATGGGCGGAATTCAACACCGCCCTGGCCCAGGAGAGCCATGAGGATGCCTCCCTTGAATTCGGTGATATCTTGTTCACACTGGTGAATGTTGCCCGGTTTGCCGGGATTCACCCGGAAACAGCCTTGAGCGACTCCGTTAAAAAATTCGAAGAACGGTTTCGATTCATGGAAAAGGAACTGCTGGACAAAGGGGAAAAAATTGAAACGGTTTCCCGGCAGGAACTTGACAGGCTCTGGGTGAAAGCCAAACAACAAACCGGCCCGTCAGAACACCTGCTATCAAACAAAAAACCTTAAATGTTACAGATAATCTCCCCGATTGAATTTTAAAAATTCAATATTGGCGATCATGGCAGAATGTTCCACGATA
The DNA here is from genome assembly GCA_003599865.1 of Desulfobacteraceae bacterium. Classification (GTDB taxonomy): domain Bacteria; phylum Desulfobacterota; class Desulfobacteria; order Desulfobacterales; family SURF-7; genus QZKS01. The sequence goes on from QZKS01000043.1 coordinate 15,909, forward strand.
TCTTTTAATTTTGTATCTTGAAGATCTTCCGCTGCCAGGCTCTCCATCAATGCATCGGCACTCATCTTCATATCCCTTACGGAGGGCTCCATATCCTTCAGGGTTTTACGCGGGTCTCCAAGATTTTGAATATACTGATCCAGTTGATCCAGTAATTTCTCCGTTCGGCTCCCCATTGAAATAGACGAATCTTCCATTATCGGCGGTGCAGCGGATCGAATCTCGCCAAGAGCATGGGCTGAGGATGGGGAGCTGTTTTGCGTGATATTGTTAGCTCCGATTACCCCTTCCAATGTTTTTTGAAACAACTCCGGATCCGCTTTTTGTTGAATGTTCTTTCTTCCGGCAATCTGAATGTTCTCCGGAATTCCTGTAATTTTGCTCATTCTTAAGCTCCCTGTCTTCTGGTTCATTCAAAAAGGTCTTATGATATGGGTGTAAAAAGCAAAAAGCAGGCCAACCGGACAGCCTGCTTTTTAAAAAAAATTTCTATATTTTTCAGTTCGTTAAAACTGCCGAAAGTTTTTTTTATATGACTGGGAATCCAACCCGGAAAAAATTTCCCCCTGGCGTCATGGTTCAGACAAACTCATCCACGATCAATCCGACAATTTTTTCAGCGACCTGTTCGGGATTCACCTTGTACCGCCCCTCATCCACTTCCTGCTTAATTCTTTCGACCTTTTCCGAGCGATCCGCCGGACTTTGATCTGATGGAGACGTAATCGCAGCATTTTTAGCCAGTTGCAGATCTCTTGAACCGGATGAAAGGCTCACTTTTACCTCAGCATTGTCATTCTTTGTTTCAACGGGCTGGGTCTCCCGGATATCACGCTTCTTGTCTGCAGTTTCCTGGACATATGCCTGACGCTCATAATTTCCTGTTGCCAATCCTCTGATATTATCCATACTTTATTCCTCCGAATCAGGTCTCCATGTTTCTGTTGACCGCTTCCTTTGCAAGATCTTCAAGACGATTAATCAAAAATCGGGAATCATCAACCGGAAAGGTACTGGTTGTTTTTCCTTTTTCCTCATCAAAGGTATTAAAAACAAAATCTGATTTCTTCGCCTTATTGAAATCAACCTTTCGACCGATCTCACTTTCCAGCTTATCAACAATTTCCTGATCAAATTCATCCCGGGGGCCGAAATTTGTAATCCTGTCTACAATATCGGCGGCAACCTGATCAATAATCGCCTGGCGTTTCCCCTGTGTGGAAATGTTAATCTGATCCATAGAGGATTTGCCGCCCAAAGCCCTGCTGCGCTCAAGAAGCCTGCTTTGGGTCAACTGTTTGGTGTAAACCTTCATTACTTTGTGAATTTGATAAGTTGGAATCTCCATAATGAAATCTCCTTATTGTTGGCATCGGAAATCCGGAAAGAAAACTTTAGAAAAAAATGTGCTTTTCCCATTAAAAAAGTTTTATCCACCGGTAGACAACACATAAAGTTTCAAATTCACATTTTCAAATTAACAATCCATAATTATAAATAAAATATAATTCATTGCGAATATGCCGCCAGAAATATACGAATAAACCGCTCATGACTCTGAAAAGCGATTTCCGGAAGTTCATCCGGATGGAAACAGGCGATATCCGAAGCATCATCTCCTGCCAAAGGTTCTCCGGAATAATCCAGTACCAGGTATCCGGCCATTAAAACCGATCCGTATCCGGCGCTGGGATTCATACTGATACCCAACAATATCTCGAGCTTGCCATCGATATTGGTTTCCTCTTTTAATTCACGCAAGGCTGCCTCTTCCGGAGTTTCATCCAATTCCATAAAACCTCCCGGCAGGCACCAGTATCCGATTTTCGGTTCCACACTCCGCTTGACCAGCCAGATTTTGTTCTGGCTGTCCGCAACCACAACACAGGTTGCCGGAACCGGATTTTCATAGATCGGCTCCTTGCATGTTTTGCAATACCGACGGACCTTCCCTTCAATATGCTGATCCACCAGCCTGTTTCCGCAGTAGTGACAGAATCGTTTCAGTCTCATCCGAATTACAATTATGCGTTTAAAGATTGGAGAAAAAGGCTAATCATCAAAATTCCCTGCCGTCCCTTTATCACTGTCAATAGCCGCTGCTTTTTCCCTGATTTTTTCGGGTGTCCAGTTCTTCGGATCTTCAATCCGTTCTGCTTTGGGGCCCGGATCATATGATCCGGTGTCATTGATCAACCGGATTGCCGTCGGAGCCGTATTTTCCGCATTGAATACCGTTACCAGCATATTATAGACAAAATCTTCAACCCTCTTGACCATCCGGTCCCTGACGGATTTCGGCTGACCCAAAAATTTATTCTCAAACGGCAGATTCAGCTTTTTGAAGTTTCCTCCCTTGATGCCCTTTTCTTTTGCAAAAGAAAGCATGGACGCCCACACTTCTTCGGTAACACCTTCATTTTTGACCTTTATGAAATTTCCGTCCGGATCGAGAATGGCATTGCCGTAATCATTGACCTCAAGCCCCCAGGAAATCATCTGAAGAGCCGTGGCCACGTTTGCCTTGGTGGTTCTTGTCCTGGCTGCGATCTCCCGGAGACGGTCGGAACTGTTACCCGATGTGCCGTGCTGTGCTCCGGAAACGTGGTATCTGGAAATCGCCTCGTGAATCTCCGCTGTCAATCCGACCTGAATTCCCTGTGCACTTTCTTCAATCCCATGGGTTGTTCCGTTATTCAGAGCAATCCAGTCCGGGAATATATTATGCGCATTCAAACCGGCGATCAGGAAAACCGCCTCCTCCTTTGTCGACAAACCCTCTTTTCCCTTAATCTCCCCGATTTCCGTTTCCAATCCGGCCCATTCGGGTATATAGGGACGCAGAGCAATATTCGCATTCAGATTTTTATCATCCGGCATATGGGATGCATCAATGGCAATGGATGTGATTCCGGCCTCAAACATGGTGGGGATTTCCACTTTTGCAAACGCCAGATCATTCTCTTTCTTGATTCCATAATGATCTGCATGAATCGCTACCGGGATTGTGATTCCCAATTCATTGCACAGGGCATCCACCTGTCTTGCGATGTTCCAGTAATTCACCGCACAATAGGCATCGGCTCCGCCCTCGGATCTTGCGATTTCGATGATAATGGAAGCATTCGCCCGCTGTGCTGCCTGCAAGGCGCCGCGGATCACAAAAATGCTTCGGCCGTTTGCCGCAATCGTAATCGCTTTTCCTTTTGCAATCATTGCCCGGTCAATAAACCGGCCGCTGACAATCAAGGCTCTTGAGTGGGGAAACAGTTTTTGGATATTGGGCGGTCTTCCGACCTGCAATGCCTGTTCGAAATCTTTAGGATTGATGGTATTATCCGACATAGGCGAACCTCCTTATGGTACCAAAGTGATTTCTGTTATCTTTCCCGGAGTTGAAGCAGATGTTGCGGAAAAGGCTCGTTTTGAAAAGATACTATATCCTATCAATGGAAATCCGATTTTTTTTTAACGTCACGACGATATGATCATGGAATTTCTGCCGTTCCTATGGTTTCCCACTCTATAGAGGAAATTCAAATCAAATGCAAACAAAACAACGGGAAAGACCTGCCTGAAACAAAATGATATCGGTTATGGTATTCTCTATTTTGGTTCAATAGTAAAATTTTGTACCCGGACAGCCATTGCCTTTTGAGCCAGGTGCTTTTGCAAGATCTGGTATATGGAATTTGCTGTTTTATGTTCCCCGAGTGAGGACAGCTCTTCCGCGCTTTTTCGGGAAAATACCAGGTAAAGTGCATATTGAATGGTCTCCAGTTTGTTCCGGAGTTCTTCCACACCGGCCTGATCCTGGAAATCAACCTCAACAACCATGCTGACCTTCCCCCCCCCGAGCAAACGTGAAGTGACATCAAATGAAAAATGCTGACGCTGTGAACAGGATACGGAACCAAAAACCAGGATGATCATAACAATATGGATAAGCCGGACCTTATAATGTTTTTTCATGAAAAAATGCCCCTTGTGTTAAGTAAAATATCAAATCCCGGCATCTTCATGCCGGGATGTCATTATCCATTCAGACGGTTTGCCGGTTCAGATACCGGAAGGCGAAAATTTCGTGACAAATAAATCCAACTTATTGTAAAAAGATGGTGATAGATAAATGGTGATGGCACGCTTTGATTGATTTTTTCCGTTGCACGGAAACAGAAATTATATACCACAGTGAGGGGCACTGTTAAAGTAATGTTTTGAAAAAAAGGTTAATCGCAAAAAACAATCGACAGCCGCTTACTTGATATCTTGCATCTTGGGCTTGCTTTCCTCCTGATACTGCATATTATTTATGCTTATGGTAACAAAAGGCTGAAAAAACGTTAATTCAATTAAAAACCAATCAGTTCCGCTTGCGTCCGGAATGCCGGCCAGGCGGACGGGGACAAATAAAAAGATGACAAACAAACCCAAATGCGACTTGAAAACAAATGAAGAAAGCCATCTCAACTGGGAAGACAGGATTGTCACACCTGACGAGGTTCTGGCCAAAATCCAACCCGGCATGAGCATTTTTATCGGGACAGGTGTATCGGAACCAAGAACGCTTGTAAAAAAACTCATGTCATCCGGTAAAGGAAACCTTCAGGATCTTGAATTGATTCAGGTTGTCAGTCTTGGGGATGCAATATCCCTCAAGGAATTACGGAACCAGAAATACCGGTTAAAGACTTTTTTTTCCGGATGGGTTGCCAGTGAAGCGATCACAACCGGTATGGTGGACCTGATTCCCAGCCGTTTTTCGATGATCCCGAAACTCATCTCATCACGCCAGATCCCCATTGACGTCGCCTTCATTCAGATCAGCCCCCCCAACGAAGCCGGTTATTGCAGCCTCGGCCTTTCCGTTGATGTCGCGCATGAAGCCATTGCACAGGCACCCCTGGTTGTCGGTGAAATCAATCGGGATATTCCGATAACATATGGAGATACATTCTTTCCGGTTTCTGAATTTGACATGCTCATCCAATCAACAGAGCCTCCCATCTATTTTCCAAGATGGCCGATTGATGATATCTACGACAAGGTCGCAGAAAATGTTGCCTCCGTGATCCTGGACGGCAGCTGCATTTTTTTCTCCATAGGGCCTCTGTATGAAGCCTTGAGTTGCCATCTCAGCCACAAAAGGAACCTGGGTGTCCACACCCCTTTCTTTACCGACGCGCTCATGGACCTGGTGAAAAGCGGTGCCGTAACCAACCGGAACAAAGCCACATTCCGGGGAAAATCCGTAGCCTCCTATGCCTTCGGCACCAAGGAGCTTTTTTCCTGGCTGCACCGCAACCCGATTGTCGAATTTCAGAGTGTCGACAAAGTGTTTGACTCCCGGGAAATCGGAAAGAATCCCGGATTTGTTTGTATCCTGCCGGCCCGAAAAGTGGATCTTTCCGGGCGGATCGCGCTCCATTACGGCAAAGGGAATGTAACCGCCGGCCCTGGTGAAGCCATGGATTTTTTTAATGGGGCTGAAATTTCAAGGGGAGGCTACTCGGTATTTGCACTCCCGAGCCGCAACCTGAAGCAGGAATCCAATATCAAGATCAGCGTTGAAAACTACCACAATCTTTTCAATGTCAGGGAATCCGTCAACATGGTGGTGACCGAATACGGTGTCGCAAACCTTGCCGGCCGGACCCTGCGGGAACGTGCGCAGGCGCTGATTGAAATTGCACACCCGAACGATCGCGAGGAGCTGATTCAACAGGCCAAAGAGCAAAAGATCATCTATCAGGACCAGATTTTTATCGCCGAAGCAGCCAGCTTCTACCCATCGGAAGTTGCGACAAAACACACCTTCAAGGGGGGAATCGAGGTCCGGTTCAGGGCGATCCGGCCTTCCGATGAAGAAGAGATGCGGAAACTGTTTTACCGTTTTTCAGACGAAGCGGTTTATTATCGCTATTTTGCCAAAATCAAGGCCATGCCGCACTCAAAAATGCAATCCTATGTAAACGTGGATTATCGAACCACCATGTCCATTGTCGGGGTGGTTGGTGATCCCGGACAAGGGAAAATCATCTCCGAGGCAAGATTTATCAAAGACAAGAACAAGCCGCCGTTTGCGGATGTCGCCTTTATTGTTGATGAGGAGTACCATGGTATCGGAATCGCATCATACCTCTATAAGATGCTGATCCGGATTGCAAAAGATCGCGGCATTCATGGTTTTACAGCCGATGTTCTGGCTTCGAACACCGCAATGATGAAGGTGTTTGCAAAAGGCGGGACGGTAAAGGCAGAGCTGGATTATGGAACATATTCACTCAAAATTCCGTTTGATCCGGATATCATCGAATAAACAATACAACATATTTTGGGATTGCTTACAGCAAAACAGGTTCGAAATAATTCACACCGATTCGGAAGGTTGCCGGTCCTCCGTCTCTTCTCTCCTGGCACCACCGGACCTGGGCATGATATCTCTTGCGGCACTCGGGTGGTGAGGAGTCGGATGAATAGTTTGTCATTTTAATGTAGACTTCGACACCTTTTGGGATGGCATAGTTGGTTTCAAAACACATCCCGCCCATGCTGTGGTTATGAATAACCGCTACATAATAATCATTTGTATTACAATACTCGTATGTAACCGGTGCCCGATAGATAAACCGTTTATACGCCCGTTGCTCTACAGCGACCATTTTAAACCCCTTCCAGTATATTCCGACTGCCCGTAAGGAAACGCTGTTCCATTTTAACCTGTACGGATAAAAAAAGCATGCCGATGCATCGGTTGAACCAGCCTCACATTAAAAGATTGTTGATTGTGTGTCAAGAGAAGAAATTATACAATATATGGTATGTGGAAAATGATCGGGGAATGGATCAAATCAAAAAAAATTCTCAACCGTCACCCTTTGTAAGAAATCATGAACGTTTTTAATTGTTCACAGGAATCCGACAGTTCTTCCAGCAGGCGCGCAGCCCCTTCAAAATCACCTTTTTTTCCTTTTTGCTCAAGTTTTGACGCTATATCAGCAGGTTTGGCTGCGGCCAGATATCGTAAGGAGCCTTTAATTTTATGGGCTTGCGAATCAAGCCCTTGCGCGTTGCCTGTTGCAATTGAATGCGCAATGCTTTTTAGCATCCCGGGATACTCATTCACAAAATCATTAAAACAATCCTGAATCAGTTCCGTATCATGATCCATGATTTCCAAAATTTCTTCCATATCAATCAGGTCCGTTTTTTCCGTCATAACCACCCTCCTCAACTGATGATTTGTTTTTTTTCCAATGCGTGTAAAATATACCATAAATAAAAATTTCCGTACAGCGTTCCTTATTTTCATGAAAAAAACCATTTTCATAATTCTTGTCTGCTTGTTTTCAATGATGTATAGTTGTCGGGCCGTCCTGATTCGCGCCCGGAACGGATTCGGAATGGGTTGTTAAATACAAATCATATTATGTGGTTATTATAATGCTGTTACAGATTCAGATCATTTTCCTCGCCATGACCATTGCTTTTGTTTCATCCGCATCAGCATCCGGTGAAAAACCCGATACGATAAAAAAAACCGCCGGCAGCAGCAATCCGATGCCTGATAAAAACCAGTCCATAGATGTGATGAAAAATGACCTCATTGACGGCAAGACGAACGATCTTGATACAATTGAAACGGATTTGTTAATCGGCACCTATAGTAAAACCATCGAATTGAACCCCGGGGATGCCGCCGCCTATCATAGTCGAGGACTGGTATGGTTTGATAAAGGTGAGTATGAACAGGCGATAAAAGATTATTCCAAAGCGGTGGAACTGAAACCGGAATATGCGGAGGCCTACAGCAACAGAGGGTCTGCCTGGAGTAAAAAAGGTAATCAAGAACAAGCCATATCGGATTTCAACAAAGCGATCTCTTTGGATCCAAATCTTGCAACCGCTTATTATGGAAGAGGAATGGTGTTAAACAGCAAAGGCAACTGTTACCGGGCAATTGCGGACTATAATCAGGCAATAAAAATCAATCCTGATTTTGCTCAGGCATATAACCAAAGGGGCATATCCTGGGACAACAAAAAACAGATTGATCGATCCATTGCCGATTACAGCAAAACACTGGAGATCGACCCCCAGTATGCCGCGGCATACTTCAACCGGGCACTGGCATGGGGGAAAAAGGAAGAGCATGACAAGGCCATAAACGATTTTTCCAAGGCACTGGAGATATTTCCGAATCATAGTTTGACATATATTCAAAGAGGCATTCATCTCACAAAAACAAAAGAGTATGATATGGCGATTCAGGATTTTAACAAGGCACTGGAGATTGATCCTCTCGCTGCCGATGCCCATGTCAAACGCGGAATCGTCCTGGGGTTGCAAAATAACCATGAACAGGCTGTCAAGGATTTTACCGAGGCGCTGGGAATAAAGCCGGACCATGCAGAGGCCTACTTCAATCGGGGGCTTTCATGGGAAGCGCTGGGAGATCATGAAAAAGCCCTTGCCGATAACGTCAAGGCAGGATCTCTGGATTCTCGATATGCAACGGCTCCCAGTGAAAACCTGACAGAAGAAAAAACAAAGGATGAGAATCAAAAAAGTTATAAAATCGCTCATCAGGCGAAAAGCTATCTGCAGAAAGGGATTCTCCTGAATAAAGAGGGGAAATACGATCTGGCCATTGATGAATTTAACAGGGTAATCAAAAGCCATCCTGATTTTGCTTCCGGATATTTTTACAAAGGTCTTGCTTTATTTCATAACCATGAGCCCCAGAAAGCGCTCGACAATTTTAAAAAAGCCCTGGATCTTGATCCGAAAAACACTGCCTATATCAAAATCATCTCCAATATGGATAAGAAAGACAAGTTGCCTTCAAAATAAAAATCAGACATTATATTTATTACAATCTTTATCTTTCCGTTTGAACCATTTCAGTATCCATTCAGGTGTGAAAGGATAATCAGTGGATTGCCCAAAATGTGACTTTGAACAGGCCGACACAAATATAGAGTGCGTAAACTGCGGGATAATTTTTGAAAAATTCCGGGCAATCCAATCCAATCATCAACAATCTTTAGCAAGAGCATCACATACATCAGCCGAACACCAAAGTACCGGGGAAACTGTAAAATACATACTGTTCCATATGGAATCCGAGGTCAACGGTCTGCTGTTAACCGGCAGGATTATACTTTTTGTTTTGCTTTTTATCTGGGGATGGAAATTCATACTGTCTTCAATAGAGAGCAACTATGTCGGAGAAAGCTTTCTTCACCTGGTCAACCTGCCCTTTCATGAAGCCGGGCATATCATTTGTATCCCATTTGGGAAATTCATCCAGACTCTTGGCGGAACCTTGGGCCAGTTAATGATGCCTGCAATATGCCTTATTGTATTTCTCATGAAAACCAGAGATCCGTTCGGAGGCTCCGTCGCACTATGGTGGCTGGGTCAAAATTTTATGGATATCGCCCCGTATATCAATGATGCAAGAGCTTTGAAATTAACTCTTTTAGGTGGTGTCACGGGCCGGGAAACCGTTGATTATCATGACTGGGAATTCCTGTTGCGTAAGATGGGATGGTTACAATGGGATCATACCATCGCCTCAATGTCTAAAGGGACTGGTGTTTTTTTAATGCTGGCATCATTTGCCTGGGGTGGGTATATTTTATATCTCCAGTATCAAAAGATCAGAACAAAAAGTAAATCCTGATCGAGCCGGCAACTATCCTGAAATTCGAACAGCCGGTTGAAACAGATCAAATCCGCCATTCTGGAGGTGAAAACCATCAGTGAGCTGATCAAACGTTTTTCAAAATAGCATTGTTTCTATATTGATATCAGCCGGAAGTTCCGGTACCCTCCGTATTTTTCTTGTACACCTGTTACCCAATTCAATCAGATATCGGAGGACCGGACATGAAAACGGCTGAGGCGCTGTTGCTGCTGCGTGGGGATATTGAACTGGAAATTCTTGCCAGGAATGAATATCTGGCCGCTGAAAATGAAATCCTGAAAACAAAGCTGGACAAGCCTGTCCGGTTGACCGACCCGGAACGAATCCGATTGGCCCAAATCGGAAAGCGTATCGGGCTGAAAGCCTTGAAAAGCATTGCCTGCATCGTCAAGCCGGAGACCATTCTCAAATGGTTCCGGGAACTGGTAGCCGGAAAATTTGATGGTTCAAAAAATCGCAACTATCCCGGCAGACCCGGAACAAAGATTGAAATTGAAAAACTGATTCTGGAACTGGTTCAAAACAATCCGGACTGGGGCTATGATCGTATTGCCGGGACCTTGTCAAATCTGGGATTCGATATCAGCGATCAGACTGTCGGTAATATCTTACGAAAAAACGGAATCTCTCCGGCTCCCAAACGAAGGCCGGAGATTTCCTGGCATGATTTTATCAAATCCCATGAAAACGTTCTTACCGCCTGTGATTTCTTCACCACCGAAGTGATCACAAAAGCGGGTCTGATCACCTATTATGTTCTTTTCTTTATTCATATCGGCAGCCGAAAAATCCATATTGCAGGGGTTACTTCAAACCCCGATGAAAAATGGATGAAACAGATCGTCCGGAATGTCAGCATGGCTGATCTTGGTTTTCTGTCCGGATGCCGTTATCTGATTCATGACCGAGATTCTAAATTCTGTCATTCATTTCAAAAAATTCTTCAATCCGTGGGCATCAAGCCGATCCGGTTGCCGCCGAGAAGCCCGAACCTGAACGCCTTTGCCGAACGCTGGGTCCGGTCGGTCAAGGAGGAGTGTTTGTCCAAACTGGTTCTGTTCGGCCGGCAGGGTCTTGAAAACGCTCTTCGTGAATATGTCGCCCATTATCACGAGGAGCGCAATCATCAGGGTCTGGAAAACAGGATCCCCTTCCCTTCCGATACCTATCAGCCGGATCGAATCACCGGGGAGATTGTATGCAACTCCCGGTTGAACGGGCTTCTAAAATACTATTATCGCAGCAAAAATACGGAAACAGACGGAAATTTGACCGGTTTTCCATTACAACATGCTGATTTGGCAGCGTAATTGTGGCAAAATAATATTTTGACCATTCGAGGTTAATTCCATCTCTTAACCCGATTGGATCATTTCTTAAATATCTCCCTGTTTTTGAATCATAATAGCGATATCTATTATAATGCAATCCGGCTTCAGAGTCTTCGTATTGGCCTGGTGCCCTCAGATTATTTTCAACAGTTGCTCCGGCATCAACCGCAGCCTTACCGAACGATGAGTATTTAGCACTCCAAAGCACAGCCCCGTTAACCCCTGTCAACTTCTGCGGTGTACCAAGATGGTCATTCTGGTAGAAGTAATACTCACTCCCAACCTTCATGAACAGCGGATCAGTTGTCCACGTGCTGCCTGGTTTGTAACCGTAAGTCTTGATTTCAGCTCCGGTAGAATCGTACTCCCCAACCAACCCTTCATCTGCATAATGAAAATAAGTTCTGATACCTGAGACTTCTTTCCAGAGTCTGCGTCCGAACGGATCATAATAGTATGAACTTATCAAAGAACCGGAATCGTTTCTGACCTCAGCCAGCCTGTCTTCTGTATTGTAAACATAATTGGTAAGCTAACACCCCAGATAACCGGGTGGTCTTATTGTTTGGCTTTTTTCTTGTACTTTTCGATAAGGTCTTCGATGGCTTCTTCGAGTAGATCGTTCTGCCTTTTCCCAACTTCAACAGATAGAAACTTCAATTGTTTCAAAGCCTCTTTATCAAGTGTCGTATTGTAGGGAGTTCTGTCTGTTTTCTTTTTCATGGTCAGGATCATTAGCATGTAGCTATATGGTTGTCAATATTGTGCTTGACATGCATGCTCCTGTATAGTTATATGGCAAACAATATAACAATACTATTAAGGCTAATATTTTTATCAGGAATGCACAGGATGCCTAAGCCAATCAAATCAAACACATCACCCAAACACACCAGATACCTTTCCCGTGTGGTTGACCTGTACCATACAGTCTTCTGTGAAAGCTCACATGCCAGAAAACTGCTCGAAGACCTGGGCATACTCCTTGACCTTTCGATACTTGAATCCAGCAAGATAGGGGTGTCCAACGGTTCACTCAGATCCATGCTCCCAGATAACGATAACCAGTAAACGCTTTCAACTGCTTTTCTGTAAACCGTACTTTCTCACCACTAAAACATCACTTTAAGAGCAAAGAAGCACCCTGTTTTACGCCTAAACCATTGATAACCGGGCCTTCAGCGTGGCCCGTCCCCAGTTCCAGTTATGTTTTTCTCTTTTTTGATGTATACAGACCAACTATAAAATTAAACAATAATACTAATAGAGTGGAAATCCAGAACTCTGGAGTCTTTTTGATTTTATCAAAGAAATCTTTTTCTGGTGGGCTCAGTGGCTCTAACGTAAGCATCAATAAACCGATTAATATAAAAAAAGTACCCCATATAATATGGTTATACTTTGTTTTAGGTTTGAAAATATTCATCATCACCCAGTTTATAATTTTTGAAAAGTAGAGTTTTTCTTTCAATTGATTACTGTAAATAGAAAATATGCCAATTGTAATAAAAAATATTGTACCCATTAATTGATTCCGATCATCAAACCACCCCCAAATATTGAGAATTATAACAGAGCTAATGACTGCTATATCTAAATATAACCAAATTTTATTTTTGACCTTCTCCATAACAACAGTCTTCCTCCCAATTATTTACAGGTACATCAGGGTTCATTGTAGTATATCCCCAAAACTGATCAACAGAACCATCTACACCAGTTTGTTCACCTGTTCCTTCATAATATGCAGAACCAAGCCTAACATCTGAGTAAGAACCTCCAAAACTTGGAACAGCTCCACCAGCGCTAAAAATGCTTGAATAACCCAATAGTTTGCTTCCATCTGGTGGATCAGGAGACCAATCACCATCATTTAAAGTCATTGAAAAATATGTCCAACTTCCGGGGCTACCAGCTGTAAAACCAACAAGAATCGTTCTTGTTAGCCACACTTGTCTTTTATTGTTTCTCATACATGGTCCGGTAATATGACATTTCAGAACAGCCCCTCCGATTCCTTCTCCACCCGAGATGTATCTGCAATAGGCCTCGTATTCCCATAACCCCAATGGGTCAATTTTTCTTATTGGCATGTTTGAAACATATGTATATAAGTTATTACTACCACCAAGGAATCCAGTGGGATCAGCCCTTAGATATCTTCCAGTTTTAAAATCATAATACCGATGATAATTATAATACAGCCCACTCTCAGCATCCTCATACTGCCCAGGGAACCTAAGATTATTGACAACAGTCGAGCCAGCATCAACATCAGCCTTCCCAAAACTTTCATACTTCGCACTCCACACCACCGCCCCATTAACCCCAGTCATCTTCTGCGGAGTCCCCAGGTGGTCATTGTGGTAAAAGTAGTACTCTCCCCCAACCTTCATAAACAGCGGATCTGTTGTCCACGTACTGCCGGGCTTGTAACCGTAGGTCTTGATTTCAACTCCGGTTGCGTCGTACTCCCCAATCAACCCCTCGTCAGCATAATGAAAATACGTCCTTGTTCCACCGACCTCTTTCCACAGCCTACGTCCAAACGGATCGTAATAGTATGAACTTATCAAAGAGCCGGAACCGTCTCTTACTTCGGTGAGCCTGTCTTCTGTATTGTACACATAATTGGTAACAACCCCAGCAACGGTCTTCTGAACCATATTCCCGTTGTCATCGTAGACATAGCTGGTATCATCAAAACCGCCAAGCTCGTTGTTCTGGTTGTACGACCAAGTGCCGGTTGTCTCTGTTGATGTCAGTCTGTTCCCCACTGCATCGTAGGTAAAGGCTTCGTCATCCTGAACCGGGTTGTCGGCGGTTATCAGCCGGTAGAGATCATCATACCCGTAGTCATAGTTCCCATGCTCGGTGGTTTTTTCCGTGATGTTATCCATTTTGTCATAGGCATACTGATAATTCAACAGATTATTCTGGCCTGGATCTTTGGCAACAATGGATTTTACCCGCATCAGCGGATCATACTGGTACTGTCTGGTGGAACCGCCGGGCAAAGTGATGGAAGTGGGCCGGTTCCACTGGTAGGCGCCGACCGTGACAAATCCCAGATTCGGGATCTGCACGCCGGTGAGCTGGTTGTTGGCGTCATACAGGTAGCCGTAGGCTACATTGTCCGGGCCGGTGAATGTTTGCTTTAACCCGTTTTTCAGATAGGTGTAGTTGTTGGTTTTGGTGAACGGTCCAAAGTTGACGGTTTCCGACAGTTTCCGGTAGGCATTGTCATAGTCGTAGATAGCGGATGTGGTGCCGTCATCATAACCTGTCAGGTTCCCGGCATTGTCATAGGTAAAGGTCACGGTTTTAAACGGTGCGGTGTCCGTAGAAACCGCATAGTATCGGATTTCCGTGAGCTTTCCGGTATCATCGTAAAGATATCCGGTCTTCTGATTTTTGGCATCGATCTTTTGGATCAGGTTGCCGGCATTGTCATAGGCATAGGTGGTTTCCTCACCCAGAGGACGGATCTCTTTGGTCAGCCGGTTGTTCCGGTCATATTCGAACCGGGTTACCTGCCCTTTGGCATCCGTGAGTGAGATCAGGTTGTCACGGTTATCATAAGTGTAACTGGTTTCATTGGTTTGGTTTGTTTGATTGGTTACTTTTACAAGCCGTTTGAGTTCATCATAGTCATACGCTGTTGTCTTGTTCTCCTTGTCGGTTTTAGAAAGGAGGTTCCCAGCCGGATCGTAGGCAAAGCCGGTTGTGTAGGTGTCCGTGCCCAGGATGTCCCGTTCCGCTGTTTTGCGGCCGCGGATATCGTAGCTGTATTCCCGCTCAAAGGTCGGGAATATCGTCCTGGATACCTGGCCGGAACTTCCGCCGCCGGAACAGGAGGAACAGCCGGAACCGATACCGTCATTGTATTCCATGCTGATTTCATTGTTGCTGCCGTCAATGGTTTTCAGCAGGCGGCCTTCATTGTCATACACGTATTGGATCCGGTTACCTTCCGGATCGGTCTGTTTCACCAGTTTGTTGTCGCTATTGTATTCGAATGTGGTGACCAGATTGCTTTCCGGGTGGGCCGGGTCCATGATCAGGGTGGTTCTGATCAAATTGTCATGGCTGTCATATGCAAAAAGCTTTTCATGGCCTTCGGCGTCGATCTCTTTGATCTTGTTGCCGACCTTGTCATAGAAGAATTCGGTCACGCCGGTTGACGGGTCGGTAACGGTCTTGATCCTGCCCATGTCATCGTAAGTGTAGGTCCAGGTTTTGCCCCGGGGGTCGATCTTGGTCAGGACATTGCCCATGTGATCATAGGCGGTGAACTGGGTTAGCTTGCCTTCGGCATCGGTGATGGAGGTCAGGTTGCCCTTGGCGTCATAGGTCATGACGGTTTCGGCATCGGGTGTACCGGCATTGCCGATGCGTCTGGATGTCAGAACGTGCCCGGCCGTATCATAGGTGTATTGGGTTACGCGTTCGTCAGGTGTATCTTGGGCCTCGGTCTTTTGAATCATATTGCCGGCATTGTCGTACGCATACGCCGTTACCGTGCCGCTTTCATCAGTGGTTTGCTCCAGCCGGTTAAAGTTGCGCTCGTATTCGTTGGTTACTACGGAGCCGTCCGGATGTACTATCCTGGTCAGGTTATCCCATTCGTCATATTCCTCCCGGGTTGTGTTGCCGCCCTCATCCGTGATAATCAGGCTGCGGCCGTCCTTGACGATTTTCTGGATAGTTCTGCCGTTGATATCCACCTTTTTGGTATCACCGTCTTCATCATACCAGACCTCCTTGAACCGACCCGAGGTGCTTCGGATACCGGCATAGTATTCCTTGCGGGATTTATTATAGTCATACTCAAAATAAAAACCTTTTCCGTTTTCATCCAGGACCGAAGAAACACCATTGTCATCATAGTAGGAGACAATCCGTTCATGGTCTTCCGGATCAACGGTTTTTTTCAACCGGCCTTTGGCATCGTATTCATAGCTGGTTTCATAACCGGAGATATCCTTGACCATGGTGAGCAGGCCGTTGGCATAGGTGTATTCCACACGATGCTCCGCATCGGTATAGGTCGCGGCTATCAGCCCTTGGGTATTATATTCAAACCATACGGTCTGGAGCATTCCCGCATCGGCGATGCCGATCAGTCTGCCGTTCGCTCCTTCTTCGTAAATGAAGTTGGCAATGGTTCCGTTGCGGTTGCCATGGGCGGTCAACCTTCCGTATGTGTCATAGTTCCGGAAGATGCCGGTCTTGGTCTCCCAATGATACTCTCCGGTGATTTTGTAGGTTTCATGCCGGTACACCCGGTCGCCCACATACTGATATTCCCGGGATATAACCTCGCCGCCCGGACCATATTCGGTGACCATGGCAAAGCTTTCCGGCGGCAGATTGTATACGACACCATCCTTGATAATGGCGGTGACAATATCCGTCGATGGGTCCTCGTTAAGATAAAACTTGATAAAAGAAGCGCTCAGCGGAACATCCGGTCCGGCATACAGCGGCCAGGACCAGTCATTATTGGAAAATCCCATATACCACTTGCCGTTTCTGTAAAACCGTTTGACCTCGATGGAACCTAAAGATGATTTTACGGAAAGGTCCGTTTCATCCCGGTTGTATTCCCGCAATCTGGTATGCACGGATGATCCGGTGTTTTCCTCCTGGTTTTGAGCGTTGGCCTTTACCTTGCATAAATCGCACTCTTTCCGGCCCGGAGGCGGATAGCACTGAAGTCCACTGCCGCCAAGCGGGGTTGCGGCCGGTGCAGGATTGGATACGCTTCCGCCGCTCGTTCCGTCATTGACAGTTGTCGAACCCCCGCCGGTGGAGAAAGTCGGCGGGGTGCCGCCGCTCACACTGGAACAGGTCGGGGTATAGGTTACGCAATAGGTCGTCTGCGATTCGGTCTGCTTACCGTTGGCACAGATATAATCATAATCGATTTTTCCACAGCGGACATAGGGGCTGCATCCGCCGCCGGTTCCTTCATCGTCGGCTTCCAGAGAAACCAGACAGGTGATCTTGTACGGGATGGTAATTCTTGCCTTGGCTGCGATGCCGGCCGGTATGCCACCCAGGATCTCATATTTGAAATTGTTGTCACTGGTCGGGAACGCAATGGTCAGGTTGTCCGCCCGGATCAGTCCGTGATTGGTCAGGGTGAACTCGCCGTTATACACATCACCGGCCTTCATCCTGGGCAGGCTTACCGATGACGGGCTTGCAATAACAACGGCTGCCGGCACATTGGTTTCAAAGGTCGTGTTCAGGGTGATCTCGTACTTGTCCTGGATGGTGATCTCGGTGACCTCCCATTCCACGGTGACAAGGTTGTAGTCCAGGAAAACATCCTCGCTTGCCGTCACGCCCGGTTTGATCCAGAACCGGCCGATCTGCTCCTGGTGGTTGTTGGCGGTGATTCTGTATTTGTACCTTCCGGACGGAAGATCGGCAAACAGGATCTCGCCATAGGTATCTGTAGTACGGGTGGCTGTCTCTGTGGTGACCAGCTCGTTCTGGACCCAGATTTTGGCTCCGGCCAGGCCCTGGATGGGCTGGTTGTTCGCACCAATGGTTCCGGTATAGATGTCGGACACCTTGAACAGGATATCTCCGATGCCGGATTGGGTGACGGCGATGGATATATAGATCTTGGTCGCGGCATAATTGGAGCTGACAAGCTTCAGGTAAAAGGTATGGTTGCCTTCCGGTGTCTGGGATGAGACCGGAGATGCGGCAATGTCGATCTTCCGGCTCTCCCCGGCTTCGATGGTGCCCTGATCCCGGGCCGAGTTCAGGTAGATCCAGGAAGGCGCTTGTGATCCGTCCTGGTTATGCAGGGACAGGACCACATTGTTCATGTCGCCCAATCCATTGTTCTTCAGGGTGACGGCTTCGGTTACGGTATCATCCCAGGCAACACCGGTTACGATGCTGTTGGGGGTAAAATTGAGTACAGGTTTGGCATCAGAAAAACTTGCGTTAATGGTCACCCGGCTATGTTCGGTTGTGCCATCGCCGCTCACCACCCGCAGGATCATTTTGGCGGTATTGGCCGCAGTGTTGTCGGCCCAGATGGTAAAGGGCAGGTTGGCGGAACTGCCGGAGCCGATGTTTTTGGGGCTGCCCACCGTAAGGTTGACACCGGTCGGGAATGCGCCGCCGGGCTGGTCCGCCTCATTGTATACCAGATGCACATTGGAAAGGCTGGTGCCCTGGCTGGTGCCGACATTGATATTGACGCTCTTTTTATAATTGCGGGAGATGTTCATGTTCACGGTTGTCGGCGATACGCTTACCCGGCTGATCACAAAGGTGCCGTGCACCGGCCGGTCGCGGAGGTCCGGATGAACCGCCCGCACCTGATAGGACCCGGCTTCACCGGAGAGCGGTTTGAAGGTATAGGTAAACACGCCTTCCTCATCGGTGTACACCTCATATTTTCGTTCAAAACCCTTGACCGTGATCACCAGGTTCAGGGGCACATTGGCCAGGGGTTCTCCGGTGCTTCTTTCGATAGCCCGGCCGGTAATAATGATATCTTCATTGCCCGTGGACACCTGGGGGGCAATGTTCGTCACCTCGCCGTAATAGGAGGTCTCGATCAGGGTGATCTCACGAGACCCGACAAGGCCGTTCATGGTGACCTGACCGGTCTGACCGAGTTTGTAATGGATATTGTTGATCGCCAGTACGATATCGACGTTGTCCGGCGCATTGACCGGCACGGTCATCTCCATCAGATCGGAGGTAAAGGTCTCGCCTGCCGGTATTCTGGCAACCGTATATCCGTTGGACAGGCCGATCACATAATCACCGATGGTCTGCTTGAAGGCCTTGGTGCTCAGGGTGTTGCCGTCTTTATCCTTCAGGTAGCAATAGACCTTGTTGGAAGCCGACTTGTTGGAGTTGGTTGCCGTGATGATCTCGATCTCTTCTTCACCGGTGTTTTTCAGGGTAAAACCAACCTTGCCGGTGGCACCGCGGGTAAACTCTTCATTCAGGATCTGGAGGATCAGCATGCCGTCATCCACTTCAATATAGGAGGAACGGATGATTTTCACCAGCTCGCCGCCATTGGGCGTGATCTCAAGGGTGGCAGTCAGGTCCGCCACATCCGGCAGGTCGCTGTATCCGCCCACGACCACGGGAACGGTCAGGTTTTGATTGGCATTGATGCTGAAGGTTTCTGATGTGTGATTTTTTCCGTCAATATTAATTTTTAAAGCCGCATTGCTGACGGCCTGTCCGGAGTGGTTTTCCACCTGGAACAAAAGCCGGTTCATGATGCCCCGTTTGAGACGGGCATCTTCCGACAGGCTGACGCTCATTTTCGGCAGGGTCAGGCTGCGCGGCAGGCTGTTGTTATTGTCATTGACGGCCACCAGGGTATAGGTCCGCGTATCGCCGCTGTAACCGATATCGGAATAGGTCCGGGTGGTGAGGAGACCGGAGTTGAGATTCACACCCTGGTCGGCAGTTCCCAGATACAGGTTGTATCCATCGATGCTTGCCGATTCCGGATGGGTCCAGGTGATGACCGGCAAATTGTAATCCTGCTGAACAATGGTGATGGCCGATACCGGCAGCAGGGCAAAATCCAGATAGGCCGGCGTGCAGGGGGCGGACTCGTTGCCGATTTCATCCAGGGCGGTGATCATGTACCAGTGCGCGGATGCGGACGGAGCAAAATCAATCCATGAGGTCTGGGCAAAACCATCCTGGATCAGGTGGGCCTGATCGATGGATATGGTTTCTGAGCCGGCACGATAGAAGGCATAGGTCACATTGCCGTCCACCGATGCGGTCCACTGGGCGCGGATACCCTGGGGAATCAGGTCCAGCAGCAGGGCCGTGGGCGGTGCCGGCGGGGTGGCATCGGCGATGGCAATCCGGGACTCGCTCAGGCCGCTTAAGGATTCTTCGCCGTTTTCACTCCGAATGCTGGCCACGGCATAGGTGTAGGCACCGTCTTCCGGGGTCTGATCCGTATAGGTCAGTCCGGTATCGATGCGGGCATGTTCCGTAAGCTGGACTTCGCCCGGTGCTTTGCGGAACAGCTGGTATCCAATGGCATTTTCAACAGCATTCCAGGACAGCAGAATCTTTCCTCCGGGAAGCGGTTCGGCTGTCAGGCCGGTGGGGGCATTCAGGGGCGGGAGGTCTCCCTGGTAAATCTGGAACACGGTGTTGGCATTGATGGTGTGACTGACATTATCCAGGCTGTCCCTTGCGGTAAAGGTAAACTCAAGGGATTCCGGGGTTGAACCGGCAGTTGACGGCAGGGTAAAGCTTCCCTGCCAGGTCTCTTTATCCCCGGACTGGGTTTCTATAGCAGTCATTGGGATCGCAGTTGTTGCGCCGGTAACCGTATAGGAAAGCTCGGCCTGGGTACCTGCTTTTACTTTTTCCGAAAGCCCGATGGTCACCTGAACCTCTGCCGGTGACTGGCTGTTGTTCTTGATGGGAGATATCGGGAACACGATCAGGCGATTCACTGCCGGGCCGTCCGTATCGATCAGGATGCTCGCTCCGGCATCGATCTCCGTTCCCCGGTTGCCGGCGATATCACGGCCCGAGAAGACAGCATAGGCCGTGGTGGAAGGCGTTGATTCCGTGATGGTGAAAAATCCGGTGTAGGTCAGGTCTGTGTTTTTTGTCAGATTAATGGAAATAGGCACTCCCCCGTCCGGCGTGATGCTGAAAAAAGGAGTTGCCTGGAGCGGTTCGTTTACCGCCAGGACGATATCCACGCGTCCGGGTGCCATGGCTCCGGACACCGGGTCCACATTGCCCTGGGGCATATATTGAATGGATACGGCACGGGGGCCGGTGCTGTCGGATTTTGCGGATATCTCCGGGGACAGGTCGCTCTGGTTCTGGGCCTGGTTGACGGCAGCCACCCGGTAATACCAAAGGCCATCGGTTGCCGGCATGTCATTATATAATGTACCGGTGATCAGGTTTGTGTTGACCTTTGTTGCACCCGCCGGGCTGGTAAAGCTTTGTGCGGCCCGGTACAGGTTGTATCCGGCAATCCCTTGGCTTGCCGATGCCAGCCAGGTCAGCCTGATTATCCCGCCCTCCCGGGTTTCTGCCGAAAGGGAAGCCGGCGCTGCGGGGAACGTTGTGTCCAGGGTCACGACCACAGGTGCGCTGAGCGGTCCGGTGCCGGATGCATTGGCGGCGGATGCCTGGATGGAATTCTGACCTTCGGCAAGGGTCAGGGTAAAGGAAAAGCCGCCCTGGGCAGTTGCGGTGGTTTGATCCCCTGTGGCCTGGCTGTTGATATAAAAGGCAATCGTTGTATTTTTTTCTGCCGTGCCGGTCACATAGACTTTGTTCCAATTGGTGGTCAATCCGGTGGCCGGTTGCGTAATCACCGGCGCATTTGGTACGGCAAGGGCGATGGTAATGGAAAAAGAGACGGTTGTGCTGTTTGTCAGGGTATCGTAGGCGACGATATCGAGGGTGTAGGAACCGTTGGGGTAATTGCTAATATCCAGCAGACAGGAGTATTCCGGGCCGCTGTAATCGGTTTGAATCCGTGTTCCGTTCATGAAGAATTCAACACGGCTCACCCCTGCTTCATCCGCTGCATTTAAGGTGATGGTCCCGGATTTTTCAAGGGTATATCCACTGACCAGCGGGATGGTTCCGATCTTCAGGTTGGTGATGGAAGGACCCTGGGAATCGGACAAGGGTGTTGCTGAAATGGTTGTGACGGTTTTATCTTCCCCATTGGAAAGGTTTACGGTCGTAACGGCAAAATAATATGGCAGGCCGTTTGTCAGCCCTGCCACCTGGGCCGTGGTACTGGTGGTGGTCAGTGCGGGGGTTCCGGATGCGGTCGTGAAATCGGCGTCACTTTTGTAAACCGCATAGTGCTTGACATATCCGGCCGGAGAAACAGGATTCCAGGTCAGGTTCACTTTGCCATTGAATGGCACGGCTGAGAGACCGGTTGGGTTGCTCAATTGTGTATAACCGGTGATGCTGATACCGGCGGACTCGTTGGCAGGGGTTTCCATATCATAGCTGTAAACCTTGAACAGATATGCCGTTGCCGAAGGAAGTCCTGTCTTGGTAAAGGTGGTGGCAAGGGTTGAGCCTTCCAGACGAATACACTCTTCCTGGGCAAAACAGACCCGGTATCCTTTCAGATCGGCTGAGGTGCCGGGGTCCCAGGTAAAGGTCAGGCCGTTATGGATTACCTGAACGGAAAGATTCCGGGCATCGGCCGGTGGCTGAATATCAACCGGCGTGCCGGGTACGGATATTACACCGGTATCGAAATTGCCGTGTATATCCCTGGCCGCAACGGCAAAATAATAGCTTGTCCCTTTGGTGAGTCCCTGGGCGGTATAGGAAAACGTACCTGCCGGAACCGTACCCAGTTCGATGACACCGGCCTCATTGATGGCGGCAAAAGAGGTATCACTTTGAAAAACCGTATAAGATGCCACATCACCATGGATGGATTCATCATATCCGGACCAGTTCAGGGAAACGGTTGATCCGCTGCCCTGGCCGTTGGTGGTCAGCTGTGTCACCTGGGGCGGGGCGATATCATCAAATATGATCTCAACTACCACTTCCGGGCTGAAGTTCCCTGCCCTGTCCCTGGCTTTGAAGGTAAAGATATTGGAGCCGCCGGCAAGATTTTGCGCTGTATAACTCCAGGTGGTTCCGGCCTCATGACCCTTGATTTCTACATCATTCACCAGAACGGCCGCATAGGGTTCCCGGGTGCCGGTGATCAGCTGGTTTGGAATATAGGTGGGTGACTCAACCGGATTCACAACCGGTGCCGGCGGTGCAATGGTGTCGACCGTAAATGTATACTGATGCAGCGTGCCCTGATTGCCCATGTTGTCCTTGAGTTGCAGGGTAACCGTATAGATTGATTCTGCAAACGGCGTTTCGGGGGTAAACACAAGCTGATTGCCGTTCTGGATTCCCCAGGAACCTGGAATAATCGTGAAGCTGTTGTTCCGGATAATATGTGTGGTTTTTCCGGGGCAGTTCTGCTCATCCGCAGGACAAAGATTCAGGCCGCTGGTTGCTTCTGTAAACTCGATGATGACACCGGCCGGCTTGGAATTGAGAATCGCGTTGTTTGCCGGTGTGATCGAGTTGACCACCGGCGCAATGGAATCCACAAAAATCTGTATGGTTATCGTTTCACTTTCGTTCCCTGCCTGATCCTGGCATGTAATATTCAATACATTATCACCCTGATTCAGGGTGATGGTCTTGGACCAGTCACCGGAACCAATGACCACTTGCCGGACACCGTTAATCCAAACGCTGGTGTTATCTTCGCGCCCACCGGTAAGTGTTACGGATGTAGTACTGGATTGATTCACCACCGGAAGCGGCTGAAACAGCCCCCCTGTGATGGATGGTGTAGTCGGTTCCTGATTGTCTACCGTAAAATCAAAGCTGTATTCCTTTGTATTTCCTGCTTCATCTGCTGCTGTAAATGAGACCGTATAGGTACCTTCACTCAGGGGCTGCACATCCGGTGTAAAGGTAAACTGATTATTGGATTCGGTAACGGAACCGGTAATCTGCTGGTTCAATCCATCCGTGACAACAACACTGCCGGTAACCACACTATCATTTACGGTTCCATACCGATCGGACAAGGTAAACACAATCTGGTTCACGAGTTGCATCTCAGATCCATCAGCCGGATTTGTGCTGACCAATTCCGGCGGGGTCATATCAACATACAGGGCAGAAATTTCGCTTACTGAAAGAGCATAGTTAAAAATTTTAAGCTCATCGATCTGCCCGGTAAAAAAATCAGATGGGTTTGTGTCCCATTCCTGGCCAATGCTGTAATAAACAGCATTGTTCCATGGGGTTGCGGATTTAGATGAGGATATACGGAGAATATTATCCACATAAATTTTAAAACTTCCGGTTGAATACTGAATCACCGCCAGATGATGCCACACGCCGTTATTCCATCCGCTGCCGTATTCATTCCACTCTTCATAAACTGCGTGAAAAACCCCACCATTGTCCCCGGTTCCGACACGGTACAGATTCGTTTTTCCGGAATTATGTGCGGAAAAAATAATATTGTTCCAATCATCGGATTTGCTGGCAGTTGTCTTGAACCAGCAGGAGATGGTAATATCGTCACCGGTACGGATCGCATTCTGTAAGGTATCAACGCCGATCCAGTCTCCGCTTCCGTCAAAATTCATGGCATTGTCAATATACCCTGGAACCGGTTGGGTATTGCCATACAGTACGCCATTATGATTCCCGATTTCATCCACCAAAGTGCTGCCATTAATGTTGTCCATGGTGTAATGGGCAATCATTTGATTGGATGGAACTGCAGACACGGTTGTGACATCCAAACGCTCACAACCCGAAATATTTTCACTGGTAACGGCAAAGTACCAGGTTGAACCATTTGTTAAGCCGGACACATTGGCAAAACCCTCTTGTACGGTTGCCACCCGCGCCACTCCCTCTTCGTTTATGGAACTGAAAGAGGAATCAACTTTAGCATATACATAATAGTGCTGGGATAAGGGCACACTGTCCCAGGAGAGTGTAACTGCTTTGCTCCGGGGGGATGCAGACAGATTGGCAGGATTTGCGAGCAAGGTACATCCGGTTATAACAGCGCCGGCATCCTCGTTCCCGGCCAGATCAACTGTTGTTACCCGGATTTCAACCTGTGTACCCGCAGTCAAACCTGTAATTTGATAATTATTGATATCACTCGATATCTCATTAAATTCAGATGATCCATTGATATAAACGCGGTAAGAAGCCAAATCCCCTGTGGAATTCAAGGAATGTTCCCAGGCAATATCCAGGCTGGTATCCTGACATGCGGAAACACGCAGTTGGGTCACCGCCTCCGGAGGAAGATTATCCTGAACCGTGGTGAAGGATGTTTCATCCGAATAGGCTGACCAGCTTCCCCGGCTGTCCTTGTAACGGACATGCCAATAGTAAGTTGTAGACCAGGCCAGACTTCCCAAGGGAATGGTTATCTGGGTTAAATTTGCCGTATTTTCATTGCTGTCAAAAACCGGTTCCGTATAACCGCCCGATGCGGCACGGATCTGCCATTGCGAAGCTGCATGGGTGTCGGAATCAGAGTCAGAAAATTCTGAAGCACCAAGAACGGCTGCCGTGTTTACAGACAGAGCCCCGTTAACCGGAAGCTGATTCTGTGGTTGCGTTGGAAGTGTATTTTCAAACGTCACTTTGATCGTATCGGCCGGGCTGACATTGGATGCCCCATCTATCGCGGTTACCGTGAATATATTCTCACCGATGGCAAGCACGCCAGTATAAGACCATGTTGTCGCACCTGGTGTGTAGGTCACGCCTGTTGCCGTTCCGTTAACCAATATCTGAACGGTATCCGCGGTACAGGTGCCCGCAAACACAACTTGTGAATTCTGGGTGGTGAAATCACCGCCCGTATTGGTTGTAATAATAGGAGCCCCGGCAGGTGTGGTATCCAGAATAATCTGAATGGAGGTTACACCGCTCTGAATCCCGAATTCATTCTGCGCATACACCGCAAACGTATTGATTCCCTCTGTCAGGGTTACGGGATAATTCCAGGTTGTATCCCCGGCAGTATAACTCACGCCATCGGTTGTATTGTTGACAAAAATCAGATTCGTACTGTTCTGGCAGGTACCGGCCAAAATCAATTCCGGAATGGCGGTGGTGAAATTTTTACCATTATTATTGGTAATGAACGTATTGGCTATTTCAGGAATGTAGATTGTGCTGGCTCCGCCGTCGTTTTTGCCGTCTCCGCCGTTGACCCTGATATTGGCCATGTTGAAACTATCCGAAGGCCGGACATTGTAATAGTATAAGGCGATTCTGCCGCCGGCGCCACCGCCTGCATTAGTTATATTTCCGCCATTACCACCGTTTGCTGTTATCGAACCAGTGCCGGTAAGCGTTCCAATTGTCAGATGAATAAATCCTCCGGAACCGCCACCACCTGAATAACTACCGCTTATACTGCCATTATTCCCATTAGCCCGGATGGCACCATCATTATTCAGTGTCCCCCCAACAGCCAGTTTGATTCCTCCACCA
>QZKS01000023.1 GCA_003599865.1 Desulfobacteraceae bacterium
ACTATTATTTTTCTATCTGTGAGGCAGGCTTTGCCAAGCATGTACTTTTTGCTGGAAATCCTATTGACAGTCCATGTTTTTTCATCCATCATGCAAAGGTTTAAAAACAAGTGAATTCGCATCAGTTTCAGCCGCTCTATCAACACATTTCTTTTTTTCCGATGCATCACGGGCGTCCATCCAGCAGTTCGGTTTTATCATCCGGTAGACGTTATAAACAATAACAACTAAAGAAAGTAACATCATGAGTTTTGAAAATTTTGATTTAGATCCTGCTTTAATGAAAGCGATCAATGACCTTGGATTTGTTGATCCCACCCCGATCCAGATAGAAGCCATTCCCGAAATTATTTCAGGAGATAAGGATTTTATCGGACTGGCGCAAACCGGAACCGGAAAAACAGCGGCATTTGGATTGCCGATGGCACAGCGCATTGATTTTCGTTCCAACCATGTACAGGGACTGATTCTTTGCCCAACCCGGGAGTTGTGTGTACAGATTGCAAATGATATCAATTCGTTTTGTAAATATTTGCCCAGTGCCAGGATCGTTGCCGTATATGGCGGCGCAAGCATGGAGAACCAGCGGCGGCAGATCAAGGGAGGAGCCCATATTGTTGTGGCCACCCCGGGACGATTACTGGATTTTATCCGACGCAAAGTGATGGATTTGTCAAAAGTGGCCTATCTTGTGCTGGATGAGGCCGATGAAATGCTGAATATGGGATTTCAGGAAGACATTAACGCCATCCTGGATCAGACGCCAAAGGATAAGCGGATCTGGCTTTTTTCTGCAACAATGCCCAAAGAAGTATCCGTTATTGCCAAAAAATATATGCATGCCCCGCGGGAGGTGACCATTGGAAGAAAGAACAGCGGTGCGGAAAACATCAAACATATTTATTTTGTGGTCAAGGAAAAAAACAGGTATCAGGCCTTGAAACGAATCATCGACTTTCATCCGGATATTTATGGCCTTGTGTTCTGCCGTACACGCAAGGAGACTCAGGAGATCGCAGAAAAACTGATCAAAGACGGATACAATGCAGAATCTCTTCATGGAGACCTTTCCCAGCAGGTCAGGGATCAGGTGATGCGCCGGTACCGGGAAAAAGCAATTCAGGTATTGATTGCCACGGATGTTGCGGCAAGAGGAATCGATGTCCAGGACATATCCCATGTGATCAATTACAAACTTCCGGATGAAGCCGACAATTATACCCATCGAAGCGGAAGAACCGGTCGTGCCGGGAAATCCGGCATGTCCGTATCGATCATCAATACCAAAGAAACCGGCAAGCTCCGGAGTATTGAACATAAATCCGGGATTCAGTTCACGTATATGATGGTTCCCGAGGGGCGTGCCGTTTGTGAGAATCAGCTGTATGCCATGGTCAACAAGCTGGTGACGGTTGATGTGAATCATGCGGAAATCGGCAAATTTCTGCCGCCGGTTTACCACACCCTGAAAGATCTGACCAAGGAGGATCTGATACAGAGATTTGTTTCTCTCGAGTTTAATCGTTTTTTGACATATTATAGAGACTCGACTGATATCAATGAGTCCGGCGCCAGGAAAGATATCGGGAAAAAAAAGGAATCGCCTGAAAATCGGAAATTTCCGGAAAGTGTCCGCCGGTTTTTTATGAATGCCGGCCACATGGACCGCATTGATAAAGGAGCGGTTATTCGCACCATTTGCGAAAAATCAGGTATTCGGGCGGCTAAGATTGGGAAAGTCGAAATTCTTCGTGAATTTTCATTTGTGGAAATTGAAACAGGCGTTGCGGATAAAGTGCTCAAAGCCATGAAGGGGGCCAAGATCGATGGAAAAGCCATCAGTATCCAATATGCAGAAACAAAACCTTCGGCCAAAAACAAAAAGATGCGTAAAAAGAAGTAGGGCAGAACCTGTGCGTTGATCGACAATCAAAAGGCCGGCAAGGATCAGTGATATCTTCGTTCAACATCCATTATCGGATTTGTATCTGTTTTGATGGTATCCCGAATAAAAAAAACCTTACCCATGTAAAACCGAATTTCATCAGATGCACATCATCTTTTTGAAGTTGCTTTGCAAGTTTGGCTTTAACTTTATACCGCTTCATAAAGCTGCTGTGAAAAATGAAATTTCGAAATTCATCCATGTTATAAACAGACATGAAAGCCATTTTCCCTTTTTTGCCATCAGGCCCCTCATTGCCCCATGGGTCATTCCGGAAAAGCTCCTTTACGAGAGCCCATTCTGCCGTCATTTGATTATACTCGACAGCATCCTGGTCAACGGCCCATTCTTTCGGTGTGAATTGCTGATCTTCAAACCGGCCAAGACAGAAATCCGGGGGACGGAAAAAGTGAATCAGCTTTTTTGTTTTCTGATTTTCATGGGAAGTTAGAAGCCCCTGTTCCATCGGAAAGGTGCGGCAGGAATCCGGACGATCGGGATATACGGAGCATCCTTTGGCCGTCAGATAGGGGCATGTCCGTTCTGTATTATCCGACATTTTCAGCAGGACAGATGGAAAATAATTTCCCGGCCGCATTACAATATCAACATAGCGTTCCAGAAACAGATCCGAGGTGATCCGGAGATTGTTTTTCAGGCGAATGACATCATACGGGTAAAGGTACAGATTCAGGTTTCGGCAGCATTGATTAAAGCAGGCGAGATCCGAATGACAACGAAAGGAAAATGTTTCATTTTCCGAGATTCGAAGTCCGGAAAGCGCATCCAGTTTTTGAATATCGATTGATTTCACGTCATTCCACCAGCATCTGGGCGATTGTTTTTTTGAATTTTTCCGTAATTCCGAGATGTTGTTTCATTTCATTTTCCAGATTCGCCATGGATGCATAAAACGGTGTCCGATCAAAAGGGATGTATGGTTTGCTGCCACATTGGATATCAAAGGCTTTACAACCAGGGCCATACGCGGTCTTTCTTCCCGGAGCATTCAATTCATGCGGGATTCCGTGCATTCTGCAAATCATGGGGCGGTGGTTGTAGATGACGCATAAACCGTCTTGATTCAGCGGGCACATCAATCGAACCCCCTTCCCCTGTTTCATTGCCTCGACGGATTTCCGGTGGACATCCCGCGCCCTTTTGTACAGGGATGTTGAAAGGTAGGGATCTGTTTTGCCGATTCCTTCCAGGACATAAAAATATTCCAAGTGGGTATGATGAAAAAAATGAGTCAGACAGCAATTTTCATCGCATCCGCTGCAGTGAAAATGGTAATGGTATGACGCCCTTTGATATGCCTGATCCATTTCCGAAAATACAGCCGCCAATCGATGAAAAAACGGGGTCAGAACCAAATGTTGTGTAGATGTTAGTTTCATACGGTTTTACAACTAAACCAAAGGGGATGGGAGAAAAAGTTTTTCATACAGATTCATCGCATAGCGGTCGGTCATGCTTGCAATAAAATCGCAGACAACTCTGTCCATGGGCTGCCCTTTTGAAATTTCAGCCATTTCCATGTTGATCAACTGGGTGGTAAACTGGTCTTCATTTTCCATGAAGTATGAATACAACTCTGAAAGTATTTTTTTTGCCTTTAAAAATTCCTTGTGGACCTGCGGGGACCGGTAAACATTATCGTATAAAAACTGTCTCAGCTGTAGCATGGCTGTGAGGATTTCATCACTCATCTGCAAGGTGATCTCACCGTCTTTTCCTCTGCTGGAAAATACGATATCCCGGATCATGGTTGTTGCCCGTTCGGAATGGGTATTTCCCAGGATATTGTTGCACGATTGCGGGATCTGTTCCCTCTTGATGACACCGCTCCGGACCGCATCGTCAAGGTCATGATTCAGATAGGCCATGATGTCGGAAATACGGACAACACGGCCTTCTATTGTGGCCGGCATATCTTTTGGATCTTGAGGGATAATATCGCCAAAACCTTTTGAGTGTTTCAGTATCCCGTCCCGCACTTCACAGGTCAGATTGAGCCCCTTCCCTTTATTTTCCAGATAATCCACAACCCGTAAGCTTTGGTCGTTGTGAGAAAAAGCAGGGGAATAGATTTCTTTCAGAGCGATTTCACCGCCATGTCCAAAGGGCGTATGTCCGAGATCATGTCCCAGAGCGATCGCTTCCGCCAGATCCTCATTCAGCCTCATGGCTCTTGAAATGGTCCTGGCAATTTCAGAAACTTCCAGTGTATGGGTCAGGCGGGTGCGATAGTGATCCCCGAGAGGGGAAAGGAAAACCTGGGTTTTGTGTTTTAATCTGCGAAACGCATTGGAATAGACGATTCGATCTCTGTCCCTTTGAAAGGCGGTCCGTATCGGGCAAGGGTCTTCAGCAATTAATCGTCCACGGGATTTGGAGCTTTTGCATCCTGCAACAGCAAGAAAGCTTTCTTCGCGTTTTTCAAAATCGGCCCGAATCGACATGGTCATGCTTATATAAAGAGTTCAAACTAAATTAAAAAATGTCATCATCAAACAGTCAACAGAAGATTTCTATTACTCACAGCATGAAATAATTGTAAAGAAATATTTGTGACTTTACATCTATTATAATATTCTCTACATAATTACAATGCGTGTCCATGAATGGATTGCGGAGGTGCTTTGTCTTCAAACCATTATAATCCGGGTGCAAAGAAATGACAGGTCATCATTTGGTGATGGGGACACTTACCGATTATCTTTCCGGTGGGTTGTTGGAGGATACACATGATGAACGATACCGGCAGAAGCTAGCCAGGCTGCTGGTGGAGGAAAAAGGGTATGGTAAACCGGAAATACTTTCCCGCCATAAGCTTTTCGTACAGGCGGGCACCCGAAAGGCCGTCATACGCGTGGACTTTTTAATTACCATCTTGAATAAAAAATGCATGTTGATCAAATATGCTCCGGGTTCCATTGTAACAAGACGCAGATCGGCGCTTGCCATTTCAAGACTGGTTTCCGGATTTCAGGTTCCGATTGTGGTGGTCACAAACGGTCTGGATGCTGAAATTGTGAGCGGTTCTACCGGGGATGTTATGAGTACGGGTTTGCATTCCATACCGAGCAGAGATGAACTGGTAAAGATACGAAATACCCACCTTTGGCATCCGGTCTCAAAAGACCGTGCCGGGAGGGAATCAAGAATCGCATATGCATATGAGGTGGATGATGCTTGTCCGTGCGATGAAACCATTTGTCGCATTAATGAGTCATAACGGAATCTTATTGTGGCAGCAATCAGGTGGTCAACGTCCTTGTCCGGTATCTTGCTGTAAAGGTTGCCGGAAATTAAAAGTGGAAGCTTGATACAGGATTATAGGCGATGCAGAAAGAGTATTTCATGGAAATTGCCATTACACAGGCTGAAGCAGCGCTGTCTAAAGGTGAGTTTCCGGTTGGGTGCGTGATTGCAGACCAACGTGAGGTTATTGCGACAGGGGCAAGACAGGGGTCGGCCGGCGGCAGACCGAACGAGGTGGATCATGCGGAAATCCTTGCTCTCAGAAATCTTTCGGTACAGGATAGACAGGTGGACAAAAATGAGCTGACCATCTTCAGTACAATGGAACCCTGCCTGATGTGTTTTGGAGCAATTATTCTAAGCGGGATTCCGAAAATAGTATATGCATTTGAGGATGTAATGGGCGGCGGTCTGAGCTGTAATCTGATTAATCTGAAACCATTATACCGAAATGCACGAGTGCAAATCTTTCCCAATGTCCTTCGGGAGAAGAGCCTCATGTTGTTCAGGCGATTTTTTCAAAATCCCAAAAACGATTACTGGAAGGGCAGCCTTTTGGCGCGGTATACACTGGAACAATAATACTTATAAATTCATCCGGTTGACTTGCGTGTTAAATTGCATTATGGTGAAAAAAAGGGACTCGTTTCCGGTCTTGTTCCAGAAGGATTTGGATAGACAGTAACACGATGGCCGGATTTTACGGAAATGGAAAAAACAGTTCGTCAACGACAGTTATCTATGGTTTTATACAATATGAGCAGAAAGCAGATTGTTGCAGAGATAAACGAAATTCTGGATGAGATGTCAAGGGAAAGACTCCTTGTTTTGCTGAAACAGCTGAGAAAGACGCCATCAAAGTGGAAACGCAAATATCCGAGACAGACCTGTTCCATATCCGTTGATTTTGACACCCACGATTATTCCAAAGAAAAACCCATCAAGAATATCAGTGCAAACGGAGCTTATATTGAAGCGGGAGAACCTTTTTCCATCGGACAGTCGATCATAATCTGGCTGACCATTCCAGGTGAAAAATTGTCACCGCTTAAAATATCAGCGGTTGTTGCACGGAGGGATCAAGGTGGTGTGGGGGTAAAGTTTGAGAATTTATCTGAGATGCAGAAAAAGCTGTTAGCGGGTTTTGAAAATTTGAAACATGATTGAAATGGCCTGGTTTTTTAAACCAGGCACGGATTACCATCACTAAAACCCTTTCTTGTGGTTTGGAAAACATACCAGATTTCTATTCGAAAAAAAGAGATCGTGTTTCCGGGCAAACAGATCGGGGTAGAACCATACGTTTCAGAATTCAGTATATAGTTCATTTTTTTCTTGCATTTATTGATTTATCTATATAGATTGTCGGCTTATCATATTTGCAGGGTATCACGGGTTACCACTGGATATCAGCAAGTTGTTTTATTAATAAATACGAGGAGGTGCTGGTATAAAAAGACCAAAGCAGAGCGGTATTAAGGTAAACGTTAATCGAAATATCCGAGCAAGGGAAGTAAGGGTCATTGATCCTGATGGAAACCAGTTAGGTGTGCTTGCTATCCATAAAGCACTTGCAACCGCAGGTGACTTTAATCTTGACTTGGTCGAGGTATCACCAACGGCCAATCCACCGGTTTGCAAGATAATGGATTATGGTCGATATAAGTATGAGGTTACGAAAAAGCAGCAAGAGGCTAAAAAGAAACAGAGTTCCTTTCAGGTAAAGGAGATCAAATTACGGCCGAAAACAGAGACCCATGATCTGCAGACCAAAATTGGTCATATTAAAAAGTTTCTTGGCAAAAAGGACAAGGTCAAAGTAACGGTTGTTTTTCGGGGGCGTGAAATAACATTATCCCAAAA
Organism: Desulfobacteraceae bacterium; assembly: GCA_003599865.1. Classification (GTDB taxonomy): domain Bacteria; phylum Desulfobacterota; class Desulfobacteria; order Desulfobacterales; family SURF-7; genus QZKS01. The sequence goes on from QZKS01000023.1 coordinate 7,076, forward strand.
AGGTCGTGACCTTTTGGAACAGATCGCACAAGAGACGGATGATCTGGCTGTTGTGGAGCAGTATCCAAAATTTGAAGGGCGCACGATGATTATGATCCTTTCACCGAAATAACCATCTTCCTTTTTTCAGGTTATTTTTCTGTTTACATACATTCCTCGAGTGGCGTGATGCGATTGTTTCGATATTCACGCCATCTGTATTTGTATGTGGCGGCTTTTTTGTCTGTAAAAGACCTCCATATCAAGAATAGATGATAAAGTATTTTGTCGGAATTACGTATTATCGTGGTGATGAGATGATAACGAATGTGTAAATGATCATAGGGTGTTACAGGAGATGATCCGCATGGATGGTGCGGCACAATAGATTCAAGGAGAAAAAAATGCCAAAAATAAAAACAAACAGGGCTGCGGCAAAACGTTTTAAAAAAACAGGAACAGGGAAATTTGTATACCGGAAATCACATGCCAGTCATATTCTGACCAAAAAAACCACCAAAAGAAAACGGAGCCTCAGGAAGGGTCATATTATCGATAAGGCAAACACAAAAGAGATTAAACTCCTCCTTCCCAATGGATAATGGGTTTTTGGGACGAGTGTAAAACCGGTCTTTATATTTGAAGACTGAACAAGGAGAATCGTTATGCGAATAAAAAGAGGTTTCAAAGCAAGAAGAAGAAGAAATAAGGTCTTGAAACTTGCAAAAGGATTTCGGGGCGGCCGGAGCAAATTATTCCGTACAGCGGCAGACTCGGTTGATAAAGCGTTAATGTATGCATTTCGGGATCGAAAGGTCCGGAAACGGGATTTCAGACAACTTTGGATTGCAAGAATTAACGCCGCTGCAAGAATGAACAATATGTCCTATAGTCAATTCATTCATGGTTTGAAACTCGCTGATATTGAAATTGATCGAAAGGTTTTGGCGGATCTTGCCATATCCGATCCTGCCGGTTTTTCAGAAATTGCGGCTCTATCGGCAAGGCAAAATTGATTTTATCAATAATGATGGGTGAAGTGGTCCACAACATCCCGGGGAAGGGTTCTTTCTGAAAAACGGGATTTTATAGAGAGTTGATTGAATATTATCCGTGGAAAATACAATAGAACAGATTCGGGAAAATGCGCTGACTGAGATTGAAAATGCCTCCAGTGCAGATGAACTGAAGGCGCTTTCTGTAAAATATGTTGGTCGAAAAGGGCATATTACGCTGTTTTTGAGAAACATATCCAGCCTGCCGGAAGAACACAGACCTTCGGCTGGAAAGGCGGCCAATGTCACCAGGCAGCTTGTTGAAGCACGAATCAAAGAAATGATTCAGCAGATTGAGGACGCGGAAGCTATTTCTTCGGGAAGCATTGATGTATCCTTGCCCGGCCGCCTGGCCAAACAGGGTTCCCTTCACCCGGTTTCACGGATTAATCAGCAGATCAGCGATATATTCAAGCGGCTTGGCTTTGATATTGCCGAAGGGCCGGAAGTTGAGACGGATTATTATAATTTTGAAGCACTGAATTTTCCAAAAAATCATCCTGCCAGGGATATGCAGGATACTTTCTTTGTTTCCGATGATATTGTGTTGCGCACACATACCTCCCCGCTTCAAATTCGGATCATGGAAAAAGAGCGTCCGCCCATTCGGGTGATTATGCCGGGAAGGGTTTATCGGTGTGACTCGGATCTTACACATACACCCATGTTTCATCAGGTTGAAGGGCTGGTCGTAGACAAGAATATAGGATTCAGTGATCTGAAAGGGGTTTTAACAACCCTTGTTCATCAGATTTTTGATGAAGAGATTTCCCTTCGATTTCGACCCAGTTTTTTTCCTTTTACCGAACCCAGCGCAGAAGTGGATATCCTTTGTGTCATATGCAGAGGCAAGGGATGTCGTGTGTGTTCACAAACTGGATGGCTTGAGGTTCTTGGCTCAGGAATGGTTCATCCCGCGGTGTTTGAAAACGTCAATTATGATACTTCACAATATTCGGGTTTTGCTTTTGGTATGGGAGTAGAGCGAATTGCCATGCTGAAATACGGAATTGATGATCTCAGGAAGTTTTTTGAAAATGACTATCGGTTTTTAAGGCAGTTTTAAAATGAAATTCAGTTTAAGCTGGTTGCAGGAATATCTCCCCATAGAGATGACCACGGAAGAGCTTGCGGAAGGGTTGACCATGGCCGGCCTGGAAGTGGATTCTGTAACGGATCGATACGCCTATCTGGATAGTGTCCTGACAGGCAAAATTGTTGAGATAAAACCCCATCCCAATGCGGAAAAACTGAAAGTCTGCCTGGTTGATACCGGTGACGAAAAACGGACAATTGTTTGTGGAGCCCCGAACGCTGAACTGGGGATGATCACGGCGTGTGCACTGCCCGGAACCGTTTTTCCGAACGGGGCGGTTCTTGAAAAAGGGTTTATTCGCAATCAGGAATCATCCGGAATGCTGTGCAGTAAATCCGAACTGGGAATCGGTTTGGATGCTGCCGGAATTATTTCCTTGCCGCCGGATACCATTGTCGGACAAAAACTGGCAGGCGCACTCGGGATTTCTGATATGGTCTTTGAGGTCGATCTCACACCCAACCGGCCTGATTGTCTGGGCATTATCGGTATCGCCCGGGAGATTGCGGCAATACAAGGCAGTCGGTTGCAATATCCGGACATCGAATCTTTTTGTCCCGGTCAATCGATTGCAAAATACACATCTGTGGAGATTCAAAATCCGGATCTTTGCCCCCGATATTCAGCAGGTCTTTTGCTGGATGTTTCTGTGGGACCATCACCCTTCTGGCTTCAGGACAGGCTGCTGTCCATTGGGTTGAGGCCGATTAACAACCTTGTGGATGTCACCAACTTTGTGATGATGGAAACCGGACAGCCCCTTCATGCTTTTGATTTTGATATGCTTTCTGAAAAGCGGATCGTCGTGAGGGCAGCTGAAAAAGGAGAGATTTTCACAACCCTGGATAACAAGGAAAGATCCCTTCTACCCGGTATGCTGTTAATCTGTGATGCGGAAAAGCCGATTGCCTTAGCCGGCGTCATGGGCGGAATGAATTCTGAAATCAGTGAAAAAACAATCAACGTTCTGATCGAGAGTGCTTGTTTCAATCCTGGTTCCATTCGAAAGACATCAAAGACACTTGGGCTGAATACAGATGCCTCCTTTCGTTTTGAGAGAGGGGTTGATCCCGGAGGCACGGTGCGTGCTCTGAAACGGGCGGCTTTGTTAATGAAAGGCGTTGCCGGCGGCCGAATTGTGGATGGTGTGGTGGATGAGAACCCGATTCCGGCGTCGGAATCGGTAATACAGCTGAGTATGAGAACGACCAATCGGCTGCTTGGGATGCACTTTGATCAGGAAACAATTGCCGCACATTTATCATCGATCGATTTTTCCGTTAACACAATAAATGAAGACTCTCTTGAAGTCACGGTTCCCTCTTTTCGTGTTGATGTGTCAAGGCATGAGGACCTCGTTGAGGAAATTGCCAGACTTTCCGGATACAATAATATTCCGACAACATTTCCGCTGATACCGGCGGATACAAAGCCGCTTCCGAAACGGCTGACAATAAAGGATCAGATTAAGAGTCAGTTCGTCGGATATGGATTCACAGAGGTAATTAATTACAGCTTTGCCAAGCGTTCCGCTGCCGATCAATTGCGGCTGAAATCCGATGATCCCGGAAGAAGTGTCATGGAGATACTGAATCCCCTGTCGGAAGATCAGGCGGTGATGAGAACTTCTCTTATACCCGGCCTTCTGGAGACAGCATATCGAAATGTGTCTCATCAGATTAAAAATTTGAAATTATTTGAAACAGGGAAAGTTTTTTTTAATACACGAGGAAAGAGTTTTCAACCGCAGGAAGTTGAACAGTTATCCTGTCTATGGACAGGAAAAAGGGTTGAAAGCTCGTGGTATGGAAATGATTCCGATTGTGATTTTTTTGATTTAAAGGGTGCGGCAGAGGGGCTTTTTCATTCATTGCGGCTGGAAAAAATCCGCTTTACCGCTCTTCCTCTGGAGAAATGCTCCTATCTAAAACCGGGTCATTCCGCTGAGATTTATATAGAAGGGGAGCCTGTCGGAACCATTGGGGAAGTCCATCATGAGGTGTTGAGCAACTATAACCTCAAGCAGGCTGTTTATACAATGGAGTTAAACCTGGACCTGCTGATTCCCCGGATACCGGAAATCAGGAAATATAAATCCCTGCCCAAATATCCTTCGGTTTCAAGGGATATTACCATTATCGTAGACCGTGGCATTGAAGCCCAGTCAGTTATGGATGCTCTTGAAAAGATAGATGAAAAAATTCTTGAAAAAACAAAATTATTTGATGTCTATGCGGGTGGAAAACTTCCTTCGGGCAAAAAAAGTTTATCCTTGCGATTGACGTATCGATCCACTGAAAAAACACTGGAGGATGACTTTGTGAATGACATTCACCGTCAGATTTCCAGCGTACTGATTCGAACCTTTAATGCAACGTTACCCTGAACATTTGGGAATCCGTTGGTACAAGAATCCGGTAGCTGTATGGAAAAGGCAGAAAACACAAAACTCACTTTGCCGGACAAGCTATATTTCAGAATTGGGGAAGTCAGCAGCTTGACGGGACTGGAGGCTTATGTTCTTCGGTTTTGGGAGACCGAATTCAAAGGAATCAACCCAAAACGGACAGAATCAGGACAGCGACTGTATCGCAAAGAAGATGTGGAGCTGATTTATCAGATTAAACACCTTCTTCATGAAAAAAAATTTACAATTCGGGGTGCAAAGCAGTATCTGAGTGCGAAACGGAAAGAAAAAAAGGAAAAATCAATTTCCATTACTTTTGAAGAAATCACTTCCGAGTTGTATATCATGAAAGAAATCCTGAATTCATAAAATCTTTTTCATCCATCAAGGCATTTATTTCGATCAAATAATATTGCCATTCATGGGATGAGTTTTTCAGTTGACAAGCATTTTTTTTTATAATAATAAGTTTAAGCTTGGATAAGCGGGCATAGCTCAGTTGGTAGAGTACAAGCTTCCCAAGCTTGGTGTCGCGAGTTCGAGTCTCGTTGCCCGCTCCATTTATGCCTTTTCCAGGGGTGGGTGGTTTTGATTAAGGGTAGATTTTTTGTAAATTACACTGAAAGTGTGTATTTATGGTTATTTTCATGATCAGATAAATTTCATTTCGGTTGAATAATCTACCTAAAGCGTGAGGAAACGGGCAAGAAGCCCGTTTTTTGTTTTAAAGACTGGGGTTGGCTTGAAAGCAAAAAAAAATAAAAAGAAGCGTCCCGTTACGGAAATTGGCGTAAAAGCGGTTTTTCCAAAGAAGTCCGAGGAGGTTGTGGCCCAGGTACAAAAAATTGCCGGGCCTTTATGTCAGGCAGAGGGGATGGAATTGGTTCATGTTGAATATCAAGGTGAACCAAGTGGGCTGATTTTGAGGATTTATATTGATAAATCAGACGGTGTAACCCTGGAGGACTGTGTGCGGATCAGCCGCCAGTTGAATGATCTTTTGGATATTCATTTGGAAGGCAGCAATGCATACAACCTTGAGATATCTTCACCGGGCAGTGACAGGCCCCTATCCCGGCTGGAGGACTATGAACGGTTTAAAGGTGAGATCGCCAGGATAAAAACCATCGAACCTTTTGATGGGATCAGGAATTTCAAGGGTGTATTAATGGGAACATCAGATGATAAAATAAACATCATGGTGGAAAATCGAGTCTTCTCCATTCCTCATAAAGGGATCTGGCGGGCAAGGCTTGTTGATTACAACGGAGATAAATAATGCTGATAACGGACATAAAACGTGTTATTGAGCAGGTCAGTCGGGACAAGGGAATTGCTGTTGAGGTTTTGGCCAAAACACTGGAAGAGGCTCTGAAATCTGCTGCAAGGAAAAAGTTTGGAAATCAGATCGATATTGAAGCACATTATAGTCCGGAAAGTGGTGAAATCGAGGTTTTTCAGTTTAAAGAGGTCGTCGAAACAATAACAAATCCGGACGTCCAGATCAGTTTGGAAGAAGGCCGTGAACTGGATCCGGAGTGTGAAGTCGGAGATAGTCTCGGCACCAAGATGGATACCGGCAGTTTCGGAAGGATTGCTGCCCAGTCAGCCAAGCAGGTGATCATTCAAAAAATGAAAGATGCTGAAAAAGATGCCATTTATTCCAGCTTCATTGACCGAAAAGGCGAGATCATCAACGGAATTGTTCAACGAATTGATCGTGGCGATATCATAGTCAATATCGGACAGACAGAAGCGATTCTCCCGCAGCGGGAGCAGCTTCCCAAGGAGGCATATCGGCGGGGAGATCGAATCCGGGCCAATATTATGAAGGTTCTGTCTGATTCCCGCGGGCCTCAGATTGTCCTATCCCGAACTCATCCGGATTTTCTAATCAATTTATTTAAGACAGAGGTTCCTGAAATCAGTGAAGGTATAGTTACCATTCAAGGTGCAGCCCGGGAGGCGGGCAACCGGGCGAAAATTGCCGTTGGTTCGAGTGATTTTGACATTGATCCGGTAGGTGCATGTGTTGGCATGAAAGGGAGCCGGGTTCAGAATGTGGTTCAGGAGCTTCGGGGTGAAAAGATCGACATTATTCCCTGGCATGTGGATGCGGCTAAATTTGTTTGCAATGCATTGGCTCCGGCGGAGATTTCCCGGGTAATTATCGATGAGGAAAACAACTCCATGGAAGTCATTGTTCCGGATGAATTTCTTTCGGTAGCCATCGGGAAACGGGGCCAAAATGTTCGTCTGGCATCCAAATTGACCGGATGGCATCTTGATGTACAGAGTGAATCCGTATACAGCCAGGCGATGAAAGAAGGTTATGACTCACTCATGGGAGTCTCAGGTGTTAGCATTGGGCTTGCTGATATTTTATATGAAAAAGGTTTTTTTTCTGCTGAAGAGCTTGGAAATGCCGCAATTGAGGATTTAATTCAGATTCGAGGGATTGATGGAGAGGAAAAAGCCCGGGAACTGATTCACAATGCAAGGTTGGCAGTTGAACATGCAAAGACAAAGGCGGTAACAGTATCAAAAGAGGAAGGCGGAAAAAATGAACCGGTTGCCAATGGTGAAAACCTGACTGCTCAAACAGAAGCAGCCGTTTCTGAAATCGAGCCATCAGGGGATAGTGAAGTCGTACCGGCTGATGAAGATTCCGCAACGGATATGAATACAAACGATCCTGGACAAGAGGCCGATGCCTCAACGGATACAGCAGAGACAGATAAAGAATAGCATCGTATTGATAAAAGAAACACTATAAAATTTGAGAAAAGACAATCAATAGATCCTTTGTACCCGGATTTGACAACTGAATATAGTATTATTGAAGTCCTTTTTGCAATCGAGTTAAAGGGGGATGAATGGCAAAAATCAGGTTTTATGAGCTTGCCAGAGATTTGAACATGACCAACAAAATCCTGCTCAGTAAGATCAAGGATTTGGATGTTGATGTAAAAAGTCATATGAGCTCTCTTGATGACAGGGATGTATCGTTAATTAGGTCCCATGTCCTTGGTACGAAAGAGTTGAATAAAATTGAAGAGAGCCGTGTAAAACCGACAGTGATCAGGCGGCGCAGAAAGGCTGTATCGGAAACGGAAGAGTTTGTCGAGTTGGATGCATTTCCGGATGAGACGCTGGAAACACCGGAAACCGATGAGACACAATTGGAACCGGAAGAAAAAACAGCGGATTCTCAGAAAGAAACAATACCTGTTGCAGCATCCGAAGTTGAACCGTCTGCAGAAAAACAAGACGTATCATCCCCCCTTTCAGCTGAAACCGAATCCATGGAAGCGGTTGTGCCTTCTGAAGAAGTTGTTTCAACGGAAGAACCTGTTGCAATGGAAACTTCAGTCATTGCTCAAGATACAATCCTCGAGGAAAAACCGGAAATCAAGGATGCGCCTTCCTTAGATGAGATATCTGAGAAAGCGGAAGATGCGGTAGAAATCGAAAAAGATAAGGCTGCTGAAGAAAAACCGACTAAGACAAAAAAATCCAATAAAAAATCCAAAAAACAGGCGGCTGCCAAAATTATCAAACTTCCCGTTCCGCCTCCTGAAGCAATCGATGAAATCACGATAATCACGGAAAACAGGATGCAAAGGGAAATGCCTTCCGGAAGAGATGATTCTCCTGATATCATCATTGATCCGACATTGGAAGAAAAGCCTGCACCGGGGAAAGAAATAAAGAAATCGAAAAAGAAACAGAAACATGTCGATCCGGAACAGGATACCAAGTTTTTTAAGAAGAAAATTTCTTTCCGCCGTAAAGAAGTCGTGGAAGGAAACGCCTTATATGGAGGGGTCAGGGCTCGGGGAAGAAAAGGGAAAAAAGGTGCCAAGACCAAACAAACCATTGGTGAAAAAACGCAGATTACAACGCCCAAAGCCATTAAGAGAAGGATCAAGATTGATGATACCATTATTCTTTCCGATCTTGCAAAAAGGATGGGAATTAAAGCCAATGAAATGATTCAGAAGCTGATGATGCTGGGTGTAATGGCAACGGTAAACCAGACAATTGACTTTGATACGGCTGAATTGGTTGCTGCAGAATTTGAATATGAGATCGAAAGAGCTTCTTTTGAAGAGGGAACTTTCTTGAAAATTGATAGGGATGAGGATCCTGACAAACAGATTGGCCGGCCTCCGGTTGTCACGATTATGGGGCATGTTGATCATGGAAAAACCTCTTTGCTGGATGTGATTCGGAAATCAAGTGTTACCGATAATGAAGCCGGCGGAATCACACAGCATATAGGCGCATATAATGTTCAAACCGACAAGGGGCGGATCGTTTTCCTGGATACACCGGGGCACGAAGCCTTTACTGCGATGCGCTCACGGGGCGCGATGGTGACGGATCTTGTTGTTCTTGTAGTTGCTGCAGATGATGGTGTCATGCCCCAGACAATTGAGGCGATCAATCATTCAAAAGCTGCGGATGTTCCGATCATTGTTGCCATCAATAAAATCGATAAACCGGATGCAGATCCGGACAGGGTTAAACGTGAGTTGTCGGAGCAGGGGATCGTTGCCGAAGATTGGGGCGGAAATACCATTTTTGTTAATGTTTCGGCAAAACAGAAAATCGGCATCGATGATCTCCTGGACATGATCCTGCTTCAGGCGGAGGTCTTGGAACTGAAGGCCAATCCCAATAAACCGGCATGGGGACATGTTATTGAGGCCAAACTTGATTCCGGCCGAGGCCCTGTTGCAACCGTTCTGATTTTGGAAGGAACATTGCATGCCGGAGATCCGGTCGTTTGCGGCATTCATTATGGAAAAGTACGTGCCATGCTCAATGACAGTGGAGAACATATTGATGAGGCCGGACCGTCGATACCGGTAGAAATTCTGGGGTTGAACGGTGTTCCTGTTGCCGGAGATGAGATGGTTTCGATTGATGATGAAAAGAATGCAAAACAGGTCAGCGCGCACAGGGCACAGAAACAGCGCTCCAAAGAACTTGCGAAGTCAAGCAGGTTAAGTCTTGAAGGCCTTTTTGAGAGACTGGAAGAGGGAACATTAAAGGAGTTGAACCTGATCATCAAGGCGGATGTCCATGGTTCCATAGAAGCACTCAAAGATTCTCTGACAAAACTTTCCGGTGATGAGGTTAAAATTAATGTCGTTCATGCTGCAACCGGTACGGTAACAGAGTCGGATGTATCTCTTGCAGCAGTATCCAATGCCATTATTCTCGGTTTTAATGTTCGTCCGGGCGGCAAGGTTCAGGAATATGCCGCAGAGGAGAATGTTGATATTAAATTTTATGACATCATTTACAACGCTATTAAAGATATCAAGGATGCAATGGTTGGAATGATGGATTCAACATTTGAAGAAAAAATTCTGGGAAGAGCGGAAGTGCGGGAGGTTTTTGTAATTCCCAAAAAGGGTATGATCGCAGGTTCTTATGTGACCAATGGAAAGATAGTGAGAGGACAGCATGCGCGTTTGCTCCGGGATGGGGTTGTCATCTATGATGGGAAAATTGCTTCCCTGCGAAGATTCAAGGATGATGCCAAGGAGGTTATGGCCGGGTATGAATGCGGAATCGGGATTGAAAATTTTAATGATATTAAATTGAATGATGAAATCGAGTGTTATTATCTGGAAGAAATCAGGCCAACCATGGAGTAAGTCAGATGAACGTTATAAATTGTGTGAACGTACATGGTTGTCGGAATCGGTAAAATCGTTTTCAGGCTTCATGAATGCCATAGCCTGAAAGCCAAAAGAAAAATTGTTAAGGCGATTACCAGTCGTTTGGGCAACAGCTTTAATGCGTCTGTAGCAGAAGTGGACTTAAATGATGTTCATCAGAGAGCGGAAGTCGGATTTGCATTGGTAGGCAACGATCGCAGCGTAATCAATTCAAAAATAGATAAAATATTTAATATGGCGGAAGATCTTGGATTGGCTGAAATCATCGATACGGAGATGGAGATATTTAACGTATGAAACCCTTTTCTAGAGCAGACAGGGTATCCGGTCAAATTCAGAAGAATCTATCCGACCTTTTACGAAAAAACATAAACGATCCTCGTCTTGAGATGGTTACCATCACCGGCGTAAAAATGTCAAAGGATCTGAAATTCGCATACATCTATTTTTCCGTATCAGGGGCTGATTCTGATAAAATAGAGATGTCTCAAAAAGCGGAAAAAGGCTTTAAGAGTGCACTCGGGTTTATCAAGCGTACTCTTGCCGGTCAGCTTGGGTTAAGATATATGCCGGATCTTCGATTCCAATATGACCAGTCTTTTGATTATGGGGACAAGATCGATTTTGTGTTGAAAAATATAAAAAATGGAACAGATAGTAGATCATCTTAAAAAAAGCACTAACATTCTCTTGTTAACACATGTTCGGCCGGATGGTGATGCAATTGGGGCGATGGTATCCATGGGGCTTGCCTTGCTTTCTCTGGGTAAACAGGCAACTTTGTACAACGAAGATGAAGTGCCGAAATCGTTTCAGTTCCTGCCATATTCGGAAAATATTATTCAGCATATTGATGACATTACGGTATTTGATACAGCACTTGTTCTGGATTGTGGGGATTTGGAGAGGATTGGTGAAAAGGCGGTTGAAGTTGGTAGAATTCCGGTCATTATCAATCTTGACCATCATATCACCAATACCGGTTTCGGAACATTTAAAATTGTGGATCCGTCGGCATGTGCGACAGCTGAAATCGTTTATCGTTTGATTAAACAATTGAATGTATCCATCACCAGGTCAATGGCCTTTTCCATATATACCGGAATCATGACCGATACCGGTTCATTTCGGTTTTCCAATACAAACCAGGAAGCGTTTTCCATTTGTGAAGAAATGGTTGGCCTGGGGGTTGACCCGAACTATGTGGCAGGCCATGTTTCCGTAGCCTATTCTCTCAGCAGAATAAAGCTTTTGAATATGGTTCTCGAGTCCATTGAGGTATCCAAAAACGGCAAGTTGTCTATTATGGCCTTGACCCAGGAAATGCTGAACAAAACCGGTTCTAAACCGGAAGATCTGGGCAGGCTGATTAATTATGCAAGGCATATTGAAGATGTGAAGGTGGCGGCATTGATTTTTGAAAGCAATAACGGCTGTACGGATTCACCGGACAGCAAGCATCAATTTCACATCAGTCTTCGTTCAGACGGATCGGTGGATGTGGCCGGCATTGCGGCGTCATATGGAGGCGGCGGTCATAAAAGCGCTGCAGGATTCAATGTGGTTTCATCTTTGTCGGAAATAAAAGAAGAAATACTGCGTTTGGCCGACAATTTTTAAACCCGTTGAGACGTTATATGGAAATGGAATCAAGTGGGATCATTATCATTGATAAACCCGCAGGCATCACCTCCGCAAAGGTAATTGCTCTTTTAAAAAGAAAAGCAGGCTTGTGCAAGGTCGGGCATACGGGCACATTGGATCCGTTTGCGACAGGCGTGTTGATTTGCTGCCTGAATCAAGCAACAAGGCTTGCCCGTTTTTTTCTGCATGGCCATAAAAAATATCAGGGCACGCTGGTTCTGGGTATGGAGACGGATACGCTTGATATAACGGGAAAGGTGACAGCGACCTGTGATCAGATCGATTTTCCGGTGAAACGGATTCAGGATGTTTTTCGGGGCTTTGTTGGCGAGATGGATCAGTCTCCGCCGGTTTATTCTGCATTGAAACATCATGGCGTGCCTTTATATAAGTTGGCGCGGGCGGGGAAACCTGTTCAGAAAGCTTCCCGTCGGGTAACGATTTCAAGCCTTGAGATTCTTCGGATCGATCTACCGAAGATTGATTTTCAGGTGGCATGCTCAGGGGGAACCTATATCCGGTCCCTTTGCGCCGATATCGGCGCGAAGCTTGGTTGCGGGGGATATCTTCAAAGGCTCCGAAGAATCGAGAGCTGCGGGTTTACGATTGATCAGTCCATTACACTGGAGAACATGGAAATCCTTGCTTCTCAAGGCAGACTGAACAGCAACATGATTTGTATGAGCGATGCCATCAGCACCATGAAAGGAATGATAGCGGATGAAATGGTTTCCCGGAAGATATTTTACGGGCAGCCGATCAACGACTCCGATTTGACCGGCGACTGGATTGAGTCAGATACCAATGATCGATACAATGGTTTTATAAAAATTGTTGATATCAAAAACAATCTACTCGCGGTTATGGAATCTGAAAAAGAAGACGGAACGTATGATTACTGTTGTGTTTTTCATCCCTGAGTACCATAATATGAAGTCAAACTGTAACAGATTGTTGTAAAATTTTTTATCAATAGATTTTTTAAGAGGAGGCTAAAGAAAGTGACGCTTACAACTAGTGACAAGAAGGATATGATTGATCGTTTTAAACTGCATGATTCAGATACCGGATCTCCGGAGGTTCAGATTGCGCTTTTGACCAGTCGCATTACCTACCTCACCGATCATGTAAAAATTCATAAGAAAGATCATCATTCCAGAAGAGGCCTGCTGATCCTGGTCGGGAGACGCCGAAGATTGTTAAATTATATCAAGAACAAGAATATCAATCGGTATCAAACCATTATAGACGGCCTTAACATTAGAAGATAAAAAAGGTTTTCTGTAACAATCCGATAAACGCTAAAGCCCGGTGAATAATCTATACCGGATAGGGGGTATTCCGGCAGCATGGTTTATTGAAATCGGTTTTGGTTTGGTTAACAAATGCTGTCTAAAAAGGAGATTATATATGGAGATTTCATACAAAGCTGATATTGGAGGAAAACCCTTTGAGATTCAGGTTGGCAAACTTGCCAAACAGGCATCGGGCTCAGCTCTGGTACGGTTTGGAGAAACAATTGTTCTGGTTACAGTAGTTGCTGATAAATCAGAAAAGGCAGGACTTGATTTTCTCCCCCTTTCCGTTGAGTATCAGGAAAAAATTTATGCCGCAGGAAGAATTCCCGGAAATTACTTTCGGCGTGAAGTCGGTCGTCCCAGTGAAAAAGAGATTCTGACCTGCCGATTGATTGATCGGCCCATTCGTCCTCTTTTCCCGAAAAATTACCACTATGAAACACAGGTGATTGCAACCGTCTTATCCATGGATAAGGAAAACGATCCGGACGTGCTTGCCATGGTTGGAACTTCCGCTGCACTTGAGATTTCCGATATTCCCTTTAACGGACCGATAGCGGCGGTTCGGGTTGCCCGGATAGACGGAACATTGATTGCAAATCCCACCCTTTCCCAGTGCAGGGAGGAAAACTGCGATATCAATATTGTGGTTGCCGGGTCCAAAACCGGTGTCGTCATGGTCGAGGGAGGCGGCAATATCGTCAGTGAAGCGGATATGCTGGAAGCCATTTATTTTGGTCATGAGGCCATGCAGCCTCTGATTGATATCCAGATTAAAATAAAAGCGGAAGCAGGTGTTGAAAAACGGACATTAACGATTCCTGAAAAAGATGAGGACCTCATTGATCGACTTGAAAAAGAAGCCAGGTCTAAAATCCGGGAAGCGATTGTCATTCCACAAAAAGAAAAGCGTGGAAAGGCTTTGCATGAGGTAAAAGCCAGGATCGTTGAGAGTCTCGGAGAAGGATATGCCGATCGAGCTGCGGAAATCAGCGGGATTCTGAGTGATATCCAGAAATCCGTCAGCCGCGATCTGATTTTAAAAGAAGGACGAAGGATTGACAACAGGCGGTTTGATGAAATCCGGCCGATTTCCTGCGAGGTCGGTATTCTGCCGCGTCCTCATGGAAGTGCATTGTTTACCCGTGGTGAAACACAGGTGCTGGGTGTGTTAACCCTTGGTTCCGGGCAGGATGAGCAGCGCGTGGAGACGTTGAGCGGAGAAGAGTTCAAACCGTTCATGCTCCATTACAATTTTCCGCCATATTCTGTGGGAGAGGTCAGAAGAGTCGGTGCACCCGGTCGTCGAGACATCGGCCATGGGAATCTGGCAACAAGAGCGATTGAAAAAGTGTTACCTCGCAAGGAAGAATTTGACTATACGGTTCGCCTTGTGTCGGAAGTGCTGGAATCCAATGGTTCGTCCTCCATGGGAACGGTTTGCTCGGGCATCCTGGCATTGATGGACGGCGGGGTGCAGATCAAAGCACCGGTCTCCGGAATCGCCATGGGGCTGGTCAAGCAAGGCGATCAGACTGTGATTCTTTCCGATATCCTTGGGGACGAAGATCATACCGGAGATATGGATTTCAAGGTTGCCGGAACCAGAGACGGCATTACAGCCCTGCAAATGGATATAAAAATCAATGAATTATCCAAAGAAATTATGGAAAAGGCATTGGAGCAGGCAAAGCACGGACGGATGCACATTCTCAATAAGATGATGGAATCGCTGAGCAAATCCAGAAATGAAATCTCTCCCTATGCGCCCAAAATTGTCACCCTGAAGATCAATCCGGACAAGATTCGGGATCTGATCGGCCCAGGCGGAAAAGTGATTCGTGCACTTCAGGCAGAGACCAATACACGCATCGAAGTGGATGATTCCGGTGAGGTGAAAATTTCTGCACTGAGCCAGGAGGAGGGTGATGCTGCCATGAAAATGGTCCAGGATATTGCCATGGATCCTGAGGTCGGCGCAATCTACGAAGGCAAGGTCATGAAAATTACCGATTTCGGTGCTTTTGTTCAGGTTAAGCCCGGCACGGACGGTCTGGTTCATATTTCTCAGCTTGCCAGTCACCATGTGAAGAAAGTAACGGATGTCGTCAACGAAGGAGATATCGTCAAAGTCAAGGTTCTGGAGATCACGCGGGACGGTAAAATTCGATTGAGCCTTAAGGATGCGCTGGAAGAAAAGAATGGAGAACAGCGTCAATAAGACCGTCTTGACAAATGGCGTTAGAATCTTGACCCAGAAGGTCCCCCATGTGCGATCCGTCTCCATGGGGGTATGGGTAAATGCGGGTGCCAGGGATGAAAAGCCTGCTCAGAGCGGGCTTTCCCATTTTATTGAGCACATGATTTTTAAGGGAACCCGTAAACGAGATGCGCTTCTGATCGCAAAGGAGTTTGATGCCATCGGAGGCCAGACCAATGCATTTACCTCCATGGAATGCACTTGTTATCATGCCAAAGTCTTGGATATGCACCTTTCTAAAATGGTGGATATCCTTTCGGATATTTTTCTGAACTCTGAATTCAACCCCATAGAAGTCGAAAAAGAAAGGCCGGTTATTCTGCAGGAGATCGGTATGATTGAAGACTCTCCGGAAGAATGGGTGCATACGCTTCTATTGAAAAGTTTCTGGGGAGACCATCCGCTGGGACGATCCATTCTCGGAACCCCGGAAAATATTAACCGGTTTGATGCCGATACCATAAAAGATTTCCTGCGAAGCCAATACCAGCCGGATCATATTCTGATCTCTGCAGCTGGAAATATGGATCATGACCGATTCGTCGATCTGATTGCACCGGCTTTTGAAATCATCCCGCCTGGCCGGCAACTGCCGGACCGTCTTCCACCGGACATCAATCCTGTCAATCAAATCTGTGAAAGGGATACGGAGCAGGTACATATCTGTCTGGGGACCACCGGCATTATCACAACCGATCCGCGTCGTTATACATTATCCATAATGAACGCAATCCTTGGCGGAAACATGAGTTCCCGGCTTTTTCAGGAAATACGGGAACGAAGAGGCCTTGCCTATTCGGTATATTCATTTGCCTCATCCTATGAAGATACAGGGATGCTGGGGATTTATGCAGGGGTTTCCCCGGACAGGCCGGAGATGGTCATTGATCTTTTGATGGAGGAATTGAACAGACTGCGGGCGATTCCGATCGATTCATCCGATCTTATCAATGCAAAACAATACCTGTTTGGAAACATTTTGCTTTCATCCGAAAATACCGACAATCTGATGTCCCGGATTGCTCAGAATGAAATTGGTTTCGGGCAGGACATTCCGATTCAGCGGGTGTTGGATGAAATTGAATCCGTAACCGAGGATCACGTTCAGGAGCTGGCTCAGTCTGTGTTACGGGAAAACAGGTTTGCCTTGAGTGTGCTTGGACCGTATTCAGCGGTGAATTCGGTTGCAAAACGAAATCTGGGGTTATAGATTCTTGGATGGATTACAGTATTATTTTGGGGAAGCATAAACAATGGATACACCGACGATACGGTTTTTAAAGTTGCGCCCGCAACAGGATACGGATATTCCCCTTCCCCGGTATATGACCGGTCAATCAGCAGGGATGGACATCAGTGCCGCCATTGAACAGGATTTTACGCTGGAACCGGGCGCAATCAGCATGATTCCAACCGGATTTGCCATGGCTATTCCGGATGGATATGAGGCGCAGATCCGGCCCAGAAGCGGACTGGCGGTCAAGCATGGCATCGGACTGATTAATTCACCCGGTACAATTGATTCAGATTACCGGGGAGAGGTGAAAATTGCGGTCATCAATCTGGGAAAAGAGCCCCATACGTTTCATCGCGGTGACCGGATTGCACAGATGATCATTCAAAGGGTTTATCAGGCGCGCGTTATTGCCGTTGAAAAGCTGGATGAAACAGATCGGGATACAGGCGGATTTGGTCATACCGGACGATAACGATTGAAAGAAAACGATCAAAATATCAGTATTCGTGTCTGCATGCTGGCCAGCGGAAGCAAGGGAAATGCAATTTATGTTTCCGATGGTACCACATCCATCCTTTTTGATGCCGGACTTTCCGGTAAAGAAATGGAACGCCGGATGACATCCAGAAAGATCTCTCCTTCCAGTATCAATGCCATCGTTGTTTCCCATGAGCATAGTGACCACATTCAGGGCGTGGGCATTCTTGCCCGACGCTATCAAATTCCCGTTTATATGAATCAGCAAACCCATGAGGCTGCAAAAAGCGCTCTTGGAAGCATTTCCGATTCCATCCATTTTGCCTGTGGTAACACGTTTGCCATCAATGATCTGATCATTCATCCGTTTTCCATCTCCCATGATGCAAATGATCCTGCCGGTTTTACGGTACAAAGGAATGGGGCAAAGCTGGGAATCGCAACCGATCTGGGGTTTGCAACGTCCATGGTGCGGGAACATTTGAAGGGATGTGATATTCTGATTATTGAAGCAAATCATGACTCACAGATGCTGACCCAGGGGCCTTATCCCTGGTCGCTTAAGCAGAGAGTCAAGAGCCGTTCCGGTCATCTTTCCAATGATGACACAAAAGAGCTTTTGATTGATGTGAGACATGATCAATTGAAACATGTCATACTCGCTCACCTGAGTGAAACCAACAATACACATGAGAAAGCATTTTCAACCGTGATCCAGGCATTGAATGGAAGCAAAAGCGATCTGATTGTTGCAAGGCAGGATTGTTCAAGCAAAATCATTCAGGTTTGAAGCATTTGAAACAGATGAAGGAAAATCGTCCTGAATATTATGATCGATATCTAGCCATTCAGGACGATTTTAAGGGTTTATCATTCTGTTTTACTTCTTTTCTTTGGTTTTCGGAGGCAGATCTTCCAGTATATAGCTGCGTGTTCCAAGACCCAGTTGTTCCGCATAGTCAAGCTGTATCGTCCAATCAACATAAGGATACAGGCCTTTGAATTTGTCCTCTCCTGCACCCCGGTTTTCCTTTAGACAGGAACCGGGCAGAGCGATTTCCCTGTTGACCAGATCAACCGATGCCTGATCAATGGCGACCGGGTCTGTGGAAGCCAGGATGCCGATGTTCCGGACAAGGGGAGAATCATTGTGCCCGTAGCAATCACAGGCTGGGGAGATATCGGTGATAAAATTGACAAACAAGGCTTTTTGGGATTTGTTTTGCAATACACCCATCGTATATTCGGCCATATTTTCGAGAAAGACCGGAACGGATTGGTTCCATTGAATCTGTATGGCGCTGTTGGGGCAAATCAGAATACATTCACCGCAACCGATACAGGTTTCCGGGTTAATCGATGCCTTTTTTTTCTCAACCACGATCGCATGCTGTGAGCAATGAGGGACACAGTCTTCGCATCCGATACATTTTTTGGTAATCACTTTCGGACTGACTGACGAATGCTGGGCAAGTTTTCCTTTCCGGGAAGCGCATCCCATTCCAAGATTTTTAATTGTGCCGCCGAAACCGGATAGTTCATGTCCTTTAAAATGGGCAATGGAAATCAGCGCGTCGGCATTTACGATTTCCGACCCAATATATGCCTTCTTAAACCGTTTCTGATTGATTTCAACGGCAATTTCACTTTTTCCTCTTAATCCGTCGGCAATGATAATCGGCGCATCCACAACCGAATAGGAGAAACCATTATGGATAGCGGTTTGCAGATGGTTGACGGAATCGCTGCGCGTTCCGGCATATACGGTATTGGCATCGGTCAGGAAGGGATCTCCACCGGCTTTTCGAATGGTTTCGACAATTTTCCGGAAAAAGACCGGGCGGATATACGCGGTGTTTCCCAACTCGCCGAAATGAAGTTTTACGGCAACCAGATCACGCTTATGGACAACTTTTTCCAGACCCGCGATTTCCAGCAGCCTCCCAAGCTTGGAGAGCAGATTCTCTTTGGGGCCTGCACTTAAATCGGTAAAGTAAACAATGCTTTTCATTTTTCCTCCTGTTCGATAGCCGGTGGGTTTTTATATCGATTGAGATACAGCTTTTCATATTGCAGTGTTCGTTTTGTGTGGGCCGGGAGTTTTTGATCGGGATATCCAATGGCAATAATCGATTCCACCCTCAAATGATCCGGTATTTCCAGCAGTCCGCGGATATATTCCTCGGCAGATATGGAATCATCATACATCCGGTTTCGAATTTGTATCCAGCAGCTTCCAAGATCCCAGAGCCTGGGCGGCAAGCTGGATAAAAATGGATGCGATCGAAGCGTCTTCCACCCACACATCGCATTTTTGTTCATCCGCCAGGACCACGATTCCCAGGGCGGCATTTTTCAGAAAAGAAGAACCGTGTGGTTTTGACCGGGAGAGCTGTTCTAAAACAAGGGGGTCTGTTATCATGATAAATTCCCATGGATTGAATCCTCTGGATGAGGGCGCCCGAAGTGCCGCCTCCATAATTTTCTCAATTTTTTCCGGTTCAATGGGTTGATTCAGAAATTTTCGGATACTTCTCCGTTTTTCAATTAAAGAAAAAAACACGAGATCCTCCTTTGTGGATCAATTCAATGCCTGAAAAGGTTGTGTTGATCGATTTCTCATTGAATGTAATCAGCAGAACTCACTTATGCCATATTTCCGGATGAGGGACAATGTTTAATCATATGTTGGCATATTCAATCATCGATATTTTCTTGGCCGGATTTTTTGATTGAAATGATGCGATATGTGGCCGCTTCGATATGACCTTGCCGGCACTTGGGGCATCGGCCCGGCCGGGATAGTCTTTTTCTGTCTTTAAAGATGAAGTTGCAGATCATACACTGAAAGGGCGATACCAGGAGTTTCTTCTTCTGATTTTTCAATGTCTGCCGGATATGTTCAAGATGTTCAACGATCTCTTTTTCTTGGATCTTCAGTCTTTTAGACAGCTCTCTGGCGTTCATTTCTCTTTCTTCCAAGGCAGATATCAGTTGTTGTCTGACGGTTGGCATAATCAGCTGTTATAAATGAAGTTAAAAGATGGTTGCATGACTCTACCATAATTACCTTGACATTAAAGGTTTTTTTTCCCTATTGTTCATTCCGATTGAATTGTCATGAGATTCCGGCCATCACAGATGGACTTTTAATTGATAAGAATGAATCAATGAATAGCGTAAAGGTAACGGTTATCATTCCGGCATATAATGAAGCGGAAATCATTGGTGACCTTGTTGAAAAAATCAGAGCGCTTTATCCTGAATACCGGATAGTTGTGATTAATGACGGTTCAAGGGATAATACGGAAGAAGCAGCTGTTTCCGCAGGGGCGGAAGTTTTTAATCATCCCTATAATATCGGCAATGGAGCTGCAATTAAGAGCGGCATACGGATTGCTGATGGTGATATTTTTGTATTCATGGATGGAGATGGCCAACATGATCCGGAAGATATTGAAAAACTGGTAAAATATATTCCTGCATTTGATATGGTGGTTGGTGCCCGATCCTTTCAGGAAAATTCTTCTATCGGGCGTGCCCTTGGAAATCAGGTTTATAACTGGCTGGCTTCATATGTTGCAAAGTTTAATATTCAGGACCTGACATCCGGGTTTCGCGCAGTAAAGGCGGATGTTGCCCGTAATTTTTTATATATGCTGCCCAATACCTATTCCTATCCCACCACATTAACCCTGGGCATCTTACGGGGCGGATGGAGTGTAAGATATGAATCCATCAATGTAAAAAATCGTCAAACCGGAAAAAGTAATATCAATACATTCAAAGACGGCGTACGTTTTTTTATGATCATTACAAAAATCTGTACGCTGTATTCTCCCATGAGGGTCTTTCTGCCGGTGAGTCTGGGTATGTTCTCCATCGGTTTTTTTTATTATATATACACATTCATCACCCAGACCCGGTTCACCAACATGAGTGCACTTCTGTTTACGACATCCATTGTGATTTTTATGATGGGACTGGTATCGGAACAGATCTGCCAGATGAGATCCGAAAGAAGGGGCAGTGATCGTATCATGGAAGACCTTCGGAAAAACGAAACAACCAAAACATAGCGGCTGTTTATCCTGACATCATCAATTATGGCTCGGTTTTCGACTTTTGTGTTATTATTCAGGCTTGCCCAATATCTGAAATTCATATCTGATTTACTACAGACCATCTATCCGTTCTTGACAGGCCCTCTACTTTTTAGTATGAGTAGAAAAACTACTCGTAAAGGAGATCTGATTGAACGACCTGCTTTCCGGAATTATCTCATCTAAGACGAGAATCAAGCTTCTGGTGCGTCTTTTTATCAATCCCATGGCCACATCCTACCTGCGTGAACTTTCAAAAGAATTCAATATATCAACCAATTCGGTTCGGGAAGAGTTGAACCAGCTGACCAAAACAAATCTACTGAAATCCCAGAAAAATGGGAGACAGGTTTATTATATGGCTAACCAGGAACATCCTTTGTTTCCTGAGTTGCGGTCGATGATAAACAAGGTGGTTGGTTTGGATCAGGTCATTGACGGAATCGTCAACCGCCTTGGGGATCTGGAAGGGGCATATCTTCTGGATGATTATGCGGAAGGTAAGGATAGCGGAATTATTGATCTTTTATTGATTGGAAATATTGATCAATATCACCTGAATGATTTGAGCAGAAAAACAGAACGATATATAAAACGGAAGATTCGTCCGTTGGTATTTAGTAAAGAAGAATACCAAGAGCTGCTACCCACGTTGGAGAAAAGAGCACGCTTGTTGATTTGGGAAGCTAAAAAATAACCTGATTTTCAGACTAATTTGGAATTGTTTGGTATACAATATTATTGTAATTTTTTATGGTTACGCTTGATTGTCTATGTAACCTAAAGGGCGAAGCTGGGTTTTGAAACTATGTTGTGCGGCCTTTGAAAAACCAGCCAGATTGCCGGTTTCACAATTTACAGAAATTTTTTAAATGACAACTGATCATTGATCTGGTTTTCCGGTTCCGGATCAGATTTGATCCGGAACTATTTCTGGAGCAGCAGACATTGAAAAAGCAATAGCGGCGGATATGCATCCGCGCCTTCACTGGAAGTACCAACCGTATAATAACTATGAAGAATATCCTCAATTCTTTTCCAGTTGATGGCCCTATCGAGTTTTTCCATTGTTTTGAGGCTGCGGTTATGCTTCAAGGAGTTTTTAAGAGGGAGGTCGGCGAATCCTAAGTTTCGTTCTATTTTTTTGAATGCCATGAATTCCTCCAGATGATTGATTTTATGAGGAAAGCATGTCACAAATTAAATATAATTACAACTAATTTTACATAATTATATGATTTTTTTTGAAGATATTTTTTTTACCAGTGAGAACCCGGTGTATGTTGAACCAGAATTTCGATTTTTTATGGGTTATGCAAAGGTCTCAAACTAGTTATAACTCGTTTGTATATTTGTAATCGACCGTGCGGAGCTGCTTTTAAAAAATGAAAAAAAACAAAACAGTATATGTCGGCATGAGTGCGGATTTAATACATCCCGGTCACTTGAATATTATTAAAAAGGCAAGGGAACTGGGGGATGTCATCATCGGGCTGTTGACTGACGAAGCGATTGCCAGCTATAAGCGCATGCCGCACATGACATTTGATCAACGGCGGGAAGTAATTGAAAATATCAAGGGAGTAAGCCAGGTGGTACCCCAGAAAACCCTTGACTATGTATTTAATCTGGAAAAAATCAAACCGGATTATGTACTCCACGGTGATGACTGGAAAGAAGGCGTCCAGCAAAAAACAAGGCAGCGGGTGATTGATACTCTGGCCCAATGGGGGGGAACGCTGATCGAAATCCCTTACACCAAAGGCATTTCTTCCACCCGGTTGCACGCCGCAATGAAAGAGGTGGGAACCACCCCGGAAGTACGCTTGAAATCACTTCGCCGGATGCTGCGGGTAAAGCCGTTGATACGGATTATTGATATTCATAACGGGCTGTCCGGCCTCATCGTTGAAAATACCTGTATCGATACACCCGAAGGGCGGCGCGAATTCGACGGCATGTGGGGCAGCAGCCTGGCGGATGCTACGGCCAAGGGAAAACCCGATATCGAGGCGGTTGATGTCACCGCGCGTATTACCACCCTGAACGAAGTGCTTGAGGTCACCACAAAGCCGATTGTCTATGACGGAGATACCGGCGGCAGACCGGAACATTTTGTATTCACGGTTAAAACGCTGGAGCGCCTGGGCATCTCAGCGATCATCATTGAGGATAAAGTCGGGTTGAAGAAAAATTCGCTGTTGGGTACGGATGCCGGGCAGATACAGGACAGCATTGAAAACTTCTGCCATAAAATACAAATCGGGAAAAGAGCCCAGGCAACCGATGATTTCATGATCATTGCCCGCATCGAGAGCCTGATTCTGGAACAGGGTATGGATGATGCCATAACCAGGGCAAAAGCATATATTGAGGCAGGCGCGGATGGCATCATGATCCACAGCCGGCAAAAAAATCCGGATGAAATTTTTGAATTCTGCCGGTTGTACAATCAGTTCACGGACCGCCGCCCCCTGGTGGTCGTACCCACTAGCTACAACCAGGTGACCGAAGACGAGCTGGCCGATAACGGCGTGAATATCGTCATATATGCCAATCATCTCCTGCGCAGTGCCTATCCGTCCATGCTCGAAACCGCCAGGGCCATTCTCACACATCGGTGCTCGGCTGAATGCGATGCCCGTATGCTACCGATCAAGGCGATCCTTGGCTTAATTCCGGGGGGAAAATAATGATAGATCCAGGGCAACTGTTCAACGGTTTGCGGCAACACGGCATTGAGCTTTTTACCGGAGTGCCGGACTCACTTCTGAAGCATTTCTGTGCATATCTTGAGGATCACTGTGCCATCAATCAGCATGTTATTACAGCCAACGAAGGCAATGCCGTGGCCCTTGCCGCAGGATATCACCTGTCCACCGGAAGGGTAGCCGCCGTTTACATGCAGAACTCGGGACTGGGAAACGCGGTTAACCCGCTCATATCTCTTACTGCTCCCGAAGTTTATAATATCCCATTGCTCCTGATCATCGGCTGGCGCGGGGAACCGGGTGTAAAAGACGAGCCCCAGCACATCAGGCAGGGCAGGATCACACCTGGTCAACTGGAACTTATGGAAATCCCGTATTCAGTGCTGGATGCAGATTCCGACAGCCATCAGGTGCTGGACAGCATATTCGATAGGATTAAAAATACAAATGCGCCGGCTGCACTGCTGGTTCGCAAAGGAACATTTACACCCTATAAAAGCATCCAAAAGCAAAATCTATTGTCCACACTCTCCCGTGAAGATGCCCTTACCCGGATTCTGACACTTGCCGGTGAAAACGCCCTGGTCATATCGACCACAGGTAAAACCTCACGCGAGGTTTTTGAAATCCGGGCCCGGCTCGGCCAGCCCCAGCGCGATTTTCTAACCGTAGGATCCATGGGGCATACGGCATCCATCGCCCTGGGTGTTGCACTGGGCAATCGGCAAAAACAAATTATCTGCATCGACGGTGACGGCTCCGCTCTGATGCACCTGGGATCACTGCCGGTGATCGGCAAGCTTAACCCTGAAAACCTTATCTACATACTGCTCAATAATGCCGCCCATGAATCTGTTGGCGGCCAGCCGACCGCAGCAGACCGGTTTGACTTTGCCGCCATGGCAAAAGCCTGCGACTTTAAATACCGTATGGCCGAAACCACCCGGCACCTGGAAGACTGCTGGTCCGATATCCGTCAGATACCCGGCCCGCACATGATTGAGGTGCGTATACGCACCGGTTCCCGCGATGATCTTGGCCGTCCATCCCGCACGCCTAAGGAAAACAAAAAAGCCTTCATGGAGGCGGCAATTGACCATTTGGTCTGATTATAACCCGGTGCGCATCACTTCAGGCCCGGGTGCCATTGACCGGCTGTTTTTACTTGATCCACCGGTTATTACCGGTAACCGGATACTGATGGTCACCAGCGCAGGCTTTACTGCCCGGGGCGTGACAGAAAAAATCGAGGAAAAAGCAAGAAAAGCCGGCTTGGAAAACCCAATACGGGTCTTTGACGGGGTAACCGCCAACCCGGAACTCGATTTTCTGGACCGCATGACAATCACGTTGCGCAGGGAAGGCATCTCCGGCATCATTGCACTTGGTGGCGGCTCCGCGCTGGACACGGCAAAGATCTTCTCAGTGGCCCTGTCATCCGACCTGGAAATTCCCCTGGATATGGTCTTAAGGCAAAAACAACCGCATGTCTGGAAAAATCACATACCAATAGTTGCCATACCCACCACAGCCGGTACAGGCGCGGAAGTCACTCCTTTTGCAACGGTATGGGACAGCAGAAACAAAAAAAAATACTCTGTTTCCGGGGAGCGGGTCTATCCAGACCACGCATTGCTCGATCCCGAACTGACATTGACGCTTCCCCCGAAGGAAACTCTCTATACCGGACTGGATGCCATTTCCCATGCACTCGAATCACTCTGGAACAAAAACCGCACGCCCGTGAGCGAAGCCCTGGCGTTGAAAGCCCTGACCCTGGCAAACAAAGCCCTTCCGGCCATCATAAACCAGCCGGACAGCCTTTATTACAGGGAGATGATGCAGCAGGCCGCTCTGATGGCAGGATTGGCCATCAGCCGTACCCGGACCGCCATCGCCCATGCCATATCCTACCCGGTGACCATGCGATTTGGTGTACCCCACGGCCTTGCATGCAGTTTTACTTTGCCCGGACTTATAAAACACTATACCCACGCACTTGATCACGGTCCCATAAAAACGGTCATGCATGAAACTCTTAAAACCGTAGAAGAATTAAATTTAGAAAACGAAATGGCGACTTACATTGGAGAAGAAAATTTGTCAGAGTATATTGAAGAAATGTTTCATCCCGATCGTATCGGCAATTATTCAGGTATACTAACAGATGATGATATCTCCCGGTTGGTTTTGTTTAAAACTGAAAAATAAAAATTCTAGATGAAAAAAGTAAGTGATGCAACTATTTTGAAGTCCTTTTTGCTTTTCTGGAAAACTTTCGGACTTGATGACAACCCCCTTATACGAGATCTCATATTATGATTAGTGAATTTGCAATTATCAGTGAAGATGCTGTCATTGGAAAAAATGTCAGGATTCATCCTCATGCAATTATTAATGCAGGGGTGTGTCTTCATGATGATGTGGAGATATTTTCCGGTGCAATTATTGGTCAATCTCGAATCCATAAAAAAGTTCCTCAGGAGCTATCATTCTCAGAAAATCGAGTTGTCATCGGCCCCAATACCGTCATCGGACCATATTCCATCGTTTATGCTAATGTCAAAATCGGAGCAGATACCATTATTGATGGCAATTGCGAGATAGGCTATCCGACACCTTTGGCAGACGGACATCCTTTAATTATTGGACAAGGCACTTTAATCCGATCACATTCAGTTTTTTATGCCGGTTCCTGTTTTGGGACTCGTCTGGTGACCGGGCATCGTGCAACCGTCCGGGAAAAAACAATTGCTGGTGAGAACCTGCAGATCGGAACTTTATGTGATATTCAGGGGGACTGTGAAATAGGGGACTATGTTCGTTTTCATTCTAATGTGCATGTCGGGAAAAAATCGCGGATAGGAAATTTTGTCTGGTTGTTTCCCTATGTTGTGCTGACCAATGATCCTACGCCGCCAAGCGAAACTTTGATGGGCGCAGTTATTGAGGATTATGCAGTTGTTGCGACCATGTCCGTGATTCTTCCGGGCGTTACCGTTGGAAGCCATTCGCTGGTTGGTGCTCACGCCCTAGTGACAAAGAACGTACCCAGGGGAATGATCGTGGGCGGGGTGCCGGCAAGGGTGTTCGGTGAAGCATCATCCATGAAACTCAAAGATGGTTCCGGTCAATCGGCTTACCCCTGGACCGGGCATTTTCATCGGGGATATCCAGAAAATATCACTAAAGAATGGAATAAAATGTCCTATCCTGAAGATTTTGAAAATTCGGAGGGAGGATATAATGGCCCATGACTTTGTGCGCCTGGAGATGAAAGATTTTGGGAACGGGGTGGTCAGTGCACATATCCCCTCCTCAGCACTGTTATTGAAGCGGTGGTCATCCAAAGCGTGTCACCCAACTCGTTGCTGTCTGGAAACCCAGCAACTATACATCAACACCTCATCTCAATCCCGAATTCATAGAAACGACCATAAGGAAAGCCTGATCCCAAAATGATTTCTGTATACGATGCAAGCCTAATCCAGTTCCCCCAAATCCTTGATATTAGAGGCAACCTAACTTTTATCGAACAGGAACGCCATATCCCCTTCAAAATTGCCAGAGTTTACTGGATCTATGATGTTCCAGGTGGCGAGCAACGAGGTGAGCATGCTTTTCGTGACCAGGAAGAAGTCATTATTGCCCTATCGGGCAGTTTTGACGTGTTTTTGGATGATGGTAATGCCCAAAAAATAGTTCACCTGAACCGGGCCTATCACGGCCTTTACGTTCCTCGGATGATCTGGCGGCGAATGCAGAATTTTTCCACCAATGCTGTAGCTTATGTGCTGGCAAATTATCCATTCACTACAGGAGATTATATCCGTGATTACAGAGAGTACAAAGCACTGATGCAAGAGGGAAAATGACTATCACTATTCATGACTGTAAGCTAATTGAACTTCCACGCAAGTATGATCGCAGAGGATCTTTGACCCCCATCAGTAACCATCAGGAAATCCCATTTGATATTATCAGAACCTATTATCTGTATGATGTTCCAGGTGGTGAATCAAGGGGTGGACATGCCCACAGAGAACTTCAGCAATTAATGGTTTCAGTCATGGGAGCCTTTGATGTAATTCTTGATGATGGGCAGGAAAAAAAGATTGTACGGCTGGACCGTGCATACTTTGGATTATATATCCCTAAACTGATTTGGCGGGAGTTGGTTAATTTTTCTTCAGGGGCCAATTGCCTGGTCCTGGCCTCGATGCCGTATGATGAAATGGAATATATCCGGTCGTATGATGAATTTCAGATGCTTAAACGCGATTAAATCATTTTTTTAAACATTATGAATGAACAATAAGACTTTTGGTTTAATTATGATATTTTTTTGGAGATGAAATATTTTATATGACGAAACGCCGCATTTTATTTGAGTTAATACAATCAATTCAAATAAAAATTAAAAAAATTTCATTTTGGCTGTTTCGTAAATGGAATATACCAATATCTATAGTGCGAACGCTAATAAACCCTTTCGGGTTTTCTATTTTACCCATTTGCTCATTTGAAAAATCCACTGATATTGTTCTATTAGAAAAAAGATGCAAATCATTTTCTTGCACTCCAAAAGAAGAAAATTCAAATAACAAAAAATTAGAGACTTTTTTCCCGGATATTTATGCGAGAAAATTTTCTTTTGCTACTATAATTAGTTGTTATCAGTTTGCGATTAAATATAAAAACCAAATTCATATTCCTCAATATTATTTTGAAAATATCCCTCGTATAAGTTGCGGAGGGAATGGATTTTCAATATCAAGAAAGGGTTTCGGCATAATTAGAGAGAAATCGCCAATAAAAATAACTCATGGAATTGGTTTGATTGGATTAGGTTCTTCTAATTGGTATCATTGGTTGATAGAAATATTACCAGTTGTAATGTTAGCTGAAAAATTACCATTAGCATATAGGAATTATGCTTTTTTAGTACCGAATGAGTACAATAAATATCAAACATTTCGTGATTCTCTTGATGCTTTAAAATCACATAGAAAAATAATAATATTGGGAAGCGATAAACAATATCAAGTCGAAAATTTTATAGCTATAGATATTCCAGTACATGGTCCATTCAATCTTATGAAAGGTAAGTGGCCAAGAATTTCAGATTACAGGCAAAATGAAAATGTTCTTATCGATTACCGTTTAAGAATTTTGAAAAATTATGGGATTGAAAATTTTAAACCAATTAAAAAAATTTTCCTGTCGAGAAAGAATAATCGCCGAAATTTTAATCAGATAGATTTGGAAAGGATCGTAAAAGAAAATGGTTTTACCATTGTTTATCCTGAAATATTGTCTTTTTATGAACAAGTACGTTTGTTTAATTCCGCAAAATATATAGTTGGTGCATCAGGAGCAGCATGGGCTAACATCATTTTTTGTCAAAAAAACACATTTGGTTTAACCTGGATTTTTCCTGAATATAAGGAGTTCTGTGTTTATTCCAATCTGGCTGCGATTGCAGGTATGAATCTTAGTTATTTTTTTACATCTACAGTCAAACCACTAAAAAGCACTGGTGAAGCCTATAGTATAGATTATCTGGTGGATCAACAGGTTTTTATTAAAAAATTAAAATTATTTTTGGAAAACTCTGAATGAACATACCATTTCTGGACCTAAAAGCAGTCAATGCGCAATATAGAGATGAGCTTATTAAGGCAGCGACTCGTGTCATCGATTCTGGCTGGTATATTCAGGGTCAGGAAGTCAAGGCATTTGAACAGGAGTTTGCTGATTATTGCGGCACATGCTTCTGTGTGGGAGTGGGTAATGGTTTGGATGCTTTGATCCTTACCTTGCGGGCCTGGAAAGAATTAAAAAAACTAAAGGACGGCGATGAGGTCATGGTCCCGGCCAATACATATATTGCAACAATCCTTGCTATTACGGAAAATCGCCTGATTCCGCTGCTGGTAGAGCCGGATCCCAGGACTTATAATCTTTCCCCGGCGAGGATGAAACAGGCAATAACGTCCAAAACCAGAGCTGTGATACCAGTGCACCTGTACGGGCGGCTTGCGGATATGCCAGATATTCGCGAGATCGCCCTCCGCCATGACCTGCTAGTTTTAGAAGATGCTGCTCAAGCTCATGGAGCAAGTCTGAACGGCCGGAAAGCTGGCAACTGGGGCCATGCCGCCGGGTTCAGCTTTTACCCGGGGAAAAATATAGGAGCACTTGGTGATGCTGGCGCGATAACCACCAGCGATGAAGAATTGGCACAAACTATCCGGGCATTGGGTAATTATGGTAGCCTTAAAAAGTATAAAAACCTGTATAAAGGATTGAACAGTCGCATTGATGAGATTCAAGCAGCGTTTCTTCGAATCAAACTGAAATATCTGGACAAAGAGATCGAGGCAAGGCGTAATGTGGCCCGGACATACTTGGAAAATATATCTAACTCTCTTATAATACTTCCTAAATGGGAAAAAGAAGAGCAACATGTTTTCCATCTATTTGTCGTTCGTTGTACTATGCGAGATTCACTGCAGGCATATCTGCATCGACAGGGAGTGAAGACTTTAATTCATTACCCAGTTCCTCCACATTTACAGAAAGCTTATAGTGACTTACAGGATCTCAAATTGCCGTTAACAAAAAAGATACACAAAGAAGTTTTGAGTTTACCGATTAGTCCGTTAATCCAACAAAAGGAAGTTAATCAAATTACGGGTTTTTTGAATGAATTCTGCAAAATGGAAAAAAGATGGATTAAAAAGGTTTGATTTTATATTTACCTGTCAATTCTAATCTTTTTCGTCAGGAAAGAGAAATATGAATTCCTTGATTTTTATTGGAGGCGTTCCTAGATCAGGCACTTCTTTGGTTCAAAGAATTTTAGATTTGCATAGTCAAATTTATGCGGGACCTGAATTCGACCATCTATTAAGTATTTGTAGTACCTATTTAAAAATGAAGGAAGGGATAGATAATGGACGACAAGTTTTTTATTACAATGAAACAGATTTAAAAAAGTCGTTTTCAGAATTGATCAGTAGTTTTCTTGTTAAAAAAGCAAGTAAAGAAGGGGTACTGTATTTATCTGAAAAGACACCTTCCAATGTTTTAATTTTCAACGAACTAAAAGAATTATTTCCTAATGCAAAATTTGTATTTATTATCCGTGACCCTAGAGATAGTATTTGCTCTTTTAAAGAAGTAGCAGAACGAGCCGATAGGTTTGGTGAGGAAGTTACAATCGGTCATGACTTGTTAATGGATTTAAAATTGATTGATCAATATATTAAGTTTGGAAATAATTTTTATTTAAAAAATGAAAAGTCTTGCCATTTAGTGCAATATGAATCCTTAGTCACCTTTCCGTTAGAAACAATACAAAGCCTTTGTAAATTTTTAGGAGTACTATTCGAATCTGGATTATTAGAATTGAATTCAAAAGAAAGTGATCTCTGTAAATTAATCAATGCTGAAAATCAAACTGTTAGGGCTTGGTTTGAAAAAGGAATGATAGCGGAAGGTATCAACAATGGTAGTGTAGAAAAATGGAAACAAAAATTAAAAAAAGAAGAAATAATTTTAATAGAAAATTTTTTTTCGAGAAGAAACTATACTTGCTTCAAATCATATGCGTTTAAAAAACCAGGGATTATTGAAAAGCTCTTAATACTAAACTTTTATATAAAGTTTGGAATAGTTAATAAGTTAAAAAAAATTGGGAAAAAGAATATTACGAACCCATCTCAAAGAAACATTATGACTGAACAATCACCTACTGACAATAATTGTTGAAAATATCAGGTTCATATTATCGCATCCGCAAAAGATAAATCGCTAAAAACTAAAGCATTCGCTGGTCTGGTCTGGTCTGCTATTGAAAAAATTTCAACGCAAGGTGGACAATTCGTTATCAGTATTTTTTTGGCACGTCTTCTTATGCCTGAGGATTATGGAATGATTGGGATGCTTTCTATTTTCATAGCTATCTCTCAAAGTCTTATTGACAGTGGGATGGGGACAGGCCTGATACAAAAAAAAAATAGAACAGATATTGATTTCTCAACAGTCTTCGTGTTTAATTTTTTTGTAAGTATTGCCATCTATTTTCTATTATTTGTTAGCGCTCCTTTTATTGCTGATTTTTATAATATGCCAAAACTTGTAATTCTGACTAGAATTTTAACTCTGAATATTATAGTCAATTCTTTTGCAATCATTCAAAGAACAAGACTTGTAATCAGTATCGATTTTAAAAATATTGCAAAAATTAATGTTGTATCATTCTTTTGCGGAGGTTGTTTGGGCATTGTTTCCGCCTATAACGGTTTTGGTGTTTGGGCTTTGGTTATTATGACTCTTTCAAAAACAATAATCACTGTCGTAATGCTTTGGTTTTTAAACAGGTGGTCTCCTTCCTTTCAGTTTTCAAAACAATCTTTTAAAGAAATATTTGGTTTTGGCTCCAAACTTCTTATTGCTGGACTTTATGCCCAAATTTTCAACAATGCCTATAATATAGTTATCGGTAAGGTATACTCTGCCTCACAACTTGGATTTTACGCTAAAACAAAGTCGATTGCAGAAACAGCAGCTGGGACAATCACCGGTGTATTTTATCAGGTTACATATCCAATACTTACTTCTTTGAAAGATGATCAACAGCGTTTGTTATTTGTGTTTCGCAGGTTTGTTCGAATGTCTGCTTTTTTGGTCTTTCCAATGATGACGATACTTTCGTTGATCGCGGAACCTCTTATTACTTTAATTTTAACAGAAAAATGGATACCGGTGGTTCCTTTGCTCCAATGGATGTATTTCGCACGAATTTTTTATCCTCTGAGTTCAATTAATATGAACATCCTAAACGCTATAGGTCGATCTGACCTTTTTTTGAAGCTTGATTTATCCAAAGCACCATTGATTATCCTGGCTTTGGTGATAACAATTCCTTTAGGGGTGAAAGCTATGGTTATCGGGCATGTGGTAACTTCATTTTTAGCATTTTTAATGAATTCCTATTTATCTGGGAGGTTGTTTGGATACGGACCATTGCAGCAATTTCGAGATATTTTAAAAATCATTTTAGCAACGATAGGAATGGCTTTTACTGTTTTCGTGTGTAGCAATGGTATCGAGTCGGATGTTTTAAAGCTGTTTTATGGAATTGTTTCAGGAACAGCATCTTATTTGCTTTTTGCTTTTTTTTTGCGGATTCCTGAGCTTGATGAAGTTAAACAAACAGCCATTAAAATTTATAATCGATGCTTTTGCTGATTTAGAATGCGTTTTATACTGAGGATAGTAATCACGGGATCTGTAAACAGATGACCGGCTATAAAGCAATGTTTTTATGGATCATTACGCTAACCACATAAATAATCCAATAGTTTCAATTTGCGTAATAACTTTTAATTCTTCAAAATTTGTTACAGAGACATTGAATAGCGCCTATAACCAAACCTATCAGAATATTGAACTAATAATTTCAGATGACTGTTCGATCGATAATACTTTGGAAATATGTAGAAAGTGGATAGATGAGAACGGCAGCAGATTTGTCCGTTGCGTCATACTTACATCAATTAAAAATGAAGGAGTCACTATAAATTGCCGTAAATCAGTTGAAGTGAGTAACGGTGTTTTCTTAAAACATATTGCCGCTGATGACACACTGTGTCCGAATTGTATCAAAGATAATGTTAATTTTTGCATGACTCATCCATCTGCCCAGATAGTACATTCGGTTTCATATGTTTATAGAAATATAATTAATAAAGAGAATTTTTTGGAAATACGTAATGGGGCGCCGCATATTTTTCTATCGGATAAAATTCAAGCGAATGATCAATATAAGTACCTTTTGCGTCATTTCATCATAAGCACACCCACACTTTTTTTGAAAAAGGATTTGTATAATATTTATGATTACGATGTTGAAATTCGAGATATTGAAGACGTCCCCTTTGTTCTTAATTTAACAAGGAATGGGATAAAGATATGGTTTATGAATATTCACACAGTAAACTATAGAATTCATGATGATTCAATATGCCATAATAAGCAACCCGGCAGGATATATTCAAGATACTTTATAAAAAGGAGAGTCGTAAATAAAAAATACATACTTCCTTATATAAATCCTATCGAAAAGATATTCATGCATTTTGAATATTGCAGAACGAAATTTATAACGAATCATAATTTAGATAGTAATACTTTATTAGTTCGGCTTTTTCTTTATCTTACAAGACTTCCTTTTAGAATGTTTGTATTTTATGACCGTCGTATTATGCATTGTTATATTTCGAGGAAATATAAGAAGCAAGGTCGCCTAAAGCTTACGAATATGAACATAAATACCTGAATTTTGCACGTTGAATCAAAATTAAAGAAGAAACCATCTGGGAACCCTGTTATAAAGGGAGGTGACACCCTTCCACAATAACAACAGGAG
>QZKS01000086.1 GCA_003599865.1 Desulfobacteraceae bacterium
TTTCGGTGCGGTAGGAACTGCCGGGCAACGATGCACGACCATCAGAAGGCTGATCGTTCATGAGTCGATTTTTGATCGTGTGAAAAGTGCTTTGACGAACGCTTATAAGAGCCTGAGAATCGGTAATCCGCTGGATGAATCCATTCATATGGGCCCTTTGATCGACAGGAAAGCGGTCGATGCATTTTTAAATGCCCTGAAACAAGTGAAAAAACAGGGTGGAGAACTGATTTGCGGAGGAAATATATTAACCGGATCAGGCTATCCGTCAGATTGTTATGTAGAACCGGCCATTGTTATTGCAGAAAATCATTTTCCCATTGTCCAGGAAGAAACATTTGCACCGATATTATACATGATTCCATATTCCGGTCCTGTTTCCCATGCCATCCGGATTCAAAATTCGGTCCGGCAAGGGCTTTCCTCCTCAATTTTTACGAACAGCATCCGGAATGCCGAGGAATTCCTTTCTCCATGCGGATCGGACTGCGGCCTTGCCAACGTGAACATGGGTACATCCGGTGCCGAAATCGGAGGAGCGTTTGGAGGAGAAAAGGAAACCGGCGGTGGCCGGGAATCCGGTTCCGATGCCTGGAAAGCCTATATGCGGCGCCAAACCAGTGCCGTCAATTACGGAAATCGGCTTCCCCTTGCCCAGGGGATTCAATTTGATCTATAAAAGAGGAAAAGCATGCTCCCCAGAGATGTAAAAAAGAGTTTATCAAAGCATATTCTGGCAGACGGCCTTGATATTGTTGTTGATCTTGAAAACTCAAAAGGCTCATGGCTGGTGGATAAAATCTCCGGTAACCGGTATCTGGATTTTTTTTCCATGTTTGCCTCGATGTCTGTCGGTTTCAATCATCCGAAACTGCTGGCTGTGCAGGAACAGTTTGGAAAAATAGCGATCCAGAAACCCTCCAACTCAGATGCCTACACCATCACCATGGCGGAATTTGTCGATACCTTTTCACAATTCGGGATTCCCAGGGAACTTCCATATGCCTTTTTTATTGACGGCGGTGCTCTGGCTGTTGAGAATGCCCTGAAAACAGCTTTTGACTGGAAAGTTCGAAAGAACTTTTCAAGAGGACATGAAAAGCCCGTTGGTTCCAAGATTATCCATTTTCAGCAGGCCTTTCACGGCAGAACCGGATATACCATGTCCCTTACCAACACGAGCGATTTGAGAAAAACACAATATTTCCCGACATTCGACTGGCCGAGAATCATCAATCCCAAGCTTTTCTTTCCCCTGTCCTCCAAAAATATAGAGGCCACCATCAGAAATGAAAAAAAAGCCTTGGCACAGATCCGGCAGGCCATTGATACCTGCGGGGAAGAAATCGCCGGTTTGATCATAGAACCCATTCAGGGAGAAGGCGGCGATAACCATTTTCGAAAGGAATTCATGATCAGCCTCCGAAAGATCTGTGATGAAAACGAGATCCTGTTTATTCTGGACGAAGTGCAGACCGGGATTGGTCTTACCGGTACATTCTGGGCATATGAACAGATGGACATCATTCCGGATATCATCTGTTTTGGTAAAAAATCACAGGTATGCGGAATTTTGGTATCCAGGAGAATTGATGAAGTAGAACATCATGTATTCAAGGAATCCAGCCGGATCAATTCAACATTCGGCGGCAACCTGATTGACATGCTGCGATTCACTCATATCCTGAAGATCATTCAGGCAGAAAACCTGATTAAGAACGCACGGATTCAGGGGGAATTCCTGTTGTCGGAAATCACCGGAATCGCCAATACCTATCCGGATATCGTGTCAAATCCAAGGGGTCTTGGTCTCATGTGCGCGTTTGACCTGCCGGATACATCAAAACGAAATGCTTTTAAAAAACGTCTTTTTGATGAAAAATTTCTGGTGCTGGCTTGCGGCAATCAGGGTATCCGCTTCCGCCCTCACCTGACCGTAACCCGGGATGAAATACAGACTGGAATCGATATTATCCATAACGTTCTTGCATCGGAAGGAAAACAGTTCGTCCATTCCACCCGTTCCGGCAATGGGTCCTGAAAAGTATTTGATGATCTATAAGAGAAAGGAAAACCTATTCAATTTCCCAGATCGTATCGACCTTTTCTTCCTCAATTCCGACGATACCGCCGTATTTCTTATAGTAGATAACATCATTCACCTTATGATATGTCGATGTATAGATGGTCTGCCCTGATTTCAAAGAGATAATAAAATTTGCCTTTTCCGTACTTTCTTTGCTGCCTGTTTCTTTTGAAGGGGTATCATCTTTTTCCTCCCTGTCGGAAAATGAATACCGGTAGCAGGGGCCTGACCACTTTTCCATGGGGATTTTGCCGATTACAATACCGTTATTGAGCCAGATCCAGATATTTCCATAGTTCAAAAAATCAGGCTTCTCGCAGGTTGCGGATGCTCTGGGCCGGCCGGCGATGGTGATGACCTCGTCAATCGTCATTCCGGTTGTAATTTTATCCGACGCCAGTTTTGTTCCGGATTCAATCAGGTATCGTACGTTTTCAATCCGGTCGATTTCCGATGAAATAACCTGGCTTTCCTTCCGAAGAGAGACAACGGTTTCCTCTTTTGCCGAGGCCAGTTGTTTTTCAAGTGCCATATATTCATTTTCAAGCGTTTGTAACCGATCCTGATCCTTTTGAATCTTTTTTTTCAATTCATCATCCTGATGCAATGACAGAATTTTTTTTTCCAGAGCCGCTGGATCAAATATGGATTCAACCGTCATATTTACGGAGAGATGGTTGTCCGAATATTCCCATGTTTCAGATTTTGCAGCAATCTCAAGCAGAACCGATACATACTGCTCCATATCTTTTCGGGCCAACATGGCTATTTTCCCGGACTTCTGTTTAAGGAAGAAATCAACGGTTTCGGTTAACAGTTTCTTCCTTGCCTGTAAAAAACAGATTCTTCGGGCATCCATTTTTGACTCGTGATCGCTCAGCTCATGGGTTTGTTCTATTGTAACCGCTTTCTCCGACGCAAAAGACGCCGGCAGAAAGAATGCCAGACAGACCAGACAAAAAGCAGATATTTTATACATTTTTCAATCCATTCTTTATCATTTGAAACCAATTTTAATTCTCTGCTTCATATCGCAAAAGCCTTTTGAAGTCAAAACACGGATGGACGGGTTCTCATCTTTTTGCGATAACATCCGGCAGCCGCAATTGAATTTATTGCTGCAGTATGATACTGTTGCACCGAATAGCTGATCTG
This sequence comes from Desulfobacteraceae bacterium, assembly GCA_003599865.1. Classification (GTDB taxonomy): domain Bacteria; phylum Desulfobacterota; class Desulfobacteria; order Desulfobacterales; family SURF-7; genus QZKS01. The sequence goes on from QZKS01000086.1 coordinate 3,242, forward strand.
ACTCACACAATCACCGATTCACTCTACTATGAATTGAATCCACGGAAATTAACCATTTTAACATTCAGTCATGATTTGCCATATGAAAAAATTAATCATCTCCCTTTTTATTTTGAACCTGTTTGTCTTATATCCTGTGCCCGGACAGCACCTTTTATCAGCAGATCATCCGCCGGTCATTGATCAAGACATTTGCATCCGGAACGAACTGATTGTGAAATTCAAAACCGGCACACATCGAAAAACTGCACAGGAAGTGAAAGAGAGCATAGGTGCTTTCTCCATCAAGAAACTCAACATGATCGATGCCGAACACATTCTCCTTCCGGATGGGATTTCCGTTGACGACGCGATTGTCATGTTCAGGAATGATCCGAATGTTGAATGGGCGGAGCCGAATTATATCCGGAGGACAATGGCCATATCCTCACCGAATGATCCCTTTTTTAACGAACTATGGTCATTACACAATACCGGTCAGATCGTCAACGACACCCTGGGAACCGCAAACGCAGATATCCAGGCACTGGAAGCCTGGGAAACCACAACCGACTGTTCCAATGTCATCATTGCCATCATTGACTCCGGTGTGGACCTGAGCCATCCGGATATTATCCATAATCTATGGACCAATCCGGGAGAAATTGCCGGTAACGGGGTGGATGACGATGGAAACGGATACATTGACGATATCCATGGCTGGAATTTTGTGGATAACAATAATGATGTCTCCGATTCAAACAATCATGGCACACATGTGGCCGGTGTTATAGCCGCCGAGGGAAACAATGCCTTTGGTACGACCGGTGTCTGCTGGTCGGCAAAAATCATGATATTGAAATTTCTGGACACAAGGGGTACCGGCAATACCACGGACGAAATCAGCGCCATTCAATACGCTGTGGCCAACAATGCCAAAATTATCAACGCCAGCTTTGGAGAGTCCGGATATTTGCAAGGTGAATACGATGCCATTTCCGCTGCCGGCAGTGCCGGTCTGCTCTTTGTTGCGTCATCCGGCAACCAGGGATTTGATAATGATGCCAAAGCACAGGATGACAAAATCTATCCCGGAGGATATGATCTGGACAATATTATCTCGGTTGCCGCTTCCGATCAGGATGACCAGCTTCCGGACTGGTCGGTTTATGGTGCGACAACAGTTGACCTTGCTGCTCCGGGCGACAACATCTACTCTGCTTATCCCAACCGGGAAGTTGTTTGGACCTCCACCTTTAACACAGGCAACGATGGATGGAATCTCACCGGAACATGGGCAAGGGTTCCGACCGCACCGGCTTATCTGACGGACAGTCCCTCCGCCGATTACAGCCGGAACACGGAAACCTTTGCCGTATCACCCATGATTGACCTTTCCGATAAAGGATCTCTTATCCTGACGTTTACAATCCGTGGAAGTTCAGACAATGATTCCGGATTATTTCTGGAAACCGCAACCTCTCTGCTCGGCCCCTGGACAAATCAGAAAATGGAAGTCGTTTCCATCTCAGACAACTATACCCATTATGAAAACGGCCTCAGCGGAACATACCTTTATTGGGCGGATGCGGCTGTGATGCTCACAGCATTAAACGACGCGACCCAGGCCTATATCCGTTTTCGATTTACAACAGGCGGAGGCAATGTCGACGAAGGCTGGGACATTGATGATATCATGATTCATGCCGTGGATACGAATTATCCGGCACCGGTTGCCGACCATTTCCAGTTTCTCAGCGGCACTTCCGTAGCAGCGCCTCTGGTAACAGGAGCTGCCGGTATTCTATGGAGCCATACTCCCGGCCTTTCCCTTTCCCAGATTAAAAGGTCTCTGATCAACGGTGTTGATGTGCTTCCTGCTTTTGAAGGCAAGGTTGTATCCGGAGGGAGACTCAATTTATATAACAGTCTACAGTTGAGTCTGTCGGAAACGGTTGATCCCGGGGTCGTTGTTTCCAGCGGGGACAGCGGCGGCACTTGTTTTATTGACAGTATCTATCGATAAAAAAAATCCGGACCAACCGCTATTACAGGTCATATGGTGTCAGACTCTCATACCCGGTATCCGTAATCAGAATCGTCTGCTCAAACTGCGCGGTAAGGGATCCATCTGCTGTGATTGCGGTCCATTTGTCTTCCAGGATTTTCAGTTTATAACTGCCCAGATTAATCATCGGTTCAATGGTAAACACCATTCCCGGCACCAGCTCAATCCCGGTCCCCTTTCTGCCAAAATGGGGAATCTGGGGTGCTTCATGGAATTCAAACCCGATCCCGTGTCCGACAAATTCCCGAACAACCGAACACCCCTGAGCTTCTGCATACCGTTGAATCGCCCATCCCAGATCGCCGATGCGGTTCCCCGGTTTTGCCATTTCCAAAGAGGCTTTCAGGCTGTTTCCGGCCACGTTTACGATCTTGACTGCATCCGGTCCCGGTGTTCCGACAAAAAACGTACGATTGGCGTCTGCAAAGTATCCATTCAGAATGGAAGTCACATCAACATTGATGATATCTCCGTCCACCAGTATCCGATCCCCCGGGATGCCATGACAGATTACATCATTTACGGAGGTGCAAACGCTTTTGGGGAAGCCCTTGTAATTCAACGGAGCCGGAACCGCATGATGCCGAATGGTATATTCATGTACCAGTGTGTTGATTTGATCGGTTGTTATTCCCGGCCGGATCTCGGACTCAATCATGGATAGCGTGTCGGAGACAAGCTTTCCTGCCTTTCTCAGAAACTCGATATCTTTTTCATTTTTCAACCGGATACCAAATCTTTCAGAATAGAGTTTCTGAACGGCTTCCGGTTCCTCATCATCCATTTTGGCACAGCATTTTTTGAATTTTTTGCCGCTGCCGCATGGACATAGATCATTGCGTCCGATTCGCCCTTGTTTTGGTTTCACAGTCATTCATACCCCTTGCAATCCGGTTTCGTCATCGTGTCCATATCCGTAGACAATCCCTTTTTTATTCCGTTATCGAAGATCGGTTCAACAGCATCCCGATCCTATTTATTTTTTTCTTTTTTTCTTTTTGTTATTTCCGGCGGAGATGGCTTTCCGGGCAGCCAGACGTTCTTTTTGTTCCGCAATTTTTCTTTTAATATCATCCTGATATCTTTTTACAGCCATATAGGATAAATAATACCCGATCAGCGCAATCGGTATGCCCGTAACAATTCCGCCGATGGTCAGTGCCCAGAAAATTCCAGGCGCATTCCATACAATCTGATACAAGTACTCGAAATCAAAAACATCCGTTGGTTTGAATGAGTTGGTGACTCCGGTAAACAGCGATCCGATATAAAAAGTAAAGCCGTATACAAAAGGAGCTGAAATCGGATTGGATATCCAGACGCCGGCTGCAGCAGAAAATTTATTCCATTTCAACAGGGCGGCTAAAAAAACAGCAATGACGGTCTGGATACCCATGCAGGGGGCCATACCGATAAACAGGCCCAAAGCAAAACCAAGGGCGATCTCGTTTGGGTTCCCCCGGATCTTTAAAAAACGCTCATATGCTTTTTTAACGGATAACACCAAGCGGTTTCCGGCCGGTTTTATTTTTGTATTTGAATTGCTATCCATTTGTGTTTTTGTGTTTAACCAAAACAGCTTCACAGTTTGAAAAGAAGGGCAAAGCCGATAAATTGTATTTGCAACTACACCATATTCGAAAACCTGTCAATGTAATTGCAGGGAAACAGGGAAGATAGCTGTTGACCATCCCAGTGCATTCAGGCATATATTGCCTGATGAATCAACCCATAAAACCATTTCAATCCGGGAGATCAGATCATGAATGATCAATTTGAGGATGAATTTGAAAATAATGAAGAAGAAGACTTTTCCAAGCTGCTTGAGTCATACGATGCAGGAATGAATGAAGAGATACAGGTCGGTGATAAAATCAAGGGCGAAATCATCGAAATCGGTATGGATTCGGTTTTCATCAATACCGGAACAAAAGTCGATGGTGTTGTGGATAAAAAGGAACTCTGCAATGAGGAGGGTGAATTCCCTTTTGCAAAAGGGGATCATCTGGATCTTTATGTGGTACACATCTCTGAAAGTGAAATTAAACTCTCCAGAGCACTGTCCAAAGAATCCGGCAGCCAGGCTCTTTATGACGCCTATAAAAGCAAAATTCCGGTAGACGGCAAGGTAACAGAGGTCTGCAAGGGCGGATTCCGTGTAGATGTCATGAGAAAGCTCGCCTTTTGTCCGCTCAGCCAAATGGATCTCAAGTATGTCGGCAAACCCGAAGAGTTTGTCGGCAATACATATCAATTCCTGATCAGCCGCATTGAAGAAAAAGGCAGAAATATTGTGGTTTCCAGGCGGGATTTTCTGGAAATCGATCTGAAGGAAGCACGCAGTCAATTTCTCAAGGATCTGAAGGCAGATATTATCCTGGAAGGACAGATCATCAAATTAATGGAATTCGGTGTATTCGTTGAACTGTTCCCCGGGATCGAAGGCATGATTCATATTTCCGAGCTTTCCTGGACGCGGATTGATCATCCCCGGGAAGCTGTCAAGGAGGGCGATGTCGTCAAGGTAAAGGTCATCAAAATCGAACAACGGGACTCCGGGAATAAACTGAAAATCGCACTCTCCCTGAAGCAGACAGAAGGTGATCCATGGAATCGGGTTGCGGAAGCATTTAAAATCGGCGATATGGTAAAGGGACGGGTAACCCGTTGCCTGGATTTTGGTGCGTTTGTTGAAATCGCTCCCGGAACCGAAGGGCTGGTGCATATCAGCGAAATGAGTTACACAAAAAGGATTAACAAGGCGCAGGATGTGGTAAAACCCGGTGATACGGTCTCCGTGATGATCAAGGAAATTGATCCGGGCAAGAAAAGAATATCCCTGAGCATCAAGGATGCAGAAGGTGATCCCTGGGTGGATGTGAAAGACAAGTATCCTGCCGGAAAAACGGTTCTTGGAAAAGTGGAGAGAAAAGAAACGTTTGGATTATTTATCTTCCTGGAGCCGGGTGTTACCGGCCTGCTGCATAAATCCAAGATCGGCAAAGCCTATGACGCGTCGGCTATCGAAAAACTGAAACCCGGTGAAGAAATCCATGTTCAGGTGGAGGATGTCAATACCCGGGACCGCAGAATCACCCTCGTTCCCGCAGATGCATCCGATATGGAAGACTGGAAGAACTACAAGTCGGAACCATCGGCAAATCCGGCCGGTTCCCTTGGCGAAAAACTGCAACAAGCGATTCAGGCGAAAGAAAAAAACAGAACATAAGAATCAGTTTATCGAAACCTACAACCCCAGATCCTCGTTGATCAATACGACCTTGATTCTGCCTTTGGGAAAGGATTTTTCCGTAATGGCCCAGTTGTTACAGATTCGATCCGGGCTGTTACACTCTTCACAATACGATGTCTTCAGGCAGGGTGTCTTTTTATCCAGCCGCATGACATTGGCCGGAGCCGTATAATTTTTAATCCGGGAAATGGCCTCCTCGATATCCGGAACAATTTTATTTCTTCCGACCAGAATAATGACGTTCTTTGGTCCAAAGGTGATCGCCGCCACACGATTTCCGATCATATCCAGATTCACCAGCTTGCCGGTTTCGGTCACGGCGTTTGTTCCGGTAATAAACAAATCAGTCAGCAAGGCCTGCCTTCGTCTCTCCAGCGCCTGTTCTGCAGAAATGGTTTTGTCAAATGTATCCAGAATGGAGATATTTCCATTCCGACAGACCGATTCATAAATGCCGGTTTCCGTGAAAGTCATGGACCCTCCCCACGAAACGGTCCCGGGTGAAATTGCCGGAATCAGTTCCTCTAGCACGATTCTTTTTGCTTCCGATGAATTTTCAGCAACATGGGCATCGAAGCGATTGGCTTCCAATACCTGCTTCAACTCTGATAGCCGGAGCATCCAATAATGGTCAATGGGATTTTTCATCTCGTATTCCTTTTTGTATCTGCCGGTTTGATAATCATAAAATGTACGCACTTCAACCTATAATCAGTTTTTCATGATGAAAAACATTCCATACCACGTTTTCAAATTTCTCCATTGATTTGGTCTTTTTGATCTTTTTATATATTTCAGCCTTGTTCTGAAATGCCTGGGAAAAATAGTACCAAAACCCTTTCATTTTATCCATTGCGTGTGACGGACCGCTCATGGAAGACTGATATTGTTTCCATAAGGAATCATGGAACTCCTGCATTTTTTGGATCTTATCCGAAATATCGTCCTTCCCTTTTTTCAGTATTTCCGGGAGAAAAGGATTGATCAGCGTACCCCTGCCGATCATCCATGTATCGATCTGCGGGAAACGGACGGATAAATTCCGGAACCCGTCAAGGCATGTAATATCTCCATTATACACAATAGAATGTTTCAATTGATTTGTACATTCTTCAAACCGGTCAAGATGAACACTGCCTTCATACATCTGAATCCCGGTACGTGGATGAATAATCAATTCTTTCAAAGGATAGCGATTGAAAACAGGTATGAGCTTCAGAATCTCTTCATCCTGATTTCTTCCGAGCCGGCATTTAATGGAAAGGTTTACCGGTATCTTCGGAATGACCTGAGATAAAAATGCATCGATCCGTTCCGGATACAACAGCATTCCGGAGCCGCGTTTTTTGTTGGCAACCATGGGAAACGGACAACCCAGATTCCAGTTCACCGTGTCATATCCAAGATCATGTAATTTCCGGGCAAGATGGATAAAATCATCCCCGTTGTTGCTCATCAGTTGGGGCACAATGGGAATACCGGTATTGTTTTCCGGAAGGATATCCCGGATATGAGACCGGCTGATCTTTCTTCCCTGTATGGTGGATACAAACGGGGCAACCGCCAGGTCAAATCCGCTGAAACATTCCGTGAAAACGTTTCTGAAGATTGCATTGGTTATTCCTTTGATCGGGGCCATATAGAGTTTCATACGATATTATACCGGACCAGTGGGCCGGTAACCACTCCCCAGCCAAGCACCAGAAGCGTGATCACGACAAGAACCGCTGCGGAAAACCGATCAAAACGGGTCTCCGGCTTTTTTTCACGGTATCCCAGGGTCCAGCCCAGAATAAACCCGCCGATGATACCGCCCAAATGCCCCCAATTGTTGATCCCTGACCACAAAAACCCAAAAATAAAAAGGGCAAGTATCCATGCCCCTATCTGTTTGAAAACCAGATTTCCATATTCACCGCCCCGGTTCCATCCGAAGAAAAGGAGCGCCCCCAGAAGGCCGCAGAGCGCAGCAGAGGCTCCAATGGTAAGAGGAATCCCGGCCCGGTATGACAGATAAAATCCGGCCACTCCCCCGATCGTATAAATCATGACAAAACGATATGCTCCATACTCCCGCATCACCACAGAAGCAATCTGTTTGAGCGCCACCATGTTGAACAGTATGTGAAGGACCCCGCCATGCAGATAATTTGCCGAAAGAAACGTCCACCATCCAAGAGACCACCAGAAATTCATATTATCAATGGGATCCGTACCGGTTGCGCCAAGCAGAATCAGGCTGTACATATCCGGAGACAAGGCCGTAAACGGATTCAGGGACATTTCCGGGATGCGGGAGTTTAAAAAGAGAGAGAGAACGAACATCCCGATATTCAGAAAAATAATTCCCTGAATCAGCTTTTCGGAATCATTCAACATGTTGATCCATCCCTGTGTCATCCTTGCTGAATATCCGGTTGAACCCCCGCACCAGATGCAGCGAGGCTCCCCAATATCGGTGATCTTTCCGCAATGGGGACATATGATTGCTCTCACTTTATTTTTCATTAACAGATCCTTGTTCTTGAATATCATAAAAATCGCATTTGAAATTCCTACAATAATTGGTTCATGCCATGTGTCAAGTAATGATTGACAGGCCGCCGGCATTTTTCTATTCATTTTTGGGTTGGAGAACTGCTTTTAACAAAGGATTTTTCATGCAACAGGAAAATAATCATATCAGATCGGAACGCCGGACATTAGGGGATATTCCCGTCAATGTCCATTGGATTCTCACCAAAGATCGTGCGGAAATTGCGGTGAGCCATATCATGCCGGCAAATCATCGGAAAGGTTTGCCGCCTGTCATCCTTCTCCACGGAACCTATTCCAGACGAAATTTCTGGATATCACCAAAAGGTGTTGGCCTGGGAAGCTACCTGGCAAACCAGGGATTTGATGTCTGGATACCGGAACTCCGGGGACATGGTCTTTCGCCAAAAGGGAAGGACTTTTCCTCCATTACGGCTGAACAGCAAATTCGATTTGATATTCCGGCCATACAAAATTTTATACGTGATCGGACACAGATCCCGGTCACCTGGATTTGTCACTCTTTTGGCGGAGTGTATGCGCTGGCGTCTCTTTCCTGCAACTGGCTGGACCAAAGATCAATACGCGGCATGATCACCTTTGGAAGTCAGATCAGTAAAGGGGAAGGTTTCCTGAAAATCCCTCCCCTTGCATGGCTGTGTCAGGTTATTTTACGCTTGCTCGGCCATTTTCCGGCTCCGAAATTCGGCATGGGGCCCGAGATCGAAGCGGCCGATACCATGATCGAGGTGATAGAATGGAAAAAATTCAGGGGGAAGTGGCGGAATTCCGAGGGCACTTCCTATTGGGATGGATTGAAACAGATTCAAATTCCTGTCTGCTGTTTTGCTGCTGCTGCTGCTGATAAAAACGATCCGCCGTCCGGATGTGAAATACTATACAACCATATCGGCAGCAAACAGAAAACCTATACCCTTCTTGGAAAAAAGAACGGTTTTTTACAAGACTATGACCATATCGGGATGATTGTCAGCAAGGAGTCACAATCTGAAATATGGCCATTGATCGCAAAATTGGTAAAAACTATTTGATCCAGGTGACCCTGGGTTTTTCCCGCCTGACAATCCCATCGATTTTGCCTTGCGGGTAGCCGACAGCAAGAGAGGTAATCACCTGGAACGGATAAGCTATTCCCAGTCTCTTTTGGAATTTCTTATCATACTCGAGCGCCTTTGTGATGAGATCGATATAGCAGGTTCCAAGGCCCAGCGAATGAGCAGTGAGAACCATCGAATGTGCGCAGAGCCCCAGATCAAACTCTGTTCCGCCGATCGCCCGTTTATCGGCAAGAAAAATAATCATGGTGGGCGCGTTAAAGAACACCGACTGATCCGGATCACTGGTAACCGCATTCAGACCGCCATGTGCCCTTTGATCCGCATCTCCTCCGACAAACCAGACCAAAACCCAGAGAAGCCATTTCTGCCATCTTTTCAATTTTGCTTTTTTGTCGCCCGGGGTATACTTATCCATCCATGTTCCCGGTATGCAAAGCCGGCTGAAAAATCGCAATACTTTTTTACTTCTGCGGTTCAGTTCGGTCAAGACCTTCGGATCCTGAATCACCACAAATTTCCATGGCTGGTTATTTCCTGCGGAAGGAGCAAATCTTCCGGCCTCGATGATTCGATTGAGCAACTCCGGTTCAACCTGTTTTTTCTTGAACAGCCGGTTGCTGCGTCTCTTGTAGATCACCCTCTCCACTTCGGTCAGTTTATGCTGATAGGATTCAAAATCCGTTCCATTATTCTTTCCAAATGGAGCCGGCAGGGTTTTGGTGCCGGTATAGAGATTTTCATTCTTCCAGAAGCCTCTGGGGACGCGATAGTCTTTTTCGATTCGAATGGCGCCTTCCGGGCATACCGTTGCACAGTTCTCACAGGTAAGACAGCGGAATGCATCATATCGATAATTAGAACGGGAAACCTTGTTGTAAATTTCCAGAAGCTGAACAGGGCATGTCTTTACGCACCGTCCGCAGCCTGTGCATTTGTCAGGATCAACAATCAACTCCGCCCATTTTGCAGGCGGCATCGCCACTAACCTGTATTTTTCAAAAAGCATTTTACGGCTCCCTGTCATTTTTATAGTTTGGTTTATTGCCATACCGATTTTCTAATCCTATAAATCGAACTGACTACGCAGTCAAGAAAAAAGAGAACGGTTTTCCATCCCCACACGCAGAATCCTGAAATCGGACATATCGAATCAAGGGATACTATCATTTAATATTAACTATTATAAATTGTTATTATTCTGAATACGTTCCCTATTTTTCAATGCTTGTAATTTTTAAAAATATTTACTATATGTATAGTTAATAGTCAAAAACTGGTAAATCCGCCAATCTTTACACTACCGTTTTAAAGGAAACACCATGAAGAATCGTTCAAAATGGTTTCGCATTGCGGAATTGGAAAAAATCTCAGATATCCCGAGGAGAACCATTCATTTTTATCTCCAAAAAGGTTTGCTTCATCCTCCGACCAAAACCGGAAAAACAATGTCTTATTATGATGACTCCCACATTAAAAAACTCGCATTCATCAAAAAAGCAAAATCCCAGGGATTGCCGCTTATTGCCATTCAAGCTGAGATAGAAAGCATGCAGACAGTCGATCCGGAAGCGTTTGGAGAAACTGCCGAGGAATCCCCTTCCCAAGCGATTCAGAAAGAAGCCAAAAACAGCAAACCCAGAAAGACACAGGGAATCAAAACAAGGGAATCGATTCTCGACGTCGGGTGCAGGCTTTTTCGGGAAAAAGGATATAAGGAAACAAAAATCAGCGATGTTGTAAAAGCCATGAATGTGGGCAAAGGCACATTTTATTTCTATTTCTCCGATAAAAGAGAGCTTCTGCTGGAATGCGTACCCAGAATTTTCAGCGAACTTTTTTCCGAAGGATGGGAAAGGCTGCGAAAAATCAAGAATCCATTGGAACGTCTTGAGCAGCGGGCAAAAACCGTCTTACCGGTTTTGTCTGAATTCTGCTCGATCATTCAGTTAAGCAAAGAAGCCATGGAAGATCCGGACCCCAAATTGCAGTATCTGGGCGAACAAACTTATCTGTCCATTCGAAGCCCTTTGGAATCAGACATTGAAAAAAGTATAGCCGGTGGATTGATTAAAAAAATTGACCCCAAAATCGCGGCAACCTTTTTAATCGGGGCCATGGAGAGCTTGAATTACCTGCCGACCATTGAAAAAAATGTTCATCCGAATTCCTTTTGGGATGACTATCTGAGCCTCATCACAAACGGTATTCGAGGACGATAGAAAATGATCAAAACATTCCAAACTGTGCACATATTATACATCAACTATACAAACTGCTCATTGCCTGCAATCCATCCTGAAATTCAATATCATCTTTTAATATATAACTAAAAGCAACATAGACGAGTTCTCATCTTTACAGTTGTTAGGCAGTGCCCGAAAAAAGAAAATTTATTATTTTTTTCTTGACCCACAAGTCAATTTAGAATATCACAATATCCAATGATAAATCCATTTTCATCCAATGCCATGGAATTATTTTTTCTTTCAATGGAGTCAAAGCAATGGGAAAAAAAGTAGCCATCACAGGAGTCACCAGTTATTTTGCGTTAACACTGTTGCCCAAATTACAGGCCGATCCGGAGGTCGATGAAATTATCGGGATCGGTAGACGGCCATGGACAGGCGGGTTCGACAAGCTGACATACTACCGGGAAGACATCAGAAGCAAGAAACTGTTCGATCTTTTCAAGGGAGTGGATACCGTCTATCATCTGGCATTTATCGTCGGTGAGATACACGACAAGGGAAAAACTCTTGATATCAATATCAATGGATCGAAAAATGTATTTCAGGCCTGTGCGGCAAACAAGGTAAAAAAAGTAATCTATACCAGCAGCATGACGGCCTACGGATCTCACAGCGACAATATTTTAGGGTTTAAGGAAGATGCCGAGCTGAAGCGAAATGAAGACAATTACTACAATTCCAGCAAAATAGATGTAGAAAATTTTGTGACTGATTTTTTTCGGGATTATCCGGAAATCACACTCACCGTTCTGCGGGCAGGGCTTCTGGTAGGGCCGAAAATCAACAACATGTTTTCAGACCTGTGGTCCATGAAAATATCGGCATTGCCTGCAGGAAGAACATCTCATAATCAAATGATCAGCGAAGAAGATCTTGGCGAGGCCATGTATCTTCCTTTTGTCAAAAATCTCCCGGGGATTTACAATGTCGCGGCTGATGACGCAGTCCCCACAAGATGGTGTTTCAAAGCCACCGGAGCCTTTGTTATTCCTTTACCGATCTTCCTTCTGAAACTCGTTGCGAAAATCGCTTTCAAACTGCATCTGTTTCCCGCCAGCGATGGCTGGGTTAGCCTGAGTGAGTATACCATATTCTGCAACACGGAAAAATTCAAAAAAGCCGCAGACTGGCAGCCGAAACATTCTTCAAAAGAAGCATTTATGCAATTTGTTGCCTCCCGGAAAAGAGATGCAAAAGATACCCCGAAACAGGCATTGCTCACCTTTTTGTACACGACCCCATGGCTGACCAAACTCAGCCTGCAAGGCCTCAATGCGCTTTTTTATGTCATCGAAAAAACACCAATTATAAGAGACATCATCCCGATTACCAATCCGCACAAAAACAACATGACCTATCTGCCCACCAATAAAAACATTGTGGACAAAACACTGAAGGTTGTTGAAGTCAATGAAAGCCTGGGAGAAACCATAAACGAGATACTTCCCCAGAAGGTGCTGGATGACATGATTGATACCTACTCGTATCACATGGTCATGGATACCTGCATCTGCCGGACCGGATACCAGTGCAAAAATTTTACAAATGAAATAGGCTGCATGTTTATGGGAGAAACGGCAAAAAAACTTCCCCCCGGGCTAGGACGAAGGGTTACCAGAGAGCAGGCCCATGACCATGTCAAAAGAGCGGTTAGCGTCGGCCTGATACCCATGACCGGAAAGGTCAATGTGGATAACCTTGGTTTCCTGACCCCGGATACAAGGGAGCTGTTCAGCGTATGCTTCTGCTGCCATTGCTGCTGTATGATGGGGTATTATAAACACTCACCGGAACATCAGAAAAAATTATTCAAACCTGTCGAGGGCCTTCATGTCCGTGTCAACCAAAACTGCATAGGATGCGGGAAGTGCATTGAAACATGCATCTTTGATAATATCATCATTGAAAACGGTGCTGCGCTTCATCTGGATCACTGTGTCGGGTGCGGCAGGTGCCAGACGACATGTCCGAATCTTGCGGTTGATATTTCGGTCAACAACCCGAACTATGTAGAGGATGTAAAAAATCGTCTCACATCTTTTATCAAGGTATCATAACCGTAAACCCAAACAACAATGTTTTTTGAAATAAAGGAGTTTTTCATGCGAGATGTAGCAATTGTCGGCGCTGGAATGATCAAATTCGGCAAATACCCGGAGAAAGGGATTAAGGATCTTGTTCGTGAGGCCGTAACCGAAACACTCAAGGACGCAGGAATGGATTCCTCCCTTCTGGAAGCCGCCTATGTCGGTTCGGCTGCCCCTGGTATCATGACCGGACAGGAGCAAATCAAGGCGCAGGTCACACTGAGTGCGATGGGTATTGATACCATACCCATGTATAATATTGAAAACGCCTGTGCAAGCTCTTCTTCTGCATTCAATCTTGCTTATACTGCTGTCGGCGCCGGTGTATATGACTGCGCCCTCGTTGTCGGATTCGAAAAATTATATGACAAGGATAAAATGAAATCATTCATGGCCTTGGGAACCGCTGTTGATATTGAAAACGTCATGCAGTTTCTGGAAGATTTTATGGCAAAACAAGGTAAAAACGAAAGCATCATGTCTTCCGACAGCGGAAAAAGTAAAAGCATTTTCATGGATATGTATGCCTATTATACCAGAACCTACATGGAACGATATGGATTGACCCAGGAACATTTTGCAAAAATTGCCGTAAAAAGCCATAAAAATGGAGCGCTGAATCCGCATGCCATGTATCAGAAGGAGGTCACGGTCGAGGAAGTGATTAACTCGGGAGATATTTCTTATCCTTTAACCAAAATGATGTGCTCCCCGGTTTGCGATGGAGCTGCGGCAGCGATTATCTGTTCCAAAGAAAAAGCCGCACAATTTACAACAACCCCTATCTGGGTGCAAGCTTCCGTGATTGGAAGCGGAAGGGTAAGCCATGATCTAGGAGATACGCTGACAAAGAGGCTGGGTCCAAAAGCTTTTGAATCCGCTGGAATTGGGCCTGAAGATATTGATATCATAGAGGTTCATGATGCCACCTCGCCTTCTGAAATTATTACCCTGATTGAACTTGGCATTATTCCGGGTGAAGATGCGCCCCGATGTATTGATGAGGGATGGCTGGAGCTGAACGGTAAAATGCCATCGAATACCTCGGGAGGCCTTGCATCAAAAGGGCATCCCATTGGAGCCACCGGTCTTGGTCAAATCCATGAAGTTGTTCAGCAGCTCAGAGGGAATGCGGGAAAACGTCAGGTAGCCGGGGCTAAAGTCGGTATGACTCACAACGGGGGCGGAATTCTTGGCGTAGATGCCGCAGCAATGGCTCTGCACATATTCAAGCGGTAGAAGAAAAAAGTGCCTTTGGGTTTTCATTTATCAATCATAAACAACTGGCTGACATCACACACATGATAGCCAAAGGCACTTTTTACTTCTCATTGTGATCAAACAATTAGGATATTGTCTCTATCCGGGAGAAAAGTCAATGAAGCAATCTTCAAAAGATATCTTAAAAAGACATGGTTGGCGAATTGACAGAGCGATACACAATTTCTGCTATTTTTACTTTCATAAACCGTATGTAGCAGGTGCACGTCTCCTGACCAAAACAACCGTACTCCTTCTCTCCTGGTTTAAACCGATCAAAGTGATCCCGAATGCTGTTTTTAACCGTTATCATTCTAAAATCCTTTCCACCGGCGATGTAACCAAAATATTAACCCTCAATGAAGATATTGACCTGGGAATAGACAAAAGCAAACGGGTTCTGCCATTTAAATATGCTACCAAAATATTCATCCGGAACCCGAAATTAATCGCCACAATGGATTGCCCCTGTGCGCTAAACCAGAAAGAATCGGAGCGCTGTCAACCATTGCGAAAATGTATTGCCATCGGCCAAGACTTTGCTCCTATATGGCTCGAGCACTGCAAGGAAAAATACAATGCCATCCAGATTACACAGGAAGAAGCGTTAGACATCATCAAAGAAGCACGAAAAACCGGACATGTTACCAATGCTTTTTTAAAAGTCGCCACAGGCGGCATCACAGGGATTATTTGCAACTGCTGTCCAAAGTGCTGTGTTGAGATCGAGGCGACAAGGCTTTCCCGAAAGATTGATCCCGATATTTCTCAATATGCGCCTTCCGGGTATTCGGTAAAGCATGATCCTGAATTGTGCACGCTCTGTGGTGAATGCGAACAGGTTTGTCCCTTTGAAGCCATCAAAATCCATGACAATCAATTTATCTATGATATCAAAGCGTGTATGGGTTGCGAACTCTGCGTCGAGAGATGCCCTACGGCAGCTCTGACGCTGTATAATGATCCGGAAAAACTTCTTCCCCTTGATATTGAATTGCTGAAAACGGAATTGAATAAAGAATAGGCGGGTTACAAACCTTTTCGGAAAATCGCAACCAGCAGCCAGATTCCCATTACAGCGGCGGCCAGAAAGCCGATAATGCCGATCAACGAGATGCCGTATAATAACGGTGGTGTGTCGGAAATCACAATCAATGCGGAACCCACAAGCAGTGCTGCAATAATGATGGAAAAGGAAAGCCGATTGTTGATCTGATGTTGGGCGGCGATGTATTTATCGAGTCCCCGGTGTTCCATTTGCACATTGAACTTCCCACGCCGGAGAAGCCTTGAGATATCCAAAAGGTCCTTTGGAAACTGCTGAACAAAAGTGTTCATATCTCCTGCAAAACCAAGGAGGTCTGAAGCGATTCTCTGCGGATAGGTTCTTGCGATTTTAACTTTGGCGAGAAAAGGCGCGATCTGCGCAACCATATCAAAGCCAGGGGCCAGTTTTTTGGCCACTCCCTCTACTGTCCCCAGAGCCTTGATCATCAGATAAATATCAGGAGGAAGAACGAGTTTATGATGAAACAACAGCTCCAGAAGATGCTGCATCAGCTTACCGAATTCAATATCCTTAAGCGGCTTATATAAATGCCTTCCCATGAAATCCGATAGCTCTCGCTCAAGATAGTGAATATCCGGTTCCTCTTCGTAGCTTGTCAATTTAAGAAGAGCTTGCGCCGCGATCGGTGCGTTTCGATGGACCACACTATCCAGAAGATCGACAAAAATTTCCCGTGTAGGACGATCCACAACACCTACCATACCAAAATCAATCAATCCGATAACATTTCCCGGCAGAATGAAAAAATTACCCGGATGTGGATCTGCATGAAAAAACCCGTAAATAAATACCTGCTTTAACGTCAGATTTACACCACGGGATGTGATGAGCCTTGGATTCAGGTTTGCCTGCCTGAGCTTATCTACTTCGGAAGCCTTGATTCCCTCAATATACTCCATGGTCAAAACGGAGGTTGTTGTGGTTTCACGATAAACTTTCGGAATATAAACAGTGGGATCTCTCTGAAAAAGCCGACCAAACCGCTCCATGTTTGTCGCTTCCACGGTATAATCGATTTCTTTTGCCAGCGTATTGGCGAACTCTTCCACAATCCTTACCGGACGGTACATAGCCATCTCTTCGATGTTATTCTCCATTAGCGTGGCAAGATACAACATGATCTCAAGATCGATTTCAATCTGTTTTCTGATGGCAGGACGCTGAATCTTGACAACGACATTTTCATTATCCGGCAAACGGGCTCGATGCACCTGGCCAATGGATGCGGATGCAAGAGGGGTTTCATCAAAAGAATGAAAGATTTCCAGGGGATCGCCCCCCAATTCATTTTTGATAATTTCTTTTACGTGAGCGTATGGAAAAGGGGGAACCTTATCTTGCAGTTTTGATAGTTCGTCAATAAACTCGGAAGGAATCAAACCCGGCCTTGTTGAAATAATTTGCCCTAGTTTGATGAAAGTCGGTCCCAGTTCCTCAAAAACAACCCTTACCCTCTCAGCCCTGGTCGTTTTTTCAACATGATCGCGCCGGTTTTTCGATATAATCTGCAAACCGGCTTCAATATATTGATCAATCTTAAGGCGATTCAACAGGTCGCCGAAACCATATTTAAACAGGACGCCCAGAATCTGGCGATATCGGTTAAAATGACGATAGGTGCGACCAACCACACCAATTTTTTGTATGCTCAGCATTGTGATAAAAACCCCTGCTACTTGTCTGCCGGGTTGGACAACCGAGCATTCTCTTTCTTCAGCTCTTCTATTTCCTTTCTGAGTTCCGCCACTTCTTCACTGGATGCAACCTTTGCTTTTGTTATGATATCCTGAGTGATTCTTTCGATCCTGGTTTCAAGGTTTTCTCTGGCTTCATCATATCGTTTTAAAAGTTCATCAATAAATTTTTCCCCTTCATTTTCCGAAACCTCACCACGGGTTACCAGATCCCTTGCCCAGTCCTCGACCTCATCCTTTGTTTTTAATGCAAGTCCAATACCTGTCATCATCGTTTTTTTCATAACACCCATCAGGTCGGTCATACCAAGGCCCTCCTTCTCTGCGATTTAGGTATATACTGTCATAAAATATCTTGCATTAAGCACATTCGCGGACTTTCCAGCAAGGGAATACCGGTTTCCCTATCGATTGATATCATATTTCAGGCTTGACTGTATCCTGAATATAACTTCTATTTTATAAAAAATCAATTACTTACTTCCAAAAGACATTTCCCGTATTTCGACAGCCGCCCCATCGGTCTCCTCAATGGCATTCAGTTTCCCCATGGTTATGGGCAATATGTTCTTAATAAAGTATCGTGCTGTTTTCAGTTGGCCGTCATAGAATGCCGCATCCTTATTCTTCATCACCTTTGCAGTTACATCATCCGGATTCAGGCTGCCAACCAGCTTTTCCAGTTTCGGCGCAGCAACTGTTGCTCTCCACAAGAGCATCCATGCCATTGTCAAGTCACCAACAACTTCAAGAAAAGGATGGGCAAAGGCATAGGCATGTTCCACTTTATCAGACATGGCTTTTTTCCCCAGCGTGAGGGCTACTTCACTGAGCCTGGTAAAAACATCATCCACTGTTTGTGTCAGCTCCGAAATCCCGGAAACTTTTTTTGCATTGTTGATACTTGTTCGAATTTCACCAAGAAAATCCATGAACGTTTTACCATTATTCATTCCCAGTTTGCGGCCAAGCATATCCATTGCCTGAATTCCATTGGTTCCTTCATAGATCATGAAAATCCGGCAATCTCTCATCAGCTGCTCTACAGGGTATTCCTTAATGTAACCATATCCGCCATAAACCTGAACGGCATGACTGGTGACATCCAGTGCCCGATCTGAAACATAGCCCTTGACAATAGGCGTCAGGACTTCAATGATACCACCGATCCTTTTCTTTTCTTCATCACTATCCGCCAATGCCATTCGATCGTAACACCTTCCTGTATAGTAGATCAGACTTCTCATTCCTTCGACATAGGCTTTCATGATCATCAACTGCCGCCTGACATCCGGATGTTGAATGATCGGCACAGAGCCTTCGTTTGGCTTCATGATATTCTTGCTTTGAACCCTTTCCCTTGCATAATTCAGGGCATACAAATAGGCTGTTGTGGATACCGCAAACCCTTCAAGACCGACAAATTGCCGGGCCTCGTTCATCATCCGAAACATAGCCTGAAGTCCCTTGTTCTCCTGTCCGAGGAGCGTCCCGATGCATCCGCTCTTTCCCCCCAGGGTAAGCGAACAGGTAGCGTTACCATGCAATCCCA
Organism: Desulfobacteraceae bacterium; assembly: GCA_003599865.1. Lineage (GTDB taxonomy): Bacteria > Desulfobacterota > Desulfobacteria > Desulfobacterales > SURF-7 > QZKS01. Next base: position 22,067 of record QZKS01000086.1, read on the forward strand.
TTTTTTCTTCAATGCCGGTACAAACAACATCATTGAACTCGCCAAGGCTGCCATCATCTTGTATACGGTATTTCGGGACCATGAAAAGAGATATCCCCCTGCTGCCCTCGGGAGCGCCTTCAATTCGGGCAAGGGTGGGATGAATAATATTTTCCACCATATTCTGCTCCCCACCGGAAATAAATATTTTGGAACCGGTAATGGAATAGGTTCCGTCATCATTTCTTTTTGCTGAAGTGGTCAATGCCCCCAGATCCGATCCGGCCTCCGGTTCAGTAAGAAGCATGGTCCCGGACCACTGACCGGAATACATCTTCTTTAAAACCTGTTCTTTCTGCTGATCCGTACCAAATTCCTCAATGAGCTTTGCCGCACCATGGCTTAAACTGTGATACAGCATAAAAGCGGCATTTGCTCCATGAAAATATTCATTGGCTGCCAGAGATACAAGTTTCGGCATCCCCTGCCCTCCCCACTTGGGATCATCGGTCATGGCAAGCCATTCACCTTCCTTGTATAGATTATTAATTTTATGAAAAGACTCCGGAACCATCACTTTTCCATCTTCGAATCGACATCCTTCATCCCCCGGAACCTGTGTCGGTAATATTTCCTTTATGGCGAGATTTCTGGCTTCTGACACGATCAGGTCAATTGTCTTTTTATCAAATTCCGCAAATTTTTTGTTTTTTGAAAGCTCTCCGGCCTCCATTTGTTCATGAAGAGCAAAATCAACATCTCGTCGATCTGCAATTAACTGTGCCATTCTTTTGTCTCCTTTATATTGATCAATATCAAATTTTATATTATTTCAGAATAAAAAACCCCGCATTTCTCTGCGAAAAATCTTGCCTAGATTATCAGAAAGTTCTTATTAAGACAATTGCCGAATGATGTCAAGAAAGCTTGGATAACGAGAACAGCAGATAAAAGCTTATCATAGCTGATGAGCGGCCATAATCTTCATATCGGATCAGAAAACACATATGACTGCAAAAACCTGCTTGACTGTTCGCCTTGGCTATCTTACTTTAACAAATGTATTTAATAATGGAAATCAAAAGAAAGTGAGGAATATTTCATGCCTTTTTCAATTGCACTTGCCGGAAAGGGAGGCACTGGTAAAACAACTGTTTCCGGAATGCTGATCAAATATCTTATTCGTAATGGGAAAAAACCCGTGTTGGCAGTTGATGCGGACAGCAACGCAAATTTAAATGAAGTTCTTGGCCTTGAGGTTTCGGACACCCTCGGAAACGCAAGGGAAGAAATGAAAAAAGGGATTGTCCCCGGCGGAATGACCAAGGATGTTTTCATGTCTATGAAGCTTGAGCAAGCGATTTCGGAAGCGGAAGGATACGATCTGGTCGTTATGGGTCAGCCGGAAGGTTCCGGCTGCTATTGTGCAGCCAATACCCTGTTGACCGGCTTTCTGGAAAAATTATCCGGGAACTATCCATATATTGTGATGGACAATGAGGCGGGCATGGAACATATCAGCCGCCTCACCACCAACAACGTGGATATTCTGCTTACGGTTACCGACTCTTCAAGGCGCGGACTCCAGGCCGCCATACGGATTCATCAATTGGCAATAAACCTGAATATCGGGGTTAAAAAAAGCTATCTGATTATCAACCAATGCAAGGAAGAGCCGTCCAGTGCGGTTCTGGATATGATCAAAGATGCGGGTATCGAGCTTGCCGGAATCATCCCTGAAGATAATGCTGTCTATGAATTTGATCTGAATGGAACCCCGACAATCGAAATACCGGAGGACAACAAAGCCATTCAGGCTGCATTCCGGATATTTGATAAAATCATCCCGTGATCCGACTCCATATGCCTGAGCACAAGACACGTAACAGAATCACTTGCGACCCTGATGAAAACAAGGTTCCGCAAAAAGATTTATACATCTATTATCTCAAGGGTCTCCTGCCTTCCGGGGCAACAGACTCGGCAGACCATTTTCTGGGAAACTGGGAAGAGGATGATTATTCATTTCTCTTCTTTTCCCGCCCGTCAGATCAATTTGTTGATGAAAAAATATCTACCCTCCCCAACATACAACTTCTGGATAAATATGAAATGACGTATGAGGAATGGCATGGTGATAAAATAACAACCTTGCGCGTGAACCAATTTATCATCATTCCCCCTTGGGAAAGAAAGAATCAAAACATGCAATCTCAGGATGAATTTGAGATCATTCTCGACCCTGGATTGGTGTTTGGAACCGGAACCCATCCAACCACAAACGACTGTCTTGAAGCACTGTTAACTTTATGGTATGGTGCTGAAATAGAATCGATTTTAGACTTGGGAACCGGAACAGGACTGCTTGCAATCGCTGCCGTAAAATTGGGTTGCAAGAGAGCCCTTGCCGTGGATTTCAATCTTCTTGCAGCGAAAACCGCCTATAAAAATGTTTGCCTGAACGGATTAGAGGGGAAAATACTCGTTGTGCATGGCCGTGCTGAAGAATTAATGGACAAACCATCAGACCTCATGATATCGAATATTCATTATGATGTGATGAAAAATCTGATTAATACGGAGGCATTTCTGAATTTTCGTTATTTCATTCTATCCGGTTTATTGCGCAGTGAGGCAAAGAGTGTGGCGGATCAATTAAAAAGGCTCCCTGTAAAAATTCTGAAAACCTGGGATCAAGATGGTGTATGGCATACTTTTTTAGGAACAACAATCAATCTTTACTAATTCAACCTGAAAGGTAACTCATGCTTATCAAATGCTGGGGGTCGAGAGGATCTATCCCTGTTTCCGGAAAAAATTATATCAAATACGGCGGTGATACGACATGCATGGAAATCAGAACCAGAAGCAATGACATCATCATTATTGATGCCGGAACTGGAATCAGAAGACTCGGCAATCAATTGATCGAGGAAAAAAAATATCATTACAACATTATCTTCACCCATGCCCACTGGGACCATCTAATCGGATTTCCTTTTTTCAAACCATTGTTCATAAAAGAAACGGAAATCGATATCTATCGCTGCCCGTTTCCAAAACAATATGCGGAAAAAATGATTACCAAGCTGTTGGAACCACCAAACTTCCCCAAAAAATATAATGAGTTGAATGCAACCATCCGCTATATAGACGGATGTCCGAATCAGTTTGAAATCGGTTCCGTAACCGTAATACCCATTCGATTAAGTCATCCGAACGGAGGATGCGGTTATAAATTTATTGAAGATGGCAAGACCTTTGTTTTTCTGACCGATAATGAGCTGGGGTTTGTTCATTCCGGTGGCCTTGAGCGCTCCGCCTATCTTGAGTTCAGCGTCAATGCGGACCTCCTCATTCATGATGCCGAATATACACCTCTAGAATATAAAAAACAGATTGAATGGGGGCACTCAACCTACATAGATGCTCTTGACCTGGCTCATGAAGCAGGGGTAAAGAAACTTGGCTTATTCCATATCAATCAGGAGCGAACCGACTCGGAAATGGATCAAATCGAGAAAGACTGCCAACAGATCAGTAAAGACCAAGGATACAATATGGATTGTTTTGCCGTGGCATGGGATATGATCTTTGAGGTGTAGCATCTGCAACCTTTTATAGTTAGAGGACGCTGCTCTCCAACCTTACGTTTCCATCGCTTTCCTCCTCTGTTTTTTACAACTGCAACAGAAAGTGATACGCCGACTACATTATACAATCGATATCAGGAAATCACCGGATCATGGAAAACAGAATTCAAAGCTGGATCACGACTGTGTCTCTTTCCCGTCCGACACTGGGAGATAACACTGCTGACGCCGACCGACTGGTTATAAAACTGAAAAAACAACTGCGCACAAATCAGATTGATATTGATCTGCTCCTGCTGAAAAAATTACCCGATATTCTCCGATCCTGCAATTACAGTGTAAACTGTATTCTTTTTAAAAATTATGAACACTGGATTCTGACCGGTATTACATCCCCCAACGATCCATCGCTGATTACCGGCATGGCAGTGGATCTGGGGACCACAAGAGTCGTAATTCGTCTGATAGATCTCGTATCAGGTGATTTTCTATTTGAATCATCATTCGATAATCCCCAAATCCCAATCGGGCCGGATATATTAACAAGAATTCATTATGCCGATACACTTCAGGGTCTCGAGGAACTTAATCATCTGATTATCCGCAAACTCAATACGGAGATATCGGCAATCTGTCAATCCTGCAAAATCCGGACTGAAAACATCTATCTCATGGCAGTAGCAGGCAATACAGCCATGACACATCTCTTTATGGGTATAAAGCCAAACTTTATGATCCGGGAACCCTATATTCCTGTCGTCAACACCCCGGATACAATGGAGACGGAAAAACTTGGAATTCATATCAACCCCTCCGGCAGAGCCTTTGTTTTTCCCAATGTCGGCAGTTATTTTGGCGGAGACCTGGTTGCCGGAATCCTCTATTCCCAAATATACCAAAAAGAAGAAACCGCCATTCTCGTTGATGTAGGCACAAATGCCGAGGTTGTGATTGGTAACAACAACTGGCTGATTGCTTGTGCCGGTGCAGCAGGCCCTGCCTTGGAAAGCGGTGTGGCGGAAATGGGTATGATGGCTGCTCCCGGAGCCATCGACAAGGTCACCATCGACCCTGAAACACTGACAGTTACCGCACATACAATTGACAATGCTCCACCCATCGGCATTTGCGGATCCGGAGTCATTGATCTTGCCGCACAACTTTTTCTTTCCGGAGTAGTCGATATCAGAGGAAAACTGAATCCTTCCATCGCTGGTTCCCATGTCAAAAAAACCGACAATGGACTGGTATTTATCGTAACCCCTGCAAAAGAATCCGGTACCCAGACAGACCTGATCATCAATCAGGCGGATCTGGACAGCCTGTCACGGTCCAAAGCGGCGATGTATACCATACTGGAAACGATCTCAGCATCGGTTGGCATCAACCTTTCAGAGCTTGCGACCTTTTATGTGGCAGGGACATTCGGTTCTTTTATCAATCCCAGATCTGCAATATCCATTGGGATGCTGCCTGATTTGCCATTAGAAAAATATGTTGCTTTAGGGAATAGTTCACTGGGGGGGGCATCCATGCTTCTCTCAGACCGATCTGCCATGGATGAAATCCTTAAAATTAAAGATCGGATAACCTATATGGAATTGAATGTGAACCAGGATTTTATGAATCGATTCAGTGCAGCCAAATTCTTTCCCCACACAGATCCTTCTCTTTTCCCTTCGGTCAAAATACATTCCGGAAATCAAGCAAAACCAGTGTAATCAGTCCTCACAATTATCGATGTGCAATTCGGAAGCCTTGTCAATATCGATAATCTGACGTCCACCAACATATTCTCTCGTTTTGTAACTGGTTATCCCCATCAATTTTTTCGTGATGGCTCCCATCCGGTCCACCTGTGATTTTATTTTGCCCATGGTTTCATATAATGGGTCATCTTCAGGCAGATCCATTAGTAAAATTTCGGTCGCCCCGGAAACATATTGCAAAGGTTGATTCAATTCATGACAGACACTTCCCGACATTTCAAGAGCTCCCTGCAACCGTTCTTTCTGAATCCGGTCCTGCTCCGCCTGCAATCTCCATGTAATATCGGAAATCGTAATAACAGACTGATTCATATAGTTTGTCATATCACGACCGCTGATTTTCAGATTTCCGGAAAAAGTGCTTTTATCCTCTCTCTGAAAAACAGCATCCACCTTGACGGGTTTGTTTGCTTTGAGATTTTCTGTGACAACAGCTTTAACACGCTGATATTCATGATCAGATGGATAAAAAATCCGAATCCCCTTCCCCTGATACTCATCTGCTGAAGTAAATCCAAACATCTTAACCATTTCATCATTAATCCATACGATGGATTTGTTGTTGACCAGGCATATCCCGATCGGGGAAGCGGAAAGAATATTTCTCTGAACCTCATTACTTTGCTGAAGGGCTTTTTCGACCTTAATCCGTTCGTTGATTTCGAGTTTCAGTTTTCGATTTGTTTCTTCCAGTTCGGCAGTACGTTCCTGTACCAACTCTTCCAAATGGTTCTGATATCTGCTGAGCTTTACATTTGCCTGGTGCAGATTATGAGACAGACTATAAGCCCGCAAGGAGGCAGTAACCGAAGTTAACAGTTTTCTTGCATTAAATTCCGTTTTTGATTTATAGTCATTGATATCATAGCGGGTAATAACCTCCTGTTCCGGGGCTTGTCCCGGCTGACCGGTATTTAATACAATCTGGACAATCGTATTTTGCAACTCTTCACGAATATACCGGACGACCTCAAGACCGGCATCATCCGTCTCCATAACGACATCCAGAAGGATAAAAGCGACATCATCATTTTCCCGGACAAACTTTTTGGTTTCCTCACCTGAATAGGCGCTTAAAAAAATCAACCCCCGGTTCTGAAACGTAAAATCATCCAAAACAAGCTTGGTTACGCTATGAATTTCTTCCTGATCATCTGCAATAATTATCTTCCATGGTTTTTCAGTTTCCGTTTCACATTCAACGATCGTTTCCTCTTCGGAAAAAAGGAGCTCATCATTGTCAGAAAACAATTTTTTATTGTTATCAACCATTTGGTATCTCCAACATTATCGGATACGGTAAATCACCTCACATCAAGAAATGTAAAGGGCTTGTATTTTTTATATACGGGATCATGACCGCATTGAGGCGGATAAAAGAATGAAAAATAGCATATTTTCAATAGTATCGGCTACCAAATATGTGCAGGTTAAAGAGAATTGAGTATTTTTTCGATGATAACAATGTGCAATCTCAGTTTTTTTCTGACCTGATTAGGCAAGGCAGACAAATACCCTTTTCAAAGATTAAGCCAATGATCAAGAGACCAGTAATATGCTAAAAATAAAGAAATAACATAAAATTGTCAAGGAAACATTTTCAACGCCCATTCCCTATAAAGCCAAACTGAATGCCTATGAGCGTACGGACTTGACTTGAAATCGGAATGGCGATACAAGAAATTTAAAAGATAAATATATTTCAAGACGATAGAGACTCGATATGACAAATCACATCAAAATGGAAATGATTGACTTGGATCAATATTACGGCAAAATTTTGACCGGAAACTATAGTAAGGCACTAAAGGATAAGGTTACCTTTTATATTCAAAGACTTCAACTGATTGACGCGATTGAGGCCCCAGTCATTATTTATCTGGCTGCCTGGCAGGGTGAAAAAAAAACAATCTGGTATGAATTTGTCAATCAGCAGTTTACCAGGTTAATGGGTTGCTCTCCTCATGAAACCAGCGGTGCTTTTCGGAACAGCGTGATTGACCGCAGGGAATATGATTATTCAGATAATGATGTTAACATCAACGAAAGGGTCATAGATAAAAAGGAGCTTAGCGGATCACGAAAAAGATTACGACAGGAAACCCGGAAAAAAGGAAATACCGAAGCAGTATACAAGCTATTGTTTGAAAAAGGCCGTGCCGTATGGCTGAAAGACCAGGCATCAATTGAGTCCTTTCAGGAAGATCAGATCCATTTGTCGCTGGGATGCATGACCATTGTCACGAAAGAAATGGAAGCCGCTGAAGATAAGGAAAGAATTGCGGAAAAATTGAAGCAGATATTAGCGGAAACAGGAGCAAGGATATTTAAGGAATAACCTCTATTTCATATGGAATATTATACGATTTCAAAATGATAAACATTTCTAATCCGTTTTTTTCAAAAATTCCACGCCAATACCGTTTGAATCTTTTCGGACGATCTCTGCAGGAACACGGATAAACTTCTGATTATCCGTGTACGGTATATTGAGGATAATCGTATTCCCCACTGCCACCTGCTCGTTGGTTTTGATGAACATGCCCCCGCTGCTGATATCCTGACTGATCCCCTTACATTTATTTCCTTTTGTTTCAAACTCAATTGTGTTGATGTAGGATTTTCTGGCCTCATTTCTCTCTCCATATTCCTTTGAAAAAAATAAGGGGTCTTCCAGTTGTTTAAGAAGAGTATATTGCTGACTCTCCGACAACTCCAAAATCTTTTTTATCAAGTGTACAATAACCGTGTCTTTGTTAATATTGATTTCATCCGGCGCCATATGGTTCTCCTTTTCTGATTGGAAAATGCTACAATGAAAAATCCAACATGTCAACGGATAGGGATATCCAAAAAAAACAACTCATCCCGGAAGCAGTGATAAAAAAGAAGGCCATCTGTTTCCAGTATGGCCTTCCTTGATAATATTAACGAAAGATTACTCTTCCTTTCCACTCGTACCGGATGTCTTTCCCTCTGCCATCTGTTTCATGGATTCATACCTCTGCACAAATTCCTCTTCAAGTCTCTTGTGCAGCTTTTCCGCCTCATCCGGGAACATTTTCTGCAGGGAAGCATATCGCACTTCTCCGGACAGAAATTCTTTGAGTTTCCCATCAGGGGCTTTGGATTCAAGTATAAAAGGATTTTTACCTTCCGCCCGTAATAATGGGTTATATCTGTAAAGCGGCCAATAACCGGTCTGCACGGCCAGTTTGGTCTCTTCCTGCGTTTTTCCCATTCCTTTTCGGATACCATGATTGATACAAGGAGAATACGCCATGATCAAAGACGGCCCATCATAACTTTCTGCCTCAACCAGCGCTTTGATTGTCTGTTGTTTGTTGGCTCCCATTCCGATGTTGGCCACATAAACATATCCGTAGGTCATCGCCATGCCGCCCAAGTCTTTCTTGGAGGTCTTTTTACCGGAAGCGGCAAATTTTGCCACAGAGCCTGTTGGCGTCGCTTTTGAAGATTGACCACCCGTGTTGGAGTAAACCTCTGTATCAAAAACCAGAATATTCACATCCTCTCCGGTTGCCATGATGTGATCAAGCCCGCCGAAAGAGATATCATAGGCAGAACCATCTCCCAGGAACACCCAGAATGATTTCTTTGTAAACAGTTTTGCATAGCTATTGATTTCAGACAACAGTTTGTTATCCTTCCGGGCAGGCAGGAGTGCCTTTAACTGATCTCCATATTTCCTGGATAACTCCGGATCTTTCATATTGGCAAGCCATCCATTCATCGCCTCCTTGATGTTCTGTGGGATATCTGTTGCAATTGCCTGTTTGACAAGATCTGCAAGCCTTGACCGCTGCTGCAGCACGCCGAGGAACATCCCGTAAGTAAACTCTGCCGGGTCTTCAAACAGTGAATTCCCCCATGTTGGTCCAAAACCGTCCTGGTTGACACAATACGGAATGGAAGGAGCGGAACCACCCCAAATGGAGGTACACCCGGTAGCATTGCCAATGATCATCCTTTCGCCAAAAAGCTGTGTCACCAGTTTCGCATAAGGTGTCTCTCCACATCCGGCGCATGCTCCGGAGAATTCAAGAAGCGGTTGACAGAACTGACTACCTTTTACGGTTGTGCGGCTGACCAGGTTATCACGAACCGGGATCGTCAGAGAATGTTCATGATTTCCAATTTGTGTAGTTGCCTGAGTTTCAATGGGTTGCATAATCAGCGCCGGTTTTTTCGCCGGACAGATATCCGCACAGTTCCCACACCCCATACAATCCAATGTATTGACCTGCATTCTGAACTGATAACCGGCAAGTTCTTTTCCGGTAGCCTTGATGGTCGAAAAGGCAGAGGGTGCTGCGGAAACCTCTGCACTCGTCAGCAGAACAGGACGAATCGCTGCGTGGGGGCAAACCATAGCACACTGGTTACACTGAATACAGTTCTCGCTGATCCATTCCGGTACGTTGATTGCGACTCCTCTCTTCTCATATTGGGTCGTTGCAACCGGAAAAATACCATCCGGACGAAATACGCTGACCGGAAGTTTGTCTCCCTGAACAGCCAACATGGGACGCATGACATTGGTGATAAAATCCGGTTCGTTTTTCTTTGATGATTTGCTTTCCGACGACTTGCTCCATGATTCCGGATAATTGATCGGAACCATATTCTCAAGCGTTTTATCAACGGCGGCATAATTCATCTTGACGATTTCATCACCTTTTTTGCCGAACATTTTTTTAATCTGATCTTTCAGATATGCAATCGCGTCATCGACCGGTATGACGTTTGCAAGCTTGAAAAATGCGGTTTGCATAATCATGTTGATACGGCCGCCCAGTCCGATCTCAGTAGCGATTTTAACTGCATCAATGTTGTAGAATTTCAATTTTTTATCAGCAATGGTTTTTCGCATCTTGGCAGGAAGTTTTTCTTCCATCTGGTCAGGTGTCCAATTGGAATTAAGCATAAATGTGCCGCCATCCTTGATACCTTCAAGAACATCATACATATCCACATAACCGGATTTATGACAGGCAATATAATCAGCGGAATCGATCAGGTAAGTGGACTGAATCGGTGTTTTCCCAAACCGCAGATGGGATATCGTCACACCGCCTGATTTCTTGGAATCATATGCAAAGTAGGCCTGAGCGTACATATCGGTATTGTCACCGATGATCTTGATCGCACTTTTGTTGGCTCCGACAGTTCCGTCTGCCCCGAGCCCCCAGAATTTGCACTGAATCGTTCCCACAGGAGCGACATCAATCCTATCCTCAACCGGAAGGGACATGTGGGTCACATCATCGTTTATCCCGACCGTAAAATGGTTTTTAGGGCTTGTCTTTTTCATGTTGTCAAAAACAGCCTTTACCATGCTTGGATTGAATTCTTTTGATCCAAGGCCATAACGTCCGTTAACAATCTTTGCGGTTTTTCCTTTTTCCATAAAAGAGGTCACCACATCCAGATACAGCGGCTCGCCAAGGGCGCCGGGTTCCTTTGTCCGATCCAGCACCGTAATGGTTTTAACGGATTCAGGAATGGCAGCAATCAGATGATCCGGTGAAAACGGACGAAACAGTCTTACTTTGACAAGGCCTACTTTCTCCCCTTTCTGGGTCATATGTCTTACCGTTTCCTCTATTGTCTCACAGGATGAGCCCATGGAAATGATAATTCTTTCTGCATTGGGGTCACCGACATAATCAAAAAGCTGATAATTCCGGCCGGTCAGTTTCCCGATCTTGCCCATATAAGATTCTACGATCCCGGGAATTTTTAAATAAAAAGGATTGGCGGCCTCTCTTCCCTGAAAGTATACATCCGGGTTTTGAGCCGTTCCTCGCAGTTCAGGTCTTTCCGGATTGGCGGCTCGTTCCCGGAAATTTTTTACAGCTTCCCGGTTGACCAGAGTCGCCATATCCGCATAATCGATCATTTCAATTTTCTGAATCTCGTGAGAAGTTCTGAATCCGTCAAAAAAGTGCAAAAACGGTACACTGCCTTCGATTGCAGCCAGATGGGCTGTCAGCCCAAGATCCATTACTTCCTGAACGGAAGCAGATGCGAGAATTGCAAATCCGGTTTGGCGAACAGCCATGACATCCTGATGGTCTCCGAAGATGGATAGTGCATGGGCGGCAATAGCACGTGCCGTTACGTGCAAAACTGCGGGCAGGAGTTCACCGGACATTTTATACATGTTCGGTATCATGAGGAGAAGTCCCTGGGATGCGGTAAATGTGGATGTCAAAGCGCCTGTAACAAGTGCGCCATGCACCGAAGCAGATGCGCCTGCCTCTGATTGCAGTTGTCTTACCAGAAGTGTTTGTCCGAAAATATTTTTTCGACCGCCTGCGGCCCACTCATCGGCGATCTCTCCAATCGGTGAAGAAGGGGTAATCGGATAGATGTTTGCCACATCACTCAAGGCATAAGCGACATGAGCGGCTGCGGTATTTCCGTCGATTGTTTGCATTTGTTTGGCCATATAACCTCTCCTTTGCTGATCATACAATTCATTGTTTTAATAGCTTCGCAAAAAACCGGAATTGCAGAATTTCGGCTTTTTACGGTTTCATCGTTTTGCGGAAAAACAATTTACTGATAAAGAACCGTTATTCCCAATTTTTCACCATTGTCATGTGATCTGCTGTTCGGCGAAATGCGGCAATCCAGCGTTTCGGTTTGAATCACCATGGAACCGATTATGAAAAACCAGAATTTTTTATGGAATATATTCGGCTGAATATATACACTGAAAATGATTTAAATTATACCAATGGATAACGCTTGTAAAGAAAAAAATCCAATAAAAACAGAGATTCTTATGATAAACACGTGTATGGAGGTTGAAGCCGGCAACACACGATCAGATGCAGGATGAACACATATTCAGTCCAAAAGGGTTTCAAAAAAATCGTTTCCCTTATCATCGATAATGATAAATGCAGGAAATTGTTTTACCGTTATTAAAAATACGGCCTCCATTCCAAGCTCAGGATACTCAATGGTCTCGACATTTGTTATGCAGTCTTTTCCCAGTCTGGCAGCCGGTCCTCCGATTGACCCCAGATAAAACCCCCCATGAGTTTTGCAGGAATCCGTGACCGTTTTGGACCGATTGCCCTTTGCAAGCATCACCATGGATCCCCCGTTTTCCTGGAACAATGAAACATAGGCATCCATCCGGCCTGCAGTCGTGGGGCCGAAAGAACCGGATGGATACCCCTCCGGTGTTTTAGCCGGGCCTGCGTAATAGATAATGTGATTTTTGAAATACTCCGGGAGTGTATCGCCGTTGTCCAGCCTTTCCTTTATTTTCGCATGCGCGATATCCCTTGCCACCACGATTTTTCCGGTTAATTCCAATCGGGTTGCAACCGGATATTGTGTCAGAATATTGCGAATCTCATCCATAGAACGATTCAGATCGATCTGCACGGCCCTGGTGTCCTGCTCTTTGGAATGCGGCAGATATTTTGCCGGATCTGTTTCCAGTTGCTCCAGAAAAATCCCCTGCTTGTTAATCTTTCCTTTAATATTTCGATCCGCGCTGCAACTGACCCCGATACCGACAGGACAGGATGCACCATGCCTTGGCATCCGGATAATCCGGATATCATGACAGAAATATTTGCCGCCAAATTGAGCGCCGATTCCAAAAGATCTTGATTTTTCGAGCATTCTGTTTTCCAGATCCGTATCCCGGAATGCCCGTCCAAAAGGATTTCCCGTTTTGGGCAATCCATCCAGATACCCTGCTGAGGCAAGCTTGACGGTTTTCAGATTCAGTTCGGCAGACATCCCGCCGATTACAATGGATAGATGATAGGGAGGACACGCCGATGTTCCCAGCGACTTCATTTTCTTTTCAAGAAATGCTTCCAGCGCATTTGGATTCAGAATCGCTTTTGTCTCCTGGTATAAATATGTTTTATTTGCGGATCCTCCGCCCTTTGCCATAAAAAGAAAACGGTAATCATTGCCCGGAACCGCATGGACGTCAATCTGAGCTGGAAGATTGGTTTTGGTATTGACCTCCTCATACATATTAAGAGGGGCATTTTGAGAATATCTCAAGTTAAAGGTCTGATATGCGTTAAATACCCCCCTTGCCAGTGCTTCTTCATCCTGAAATCCTGTCCAGACATGCTGTCCTTTTTTGCCCATGATAATTGCCGTACCCGTATCCTGGCACATGGGGAAAATGAAATCCGAAGAAATAACCGCATTCTTGATCATTTCAAGAGCGACATATCGATCGTTTCCGGAGCTTTCAGGGTCATCCAGTATTTTTTTCAAAAACGCCAGATGAGAAGAACGAAGAAGGTGGGAAACATCGGAAAAAGCATTTTCCGATAATTCCGTTAATCCATCAGGAAAAACCTTTGTGATTTCGTTGCCTTCAAAGTCACTTGATGCAATGTGTGATGTGGTTAAAAGACGGTATTTGGTTTGGTCTTCCTCAAGGGCAAAGATATCCTGATATGTAAACACTGACATGCGACGTAAAACCCTTTCGTTTTAATGTAAAGATTCATTTTCTTTTTCAATAATCTGCAGTCCGACCATAAGATGACCCTTGAAACGCCCCTGTTTATCCTTGGAAATATGTCGTACCTTGGTTTCCAGTTGTTCAATTTTTCCAGGAACATCGGCAGAGTAGTATTTCATGTTAAAACTCTCTTCTTCTTTTAGATAGGTGAGAACCGCTGAATCCTCTCGAACCAGAACACACATTCCATGTTCTGATAAATCCCAGATTCTGAATTGGTAGACCGTTTCCAGCCCTTCAAAAGAAAATTCCACGCTATAGTACTTGTCTACGACTGTTCTTGGTTCAGCCCTATTGCAGCTTTCATGACCTGCAGAGTCCTTCTGTTCCATGGCGTGCCCCAATCTGAATGATATTTAGATGGTATTAGTGTTTCTGGAGACATACTATTCAAATTATAACTTAGATTTTCTAATATTTCAATTCCCTATATCACAAAATTCCATTTTTATCACAATGCATTCATATTTTCCCCTATATTTGCTATTTCATAAAATAAAAATGCAGAGCTGTAAGCCCTGCATTTTCACAAACCGGTTCTTTGCAAAATGAACGCGTTAGGGGGTCAAATCAGCTTTTCAACGACCGGCTCATCAATTCTCCGATCTTTTGAGAAAAACGGGATGGATTGGAGACTTTTCCCCCTTCTCCAATGACCGCGATATCATAAAGCAGATCACTGAAATCATTGATCCGTTCATCCTTTTTGTCTTTGTCAAACAATTCTTTTATACCTGCGATAACCGGGTGCCCGACATTCAATTCCAGTACTCTTTTTGTTTCCGGAATGCTTTGTCCTGTGGATTTCAAGATCTTCTCCATATAGGCACTCATGTCATAATTATCGCCGGAAAGGCATGCAACAGAACCTTTTAAGCGGGTTGATGCCTTCACTTCCTTAATATGCTTTTCCAACCGAGCCTTGATATGGTCAAACAACGAAGTAAATTCATTCTTCTTTTTCTCATCCACCTGATCCAGGTCAAGATCTCCCTTTTCTGCACTTTTCAGCTTTTTCCCGTCATATTCCGTAAGGGACATGACAACCCATTCATCCACCGGGTCGGTCATGAGAAGCACTTCATAATCTTTTTCCTTTAATGCTTCCAGATGCGGGCTGTTCAGAATGGAAGAAAGGTTGTCTCCGGTAATATAATATATCTCTTTCTGGTCAGGCTTCATGCGGGAAACATATTCCTTCAGGGAGATCAGCTTATCCTCCGACTTGGTTGTCCTGTATCGAACAAGTTCGGATATCTTATCTTTATTCTCGAAATCCGTATGAATTCCGGTTTTAATCACCTGACCAAACTCTTTATAAAATTCATCATATTTCGCTGCTTCCATGTCGGAAAACAGTTTAAACAGCTTGCTGACCAGGTTCTTGCGGATATTGCGCACCAGACGATCCTGCTGCAATATTTCACGGCTTACATTCAAATTCAGATCCGGTGCATCCACAACACCTTTCACAAAGCTGAAATAATCCGGCATCAATTCTTTGCAATTGTCCATGATAAAAACACGTTTACAATAAAGCTGAAGTCCGTGTTTCCGTTCCGGAGAAAAAAGGTCCATGGGTGCCCGGGAGGGGATATACAGCAATACGTTGTACTCCGTTGTGCCTTCCATTTTCAAATGGAGTTTTGTTAACGGTGGATTCCAGTCATGGCCGATATGCTTGTAGAACTCCGCGTATTCTTCTTCCGTTATTTCATCTTTATTTTTCAGCCAGATGGCTTTCATGGAATTGAGGGTTTCTTCTTTCACAACCTTGCGTGTGGTTTCACCCATCGGTTTCCCATTCTTGTCGAGGACCTGCTCCTTTTCCGGAATCGGTTCATTTCTCTCAACATCCATGACGATCGGATAATTGACAAAATCAGAATGCCGCTTCACGATCTCCCGGATCGTCCATTCGTCGGTAAAATCCTGTTCGTCCTCTTCGGCATCTTTCAATTTCAGGATAATGTCGGTACCGCGCGTCTTTTTCTCAAACGCTTCTATGGTGTAGGAACCATCACCGGTTGATTCCCATTTCACGCCGGTGCCTGCACCTGCGGCACGGGTTAAAATGGTAACCTTTTCCGCGACAATAAAAGCGCTGTAGAAACCAACCCCGAACTGACCGATGAGCTCCGGTGTCAAGGCATCATTTTTATTCGTTTTCTCAATGGCTTTAAGAAATGTGGCCGTACCGCTTTTTGCGATTGTCCCGATATTTTCCATGACCTCTTCATAGGTCATGCCGATACCATTATCGGAAATGATAAGCTGTTTTTTTTCCTTATCCGGGATCAGTTGGATTTTAAAATCCGAACCATCTTCTAAAATCCCGGAATCCGTCTGCGACTGGAAACGCAATTTATCGATTGCATCAGAAGCGTTTGAAATCAGCTCACGCAAAAAAATCTCCTGGTTCGAATATAGGGAATTAATGATAAGCTTCAGAAGCTGCTGAACCTCTGTTTGAAATTGACGGGTTTCCTTTTTTCCTTCCATTTGCTACTCCTTTCCGATCATATGCATTCAAAATTGTCCCGATCAAGAAACAGGACCAACACCAAAACGAACAGTTTGGGTTAAACGTACCTGTATGCTACAAGATTTTTACCAGTAAAAAGATTATCGCAAATCTGAGATTGTCAAGCCCCCTTATTTTTTCATTGGTTAAAAAAAGGGGGCAGCTTAAAAAGCTGCCCCCTTTTTCTTATCAGACGGAAATTATATTTCATCCGTTAAAAGAATCGTTCTGCATCTGCATGATGGAAGGATCGATTGCAAGAAGTGCATCCATGGCGCCCATGGTTAACGGCAGCATGGAATTCATATAAAACTGAGCTGTTTTGATCTGGCCATCATAGAAAGATGCTTCTTTTTTCTTGGCACCCGCGATTTTTTCAGCTGCAACAGATGCTCTCCACAGAAGGATCCAAGCCATGATCACGTCACCGCAAGCGTTCAAAAATGGCAGCGCCGAAGCAAATGCATCCAGAACTTTTTCCGACATGGCGGTTGCGCCCATATTCATGGCAACACCGCCCAATTTATTCACAGCCGCTTCCACTTTTGCCGTCATATCCTCAAGCCCCTTGATCCCTTTTGCTTTGGCAATCGTTTTATTCATCTCACCAAGAAGATCCATAAAAGGCTTGCCTTTTTTCATACCGAGCTTTCTTCCCAAAAGATCCATGGCCTGAATACCGTTGGTCCCCTCATAAATACTGGTGATTTTGCAATCGCGTGTCAACTGCTCCTGGGGATACTCATGGATATATCCATATCCGCCATATACCTGCATACCCTGGACACAGACATCAAATCCCTTGTCTGTGCAATAGGCTTTTACGACGGGTGTCAGAATTTCGACCAGGCACTGATATCTTTCTCTGTCTTCTTCTGTATCGGAAACCTTTGCCAGGTCAAAACACATGCTGGTGAAGTAGATCAGACCACGCATGCCGTCGATCAACGATTTCATGAAAAGCAACTGGCGTTTCACATCCGGATGTTCAATAATCGATACACTGGGTGCATTGGCATCCATCATCTGGAGCAGATTTTTGCCTTGTTTTCGATCCTTGGCATAATTTACGGCATTGATATAGGATGAGGTGGCAAAACCAAAACCCTGAAGACCTACACCCAATCTTGCTTCATTCATCATGAGAAACATTACTTTCATGCCCTTGTTTTCTTCTCCCAGCAACAGACCGCGGCATTTGCCTT